>NZ_NCTK01000001.1:0-639810 GCF_002251695.1 Ralstonia solanacearum K60
CATTCCGACATGCTGTGTTGCCGGCCGTCCCGCGTGTCGGTCGGGCTGGCCTGCCAGCGCCCCTATCAACAGTGCTGCGCGGTGCATTACATCCGCTCCGCGCTGCGCCAGCGTGGCGAGAAATCGCTAATCCAGTTCGCCGATCACCTGCTGTCCGTCTGCGGGTGGCCGCTCGGCGAGACATTCTTTTCGTTCAGCGCGGCCGGCGAAATGTCGTCGCTGGCCGTTGTGTGCGCCAAGCGCTGGCGCGCCATTACATCCGCGGCCGATCGCGCCGCGTACCGCAATCAGATCCGCGCCGACACGTCGCCCGAATTCGCGGCGACGTTCGACGTGCTGTGCGAGGCCGATGCCGGCTCGCAGTGAGGAATTCCGTGGACTACCCAATCGAACTGATCGACGCAATCGAGCGGCGGGGCCGCTCGGCCATGTGCAACGGCCTTGAGCCCGAGATGTGCCCGTACGACTACGACACAGCGCACTGGCGCGCGTGGCAACTCGGCTACGTGGCCGCAGCTCTGGAGGCGGCGCACGCCGTTGCCGCGTGTGTGGATGACGAGGTGGCCGCATGACCGCCGCATTCGTAATCACCGGCGAGGAGTGGCAGGCGCTGGCCGACGTCGACCATCTCGCGTTTCGCCTCTACCTGGTGCTGCGACGTTGCATGGATTTCCGGACGGGCGTGGTTGGCGGCCCGATCAAGGCCATTTCCTGGCAGGCGCTGCGTGAGCACACGGAGGTGCCAGGCCGGCCAGGCGTGCGCTATTTCCGCCCGACCGAGCAGCAACTGCGCCGCCGTGCCGAGCAGTTGGAGAAATGCGGGTTGCTGCGCCGGATCAGCGAAGGGCTGACCCTCAAATTTCGGATGCTGCTGGCGCGCACAGATTCGTGCGTCCAGAAAAAAGCCGGAGGGGGCACGAGAGGGGAGAAAAAGCCGGAGAAAGCCAGTCGTGGCACGGGTTCGCGGCAGGGTGGTGCGGGTAGGCGTGCGGCAAAAAGCCGACACACATCCGTTTCCCGGTAACACCTATAAACCCTCCTCACCTCCCTTTTCGGCGCAGTGTGAGGAGGAGGGGAGAGATGCATCACAAACCGAACCCGGTTGCGATGCTGTCGAGCCGGGGGCTGTCGACGCGCAACGGCACCAGCTCTCAGAGCAACCCCACCGCGACGCGGGCGCGGTAGGGGATGGCCCTGCGGGCCGGCTTGCAGAGGGCGAAGATGGCGAGCGGCCGTGGTCGCCTGTGCTGGCGTGGCCGCGACGCATTCCGATGCATGAGCGTGTTGCCGTGGCTCATCAACTGACCGCGTTGCCGCGTGACCGGTGGCAGCGCGTGCTCGACGAATGGGAGGGCAGCATGGATGGCGGGCAGATCAAGCGGCCGTGGCTGTTTTTCGAGAGCCTTGTCGCCAAAGCGAGCGGGCCGGGATGGGTGCCTGAGTTCGCGGACCGGGTGCGTGCCGCGCGCGAGCAGCAGACGCGGGCCGGTGCCGCGTTGCAGGCGCAGCGCCAGGCGACGGTCGAGGTGCCGCCGGCCGTGGCGGGCTTCTCGCCCACTGTGCAGCGCATGCGTGCGCAGATGAAGCTGCGAGAGCGCCAATGACGACACCCGAGCAAGCTTTCGCCGAAGCGTGCGCGCAGATGCCTCGCCGCGCCAGCCATGCCGACACGTGGTCGTCCCGCGCGGTGTTCTGGACCGCCGTTCGCGCGGGTGCTAACGCGCTGGGCCGGCCGTGGGCTGAGGTCGCCGAGCGTTGGGCGCGTCTGTGGGCGGTTGCCGTCGCCGAGCATTTGCCGCCGATTCCGGGGGCCGAGCACATTGGCGCACCGCCGTCACAAGCTGCTGCTGAGCAAGCGCTCAGCACGATGAAATCCATGGTTGGCCGTCACAGGGGGAATGGGCATGTACACCGCTAATCCAGCGCCGCCGCGTGCATCTGCGTTGCAGGACTATCCGTACGATGCGCTCGACGATCTGCTCTACGACTGGTTTCTCTGGGAGCGGACGTACAGCGGCGCACGCGGTCATTCATCCGTCGACAAGACGTGCGCGGCGGCGGGCAGCTCGCGCCAGTGGCGGACTACCGACGAGATCCTCGACGGTAGTGTGTTTGCCTGGCAGATGGGGCAGATCGCCGTGAGTATTGATGCGCTATCGGGGGATCACCAGTTGGCGATTCGCGTCGAGATGAGGAATCGCGAAGGTCCGCAGGTCTGGCGCAACCCGCGTGCGCCGGTACGTCAGCACGTGGTGTACACGGAGGCAAAGGCGGCCATCCACCCGATCCTCGAACGGCGTGGCGTGGAGATTGGGTGTTGACACGGTTGCCAGCCGTCCCTATAGTTCGGTCCGTGGGACGACGCTCGTCCCTACTAAACGCAAAGCCCGACCCAATCCGGTCGGGCTTTTTGTTTTAGGTTGATGCGCTATTTGGTGGCCATGAATGCAGTGGGGTTAAATCCGGCAACATTGAATTCGATCATGCGGCTACCTTCTTGGTAAAAATCAACCTCAATTCGGACGCGTTTCGATTTGGCGAGCCCCATGTAGAACTTGTTGTACGGCTCAAGGAACAGCGCGGTAGTGCTGTGGTCAGCCGGCTCTGCCGCGCGGTAGCGGGTGCTTTCCCCATCATCAAACCGGACCATCACGCTACATCCGCTGACGGGGCACACGAATTGCCCTCGCTGGATTTGGATAATCGCGTCATTTCCATGACGCGGATGCTTGCGTATCGTGAGCGTTGCGTGCTGCTCCCCCGAGTATGGAAACTTGAACTCAAGGGTGTTGATGCTCTCGATGCTGGCGAAACGTATTGTTCCTTTGCCCATATTGTCCGGGTCGGACGAATAGGACCAGCTTGCTGGAGCGGAGGGGGAAGTCGTAGACGTCGTTGTAGTTGCCGTCGCCGGTTCCGGGGGGTGGCTGTCAAGCGTCCGATAACCACGAGTGCAACAAAGCTCAGTGCGATTTTCGCAAGTAGTGACGTGCGCTTCGCAGGATTTTTTACACCGCATCGTGGGCACGTTTTAGCTTCGCCGCTTACCTCGGTGTTGCATTCACGGCATTTTTTGAGTGCCATTTTGCCCCCTGCGTTGCTTATTGCTGGTCATTTTAGTCACAAGACTACGCTCAGCTGAGGGGCTTGCCATTTTTGTTTTGAAGCAAGGAGCTCGGAGGCCGGGATGTCCCGCATCAAGGGTCCGTGGCATTCATAAGCATCCAAAGCCCCGAGCGCGAAAGCCTCGGGGCTTTTGCTTTTCCGCTTCCCTTTGGGAGTCAATTCATGCCACGCAAGGCACCACGCCCGTGCCGTGCGCCGGGCTGTCCCAAATACGCCGCACCCGGCAGTGCCTACTGCGACGAGCATACCGGTCAGCGACGCGAGGCGGAGGCTGCTCGCCGTGGCACCGCTGCGAGTCGCGGCTACGGATC
Source organism: Ralstonia solanacearum K60 (assembly GCF_002251695.1). NCBI lineage: Bacteria > Pseudomonadati > Pseudomonadota > Betaproteobacteria > Burkholderiales > Burkholderiaceae > Ralstonia > Ralstonia solanacearum. The sequence continues at coordinate 3,438 of NZ_NCTK01000001.1, forward strand.
GAAGTGGCAGCGTGAACGGCTCGAGTACCTGAAGCGGAACCCGATCTGCGTGGAGTGCAAGAGGGCCAGGCACGTGGTGCCGGCCAAGATTGTCGACCACATCGTGCCGCATCGAGGTGACCAGCATCTGTTCTGGCGTCGCAGCAACTGGCAGGCGCTGTGCAAGCCATGCCACGACCGCAAGACTGCGCGCGAGGACGGCGGGTTCGCCAACCCTCGGCGCTGAGCGCTGGGCCAACAGGGCGGCAGCGGCGCCCGTTGCTGGGCACGGTAGGGGGTGGGGCGTCACCCCCTACCCCCGGGGGGGGCCGATCCCTGGGCCGCCAGCCGTCCCAGACCGCGCTCCAGCTCGATTTTTTAGAGCAGTCGATTTTGAGAGGGGGGGTTACGCAATCCGCCTCATAGAGCGCACGAAACTAGGCCGGAGGCCGTTTCGCGTGGCTCGCACGAAAAGGAGCCGTCTATGGGCCTGCAAGACAACGAGGCGCCGGACAAATCCGCCGAGACACCTTCGGGGCGGACAGTCGGCGCTGGTAAGGATATCCGGTCGCCGGCACCGCCGCCGGGCACCAACCTCACGCCGCGCGAGCGCAAGGTGTGGGACTACATCTGCGGACAACTGCGCGAGGCCGGTATGCCGCACCTGACGGCGGGCATCGCCATCGCCGTCGTGTGCCGCACGTTCATCCGCTGGGTCAATACCGAGCTCGAGCTGCAGAACTTCGAGGCATCGAACGGCGGGTCGTACTTCATCAAGACCCCGAAGGGGTACGACCAACCGCATCAACTGTTCTACGCGGCTGCGTCGATCAAGAAGGAGCTCCTCACATGGCTGCCCGAGAGCTGCCTGACGCTGCCGTCTTCGGTGACAGCGCGGGCGAAGCTGGGCGACGAGGGCGTGCAGGACGATCTGTTCGCGGAGCTGTTCGAGCACGGTCTCGAGCGCGTCGCACCCCGAAACAGATTGCCGGTCTGACGCCGGCGGCGCTGCACGAGTGGGATGAGGCGTACGGCCTGCCGGTGCTGCGTGGCGAGATCGTTGTCTGCGAATACGTGTATCTGGCCGTCGAGCGCCATTACCGCGATCTGCGTGATGGTGCCGCGCGCGGCTTGCGCTTCGATCCGGATCGCGCCTGGCACATCATTCGGTTCATCGAACGGTTTTTCGTACACATCAAGGGCTCGTTGGCTGGCCAGCCGATTCTGCTCGATCCGTGGCAGAAGTTCTGGACAGCAGTGCTGTACGGCTGGCTCAACGTCGACGGCACGCGGCGTTTCACCCGCGGTTACGAGGAAGTCGCGCGCAAGAACGGCAAGTCGACGTGGAAGGGGCCGCAAGGCGCATACCTGTTCATGATGGACGCCGAGCCCGGCGCTGAGGTGTACGCGGTGGCCACCACGCGCGAACAGGCGATGTCGGTGTTCAAGCCGGCCTTCGACAACCTGCGCCGCTGGGCGCGCCGCTCGCCAGGCGTCAAACGGTCCTTCAAGATCCACGAGGGCCGCAACCTCGAGCAAGTGTCGTTCGACAGCGCCGTGTTCAAGCCGCTGCCGGCGAACGCCGAATCGCTGGACGGCTTGAACCCGCACGCCATCCTCTTCGACGAGCTGCACGCGCAGAAATCGCCGGACGTGTGGGAGGTGATGGAATCCGCCCTGGGTGCCCGGACGCAACCGCTGCTGTCCGCCATCACCACGGCCGGTTTCATCCTCGACGGGGTGTGCACCGAGATCCGGCGCTACCTGGTCGAGGTGCTCAAGGGCGAGCGGCAGGACGACAGTTTTTTCGGCTACATCTACACGCTCGATGCGGACGACGATCCGTTCGACGAGGCCGTGTGGATCAAGGCGAACCCGGGGCTGGGGCTGTCCAAGCTGTGGCACTACATGCGCTCGATGGCCCGCAAGGCGAAAGCGCTGCCCAGTGCCAAGGTCAACTTCATGACCAAGGATCTGAATCTGTGGGTGAACTCGGCCGATGGCTGGATCGACCTCCGGGAGTGGGACAAGGGCGGCAAGCGCTTCGACCCTGCGCAGCTGGCGGGCCGACGTTGCTACGGCGGGATCGACCTGTCGTCGACGCAGGATTTGACCGCGTTCGCGCTGGTGTTCCCGCCGCCTGACGGCGACCCGGACGGCGACTGGCACGTGCTGGTGTGGACGTGGTGCCCGCAGGAAAAGGCCGACACCCAGGCCGCCGAGGACCGGGCGGACTACAAGCGTTGGGCGGAAGACGGCTGGCTGACCATCACCGACGGCGCCATCACCGATTACCGCAACGTCAAGGCCGCCGTACTCGAGGCGAGCGCCAGGTATGAGCTGGTCGAAGTCGGCTTCGACGTGTGGAACTCCAGCCAACTGGTTGGCGAGCTGCTCGAGGAAGAACTGCCGATGGTTGAAGTGCCGCAGAACTTCAGCGGCATGTATCCCGGTTCCAAACGGTTCGAGGAACTGGTCTACGGCAAGCGCCTGAAGCACGGCGGCAATGCGGTGCTGCGCTGGGCGGTGGCCAACGTGGCGCTGCTGTTCGACACCAACGGCAATTTCCGGCCGGACAAAAAGAAATCGCGCCTGCGCGGCCGGATCGACCCGGCCGTCGCCGTCGTGATGGCGCTCAGCCGCGCGGCCGTGCTGGAAGACAAGAAATTCCAGCTGAGCTCGCTGGACGACGACGACATTCTCGTGATGTGACATGAAAACACTGCTAACCGACGCGGTTGGCCTGGCGGGCCTCGCCTGCCTGGCTGCTGGCGTGCGTCTCCAATTTGGACCCGGCCCGGCGCTGATCGTGGTCGGCGCCGTCCTCCTGCTGGGGGCCGTGGCCGCCGTGCGGCGCAAGGGGGCGGCATGATCTTCGATACGCTTTTCGAGAGTCGCAGCAGCCTCGAGAATCCCGAGGTGCCGCTGACGGGCCGCAACCTGCAGGAATGGCTGCATGGCGATGGCGTGGCCACCGTCACCGAGCAGACCGCGATGCGGCTCACGGCGGTCTACTCCTGCATCAATGTCTTGTCGACCGCGCTGGCCCAACTGCCGGCGGTGGTGCTGCGGCGCCAGGGCGACAAGATCACCCCGGCCACCGATCATCCGGCGTACTACCTGCTGCACGACGAGCCGAACGCCTGGCAAACGAGCTACAAATGGCGCGAGACCAAGCAGGCGCATGTGTGCGGCTGGGGCAACGGTTACAGCGTGATCCGTCGCAACCGCGCCGGAGAGGTGGTCGAGCTGCAGCGCAGTCTGCCCTGGCAAACCAGCCTCGTGCGGATCGGCAACCGCTGGACGTACAGCACGCTCGACGAGGACGATTTCCCGTTGGCGGTCGCACCCGAGGACATGATCCACATCCGGGCGCTGGGCTCCGATGGGCGGATGGGCATCAGCCCGATCCGCCAGCACGCCGAAACCATCGGCCTGGGCCTGTCGGTGCAGCGCTACGGCAAGGAATTTTTCGACGGTGGCGGCCGGCCGACTGGCCTGCTGACGGTCAAGGGCGATCTGCAGGACAAATCCTGGGAGCGGCTCAAAGCCTTCTGGTCCAAAGCGGTCGCGCGGCTGAAACAGTCCGACAACAAGACGCTGCTCTTGCCGGCCGATCTGGATTACAAGTCGATCAGCATCGCGCCGGAGGATGCCCAATACCTTGAAACGCGCAAGTTCAACCGCTCCGAGATCGCCAGCCTGTACAACGTGCCCGGGCACATGATCAACGATCTGGAGCGCGCCACGTTCTCGAACATCAGCGAGCAGGGCGTCGGGTTCGTGCGCTACACGATGATGCCCTGGGTCGTGAACTGGGAGCAGGAGATCAATCGCAAGGTGTTCACGCCCGCCGAGCGCCGCGCCGGCTACTACGTGAAATTGAACCTGGCAGCGCTGCTGCGAGGCACGCCGAAAGAGCGCGCCGAGTTCTATCACTACGGCATCACCGATGGGTGGCTGGACCGCAATGAGGCCCGCGCCCTGGAAGACCTCAACCCGCGAGAGGGGCTGTCCGAGCTGCTCATCAGCGTCAATGCCAGGCCGCTCAACGAAGCCACGCCGGCCGCGGCGCCCGTCACGCAACCCTGAGAAAACCATGACCGACATTGAGAAGCGCATGCTGCCCGGGCAGCTGTGCGAACTGCGCTCGTCCGAAGCCGGCGCAGCAGAGAGTGCGCCGACGATCTACGGCTATGCCGCCGTATTCAGCACGCGCAGTGCGCCGATCGCCGGCTTGTTCGTCGAGGAGATCATGCCCGGCGCGTTCGATGGCGTGCTCGGCGACGACGTGCGCGCGCTGTTCAATCATGACCGGAATTTCGTGCTGGGCCGCACGCGCAGCAACACGCTGCAGCTCTCGGTTGACTCGCGCGGGTTGGCCTACACCATCACGCCGCCGAACACGCAGACGGTGCGCGATCTGGTCTTGGCGCCGATGGCACGCGGCGACATCACAGGCTCGAGCTTTGCCTTCCGGGTCGCGGCAGACGGCGACGAGTGGCGCCAGGAGGGCGATATCGTTGTGCGGACCATCCACCGGTTCGAGACCCTCATCGACGTTTCGCCGGTCACCTTCCCGGCCTATGACGAAAGCCATACCGCACAGCGCTCGCTGACGGCGTGGCGACAGGCGCGCGACGAGAAAGCTCACGTCGCGGCAATCAATCAGCGTCGCGCACGCGAACGCTTCCTTGAACTCCTCAACATTTAATGGAGATGGTATGACCCTGGCTGAACTGAAGCAGAAGCGTGCAAAGATCGCTGCCGAAATGCGCGCACTCAACGACAACATTGGCGAGGCCGCCTGGAATGATGAGCAGCGCTCGCGCTGGGACGCCATGCGTGCGGACCTCAAGACGCTCGACGAGCAGATCGAGCGGGAGGATGAGCTGCGCAGCGCGGAACAGCGCTACGTCGAGAGCAACGCCGACAACCTCGCTCAGCAGGCGCGGCAAGCCGCCGCCGCGGCTGCAGGCCAGCCCACGGACGACGAGCGCCGCGCCGCCGCCTTTGACCATTTCCTGCGCGAAGGCGTCGGCGAGCTGTCCGCCGAAGAGCGCAGGGCGCTGCAGGAACTGCGCGCGCAGGGTGCCGGCGCGCCCGATAAGGGCGGCTACACCGTGCCGCGCACGTTCCTGTCCAAGGTGGTCGAGCAGTTGGTGACGTACGGCGGCATCGCCAGCGTCATGCAGAACCTGACCACGGACGGCGGCGAGCCGATCGATTGGCCGGTGGCGCTGGGTGTAGATGAGGAGGGTGAGCTGCTCGGCGAGAACGAGGCGGCGAGCGAAGACGACATCGATTTCGGTAGTGGCAGCCTCGGTGCTCACAAACTGTCGTCGAAGGTCATCCGCGTCAGCAACGAGCTGCTGAGCGACTCCTCCATCGACATCGAAACGTTCCTGGCCGGCCGCATCGCGTCGCGCATCGGCCGCGCCGAGTCGCGCCTGCTGGTGCAGGGCACGGGCGGCGGCAAGCCGCTGCAGCCGCGAGGGCTGGCCGCGTCGGTGGCAATCACCAAGAACACCGCGAATGCCGCAAAGCTGACCTGGCAGGAGGTCAATACGCTGATTCACGCGGTAGACCCGGCCTATCGGAATGCGCCGATGTACCGCCTCGCCTTCAACGACCAGACGCTGCAGACGCTCGAGGAGCTCGTCGACGGGAATGGCCGCCCGCTGTGGCTGCCGGGCCTGGATGCGTCCGCGCCGGCGACGATCCTGAAGCGGCAATACGTGATCGATCAGGCGATCGACGACATCGGTGCCGGCAAGAAATTCATGTACGGCGGCGACTTCAACCAGTTCATTCTGCGCCGCGTCCGCTATATGGCGATCAAGCGCCTGGTCGAGCGCTATGCGGAATACGATCAGGTCGGTTTCCTGGCCTTCCACCGTTTCGGTTGCGTGCTGCAGGACACGTCCGCAATTGCGGCGCTGGTCGGCAAGCCGGCTGCGTAAAGGGGCGGGCCGCGAGAGCGGCCCGCTGTTCAGATGATCGAGATTTCCGAGATCCGCGAGCAACTGCGCATCGAGCCGGAAGAAACGAGCGATGCGCTGCTGCAGCGCTACCTGCGTGCGGCGCTGCGCCATATCGAAAGACGGACCAATCGCAAGCTCTATCCGGCCGGCGAAACGCTGCCGGCGGATGCGCCGGACAACGCGCTCCAACTGGACGACGACCTGGTGCTGGCGGCTCTGCTGCTGATCGGTCATTTCGACGAAAACCGCTCGGACAGTACAGCCGCCGCGATTCGGTCGATTCCGATGGGCGCGACCGCGCTGACCGAGCCCTATCGGTGGTTCTACGATTCGTAGGTGATGCATGCAGCGAGGCAAATACAACCGGCGCATTGTGCTGCAGCGCCGGGAGAAAGGGCGTGCGCCGTCCGGGCAACCCGTTGACGCCTGGGTGGACGTGGCCAGGCCCTGGGCACGCGTCCTGGGCCAGAACGGCAGGGAGTTCATCGCATCGGATCGCGAGACGGCCGAGCGCGAGGCGAGCCTGCGCATCCGGTACCGGACCGACGTGACGGCAGCCTGGCGCGTGATCTTTCGCGACCAGCCGTGCGACATCAAGGCCGTGCTGCCCGACGAAGAGCGGCGCCAGTATGTCGATCTGGTTGTCACGGTCGGCGCGAGCGAGGGGTAACCATGCTGAAAATGACGGGTGATCTGCTGGAGGCTATCGATGGCCTCGAGGCGGATGTCGTGGAGGGCTATGTCGTCCGGCCGGTGGCGCATGCCGGCGCGCTGGTGTTCTATGAGGAGGCGCGCACGCTGGCGCCGGTGTATAGCGGGCCGGCGCAGAAACGGGTACGCCCGGGACAGCTCAAGAACGCGATCTATCGCGTATTCAACCGGGACAAGCCCGACAGTGGCCGTGCGAGCTACAGCATCAGCTGGAACGCGGTGGCGGCGCCGCACGGCCACCTCATCGAAAACGGCCACTGGCTGGTCAAGAAGCGCAAGGGGCGCAAGCGTCGGATCCGATGGGTGCCGGCGCAGTCGTTTATCCGGCGCGCTTTCGATCGGGCGCCCGATGCCGTCGAGGCGATGCAGCGGCGGGCGCGCGACAAGGTGGCGGAGGTGCTGAAGAAAACCGTGGTCGATGATTTCGGCAATGAGGTAGCGGTCGGGGGTAGCGATGACAGTTGAGGCCGACATCCGCCGGGTCGTCGCGCCGTTCGTCGACGATCGCGTTTTCCCCGACGAGGCGCCGCTCGACACGCCGCTGCCCTACGTGACCTACCAGCAGATCGGCGGCTTGCCCTTCACGTTCCTCGACGGCCTGCCCGACATGAGAAACGGCCGCTTTCAATTCAACCTCTGGGCGGCCACGCGCGACGAGGCGAGCGGCCTGATGCGCGCAATCGCCGACGCGCTGGAGCTCGACCCCGTGCTGCAGGCGACCCCGCTGGGTGAGCTGGCCGGCACGGTCGAGCGGATCACCAAGCTGCGCGGTGCCCAGCAGGATTTTTCGATCTGGTTTGCGCGGTAGCGCCCACCGCACCTGCCTCTTCCCGCCCGCCTCGCGCGGGCTTTTTCTTTTCAGGAGACCTCATGTCTGTACGTCTACCCAACGGCACGACGTTCGCTATTGCGGCCAGCTATGGCCCGACCAAGGCGTTCACGGCGGCCACCAATGCGAAGCCCGCGAAGCTGTCGAGCGTCGCGCACGGCTTCGCCAAAGGCGTCGTCCTCGAAGTTTCCTCCGGCTGGGCTCGCCTGGACGGGCGCGTCGCGCGCGCGGATGCCGTCACGGTCGACGCCTTCGCACTCGAGGGCATCGACACCACGAACACCGACATCTATCCCGCGGGCACGGGCATCGGCTCCGTGCGTCCGGTGCTGACTTTTCAGCAAATCTCGCAGGTGCTGCAGTCGGCGGCATCGGGCGGTGACCAGCAGTTCTACAACTACTCGTTCCTGGAGGACACGGGCGACGAGAAGCAAATCCCGACGATCCGCAGCGCACGCTCGTACACGCTGACGATCGCCGACGACCCGACCCTCGCGCACTATGCGCTGCTGGAAGCGGCCGACGAGGATCGCGAGCCGCGTGTCGTGCAGATGAAGCTGCCCAGCGGCGCACCGATCTACTTCAGCGCCTATGTCTCGTTCTCGAAGGTGCCGACCACGACCAAGAACGAGGCCATGGCCCTCACCGTCACGCTGTCCCTCACGGGCGAGGTGACTCGATACACAGCAGGAGCCTAACCCTCATGTTCAGCATCAATCCGAAACCCACTTTCGCGGCTGAGGTCGCTATCCCCGTGGCCGGCGGCGGCGCCGAAAAGCTGCAGTTGGTGTTCAAGCACAAGCGGCGTGATGACGTGAGGGAGTTTTTCGCACGGGCGAGCGAGGGCGCCGATGGTGAATCCGATGCCGACGTGCTGCTCGAAATCGTCGAGGGCTGGAGGGACGTAGACGCGCCATTCTCGCGCGAGGCGCTCGACCAGCTCGTGCAGAACTACCCGGCCGCGCCGCGCGCGATCTTCGACACCTACCTCGCCGAGTTGACTGGCCAGCGCCGGGGAAACTGATCGAGGCGGCACAGCGGCTGTACTGGCGCCCGCCGGAGGCTGGCCAACTGGCGGCCTTCGGTCTCACGCTCGCCGACGTGCAGCCCGAGCCGCTCAGCATCTGGCCGGAGAACACAGCCACTGTGGAGGCATTTGTCCATCTGGGCACGCAGTGGCGCATCGGCGCCCGTGGGCCCATCGGCCTGGACTATGCGGCGATTCCGGTGGTGCTGCAGCTGCTGCGCGTGCCGCCAGACGATCACGCCGACGTGTTCGCCGGCATTCGCATCATGGAACACGCCGCGCTGGCGGAAATGAACGGAGGGTGAGATGGCAGAAGCGGTCGGCAATGCCGTCGTCGGCAAGGCGACGCTCGTGGTCGATGCCGACGCCACGGGCGTCAAGGCGGGGATGGGCGAGGCGCGCGCGGCGGTTGTGGCGCTGGAGAGCGTTACGGCCACCTCGGGCAAGAAATCTGCGCGCAACATCCAGACAATCGGTGAGGCCGCCACCGGTGCCGCCGGCAACATGGACGCGGCCGCCGGCCGCTTCCTGAAGAGCCTGGAGCGGCAGGCGGACCGCGCTGGCAAGACGGCAGCGGAGTACGCTGCGCTGCGCGCCGAGCAGCTTGGCGTATCGCAGGCGGCCGCGCAGTACATCGAGCGGATGCGTGTCGCCGAGGTCGCCAACAAGGCGGCCGACACGTCCACGCAAAACCTCGGCATGTCGGCCCGCCAGACCGCCGCTGCGATGCGGATGGTGGCGCCGCAGATGACGGACATTGTGACGCAGTTGGCGGGCGGTCAGAGCCCCCTGCTGGTGCTCACGCAGCAGGGCGGCCAGCTCAAGGACATGTTCGGCGGCATCGGGCCGGCTATCCGGGGCGTGGGCGGCTATGTCGCGAGCCTGGTTACCCCGACCACGTTGGCCGCTACCGCTGCTGTAGCGCTGGCGTTTGTGTGGTCGACGGGCGCGCAGGAGGCGCGCGGCTATACGAACGCGCTCATCATGACCGGGCACTATGCCGGCATCTCGAGCGCTCAGCTGAACGGGATGGCGGAGGGTGTGTCGCGCGTCATCGGCACCCAGCATGGCGCGGCTGACGTGCTGACGCGGCTGACGGCCACCGGCCGGGTGGCCAGCGAGCAGATGAGCCAGGTTGCGGTTGCTGCAATCGCCATGGAGCGGGCGACCGGGCAATCGATCGACGAGACCGTCAAGGATTTCGTCAAGCTGGCTGAGGAACCGGCCAAAGCGTCGGTCAAGCTCAACGAGCAATACCACTACCTAACCGGCGCGATCTACGAACAGATTGCCGCGCTGGAGCGGGCCGGCCAGACCGACGAGGCGGCAGCGCTCGCGCAAAAGACCTACGCCGCCGCCTTGGCTGACCGCGCGATGGAGGTGCGCCGCAACGTCGGTTACATGGAGCTGGCATGGATCGGGTTGACCGATGTGGCCAAGAAGGCGTGGGATGCGGTCGCCGGCATCGGCCGCGCCGATACGCCGGCCGACAAGCTCAACGGCCTGTATCGCGCCATGGCGCAGCAGGAGAAAGAGCTCGCCGAGGCCCGGGCCAAGGGCTACAACACCGTTCAGCTGGAGGCAGCGCTCAACGCCAATCGCGCCAAGCTGCAGCAGTACAACGATACCGTCGTCAGCGACGCCAAGAAGGCGGCCGATCAGGCGGCCAAGCAGCGTGCCGAGGATGACCGGATCGCTGCGCGCACTTCGATCGATGCACTGATGAAGAGCGTGCGATCGCGCCAGCAGATCCGCGACGACGATCTCAAGAAGTTCAAGGCCGACGCGGAGAAAGCCGGCCTGACGGCGGAGGAGTACGCCAAGGGCGTCGCCGCCATCAACGAGAAATACAAGGACAAGGCGCAGGGGGCGCGCAGCGAGGACGCCGGTACTCGCATGCTCGAGCAGTTGCGCAAGACCGGCGCGGCGTTGGCCGCCCAACAGACGGTCGACGAACAGTTGACCGCCGGCCAGAAGGCGCGGGCCGAGTTCGAACAGCAGATCGCGGACATCAAGACCCGCCAGACGCTCACGGCGGACCAGAAAAGCCTGCTGGCGCACCAAGACGAGATCCGGGCGCAACTGGATCTGAATGTCGCGGCCGAGCAGGCGATCCAGAAGCGCAAGGACGAGACGGCCGAACTCGAGAAACAGCGCAAGCTGCTCGAGGACGCGCGTCAGCAGGCCGAAGGCATGCGCGTGCGCATCGCCGACGCCGCGCAGGCGCGCAGCGAGCAGTTCGGCCGCCAGCTCGATGCCTTCGGCCTGGGCCAGCGCGCCAACGAGGAATTGGCCGCCGCGAAGTCGATCTACCGCGAGTTCGGCTCGATGCGCACCGACTGGAACAAGTCGATGACGAAACGTGGCCTGGCCGGGTCCGATCTGTACAAGGACGGGCTCGCCCAGATCAACGCCAGCGAGCAGGAGGCGCTGCAGCAGCTGGGCGCCTATTACGACGCGCTGGCAGCCAAGCAGTCGGACTGGAAATTCGGCGCGCTGTCGGCGCTGGCCGACTACCGGGACGCCGCGGCCAACGTTGCCGCGTCGGCTCAACAGTTGTTCTCCAACGCCTTTCAGTCGATGGAGGGCGCCGTCGCCAAGTTCGCCACGACCGGCAAGCTGGATTTCCGCAGCTTCGCGCTGAGCGTGATCGAGGACCTGGCGCGCATTCAGGCGCGGGCCGCGATTTCCGGGCTGGCGCAGATGGGGATCGGCCTGCTCGGTAGTGCGCTGTCCGCTGGCGTTGGCGCGTTCTCCGGTGCGAGCACGGCGGCAGCCGGTACCGGAACGGTGCCGGTCTCTGGCGACCTGCTCTATGGCGGCAGCATGCAGGCGCCGAGCTACGGCAGCGGCGTGTTTCTGAGTGGCGCACGCGCTGGGGGCGGTTCCGTCGACGCGGGCGGCCTGTACCTGGTCGGCGAAGAGGGGCCCGAGCTGTTCAAGCCGAGCGGCTCGGGCTCGATCGTGCCGAACCACGCCCTGGGCGGCGGTGACGTGACCGTCAATGTGATCGGCGCGCCGAGTCAGCCGGAGGTGCGCCAGTCCACCGATGGCAACGGCAACAAGCAGATCGATCTGATCTTCAAAGAAATGGACCGCCGTATCGACAACCGCATCCAGCGCGCGACGATGCAGGGCGGTCTTCTGTCGCGGTAGAGAGGGCAATCGTGGCAATCGAAACATTCACCTGGCGGCCGGTTGGGTCGGTGCAGGGCAGCGTGAAATTCCTCGCGCTCAGTGCGCAGTTCGGAGATGGCTACCAGCAGGTGGCCAAAGACGGCATCAACAACCGTACCAGCAGCTGGCCGCTCCGATTCGTGGGCGGCAAGGCTCGGGTGCAGGCCATTCAGGCATTCATCGACCGGCACGCCGGCGCCAAGTCGTTTTACTGGACCCCGCCGCTCGGCGCGCGCGGGCTTTTTCGTATTGGCGAGTACACGCCGGCCGTCGAGGTGGGTGCCGTGTATTCGCTGTCTGCAACCTTTGTCGAGGCATTTGCGCCGTGACGTTAAAGCTCCTGCAAATCAACCTGGGTACCCCACCGGCAGGCCGGGATGGGAACACCAATCGCGAGTCGAACGCGAAGACCAACGACAACATGGCCGCAATCGAGACATTTTCCAACGCGTTGGCGAGTGACGTGGCGGCGGTCCGGGCCACTGCCGATGCGCTGTCGTCCGATGCCACGTCGCACACGGGCAGTGTCGCCATGTTCGCCTGCAAGACGCCCCCGGCCGGCTGGCTCAAATGCAACGGCGCAGCGGTCTCTCGCACGACCTACGAACGGCTGTTCAAGCTGATCGGCACCACGTTCGGCGCTGGTGACGGGGCGGCGACGTTCAACCTCCCCGAGCTGCGCGCGGAATTCCCGCGCGGCTGGGACGACGGGCGCGGCGTCGATTCCGGGCGGGCGTTCGGCTCGTCGCAGGCCCAGGCGCTGAGCTCGCACCAGCACAAGACTGCGGTTGGTTTCGACGGCAGCAACTTGTTTGGCTGGTGCGATGGCAATGCCACGCCGATTTTTGGCTCCGAGGTGCAATCGGGCGTGCTGCGGGTTGTCGGGTCCGTAACGCAAAGCGGCGGTGCCGCCCGAATCGGTTACACGGACGTGACCCCGATGGGCGTGAGCGGTGAGACCCGCCCGCGCAACGTGGCGCTGCTCGCCTGCATCAAATACTGAAAACCATGCGCATCCATCACTACGATCACGTTACCGGCGAGTGGCTGAAGCTTGGCACCGCCGACGACAACCCTCTCGAACCGGATAGCCCCCTTATCCCGGCCTATGCGACCCCCGCGGATCCTCCGGCCGTTACCGACGAGGCCGTCGCGTTGTACCTGGACGCGAACGGCGCGGCGGCGCGCAACTGGTGGGAAGGGGCGTGGCACGTGCGGGCTGATTTCCGCGGCGCGCCGCTTTATCGCACCGCCGACGGCACGGTCTACGACTACAGCGGGGCGTACCAAGGCATTGGCCCGCTGCCGGCCGACCTGACGCAACTGGCCCGGCCGACCGTGGCGCATATCTGGGATGGCGCAGCCTGGGAGCTGGACGAGGCGTTGCGCGCCAGTCTGCACCGGGCCGATGGGCTGGTCGAGCGGAACATGCGCATGAAGCAAGCGCGGCGCGCGATTGAGCCGCTGCAGGCGGCGGTCGACCTGGCCGATGTCACCGACGCGGAGGCCGCGAGGCTCATCGCCTGGCGGCGCTACCTGGTTGCGCTGAACCGCGTGGACCTCGACGCGGATCCCGTCGCCTGGCCGGTGGCCCCTGACGCATGAAGATCACCGCCGATATTCAGCGCCTCGAGCCGGGGGCGCTGGTCGAGCTGTTCGAGCTCGACGCAACAGCCGTGGGCGGCGACATGCGTCGCTTCCATGGATACGCGCAGGTTGGGTCCATCTGGTGGGCGGGCAACGAGTATGCCCCCTGGCCGATTGAGGCCACAGGGTTCGAGCGGACCGGGCAGGGCCAGCAGCCGGCGCCGCGGCTGGCCGTTGGCAATGTCGACGGCTCGATCTCGGCGCTATGTCTGTACACGGACGATCTCGTCGGCGCCAAGGTGCGCCGCCGCCGCACGCTGGGCCGGTTCCTCGATGCGCGCAATTTCCCCGAGGGCAACCCGGAGGCCGATCCAGCCGAAGAGCTGCCGGTCGAAGTGTGGTTCGTCGAGCAGAAGACTGCCGAGAATGAGACGGTGGAATTCGAGCTCTCCAGCGCGCTCGATTTCAACGGCGTGCAACTGCCCCGTCGCCAGATCGTCGCCAACGTCTGCGGGTGGCTGATGGTTGGCGGCTACCGCGGGCCGGAGTGCGGCTACACCGGCGCCGCAATGTTCGACCGCGACGACAACCCGGTGGGCGACCCGTCGCTCGACCGGTGCGGGGGCCGGCTGTCGTCGTGCAAATGCCGCTTCGGCGCGAACGAGCCCCTGCCGATCGGCGCGTTCCCCGCGGCGGACCTGATTCGGACCTGACATGCAACAGACAACACTCGACGCGGCGCGCAGGCACGCCGCGCGCGAACACCCGCGCGAAGCCTGCGGCCTGGTGGTGGTGGCCAACGGCCGCGAGCGCTACGTGCCATGCCGAAACGTGGCTGTCGGCACCGAGCATTTCGAGATGCCGGCCGAGGACTACGCGGCGGCCGAAGACCTGGGCGAAGTGCTGGCAGTCGTGCACAGCCACCCAAACACCAGCGCGGAGCCGAGCGAGGCCGATCGCGTGGCCTGCGAGGCGTCCGGGCTGCCCTGGCACGTCATCGCATGGCCGGCCGACGACGTACGCACGATTGAGCCCTGCGGCTACCGGGCGCCGCTGGTGGGCCGGCAGTTCGCGCACGGCATCCTCGACTGCTATTCGCTGGTGGCCGACTGGTACGACCGTGAGCGAGGCATCCACCTGCCGGATTTCGAGCGCCGTGACAACTGGTGGGCCGAGGGCGGCGATCTGTACATGCAGCACTACGCCGAGGCCGGATTCCGGGTCGTGTCGCAGGACACGCCGGAGCTCGTGGGCGACGTGATTGTTATGCAGGTGCGCGCACCGGTGCCGAACCACGCGGCGGTGTATCTGGGCAATGGGCTGATGCTGCACCATCTGCACGGCCGCCTGTCGTCGCGTGACGTGTATGGCGGCTACTGGCGCGAGATCACGCGCTGCGTGTTGAGGCATAGCGCTGCGATATGATCCGGCCAGTATTGGGGGCCCCATGAAATCTGTGTATCCGCTTTTCGCCGCATCGTTGGTGCTGGCTGGTTGTGTCGGAATGACGCAGCGGGAAATTCGCGCGCAGGCCGTCGATGTGCGGCAAACGTCTGTGCCGGCGAACCGCGTGCTTGAGTGCTTCAAGGTGGAGTTGAACGATCTTGCCAGGGTGGTCGCCTATCCGCGTGACAGCAAGGTGGAGATCAGCATCGGCACGGAGCAGGCTGGAGACTATCGTCTCTACTACCTGGTCGGCATTCAGCCGGAGGGCGAGGCTACAGTGTTGTCCATCCGCCAGACGGGCCGGACCTTCGTGCCGCTACCGCCACAGAAATTCGGCGCGCTGCTGGATCGATGCGCGCCCGCCGTGTGAAATCAGACAATCCGCATCTTCACTGCCCGCGATTCGCGGGCTTTTTTTTGCCCGCTCGCTATGACTGAAAGAATTCGTGTTGTCCGTCTGTATGGGCGTCTTGGGGCCCGCTTCGGGCGCGTGTTTCACCTGGCGGTGCGTAGCCCAGCCGAAGCGGTGAGAGCGCTGTGTGTGCAGGTGCCGGGCCTTCGCCGCGAGCTGGCGACAAGTCATGAGCGCGGGATCCGCTATGCCTGCTTCGTCGGGCGCCGCAACATCGGCGAGGCGGAGCTCGAATTGCCGCCTGGCAGGGACGACATCCGCATTGCGCCGGTGCTGGCGGGCGCCAAGCAGTCGGGTCTGTTTCAGACCATTCTCGGCGCGGCGATTCTCGCGGTCGCCTATTTCAATCCCGGCGGTTTTCTGACCGGGCCAATGGTGACAGCGGCATACGGCATGGGCGCCTCCATGGCGCTGGGCGGCGTGGTGCAGATGCTATCTCCGCAGCAGACCGGCTTATCGGTCCGGGACAGCCCGGACAACGGCGCTTCCTACAACTTCAATGGGCCCGTGAACACCAGCGCGCAAGGCAACCCGGTGCCGCACCTCTATGGCGAGATGGTGGTCGGTTCGGCGGTGATCTCGGCCGGGATCTACGCCGAGGATCAGGTGTAGAGAAGCGGATAGACGGTAGGTTGGTAGCGTTGTGCACGGGTACCGATCACACGATGAGCATCGTCGTTGGTGATCGGTGCCGCTACAGCCATGGCCCAGCATTGGCGGCTGGCGCGCAAGTGCTAGGCCGCCTAGTGGATAGGCCAACGTGCGCTAGTCGGCTTAAGCTACCTCGGCGGCTTGTTCTAGCACATCGGTTGCCCACTGATTGAGGCTTACGCCTCGCGCGGCGGCGGCAATGACGGCGGCCTCATGCACTTTGCCCTCCACGCGCAGGACGAACCTGCCGGAAAAGTGCTTTTGCGGTTCAACGCCACGCCGTGCGCACTCGTCCAAAAACACACGCAGCGACAACTCGCCTTCGCGGTGCAGGCCGGGCACATCGGCAGCGTAGAAATCGGCGCCACCGTTCAGGCCAACAAACTCCCCACGGAACATTTCGATATCTGGGTCGTAGGCGATGACAGCCTTATGGCCGCCGATGTTCATGACGTTGATCATGGTTTGACTCCGTTTTCCTCGAACCACTTACGCATCGACGCCACAGCGCCCTTGTCTATATCGGGCGATGGATGTGGTCTATGCATCACTTTCACTTGACCAAACAGAAAGACGGCTATGCGGGAACCTTCGCGCTCCTCCAACTCTGCTCCCAACTCTTTCATGAGCGCGACGGCATCGGCCCACTTAACGCTCGCTGGCGTAGGGCGGGAAAAGATCAGTTCCAGCGTCTTCTGGTGTTTGGTTTTCATGTCAAAACGATACTATTTAATAGTATCAATTGCAACTAGGGTTGGTACATGCGCAACATCATCGGCTACGGTGGCGGCAAGGGCGGCGGCAGTAGCAGCACGCCAACCGAAGCGCCGGACAGCCTGCACTCGATCGCCTATGCGCGCGTGCTGGATCTTGTCTCCGAGGGCGAGATCGCGGGCCTGGTCAACGGCCTGCAGAGCATTTATCTTGACGGCACGCCGTTGGCCAACGCCGACGGCACACTCAACTTCCAGAATGTGGCCGTGGACTACCGCCCCGGCACGCAGGATCAGGATGCGATCCCGGGGTTCCCTTCGGTCGAGAACGAAACCGCCGTCGGCGTCGAGCTGACGGCGACCGCGCCCTGGGTGCGGGCAGTCACGAACACGCAGCTGTCAGCGGTGCGCGTGCAGCTGTCGGTGCCGGCGCTGTCTCGCGCGGATACCAGCAACGGCAACATCAACGGCTACCGGGTCGAGTATGCGATCGACCTGGCGGTCGATGGCGGCGCGCTGCAGCAGGTGCTGGCCAGCGCGTTCGACGGCAAGACGACCAGCAAATACACTCGCACGCACCGTGTCGAGCTGCCGCCCGCGAAAACCGGCTGGACAATCCGCGTGCGGCGCATCACGCCCAATGCGAACAGCGGCACGATCGCCGACGTGACACGGATCGAATCGATCGCCGAGGTGATCGACGCCAAGCTGCGCTATCCGAATTCGGCGCTGATCGGCGTGCGCATCGACGCGCGCCAGTTCAACAGCGTGCCGACGAGGTCGTATCACCTGCGGGGCCGCATCATCCGCGTGCCGAGCAATTACGACCCGCTCACTCGCACCTACACGGGCCTATGGGATGGCACGTTCAAAGTGTCCTACAGCAATAACCCGGCGTGGGTGTTCTATGACATCGTGCTGCACCGCCGGTGCGGGCTGGGCGATCGCGTCAGCGCAGACATGGTCGACAAGTGGGCGCTGTACCAGATCGGCCAATACTGCGACGAGCTGGTGCCCGACGGCCGTGGCGGGCAGGAGCCGCGCTTTACCTGCAACTGCTACCTGCAGCAGCGCAACGACGCATACCCCGTCCTGCAGGATCTCGCCAGCGTCTTCCGTGGCATGGCCTACTGGGCCGCAAGCAACGTCGTCGCAGTCGCGGATATGCCGTCGACGGCCTCATACCTGTTCCACTCGGGCAATGTAGTAGACGGCCGGTTCACATACGCCGGGAGCGCTAGGCGGGCACGGAAAACAGTGGCTCTCGTGTCGTGGAACGATCCAGCAGATCGGTACATCGCCAAGGTGCACCCGGTGCCCGACGATGAGGGCATTGCGCGCTACGGCGTCCAGCAGACCGAGGTGACTGCGTTCGGCTGCACGTCGCAGGGCCAGGCGCACCGAGTCGGCCAGTGGATCCTGCTGACCAGTCGCTTGGAAACCGAGACCGTGACATTCCGAGTCGGGCTCGATGCGGCCGTGGTGATGCCGGGTTCGATCATCGAGGTCGCCGACCCGGCGCGCGCGGGCCGGGCCAACGGTGGCCGCGTCCGTTCGGCCGCCGGCCGGGCGGTAATGCTCGATCGGTCGGTGGTGGTCAAGGAAGGCGATACGCTGCTGGTGAACCTGCCGGACGGTACCGCACAGCGCAGAACTATCTCGCGGGTCGATGGGCAAAGCCTGACCGTGTCCGCCGACTGGTCGCAGCCGCTGCAGGCGGAGGCGGTGTGGTCCGTCGAGAGCGCCGATCTCAAGACCCAGTTGTTCCGCGTGGTGTCGGTGAGGGAGGGCGAGGGGCTAACGTTCGAGATTTCGGCGCTCGAGCACAACCCATCGAAATTCGCGGTGATCGACCACGGCACGCGCATCGAGGCGCGGCCGGTGTCGGTGTTGCCGCCATCCGTGCAGCCGCCGCCGACCGACGTGACGCTGTCCACCTACAGCGCCATTGATCAGGGTATCGCCATCACGACGATGGTGATCGACTGGCAGCCAGCCGCAAGCGCGGTCGCCTACACGGTCGAATGGCGCCGGGACAATGGCGAGTGGGTAACGGCCGGCCGCACGGGCTCACAGAGCATCGAGGTGCGCAGCATCTACGCCGGCACCTACGTTGCGCGGGTGCGCGCGATCAACGCGCTCGACGTGGCGTCGCTGCCGGCCTATTCGGCGGAGACCCGGCTCACCGGCAAAACCTCGCCGCCGCCGGTGGTGGGCACGCTGATCGCCACTGCCATCGTGTTCGGGATCCGGCTCGACTGGGCGTTCCCGACCGGGCCGCTCGATGTAGAGCGGACCGAGCTCTGGTGGAGCAAAACACCGGATCGCGCGGCGGCGACGAAGCTGGGCGATTTCGCGTTCCCCGCCAACACGCACACGCTGATGGGGCTGGCCGCCGGCGCGACGTTCTATTTCTGGGCGCGTCTGGTCGACAAATCCGGCAATGTCGGCGCGTGGTACCCGTCCGGCAATGGCGTGCTCGGCATGAGCAGCGACCAAGCCTCCGACATCCTCAGCTACATGAAGGGCGAGATCGGGAAAACGCTGCTCTCAGCCGAGCTGCTGTCAGTGATCGAGTCGATTGACCCGCCAATGGCCGGCAGCGACGGGGATTTCGCCGGCGACGACACCGTCTATGCCGGGATTGTGTCGACGCAGTCGGTGCTGGAGGAGGCTGGCCGCGCCATCGCGCAGCAGGTGACGACCATGCAGGCCACGGTCGCGCAGAGCAGTGCGGCGGTGCAGGTGGCCCAGCGGGCGGTTGCCGAGCAGGGCGGCAAGCTGGCGGCGATGTACACCATCAAAACGCAAATCGCGGCCAACGGCCGGACCTACCTGGCCGGGATCGGCGTCGGCGTGGAGAACAACAACGGTGTTATCGAGAGCCAGGTGCTGATTGCCGCGGACCGGTTCGCGGTGCTGCACCCGAATGGCGCCAACATGTTCACGCCGTTTGTGGTGCAGGGCGGGCAAGTGTTCATGGATTCGGCGTTCATCGCCGACGGCACGATCACCAGCGCCAAGGTCGGCGATATCCAGTCGAACAACTTCGTTGCGGGTCAGAGCGGATGGAGGCTCAGCAAGGCAGGGGTGTTCGAGAACAACGGCAACGGCGCCGGCGGCCGGCGCGTCGACACCAGCGCGCTCACGCAGATCTACGACAGCAACGGCACCCTGCGCGTGCGCCTGGGGGTGTGGTGATGGCGGTCGGCCTGGAGATCTACAACGCCGCCGGCGTGCGCACATTCAGTACAAACGACCGGGTCGGCCGGGTGTTGGGGTCCACGTACACCGGCACGGCGGACGGCTCAATTTCACATGGAGAGTTGGTGAATGGCCAAGGGTTTTGCACGTGTCTGCCTCTCGGTTCTATCCCGGGGCCAGGCGATTACTGGGTGGCGTTCCCGTCGGTGGTGCGCGACGGCGCGACCATCCGATGGGCGTTTCCGGAGTGGAGCAGCAGTCCTACTGCTCGCCGCGTCAACTGCCTGCTTGTTTTCGGCGTGTGGTAGTGGTGGTGATGGTGGAGGGGGTGACGAAGTGCCGGCAGGGCTGACTGTGTATGGCGAACACGGGTTCGTCCAAATTACCGAGGCGTACGCCAACCTGGCGCTGCGCCAGAAATCGACGGTTACGCCGGATGGCAGCGGGCGCGGCACGCTTGCCTTCTCGGCGGGCCGCCCGTTCGTGTGCATCCAGTCGGCCAACCCGGTCGCGCTGCTCGGCTCAAGCAACAGCGGCACCGACTGGACGGTGACTTTCTCGGCGCCGGCACAGGCGCCGTTCACCGTCTTCGTCTTCGACGAGCCGACGGCGTCCAGCGGTCAGCCCGGGCTGCAGGTGTTCCGGCCGGACGGCTCGCTCGCGTTCGATTCTGGCTTGGCCTACTTGAAGGTGGCCGGCGTGGTGACACCGCCCTCGGGCGCACCGGCCTACGGTCAGTCGTGGGAGGCGAGCCCCGTGGTGGCGGGCAGTTACGCGGCCTGCATTTCGTTCACGCGCACCGGCATCTACGCGGTGCCCGGCACCGACACGCTGTTCGTCGCTGACCACGTCTACACCACGTCGACCGGTGCGGGGCTCAAGCTGCTGCAGTACACGCACCGCGGCGCCTGGAATCAGGGCGACGGCTCCGGCCTGAAAATCGACACGGCCAACCCGCCCCAAATCGTGCTGGTCGACGTTTCCCAGCTGTAGCGCACACCCCATCCGCCAACACCAACGGCCCGCCATGTGCGGGCCGTTTGCTTTTCTGGAGCATTCAAATGCCATACACAGAGCCGTCCGTGCTGGGCGGTCGGAATCTTGCCGCGTATCTGGACATGCTGGCGTACAGCGAGGCCACCGACAACGGCCGCCAGCCGACGCGCGATCGCGGTTACGACGTGCTGGTGGGCGGTGGCCTGTTCGTGAGCTATGCCGACCATCCGCGCATCCTCATCGATCTGCCGCGCCTTGGCATCAAATCGACTGCAGCGGGTCGGTATCAGCTGCTCGCGCGCTACTACGACCCGTACCGCCGGCAACTGCGGCTGACCGATTTCGGCCCGGCCGCCCAGGATGCGATCGCGGTCCAGCAGATCCGCGAGCGGGGCGCCCTGGCCGATATTCAAGCCGGCCGGCTGGCCGCTGCGATCGCCAAATGCAAAAACATTTGGGCTTCCTTGCCAGGCGCCGGCTACGGCCAGCACGAACACAAATTCGAGACGCTCCGTGAGCACTATCTACGCTGCGGTGGCCGCGAGGGAGGGGCATAAATGACAGAGCAGGAGGTGGTGGTGGCCGCCAAGATCGGCGGCTCGGCGGCACTGGGCTCGGTGATCGCGCTGCGGTTCCTCCCCGGCAGTTGGTGGCAGCGCATGCTGTCGTTCGTCAGTAGCCTGGGCATCGGCTGCCTGTCCGGCGGTGCGGCCGTCGAGCGGTTTCTGCTGGTGCCCGGTTCCTACACCCACATGCTGGCCGTGGCATCAGCCGCGATTTTCGGCCTGGCCATCGTCAACAACGCCATGCAGCAGATCCCGGAAATCTTGACCGACCTGCGTCGGCGCTTCCTGGCAAAGGAGTGACGATCATGCTGCTCACACTCATCAACCAACTGGCCAACGCGGTCATTTTCGCGGGGTCGCTGTGGGCGGTGCTCACGCACAAAGTGCCCACGCGCACCGGCGGGGCGCTGGTGCTGGCGCTGGTCAATTTCGCAGCGCTGGGCAACCTGGTCATCCCAGGCGCGTGTCATAGCGCGCCCGAGGTAGCGCTGAATGTCGCCGTGGCGATCGGGGCGCTGTGGGGGTTCTGGCGGCTCGAGCTGAGGCGGCGTTTTTCGAAACGGGGGCATGCATGAGCCTGCTCGATCCGCGTGCCCTGCTGGTGGGACTGCTGGTGATGCTGGCGGCCTACGGGGCGGGCTACAGCAAGGGGGCGCGCGACTGCACCGCCGCGCAGCAGCAGGAGCTGCAGGAATGGCAACTGACCGCCGAGGCCGCGACCGAGCTCTACCTGCGGGCTCGCGACCGGAGGGACGGCCAGTATCGAACCATCAACAAAACTGTGGAGCTCGCCAAAGATGCGACGCCTGATATTGCTGATTGCCGCACTGGTGACGACTGGATGCGCATCTACCGTGACAACGCCGCGATTGCCAACGGCACAGCCGTGCCCGCCGGTTCTGGAGGCGCCGACGGGGCCGACGCTCGCTGATCTGCGGCAGTTTGCGCTGGATCTGCAGCGGCAGGGAGGCGAATGTAGGGGCCGGCATCAGGCGCTGGTCGATGCGCTGTCGCAACGCTGAAAAAAGAAAGCGGGCCGTGAGGCCCGCTTCGTCGTGCTAGATGAAGCGGATACTTTGAATTCCCTTGAGTGCTGGCATTTCGAGGGGCAGCGTCCATGCTGCGGGATCAAACTGCGCAACAAGAATCAGTGGCGCCACGAGGCGTGGCACCGTCTGATTGATGATGCGGTGGATCTTGTCGCGAAGGCTCGTGCAACTTTCGTTTGAATAGCAGACGTAAGTAGCATCGGGCAGTGCATGGCTTCGACCGTCGTCGCCGACGATGAAACGGACAAAGTTGATTGTGGCCATCTGATCGTGCAGCTTCACGTAGTCCTGTTCGGACGCCGCGTGCACCGTGATACGGGCAAGATACTTTTGCAATTTAGGCTCCAATGTCGCGTGTGCGACGGGAAATTGGTGATCGTGTTTTCGCGTACTCCGAAAGGGGGCATGCGAAAAAGCTTTGAAACCCGAGCGATCCCCACTTAAAATCGAGCCTGAAGAACGCGATGTGTCGGGAAACTGACGGCGGAAAAGTGCCCTCCCGGGTAACG
The DNA here is from genome assembly GCF_002251695.1 of Ralstonia solanacearum K60. Lineage (NCBI taxonomy): Bacteria > Pseudomonadati > Pseudomonadota > Betaproteobacteria > Burkholderiales > Burkholderiaceae > Ralstonia > Ralstonia solanacearum. Next base: position 26,278 of record NZ_NCTK01000001.1, read on the forward strand.
GGATCGCAAATCGGCGCTGGTTGAACAGCGCCGATCCTTGCTTCTTCAAGCTGTGCCTGGGGTCCAAATTGCGCTTCCTTGTCACGGGAAATGCTGCGCAATTTGGACCTTGTCTTTTTCATCGGCTGCACCGGTGTCGGCAATTACCGGGCGCCACGGGCAGGTAATTTCATCCGCTCCTCCTGTGGCCACTACTACATCTGGGTTAGATCTTGCCTACTGGCACTAAGTATAGTGGGGCGAATGAACTTGACCAGGCCTTGACAGATGGTGTCGACGGACTATTTTCAATCCAGATGCAGCGCACCAAACGCGTCAACCCAGAATGAATAAGGCTTGGCGGGGATTATCGTGCCCCGCGGGGGGGATTATGTGGTTGAAAAAATATTCCTATCTACCAAGCAAGTACGATAGAAATCACCTAGTCGCCCGCGCATTGCCAACTAGGCTAGGGCGTATCTGGTGTTCCGCGGAGAATGCTGGGCGTTGCTTGGCGATTGTCTGCTGCCGAGGCGCCAGTCCCGACGTTTTGCCAAGCGTGGCAGCTTTCACATACCTGCCTCATATCGTGGCCGCGAGGGGGCTTGGGTTGTAGAGCTCGAACTTCCTGTGTGGCGTGCTTGGGCGTTAGCCTGGGGGGGAAGGGCTACCGTCTGAAGAGTCGCCTCAACAGCGAGCGCTTCTTTTCTTGCTGGCGCTGCCTATAGTCTCTCAGGTACTCCTCGGACTCCTTGGCGTCCTGCTCGATGTCTAGATCGGAGAAGGCTTCGAAAACGAAGGTAATCGCCTCACGCCATTCAGGGCTTGCCTGCCAGGCATCCAGATAGCCGGCCCGTTGCGTCGCCGTCAAAGATGCCCAATAGGGGCGCCATACCTGGTCGAACCAAGGTTCGGCGATGCCCTGTCTAACGTGCATCGCCAGTTCATCCGGTTTGATCGCGGGGAATACGACCCAGGGCGGTTGTGGGGTATCAGTTGGCATCAATATGATCCGCGATCCAGTCGAATCCGAAATATCCCGCGGTGCCGCCGGCGACCGCGCCGATGGCTCCGGTGACAACTGCCCCAGGTCCCGTCTCGAAACCCAGCGCGGCCCCGCCTGCAGCTCCGAGCTTCATCCCCGCCCAGGCCATCGCCCACCCGCCAGTCTGTCGGATGGATTCGGCGACTATGGGCTTGGCGGAGCGGTTTGCGATGGATCTTTGGGTGGCTCGGCCCATGTCGACCGCCGTTACCGCAAATCCAACGATTTGGACGCCTTGCAATCCACGCGTTAGCGCCATGCTTGCAGCACCCTTGATCGCGTTGGCCGGTACCGGTCCCCGGACGAGCACCTCGCGATCGGCTTGCACCAAGCTCCTGATTCTCTCGATTTTGGCTGCGGCATCACCGCCGCGCGCTTTTGCCGCGATGCGATCCAGATCGGCGAGAATTTCCCCGGTATCGTGGAAGGTTGCGCCCGCCGCTTTGGCCTTGTCAACGTCGATCCAGAAGCGACTGCCGGGGAATCTCGGCGTTCCAAACGCGCGGGTCGACGCAGATGAGTATGGGCTTGGCTTCATCCCGATGGCGTGCCGGCCCGGTGGCAGGTGCGACGCGGGGTCGGTCGGGTGCAAGCCAAACATTTCCGGGTTGCGCAAGAGAGGCACGTGATAGCCAAGTCGCGCCGCATAAGCCTTGGCCATTGCGGGATTCACCATCACTTTGCGGACGACCTTGGAGCGTGCGGGATTGATTTCGTCCGCCAGGACGAAAACATAGGCGCGCCCGGGAATGATGCTCGGGGCGTGCTCCTGCCTTCGGTCAACGGCAACCACGCCGGCGGCCGGGGGCGTTGCTGTCGGCGATTGGCGAACTAGTGAGTCGCGCAGGTGCAGCGACTGCCCCACAGCCAGCCTCTGGGATGGGAGCAGCCGATTGTCTTCGGCGATGTGCTTCCACTTCTCGGGGTCGCCGAACCAGACGCCCGCGATTTTCCAGAGGGTGTCGCCGGGCTTCACTGCGTAGTTCATGTCCTCGCCTTGCGCGTGTCGGGAATTCTCATTCCAGCTATCTGCCCGGTGTGCCCGGGTGGGGCTGGACGCGCGCCATGCTAGCGGGGATTGTGGTGGCTAGCCGCTGAAAGAAATTGAAGTCAGATTTGGTGGTTGCGACTGGGCGGGGCCTCGTTTGCCAGCATTTTGACAGTATTTGCCAGTGTAGGGCGTGGCTAAGCCAAATTGCGGGGGTTCGAGTCCCCTCCCTCGCACCACACCCCTTCAATGTTTCGTTCCCGCCGGTTGCCGGTTTCGCGCTGGCTGGTGGTTCACGTCGTTCCGCTTTTTCGGGTCGCGTGGCACGTCGGCCATCCCGGCGTGCTCGTGAAGGGCGCCATCAGGACCCGCTCCAGCGGCAGACCGTCGCGCCGTATGCGAAGCGCGGCGCCGTTCCGATCTCCAAGGCAGAGCTGCACACGGTTCAATCTGGTCGGGGCTCCGCGGGGTTTCCCGGTCGCGGCAACCAGTTCAACAAACATGTCTTCCAAGGCATTTCCGATGCACGCATCGATTGGCACGCTTCTGATCATCGCCGGCTTCTCGCTGACGATCCTGTCGCAAATCGTCATTGCGCTGCATGCCTTCACGGGGAATCCCCTGCAGGGTGTGCTCTGTCTGTTCGTGCCGCTCTATGTGTACCGCTACGCGCAGAAGCATGCCGTCGGCAGGATGCTGATGCGGGCCTGGTATGCGGGGCTCGCTGCCCTGGCTGTCGGCACGGTCCTGCTGTCATAGGCGAGGCAGGGCGAAGCACCCGCTGGCCTGCGAGCCTAAGCGGAACGGGCGGTGGCGCAGGCTTTGGCGATTCCCTACGATGAAGTCGCCAGCCGAGCCTAATGGGACATGCGTCATGACGATCTTCGACGAGAACGAGCATCGCGAGCAGTTCTGGATCGCCGTGCGCGACGCCATCGAGGCGCGGGAACGGGCTGCGCAGGCGCGCCGCACCGAGCGGCTGGTCGGTTGGGCGCTCGGCCTGTCGATCGCTGGGTTGGTGCTTGCGCTGGTCGCGCGCCGGCACGGCCGCAGAGATTGACGCGAGGCTGCGCGCCGTCAAGGCGGGAGCGGTGGGCGGCGGTACAATCGCGCGCTCACCAGTCGGGTTCTCCATGCCACGCGGCCTCGTTCTCGCCACGCCGTCCCTGACGCAGGACGGCACGCCATTTTCCACCCACTACGACGACGTCTACCACAGCACCGAAGGGGGCCTGGCGCAGGCGCATCACGTCTTCCTGGGCGGCAACGGCCTGCCTGAAGGCTGGCGCGACAGGCGCGCGTTCACCATTGTCGAGACCGGCTTCGGCCAGGGCCTGAACTTCCTGGCGACGTGGGCGGCCTGGCGCGACGATCCGCAGCGCTGTGCGCGGCTCGATTTCGTGTCGATCGAAAAGCATCCGTTTGACCGGGCTGGGCTGGGCGTGGTGCATCCCGCGCAGGGGCCGCTGGCCGCACTGGCGGAAGCCTTGCGCCGGGCCTGGCCGGTTCCTGTGCCAGGCGTTCATCGGCTGGTGTTCGAGCAGGGGCGCGTCACGCTCACACTGCTTTTCGGCGACGCGCTGGAGATGTTGCCGCAGTTGTCCTGTGCCGCCGATGCCTTCTACCTCGACGGTTTTTCTCCGGCCAAGAATCCGGACCTGTGGCAGCCGCCGGTGTTCAAGCAACTGGCCCGTGTCGCGCGCGCCGGCGCCACGCTGGCGACTTACACCGCGGCCGGTGTGGTCCGCAACGGCTTGCGCGAGGCGGGGTTCGACGTGCGCAAAGTGCCCGGTTTCGGGCGCAAGCGCGATATGACCGTCGCCGCATTCCCAACCCATTGGCGCACCCGACGCGGTCCGGCCGAGGCGCCGGTCTGGCCGGAGCGGCGCGCGATCGTGATCGGTGCCGGACTGGCCGGCTGCGCCGTCGCCGAACGGCTGGCCGCGCGCGGCTGGCGCGTGACGCTCCTGGAGGCGCAGGATGCCCCGGCACGCGGTACGTCCGCACATCGCGCCGCGGCCATGCACCCGCATGTGTCGATCGACGGCAGCGTGTTGTCGCGCCTGTCCCGTGCGGGCAACCTGCTGGCGCGCCGCCACTGGGACGCGCTCGATCGTGCCGGATTCGCCACCGGCTTCCACCCGACCGGCGTCCTGCAACTGGCCGAACATGCAGCCGACGAAGCCGAGCAGCAGCGCATCGTGCAGGCACTCGGCTTCCCGCCCGACTACATCGATTGGCTCGATTCCGCCCGGGCCGCCGCGCGCGTCGGTGCCGGCGTGCCGCGAGGTGGCTGGTGGTTCGCGCAAGCCGGCTGGGTGGCGCCGCCGGATATCTGCCGTGCCAGCCTCGCCGCGGCGGGCGATGCGGTCGACACGCGGTGGAACACCCGGGTCGAATCCCTGCGGCAGCACGATGCGGAATGGCAAGCGTGCGATGCGCACGGCAACGTGATGGCGAGCGCGCCCGTCGTCGTGCTCGCCAACAGTCTCGATGCGGGCCGGCTGGCGCCGTTGGCGTCCGCCGCGCTCAAACCGGTGCGCGGCCAACTGACAGATGTGCCTGTCGCCGCTCTCCAAGACGAATCGCCCTGGCCGCGCGCCGTCGTTTGCGGCGACGGCTATCTGCTGCCCCGGGAGCCTGGTGCCCCGACCGTGCGCGTGGGTTCCTCGTTCCAGCCGGGCGAGACGGCGTGCGACGAGCGCCCCGGCGATCACGCCGCCAACCTGCAGCGGTTGGCGGGATTGCTCCCCGCGCATGCTGCCGCATTGGCCCATCTGGATCCGGCGCGATTGTGCGGCTACGTGGGTGTGCGCTGTGTCTCTGCCAACCGGTTGCCGCTGATCGGCGCGGTGGTGGACGAGGCTGCGGTCATGGCGCCGGGTTTCCGCTTGCGCGGGCCGCATGCCGCGCTGCCGCGTCTGCCCGGGCTCTATGCTGCGCTTGCTTATGGCTCGCGCGGCCTGACGTGGTCGGTGCTGGGCGCGGAACTGCTTGCGGCGCAGATCGACGGTGGTCCGCTTCCGCTTGAGTCCGATCTGGCTGGGGCATTGGATCCCGGTCGCTTCCTGATGCGGGCGCTGCGCCATGGCGGGGGCGCCGCGTCGCCAGGCGAGGCCTTGCCCGGAACCACCGGCTGAGGCGGTGCGGCCGACACCGTTTGCCGGGTCGCCGCAGCCAAAAAGTCAGGGCCGGCGAGCGTTCCATGCCATAATATGCGTTTTGCGTTTGCCAGCCCGAACGCGCCGGTTGTGCCGCCCGGTTGTGCTACCGATACGGCCCCGCGTCGCATTCCTGCTGCACGGCAAGACCAAGAACCGAACCACGGCTGCTGCTGGCGCTGCGCCGTTCGACGCAACCTTCTTCTGGATTTGGAATTACGACCATGTCGACTGTCATTGAAAACCTCGGCAAACTCGATCGCAAGGTGACCCTGGCTGTCCCGAAGGCCGAAGTGGAGCAAGAAAAGCAAAGCCGCCTCGCGCGTCTGTCCAAGACCGTCAAGATGTCCGGCTTCCGTCCGGGCAAGGTGCCGATGAAGATGGTCGAGAAGCAATACGGCCAGCAGGTCGAAATGGAAGTGCGCTTCGACAAGGCCGCCCGCCAGTTCTTCGACATCACCAACGAGCAGGGGGTGAAGGTCGCGGGCCAGCCGCGCTTCGAGCTGAAGACCGAAGGCGTGTCCGATGACCAGGTCGCCTTCGATGCCACCTTCGAGGTGTACCCGGAAGTCGCCATCGGCGATCTGGCCGGCGCGGAACTGACCCGCACCAAGACCGAGATCACCGATGCCGAGATCGACAAGACCATCGACATCCTGCGCAAGCAGCGTGTGCACTACCATCCGCGCGGCGAGGCCGGCGAGCATGGTGACGGCGGCGAAGCCGTCGCCCAGAACGGCGACCGCGTGACGGTCGATTTCGTCGGCACCATTGACGGCGTGGAATTCGCCGGCGGCAAGGCCGAGGGCTTCGGCTTCGTGCTGGGCGAAGGCCGCATGCTGCCCGAGTTCGAGCAGGCCACGCTGGGCCTGAAGCAGGGCGAATCCAAGGTGTTCCCGCTGGCGTTCCCGGCCGACTACCACGGCAAGGACGTCGCCGGTAAGACCGCCGAGTTCACCGTCACGCTCAAGCAGGTCGAGTGGGCGCACCTGCCGGAAATCAATGAAGCCTTCGCGCAATCGCTGGGCATCGCTGACGGCAGCCTCGACAAGATGCGCGCCGACATCCGCGAAAACCTGGAGCGTGAAGTCAAGCGCCGCACCCACGCGCTGCTCAAGGATCAGGTCATGGACGCGCTGCTGAAGGTGGCTGAGCTGGACGTGCCGAAGTCGCTGGTCGAGCAGGATCAGGAGCGCCTGGTCGAAATGGCCCGCCGCGATCTGGAAGCGCGTGGCATGCCCAACGTGAAGAACATGCCGATTCCGGCCGAGATGTTCACGCAGCAGGCCGAGCGTCGCGTGAAGCTGGGCCTGGTGCTGGCCGAAGTGGTCAAGGCCAACGGCCTGGAAGCCAAGCCGGAGCAGGTCAAGGCCGAGATCGAAGAGTTCGCCAAGAGCTACGAAGATCCGAAGGAAGTCATCCGTTGGTACTACGGCGACCAGCAGCGCCTGGCCGAAATGGAAGCCTACGTGCTCGAAAACAACGTGGTAAATTTTGTGTGCGACAAGGCCAAGGTTACTGACAAGGCCATGTCGTTCGAAGAGCTGACCGCCGCCCCGGGCGCGCAAGGCTGACTCGACCGATCCACGCACCGGAGATCCGCATGATCCGCAATGAACTGATCGACCAGCTCGCCCGCACCCAGGCTTCCGCGCTCGAAACGCAGGGGCTCGGACTGGTGCCGATGGTGGTCGAGCAGTCGGGCCGCGGCGAACGCGCCTACGACATCTACTCGCGCCTGCTGAAGGAGCGGGTGATCTTCATGGTGGGCGAGGTCAATGACCAGACCGCCAATCTCGTGGTGGCACAGCTGCTGTTCCTGGAAAGCGAGAACCCCGACAAGGACATTTCGCTGTACATCAACTCGCCGGGCGGTTCGGTGTCGGCGGGCCTGGCGATGTACGACACGATGCAGTTCGTCAAGCCCGACGTGTCCACGCTGTGCATGGGCATGGCCGCCAGCATGGGTGCGTTCCTGCTGGCTGCTGGCGCGAAGGGCAAGCGCTATGCGCTGCCGAACTCGCGGATCATGATCCACCAGCCGTTGGGCGGCGCACGCGGCCAGGCGTCTGATATCGAGATCCAGGCGCGTGAAATCCTGTACCTGCGCGAGCGTCTGAACACGATCCTGTCGGAAGTCACCGGCCAGCCCGTGGACAAGATCGCCCGCGACACGGACCGCGACAATTTCATGAGCGGCGACCAGGCCAAGGAATACGGCCTGATCGACAAGGTGCTGGCTCGGCGGGGCGCCTGAACGCGCAGTGGTCGGTGCGCTGGACGGCACACCGGTCGTAGCGTGCCGGGCGTCTCAAGCTGTCAAAGACGAGGCCTCGCGCCTCGTTTTTGCTTTGTGCAACACCTGCGGATCGTCGCCAGGCAATTTGGCGTATGATGCGGTCAGGAACTACTGGTTATCGTTATGGCGGACAAGAAAGGCTCGACTGGCGAAAAGCTGCTGTATTGCTCGTTCTGCGGCAAGAGCCAGCATGAGGTCAAGAAACTGATTGCCGGTCCCTCGGTCTTCATCTGCGATGAATGTATCGACCTGTGCAATGAAATCATCCGGGACGAGGCCTCGATCTCCGAGAAGGAGGGCGGCCTGGCGGTCAAATCCGACCTGCCGACCCCGCATGAGATTCGCCAGAGCCTGGATCAATACGTGATTGGCCAGGAGCAGGCCAAGAAGATCCTCGCGGTCGCGGTCTATAACCACTACAAGCGCTTGAAGCATCTCGGCAAGAAGGACGATGTCGAGCTGTCCAAGAGCAACATCCTGCTCATCGGGCCGACCGGCTCGGGCAAGACACTGCTGGCGCAAACGCTGGCGCGCTTGCTGAACGTGCCGTTCGTCATCGCCGACGCTACCACGCTGACCGAGGCCGGCTACGTGGGCGAGGATGTCGAGAACATCATCCAGAAGCTGCTGCAGAACTGCAATTACGAGGTCGACAAGGCGCAGCGCGGCATTGTCTACATCGATGAAATCGACAAGATTTCTCGCAAGTCTGACAACCCATCCATCACCCGGGACGTTTCTGGGGAAGGTGTGCAGCAGGCCTTGCTGAAGCTGATCGAAGGGACGATGGCCTCGGTGCCGCCGCAAGGCGGGCGCAAGCATCCAAATCAGGACTTTCTGCAGGTCGATACGACCAATATCCTGTTTATTTGCGGTGGTGCCTTCGATGGTCTGGAGAAGATCATCATGCAACGCTCGGACAAGTCCGGCATCGGCTTCGGCGCCGAGGTCAAGAGCCGGGAAGAGCGGGACGTCAACGAGGTGTTGCCGCAGGTGGAGCCGGAAGACCTGATCAAGTTCGGCCTGATTCCCGAACTGATCGGCCGTCTGCCCGTGGTGGCGACGCTGGCCAAGCTGGATGAGGCGGCGTTGATGGAGATCCTGGTCGAGCCGAAGAATGCAATCGTCAAGCAGTATCAGAAGCTGCTGGCCATGGAAGGGGTGGAGCTGGAAATCCGTCCGAGCGCGTTGACGGCGATTGCCCGCAAGGCGATCAAGCGCAAGACGGGGGCGCGCGGGTTGCGTTCCATTGTCGAGCACGCGCTGATGGATGTGATGTACGACCTTCCCAACCACAAGGGCGTGCAGAAGGTGGTGATCGATGAAAGCACGATCACCGGCGACGGCAAGCCCTTGCTGATGTACGAAGAGCAACCCAAGGTTGCAGGTTCCAACTGACGCGAATGACTGGCCGGGATGCGCCGTATGCATCCCATGCAGGAAGCCGTTCGCACGCGAGCGGCTTTTTTGCTTCGGGAAACCGGGCCGGCACGCGACTTGCGGTGATGGTCTTGTAAAAGCTGTCGCGGCACCCAATTTAGCCCTTACATGACTTTCTGGGGAAAATAATGTCCGGAACCCAACTCCTACCCGCTGAGCAGATTCGCCTGCCGCTGTTGCCGCTGCGCGACGTGGTGGTGTTCCCGCACATGGTGATTCCGCTGTTCGTGGGGCGCCCCAAATCCATCAAGGCACTGGAAGCCGCGATGGAAGCGGGCAAGAGCATCATGCTGGTCGCCCAGAAGACGGCGGCCAAGGATGAGCCGACCGACAAGGACCTCTACGAGGTCGGTTGCATCGCCAACATCCTGCAGATGCTGAAGCTGCCGGACGGCACCGTGAAGGTGCTGGTCGAGGGCACGCAGCGTGCCAACATCCTGTCCGTGACCGATGACGAATCGCATTTCCACTGCGAAGCGATGCCCATCGGCCCGGAGCCGACCGAGTCGGCCGAGACCGAGGCGCTGCGCCGTGCCATCGTGTCGCAGTTCGACCAGTACGTGAAGCTGAACAAAAAGATCCCGCCAGAGATCCTGACCTCGCTGTCGGGCATCGACGAACCGGGTCGCCTGGCCGACACCATTGCCGCGCATCTGCCGATCAAGCTCGAGCAGAAGCAGAAGATCCTCGAGATGTTCAATGTGACCGAACGTCTGGAGAGCCTGCTGTCGCAGCTGGAAGGCGAGATCGACATCCTGCAGGTGGAGAAGCGCATCCGCGGCCGTGTCAAGCGCCAGATGGAGAAGAGCCAGCGCGAGTACTACCTGAACGAGCAGGTCAAGGCCATCCAGAAGGAGCTCGGCGAGGGTGAAGAGGGCGCCGATCTGGAAGAGCTGGACAAGAAGATCAAGGCCGCCCGCATGCCCAAGGAGGCCAAGAAGAAGGCCGACTCGGAGTTCAAGAAGCTCAAGCTGATGTCGCCGATGTCGGCCGAGGCAACGGTCGTGCGCAACTATATCGACACGCTGGTCGGTCTGCCGTGGCGCAAGAAGAGCAAGGTCAATAACGACCTGTCGAATGCCGAACAGGTGCTGGATCAAGACCATTACGGCCTGGAGAAGGTCAAGGAACGCATCCTCGAGTACCTCGCGGTGCAGCAGCGCGTCGATAAGCTGAAGGCGCCGATCCTGTGTCTCGTGGGGCCACCGGGCGTCGGCAAGACCTCGCTGGGGCAGTCGGTGGCGCGTGCGACGAACCGCAAGTTCGTACGCATGGCGCTGGGCGGCGTGCGTGACGAGGCCGAGATCCGTGGCCACCGCCGGACCTACATCGGGTCGATGCCGGGCAAGATCCTGCAGAGCCTGACCAAGGTCGGTGTGCGCAATCCGCTCTTCCTGCTCGACGAGATCGACAAGATGGGCGCGGATTTCCGCGGCGACCCGTCGTCGGCGCTGCTCGAAGTGCTGGACCCGGAGCAGAACCACACGTTCCAGGATCACTACATCGAGGTGGACTTCGATCTGTCGGACGTGATGTTCGTGGCGACGTCGAACTCGCTGAACATTCCGGCGCCGTTGCTGGACCGGATGGAAGTGATCCGGTTGTCGGGCTATACCGAGGATGAGAAGGTCAACATCGCCCAGCGCTATCTGTTGCCCAAGCAGACCAAGAACAACGGTCTGAAGGGCGGCGAGATCGAGGTGGCGGAAGGCGCGCTGCGCGACATCATCCGCTACTACACCCGGGAAGCCGGCGTGCGGTCGCTGGAGCGCGAGGTCTCGAAGATCTGCCGCAAGGTGGTCAAGCAGTTGCTGCTGAAGAAGGAAGCGGGTACGTCGGTGAAGGTCGATTCCGACAACCTGGACAAGTTCCTGGGTGTGCGTCGTTTCGATTTCGGTCTGGCCGGCAAGGAAGACCAGGTGGGCCAAGTGACCGGCCTCGCCTGGACGGAAGTGGGTGGCGACCTGCTGACGATCGAAGCCGCGGTCATGCCGGGCAAGGGCAACATCACTCGCACGGGTTCGCTGGGCGACGTGATGAAAGAATCGGTCGAGGCAGCACGCTCCGTGGTGCGTTCGCGGTCGGCGCGCTTGGGCGTCAAGGATGAGATGTTCGAGAAGCGCGACATCCACATCCACGTGCCCGAAGGTGCGACGCCCAAGGATGGTCCGTCGGCGGGTATTGCCATGACGACTGCGCTGGTGTCGGTGCTGACCGGCATCCCGGTGCGGGCCGATGTGGCCATGACCGGCGAAATCACGCTGCGCGGCGAGGTGCTGCCGATCGGTGGTCTGAAGGAGAAGCTGCTGGCCGCACACCGTGGCGGTATCAAGCTGGTGCTGATTCCGGAAGAGAACGTCAAGGACTTGGCGGACATTCCGGACAACGTGAAGAACAGCATCGAGATCGTGCCGGTCCGCTGGATCGACAAGGTGCTGGAGCTCGCGCTGGTGCGCAAGCCCGAGCCGCTGCCGGAAGAGGAGCCGAAGCCGAAGCCGGCGCCGGAAGCCGGCAAGGCTGAAGGCGGCGACGCGCACGAGATGGTGCATCACTGAGGATGTGATGCGCTTTCCGGTGTAGTCCGATGAGGGCCCGACATGTTCGGGCCCTTTTCTTTGGTGCGCGTGCGATGCGTGTGCCGGCCGCTGTCTGCGGTGGCCTGCGCGCCTTGACACGTCGATTGGCGGCCACTTTAATGAAATCGACCTACGGGTGAACGGGGAGGCGGCGATGAACAAGACAGATCTCATCGACCATGTGGCGGCGCAGACCGACATGTCGAAAGCGGCGGCCGGGCGTGCCATCGACGCGCTGATCGGCGGGATCAAGGATGCGCTGTGCGACGGCGGGTCGGTCACCCTGGTCGGGTTCGGCACGTTCCTGGTCGGCCAGCGTTCGGCGCGCGCCGGGCGCAATCCGCGCACCGGCGCGACCATCAAAATCGAAGGCGCCAAGGTTGCGAAATTCAAACCTGGCAAAGCGCTCAAGGATGCGCTAAACTAGTCGGCTTTGGTGCTTGCGACTGACTACCGCAGGCGCCGGACAGTCCGGCTTGCGCCGGCAATGCGAACGGGTGCTTAGCTCAGTTGGTAGAGCGGCGCCCTTACAAGGCGTAGGTCGGGAGTTCGAGCCTCTCAGCACCCACCATCGTTCGTATTGCCGATGATGTGCCGCGCGGTCCGAACCAAACTGGAGCGGTAGTTCAGTCGGTTAGAATACCGGCCTGTCACGCCGGGGGTCGCGGGTTCGAGTCCCGTCCGCTCCGCCAACATTCCTCAAAGGCCCGATGCGTTCGGGCCTTTGTCTTTTTTGCCATGCTGAAAGGTGCCGCTGCGCCAGCGCATTGCACGGCGATTGTCCGGAAAGCCCGCCGCACCTGATAGAATCGCCGGATTTTCCATCTTCTCCTCGTCCGGTCCAGCATGCTTGATTTCGTACGTACGCATCGGCGCTTGATGTTTCTAGTGCTGCTGATTCTGGTGTTTCCGTCGTTCGTGTTCTTTGGTGTGCAAGGCTATTCGCGCTTCATGGATGGTTCGCACGATGCCGCCAAGGTGGGTGATGCCGTGATTACCACCAGCGAGCTCGATGCGCGCGTTCGCGAGCAGACCGAGCGCCTGCGGCAGATGCTGGGCGGGCAGTACGATCCGCGCCAGTTCGAGGGCCCGCAGATGCGTCGCGACGTGCTGGACGGCATCATCCAGCAGCGCGTGATGGCCAACGAGGCATCGCGTACCAACCTGTCGATCGCGGACAGCAAAGTTCGCGAGACCATCGAGCAGATTCCCGCGGTCGCGCAACTGCGCAAGCCGGATGGCAAGTTCGATACCGACGCGTACATCAAGCTGCTGGCGGCCCAGGGCATGACGCCGGAGCAGTTCGACGCGCGCGTGCGCTCGGAACTCGTGCTGCAGCAGATTCCGCAATCGATCGTCGCGAGCGCGTTTGTGCCGAAGTCGCTGGTCGACCGCCTGATCGACGCGCGCGACCAGCAGCGCGAAGTGCAGGCGCTGCTGCTCAAGCCGGCCGACTATGTGTCGAAGGTGGCGGTCGACGAGAAGGCCATCCAGGCCTATTACGACGCGCACCAGCAGGAATTCGCCGTGCCCGAGCAGGTCAAGGCTGAGTATGTGGTGTTCTCGGGCGAGGACATGATGAAGCAGATTCCCGTTACGCTCGAGCAGCTCAAGGAGTACTACGATCAGAACGTTGCGCGCTTCAAGACCGAAGAGCAGCGCCGCGCCGCGCACATCCTGATCAAGCTGCCGGACAACGCCAAGCCCGCCGACAAGGACGCAGCCAAGAAGCGGGCGGAAGAGGTGCTGGCCGAGGTGCGCAAGGCGCCGGGCAACTTCGCCGAACTCGCCAAGAAGTATTCGGGGGATCCGGGCTCGGCCGCGCAGGGCGGCGAACTGGGCTTCCTTGCCAAGGGCGCGACCGTTCCGCAGTTCGAGAGCGCGCTGTTCGCGCTCAAGCAGCCGGGCGACATCAGCGATGTGGTGCAGAGCGATTTCGGCTTCCACATCATCAAGCTGGAGGAAGTGAAGGGCGGCGGCGTGCAGTCGCTGGAAGCCGTCAAGCCGGAGCTGGAGCGCGAGGTGCGCACGCAACTGGCCAACAAGAAGTACACCGAACTGGCCGATGCCTTCTCCAACGGGGTGGAAGACCAGTCCGATAGCCTGAAGCCGGTCGCCGACAAACTCAAGCTGCAGGTCCAGACGGCCGACAATGTCACGCGTGTGCCGAATCCGGCCCTGGGCAGCAGCCCGATCAACAACGACAAGGTGCTCAAGGCGTTGTTCGCCGACGACGTGATCAAGAATCACCGCAATACGCAAGCCGTGCAGGTCGGTCCGACCACGCTGGTGGCGGCGCGCGTGGTGGAGCATCGCCCGGCCTCGGTCAAGAAGCTGGCCGACGTGCGCGAGCAAGTGAAGGCCAAGGTGCTTGCTGAACAGTCGGCCGCGCTGGCCAAGAAGGCGGGCGAAGAGAAGCTGGCCGCGGTCAAGCAGAGCAACAGCGCCGAGGGTTTTGGTGCGGCACAGACGGTTTCGCGCCAGCAGGCGCAAGGTACGCCGCCGGCCGCGCTGGCTGCGATCCTGCGCGCGGATGCGGCCAAGCTGCCGGCCACGATCGGCGTGGATCTGGGGGCGCAGGGCTATGCGTTGTATCGCATCAATAAGGTGCTGCCGCCTGCCAACGTGGACCCGGCGCGCCGCGCGGCCGATGCACAGCAACTGGCGCAGGCCGATGGGCAGGCCGATTTCAATGCCTATTACGAGGCGCTGAAGGCGCGCTCCAAGGTGAAGATCAACACTACGGTGATCGACGCCGCCAAGTCTGCCGCGTCGGTGGACGATGGGTCCTGAGATCGGCTGGCACCATGAAGAAGCCCCCTCGTCGAGGGGGCTTTTTTTATGGCTTGCGCTTGGCGCTTGGGTGCTCAGTCGAGCGGTCGGCCGATGCGCGCGAGGCGCGGCAGATACCAGCGGTCTCGATCGAGCGACACCGCCACATGCGATGCGCGTGCGATCAGGTTCGCACGCGGCACCAGTCCGAAGTAGCGGGAATCCCGGCTGTTGTCGCGGTTGTCACCGAGCATCAGGTAATGATCGGCCGGCACGACGATCGGGCCGAAGCTGCGCAGCGCGGCCACTTCGGGCAGGACCATCACCGGGTGCGGGTGGCCGGGCAGTGCTTCGCGCCACAGGTCGTGGGGCTGGGCGGCGGTTGCTTGCGGCAGGGCGCCGGGCGCGGCGTCTGGCAACGGCGTGTAGGCGAGGCGGTGGTGGTTGATGTAGAGCGCTTCGCTGCGCATCTCGACCACGTCGCCCGGCAACCCGATCAGGCGCTTGACGAGCTTGGTGCCGTCCTCGGGGGAGGAGAACACGACGACGTCGCCGCGGCGGGGTTCATCGCCCCGCTTGAGCCAGACGGTGGTGGCCGGCACGCGGACGCCGTAGGCGAGGCGGTTCATAATGATGTAGTCGCCTTCGATCAGCGTCGGATTCATTGAGCCGCTCGGTACGACTGCCCAGTCCGCGACACAGGCCCGGAATGCGAACAGCAGCGACATGCCGACCAGGAACCGTTTGTTGTCCCGCGTCGCCTGCAGCGATTTCGCCAGCAGCTTCATGGTGTTTCTCCCCGTAATGCGTGTGTTGATGTTTGAGCCCCGGTGTTCAGGCATCGGCGGATGCCTGAAGGCGATGGGATCATCCTCCGACCCGGCCTTTGAGTAAAGGTTCGAGCTTGGGCCAGACGTTGTCGAGCAGCGTTGGCTGCGCCGCCGCGACCGGGTGGATGCGGTCTTCCTGGAACCAGTCGGGTCGCTGGGCCACGCCGTCCAGGAGGAACGGCACCAGCGGCAGCCTGTACTGCTGCGCCAGTTTGCCAAACATGGCGAAGAAGCGTTCGCTATAGTCCGGCCCGTAATTGGGTGGGATGCGCATGCCGACCAGCAGCACCCTGGCGCCGGCGGCCTGCGATGCCTCGATCATCGCCTTCAGATTGGCTTCGCTGGCGGACAGCGACAGCCCGCGCAGCGCATCGTTGGCGCCGAGTTCGAGTACCACCACCGCCGGCTTCTCGCGCGCAAGCACGGCCGGCAGGCGGGCGCGCCCGCCCGCGGTGGTGTCGCCGCTGATGCTGGCATTGGCGACGCTATAATCGGGCTTCCGTTCTTTCAGGCGGTTGCCCAGCAGCGCGACCCAGCCGGTGCCTTGCGCCAGGCCGTATTCCGCTGACAGGCTGTCGCCCAGCACCACCACGCGGCGCGGTGCCGGTGTGGAGCCTTCCGTCGCAGCGTGCGACATCGGCGAGACGCCGATCATCACACAGCCGAGCGCGGCCGCGAGCACGATCCATTCCGTTACGCTGCGCCTTCTACTACCTTGCCGTCCGATCATGTCGTCTTCCGCTACCTGGGTGATTGAAGTCGATTCGCTGCACAAGACCGTGCGCGACGCCACCGGCGAGTTGCCTATTTTGAGCGATGTCGCGTTCCGCGTGGAGGCGGGGGAGACGTTGGCCATCGTCGGTGCTTCGGGCTCGGGCAAGTCGACGCTGCTGGGGCTGCTGGCGGGGCTGGATCTGCCGACCTCCGGCTCGGTCAGGCTGCTTGGCCATGATCTGTTCGGCCTTGATGAGGACGGCCGCGCGGCGGTGCGCGGCAGTCATGTCGGTTTCGTGTTCCAGTCGTTCCAGTTGCTGCCGCACCTGACCGCGCTGGAGAACGTGATGTTGCCGCTGGAGCTGCAGGGCGACGTGGGCGCCGCCGACATGCGCCGCCGTGCCACGGTGCTGCTGGAGCGCGTTGGGTTGGGAGCGCGGCTGTCGCACTATCCGAACACCTTGTCGGGGGGCGAACAGCAGCGTGTTGCGCTGGCGCGGGCCTTTGTCACCGAGCCTGACATCCTGTTTGCCGATGAGCCCACCGGGAGTCTCGACACCGCCACCGGCGAAGCCGTGATCGCGCTGATGTTCGAACTCAACCGCAGTGCCGGCTCGACGCTGGTGCTGGTCACGCACGACCGCTCGGTCGCGGCGCGATGCAGCCGCATCCTCACCATCGAGGCGGGTCACCTTGTCGGCGACGAGATCGTGACCGAGCTCTGAGTTGCGGACGATTTAGCGCGCGGCCTTGGCGCGGCGGATCAGCGCCGCCGTCGAGGCGTCGTGTGCCACCGAGGCGGACGCGCCTTCCAGCTCCGCCTGGATCGGCTTGGCGAGCTTCTTGCCGAGTTCCACGCCCCATTGGTCGAACGAGTTGATGTTCCAGATCGCGCCCTGCACGAAGGTGCGGTGTTCGGCGCAGGCGATCAGGGCGCCGAGTGAGGCTGCGTCCAGCCGCTGCATCAGGATCGTGTTGCTGGGCCGGTTGCCCTCGAACACCATGTGCGGCACCAGGGCTTCATCGGTAATGCCGCCAGCGCGGACTTCCTCCGCCGTGCGCCCGCGCAGCAGCGCTTCGCCCTGGGCGAAGCAGTTGGCCAGCAGCTTGGCGTGGTGGCCCGGCAGGCTGCGCACCGGTTCAAGCGTGGTGATGAAATCCACCGGCACGATCTGCGAGCCCTGGTGGATCAGCTGGAAATAGGCATGCTGGCCGTTGGTGCCGGCAGTGCCCCAGACGATGGGGCCGGTGTCGGTGTCGATGGCCGCGCCGTTGCGCTGGACGGACTTGCCGTTGCTCTCCATCTCCAACTGCTGCATGAAGTCGGTCAGCAGCTCCAGCGGGGCGCAGTAGGGCGCCGTGCAGGCGCTGGCCGCGCCGAAGAAGCCGCGATACCAGACCGACAGCAGGCCGAGGATCAGCGGCATGTTCTCGCGCGGTGCCGCGGTGGCGAAGTGCCGGTCCATCGCCCGGGCGCCGTCGAGCATCGCCTCGAACTGCTCGGGGCCGATCGCCAGCGCGATCGACAGGCCGACGGCCGACCACAGCGAGAAGCGCCCGCCGACCCAGTCCCAGAAGGTGAACATGTTGGCCGGATCGATGCCGAATTCGACCACGGCATCGCGGTTGGTCGATACGGCGACGAAGTGCTGCTTGAGCCGGCCCTCGGGCACGCCGTGCTCGACGAACCAGCGGCGCATGCTGTGCGCGTTGGCCATGGTCTCCAGCGTGGTGAACGTCTTGGAGCAGACGATGGCGAGCGTGGTGTCGGGGTTGAGGTGCGCGAGGGTCTCGGCCAGGTCGGTGCCGTCGACGTTGGAGACGAAATGCACGCGCACCTGCGGCACCGCCAGGTGTGCCAGCGCGCGGCATACCATGCGCGGCCCGAGGTCTGAGCCACCGATGCCGATGTTGACCACGTCGGTGATGCGCTGGCCGGAATGGCCGGTCCAGGTGCCGTCGTGCACGCGCCCGGCGAAGTCGCGCATCTGGGCGCGCACGCGCAGCACGTCGGGCATCACGGGGGCGCCGTCGGCACGGTAGTCGTCCTCGGCGTGGCCGCGCAGGGCGACGTGCAGGACGGAGCGGTGCTCGGTATTGTTGATGCGCTCGCCGCGCAGCATGGCATCGCGCAGTGCCGGGACGCCGGCTTCGTCCGCGAGCCGGAGCAGCAGCGCGAGCGTTTCCGGCGTGATGCGGTTCTTCGCGTAGTCGAGCGTCAGCCCGGCCGCCTCCACGGTGAAGGCGCGCACCCGTTCCTCGGCGTCCGGTGCGGCAAACCAGTCGCGCATGTGGGTGGCGCGGATCGCTTGGGCATGCTGTGTCAGGGACTGCCAGGCGGGAAGGGTGGTGGGCATACGGCGGGAATCGGCATGGGGAAAACGAATGCGCAGTATAACGGCGCACCCCGCCGGTGTTCTATTGGCACGCGTCTGATTTCAGCAGTCCGTTGAGGGCGCGGCGCGCCGGCACGCACAGCTCGCCGGCGTGCAGTCCGATGGGCCCTTCGCCGGCGGCGACGAGCTCGTCCGCGGCGCGGCCGTGCAGCCAGACGGCCGCCAGTGCCGCCTCGCGCGCCGGTACGCCCTGTGCGAGCAGGGCGCCGATCATGCCGGTCAGCACGTCGCCGGTGCCGCCCGAGGCCAATCCGCCGTTGCCGGTCGGGTTGACAGCGGGCGGGACGCCCGGTGCGGCGACGACGGTGCCCGAACCCTTGAGCACGACCACCGCGCCGCTGCGGTTGACCAGCGCCTGGGCCGCGGCCAGCCGGTCGCGCTGCACGGTCTGGGTGTCGGTGTCGAGCAGGCGTGCGGCTTCGAGCGGATGCGGCGTCAGCACGATGGGTGCGCCGCCCGAGGCCAGCCGCGTCAGCCGCGTGAGCAGGGCCGGGGCGCGGGCGAACAGGTTGAGCGCGTCGGCGTCGAAGACGGCGGCGATGCGCGCGGGCAGCATGCGGTCGAGCAGGTGGTCCAGCGCCTCGTAGGCGTCCTTGCCGGTGCCCATGCCGGGGCCGGCGGCGAGCGCCTGCATGCCGCCCAGGTCCAGGGTGCCCCAGGTGTGCAGCATCAGCTCGGGCTGGGCGCAATCCACGCGCGGCGCATCGGCGGCCAGCGAGACCACGTGGACCTTGCCCGCGCCCAGGTAGAGTGCGCCGCGCGCCGACAGCAGCGGGGCGCCGACCATGCCCTGTGCGCCGCCGACGATGGCGACGCTGCCGTACGCCCCCTTATGGCCATTGTGGCGCCGCCGCGGAATGTGGGCGAGCCAGCGCAACGGCGTGTTGATCTGCGCGTCGGCCTCCACCATGCCGTCGTAGGCGGGCTGGGCGGCCTGCAGATCGGCCAGGGCAAGATCGCCCGCGGCGTCGCGGCCCATGCCGGTGAACAGCCCGGGCTTGGCGGCCAGGAACGTGAGCGTGGCGTGTGCGCGCACCACCGGCGAATCCGGCGCGGGCGGTTGGCCCGTGTCGCCGGACAGGCCCGATGGGACATCGAGCGCGTAGACGGGCAGCCCGCTGCCGTTGAGGGTCTCGACCAGCGCGGCATGCAGCCCGGTCAGCGGCCGTGTCAGGCCGATGCCGAACAGGCCGTCGACGATGGCGGTGACCGTGGCGGGGACGGACGCCGGCGCATGCAGGACTTCGATCGGGACGTTGGCCGCGCAGGCTTCGGTCCAGGCGCGGCGGGCGTCGTCGGGCAGGCGGGCCGGGTCGGCGGCAAGCCAGACCGTGACGGTGCGTCCGGCCTCGTGCAGCGCGGTGGCGGCGACCAGTGCATCGCCGCCATTGTTGCCTGGGCCGGCAACCAGCAGCAGGTGGCCGCGCGGCGTGCGCGCTTGCAGCCAGTCGGCGGCGGCTTCGCCGGCGCGGGCCATCAGCGTGAAGGGGGCGAGCGCGCGGCCGGCGGCGGTCTCGAGCGCGCGGACGGCGGCGCTGCCGAACAGCAGGTCGGCGCCATGGCGTTCGGTGGGGGTGCCGTCCCTGAGGACGTCACGCCAGGTGGAATGAGCGGACATAGCGTCTGGGTAGAGATGACGATCTATTCTCTTACAATAGTTGGCGTTGCCATCCTTTTCTGCCCGCGAGTCACGCATGTCCAAGTCGTCGTCCTCTTCGAAAGTCGATTTGCCGGAAGCTGCCGCCAATGAAGGCGGAAAGAGCGGGGCGATCGTGTCGTCTGCCCATCTGGTGTCCGCGCGCAGCCCGGAACTGTCGGAGTTCGAGTTCGCGCTCAATACGGCCTACAACGCCTATCACCGCTGGTGCGTGCGCTGCATGGCGGCGGCCGGCGTGCGCGACCTGACCTTCCTCGATGTGCTGGTGGTGCATCACGTCAACCACCGGGGCCGGGCCAAGCGGCTGGCCGACATCTGCTTCGTGCTGAACGTGGAGGACACCCACCTCGTCACTTATTCCCTCAAGAAACTGCAGGGGATGGAACTGGTGGAGGGCACGCGCAACGGCAAGGAAGTCGCCTATACCACCACGGAGACCGGCGAGACGGCCTGCGCACGCTACCGGGAGATCCGCGAGCAGTGCCTGACCAGCAACATCTCGCCGAGCGGCGAGGAAAACGCCGAAATCGGCGAGCTGGCGCGCCTGATGCGCGTGCTGACGGGGCTGTACGAGCAGGCGGCGCGCTCGGCCACCTCGCTGTAAAACGCCCATTCGCGGCGGCGGCGGCGCATTTTTGGCCTATTTTTGGCCGATCGGGGCGTCGGTAAGGCCGGCTGGGCAAGGTACAATAGCGGTTTTCCCGCACCGCCGGGAAACCCCTCTCCCAGCTACTGCCTGCCTTGCCCACCATGGCGCATTTTTCGTGCTTTCCCGGCGCTCTCGCGCTGTCCGCCTTCCGTCAGCAACGCCTGCTCTCCACGCTCAAGCGCATCGATCCGGACATCGATGCCGTCAGTGCCCAATACCTGCACTTCGTCGCCGCCGATGCGCCGCTGTCGGCCGATGAGGCGGCGCGCGTCCAGGCGCTGCTGACCTACGGCTCGCCCGCGCCGGCCGAGACCGAGGGCGACCGCTTCGTGGTGATTCCGCGCTTCGGCACGATCTCGCCGTGGGCCAGCAAGGCGACGGAAATCGCCCGCCATTGCGCGCTGCCGCAGATCCACCGCATCGAGCGTGGCGTGGAGTTCACCGTCACCTGCAAGAAGGGCTTCCTTCATGGCCTGACTGGCGGCCGCAAGCAACTGGACGAGGCCACGCGCGCCGCCGTCGCCGCGCACCTGCACGATCGCATGACTGAGACCGTGATCGCCACGCGCGAAGACGGCTACGGCCTGTTCGACGTGCTGCCGGCCAAGGCGCTGCGCTTCGTCGATCTGGGCAGCGGCGATGCCGCCGCCGGCCGCCGTGCGCTGGCTGCCGCCAACACCGAGATGGGCCTGGCGCTGTCCGACGACGAGATCGACTACCTGGTCGACGCCTACCGCAAGCTCGGCCGCAACCCGACCGACGTCGAACTGATGATGTTCGCGCAGGCCAACAGCGAACACTGTCGCCACAAGATCTTCAACGCCGATTGGACCATCGACGGCGAGCGCCAGGACAAGTCGCTGTTCGCGATGATCCGCAACACGCACCAGTTGGCGCCGCAGGGCACGGTGGTGGCGTATTCGGACAATGCCGCCATCATGGAAGGCGGCATGGCCGAGCGCTGGTTCCCGCGCGCGGGCACCGAGGCGCAGGTCGGCGTGCCGCACTACGGCCGCCACGAGGCGCTCACGCACACGCTGATGAAGGTGGAGACGCACAACCACCCGACCGCCATCTCGCCGTTCCCCGGTGCCTCCACGGGCGCGGGCGGCGAGATCCGCGACGAAGGTGCGACCGGCCGCGGCGCCAAGCCCAAGGCGGGCCTGACCGGCTTCACGGTGTCGAACCTGCTGCTGCCCGAGGCCGTGCAATCGTGGGAAAACGCCCGCGACTCGGCCCAGCCCGTGGCGCACCGCAACCCCGACGCCGAGGCGCCGGGCCCGGTCGGCAAGCCGGAGCGCATCGCCTCGCCGCTGCAGATCATGATCGAAGGCCCGATCGGCGGCGCGGCCTTCAACAACGAATTCGGCCGGCCCAACCTGGGCGGCTATTTCCGCGTCTACGAGCAGAACGTGGGCGGCACGGTGCGCGGCTACCACAAGCCCATCATGATCGCCGGCGGCATCGGCAACATCGACGCCGGCCACACCCACAAGCACGATCTGCCGGCCGGCACGCTGCTGGTGCAACTGGGCGGCCCGGGCATGCGCATCGGCATGGGCGGCGGCGCCGCCAGCTCGATGGCGACCGGCACCAACACCGCCGATCTGGACTTCGATTCCGTGCAGCGCGGCAACCCCGAGATGCAGCGCCGCGCGCAGGAAGTCATCAACGCCTGCTGGGCGCTGGGTGAGGACAACCCGATCCTGTCGATCCACGACGTGGGCGCGGGCGGCATCTCCAACGCCTTCCCCGAACTCGTGGACGGCGCCGACAAGGGCGCACGCTTCGACCTGCGCCAGGTGCACCTGGAAGAGTCGGGCCTGAGCCCGGCTGAAATCTGGTGCAACGAATCGCAGGAGCGCTATACGCTCGCCATCGCCCCGGGCGATTTTCCGCGCTTCCAGGCCATGTGCCAACGCGAGCGCGCACCGTTCTCGGTGGTCGGCTTCGCCACGGACGAACAGCAACTGCAAGTGGTCGACAGCGACGCCGCAGCCGAGGCCGCCGAGCACTTCCCGGTCAACATGCCGATGGACGTGCTGCTGGGCAAGCCGCCGCGCATGCACCGCGACGTGCGCCGCGTGGCGCAGGTGCTGCCGGAAGTCGACGTGACGGGCCTGGACCTGGAGACCGTGGCGCGCGACGTGCTGCGCCATCCGACCGTCGCCAGCAAGTCGTTCCTGATCACGATCGGCGACCGCACCGTGGGCGGGCTGAACACGCGCGACCAGATGGTCGGCCCATGGCAGGTGCCGGTGGCCGACGTGGCCGTCACCACGCTCGACTATAAGGGCTACGCCGGCGAGGCCATGACGATGGGCGAGCGCACGCCGCTGGCCGTCATCGACGCACCGGCATCGGGCCGCATGGCGATCGGCGAGGCCATCACCAACATCGCGGCGGCGCCGATCGCCTCGCTCACGCAGCTCAAACTGTCGGCCAACTGGATGGCGGCTTGCGGCGCGGACGGTGAGGACGCGCGCCTGTACGACACCGTCAAGGCGGTCGGCATGGAGCTGTGCCCGGCGCTGGGCATCAGCATCCCGGTCGGCAAGGATTCGCTGTCGATGCGCACCAAGTGGGACGACGCGGGCGCGGCCAAGGAAGTGGTGGCGCCGGTGTCGCTGATCGTCTCGGCCTTCGCGCCGGTGACGGACGTGCGCGGCACGCTCACGCCGCAGCTCAAGCCGGTGACCGCGGCCGGCGAAGCCGCCGACACCACGCTGATCGTCATCGACCTCGGCCGAGGCAAGCACCGCCTGGGCGGCAGCATCCTGGCGCAGGTCACGCAGCAGATCGGCAACAGCGTGCCGGACGTCGATGATGCCGAAGACCTCAAGCGCTTCTTCGCCGCCATCCAGCAGTTGAACGCAGCCGGCATGCTGCTGGCCTACCACGACCGCTCCGACGGCGGCCTGTGGGCGACGGTGTGCGAGATGGCCTTTGCCGGCCACTGCGGGGTGTCGATCAACGTCGACATGCTTACGCTCGACGGCGCGCACGCGTCCGACTACGGCGACGCCAAGAACTGGGCGCAGCAGGTCTCCGGCCGCCGCGCCGACATGACGCTGCGCGCACTGTTCTCCGAGGAGCTGGGTGCCGTGATCCAGGTGCCGGCCGCCCAGCGCGACGCCGTCTTCGCGGTGCTGCGCGAGCATGGCCTGGCGGCCTGCAGCCACGTGATCGGCGCGCCGAACGCCAGCGGCAGCATTGAGATCTGGCGCGATGCCAAGAAGGTCTTCAGCGCCTCGCGCACTGAGTTGCAGCGCATCTGGACGGATGTCTCCTGGCGCATCGCCGGCCTGCGCGACAACCCCGAGTGCACGCAGAGCGAGTACGACCGCCTGCTCGACGCCGAAGACCCCGGTATCTCGCCGCACCTGAGCTTCGACATCGCCGAGGACGTGGCCGCGCCGTTCATTGCCACGGGCGCGCGTCCGCGCATGGCGATCCTGCGCGAGCAGGGCGTCAATTCGCAGGTGGAAATGGCCTATGCGATGGACAAGGCCGGTTTCGACGCCTACGACGTGCACATGAGCGACCTGTTGGCAGGCCGCACCAACCTCGCCGCTTTCAAGGGCTTCGTCGCCTGCGGCGGCTTCAGTTACGGCGACGTGCTGGGCGCCGGCGAGGGCTGGGCCAAGACCATCCTGTTCAACGGCATGCTGGCCGAGCAGTTCGCGGCCTTCTTCAACCGCGCCGATTCGATCGCGCTGGGTGTGTGCAACGGCTGCCAGATGATGGCGAACCTCGCTCCGATCATCCCGGGCGCCGGCGCCTGGCCGAAGTTCACGCGCAACCAGTCGGAGCAGTACGAGGGCCGCCTGGTGACGGTGCAGGTGGAGTCGTCCCCGTCGATCTTCTACGCGGGCATGGAAGGCAGCCGCATCCCCATCGTCGTGGCGCACGGCGAGGGCTACGCGGACTTCTCGCAGCAGGGCGACATCGGCAAGGCGGCCGTGGGCCTGCGCTACGTCGACAACCGCGGCCAGGTCACGCAGACCTATCCGCTGAACCCGAACGGCTCGCCGCAGGGCATCGCTTCGGTGACGACGCACGATGGCCGCTTCACCGTGCTGATGCCGCACCCGGAACGCGTGTTCCGCGCCGTGCAGATGAGCTGGCACCCGAAGGACTGGGAGAGCGCCGGCGACGGCAGCAGCCCGTGGATGCGCATGTTCCGCAACGCCCGCAAGTGGATGGGCTGAGCGGCAGCAGGCAGCAGGAGAAAAGCGCGCCGGGGGAAACTCCGGCGCGCTTTTTCTTTGCGGCGTGCGCATGGCGCAAGCGGCCGCGACGCGTCCCGCAAACGGAGGCCGACTCCTGCGGCACCCGCTCTTTGATCGGTGCTTACATTATTCGTATGCAAGTGCCGCGATTTGTCGGTGTGAAATAAAATCGGTGATTTTCTGATATGAATTCATTTCAATATCGCCTCGCATGGAATTTCCTGGGGCGATTACTAGAATCAGCGCACGGCAGGGATGGCTGAACGTCCGTTTTCTGTATATCGCTTTGCTGTATTGGTGATAACCCGAGTTTTATGGCGGCGGGTTTCATAAAACTTCTATTCATCGTCCGTTTAGCGATCTGATTTTCTGCGGCTGTTCTTGTCCCAAGCGGATCGTAGAAGAAAGTTTGACACTGGTTTGCCGGGAAACTATAAAACGTGAGCGCGGCACTGGTCAGTCAGGTTGATGGCCGCATACGGCAGAAAAAGATGTCTGTTGTATGAAGATTTTTCTAAAAAATATTGGAGATTCGAAGGGGGCTCGGCGATTCCCGCTGGAATTGGGTGCAGCATTTGTTATCGAGGGTTTCAAATAATTGCCCTCCTCAAATGTGGCCTGCCATTCACAGCTGAGTGCCGACGATCTGACTCTCTTGTCTGAGGTTTTCATTCGGGCGATGCATGATTCGCCAGCGGCCGATGTGTTGCTGGGTGAATATTTGTTTCGCATCGATTGAAAGAGGTTTTAAAAGCGCGCATTCCGATATCCCAGGGCGATGGGGTCTGCAAGGGGCCCGCGTTCGCCATCAACGATGATTTGAACGAGCGAGGGCAAGCGATGAGCAAGGAATCCCGGCCGACCATCATTCCGCCTTATGGCGTGGCCATCCATGACGCCATCATCGGTGGCGATCTCAAGAAAATGAAAACTCTGCTTTCGCAGGCCGAAACCGTGCTGGGCGAGCAGGGGGATTTGCGCACCGCCGTTGAACTGCTCAGGCTCGAAATCGCGAAGGCTGAGCGCGGTTAACCCGGCTGGCATTGCACGCCAGCATTCCATCCCGATCCATCATCCCTCAACAAGGAGGACGTATGTCCGGAGACAACGCGGTAGGCCTTTTCCCGGTGCGCTATGTGGTCGGCACCGGGCTGCCCGGCGCGCCGACGCTCACGCTCAATCTGCTGGTCGATACGCCCAGGCGCAGGGTGGTCGGCAATGCAACGATCACCCAGGCGGTGTCGCCGCCGCTCGATCTGCATGTCGATGTCTGGGGCGGCTTCACGTACATGGCGGTGATGCCGCCGGGCAAAACCCGCATCCTGGTGACGCTGCAGGGCAACAGCGGTGGGCCGACATCGAATGCCATGACGACGTTCCGCCTGCACCTGGTGCTGAACGCCGATTGGCAGGCCGGCATTGCCAGCTACAGCTACTGGGTCGACGGGCAGTGGCATGAGGTGGAAAGCGTGCCGGCGCATATCGACCGCGAATTCGTGCCGCTGGAACCGGGACCGGTCCTCCCCCCGAAGCGCTGAATGCGCTGACGATCGGCCGCACGCTGTATGGCCCGGCGATCCAGCGTGCCACGGCATCCGGCGATCTGGCCCATATGAAGACGCTGGCCGCGTATGCGCAGCAGCAACTCGACAGCCACCAGGAAATCGCCAGCGCCAACGCGGCGCTCAACGCCGAAATCCGCAAGCTCGAAGGCCGGCAGTGACTTCAGCGGCCGTCCGTACGCAGTTCTTACCTTTCTTCCAGGAGTGATTCCATGAGCCAAACCGGTCTGTTTCCCGTCACCTACGTGGTTGCAACGCCCGCCATCGGCGCGCCAGTGCTGACCCTGTCCCTGCTGGTCAATACGCCGGCCAAGAAGGTGTCGGGCATCGCCAAGATTACCCAGTCGACCAATCCGCCGCTGGTGTTCCAGGCCGATGTGTGGGGGACGTTCAACCAGCTGCGGCTGGAAGAGGGCGCCGAGCCCTCCATCATCCTGACCCTGGACGGCAACCCGAGCGGCCAGAACAGCATGATCGCCGAGACCTTCCACCTCCACGGCATCCTGAGCAGCAACTGGCAGACCGGCCAGGCCAGCTATCGCTATGAGGAAGGCGGCCGCTGGCATGCGGTCGAGCATGCGGTCATGACCGTCGAGCAGCGGGTCCAGGCGCCTTATCAGCAGCACGTCCACCCCATGCCCATGTATGCCGTGAGCCTGCAGCAGGCGAAGGCTTCCGGCGACCTGGGGCAGATGAAGGCGCTGGCCAGCCTGGCCGAGAAGCAACTGGCCGACGCGCCGCAGATCAAGGCGGAACTGGACAAGCTGCATACCGAAATCGCCAAGCTCGAAGGCCGCGCCTGAGTCCCGCACGAGACCGGCCTGCCGCCGCATGCCTGGCCCGCTAGCCGGGCATGCGGCCAGTCAATACCCCCACAAGAACGAGACAGCGAGGCGATATGAGCCTGCAGAACCCGCAGCCGGCCCGCTACCTGAGCGCGGACGATTTCCAGCGATACGTTCCCGTTCACGTGGTCTGGGAAATCACCCTGGCCTGTGACCTCAAATGCCTGCATTGCGGCTCGCGCGCCGGACGCCGGCGGCCGGACGAGCTCAATACCGAGGAGTGCCTGGAGGTCATCGAATCGCTGGCGCGGCTGGGCACGCGAGAGGTCTCGCTGATCGGCGGCGAAGCCTATCTGCGCAAGGACTGGACCCAGTTGATCCGGGCGATCCGGTCCCACGGCATGTACTGCGCCATCCAGACCGGCGGGCGCAATCTGACGCCCAAGCGGCTGGAGCAGGCCGTCGAGGCCGGACTCAACGGAGTCGGCGTCTCGCTCGACGGGCTGGCCCCGCTGCACGACAAGGTGCGCAATGTGCCGGGCTCGTTCGACCGAGCCGTGGATACCCTCAAGCGCGCACGTGCGGCGGGCCTTGCCATCAGTGTGAACAGCCAGATCGGCGCGCAGACCATGCCGGACCTGCCGGCCCTGATGGACACCATCATCGAACTGGGCGCGACGCACTGGCAGATCCAGCTGACGGTCGCCATGGGCAACGCGGTCGACAACGATGAACTGCTGCTCCAACCGTATCAGTTGCTGGAGCTGATGCCGTTGCTCGCACGGCTCTACAAGGAGGGCGAGCGCCGCGGGCTGCTGATGAACGTCGGCAACAACATCGGTTACTACGGCCCGTACGAGCATCTGTGGCGCGGCTTCGGCGACGAACGCGTGCACTGGAACGGATGCGCCGCGGGCCAGACGGTGATCGCGCTGGAAGCGGACGGCACCGTGAAGGGCTGCCCGTCGCTGGCGACGGTGGGCTTTGCCGGGGGCAATGTCCGCGATCTGTCGCTGGAAGACATCTGGCGCACCAGCGAGGCCATCCACTTTGGCCGCCTGCGTTCGGTGGACGATCTGTGGGGCTTCTGCCGGACCTGCTACTACGCCGACGTCTGCCGCGGCGGCTGCACCTGGACCTCCCATTCGCTGCTCGGCAAGCCGGGCAACAACCCGTATTGCCACTACCGCGTGCTGGAACTGCAGAAGCAGGGGCTGCGCGAGCGGATCGTCAAGGAGCAGGATGCGGCCGGCGCCTCCTTCGCGGTCGGGCGCTTCGATCTGGTCACGGAGCGCATCGCGGACGGCACGCCCGTGGCGAGCATCGTGCGCTCCGGGCAGGTCATCGAGCTGGCGTGGAAGAACAAGGGCAAGCGCGCGCCGGAGGTCGGGCGGGTGCCCCCGCAACTGGCCCTGTGCCGCAACTGCAATGGCTACATCTATCAGCATGAGCAGACGTGCCCGCATTGCGGGGCGGATGTCGAAGCCGAGGCGCACACGTACCGCCAGGAAACGGTGCAGC
The DNA here is from genome assembly GCF_002251695.1 of Ralstonia solanacearum K60. NCBI lineage: Bacteria > Pseudomonadati > Pseudomonadota > Betaproteobacteria > Burkholderiales > Burkholderiaceae > Ralstonia > Ralstonia solanacearum. Next base: position 54,884 of record NZ_NCTK01000001.1, read on the forward strand.
GGCAGTCGGTGATGAACAACCTGGAACGGCTGCTCGGCCTGCCGGCCTCGACGCTCGGGGAGCCCTGACGGGCCTGTCGAGGGTGGGCCGGCCGCCTGCCGGCCCGCGTTCCGAACAACGCGCTAGGTATCCGGCCCGAGCGGCGCCAGGTACGGCGCGAGCTGTTCGGCGACCCAGTTCATGAACACCTGCACCCGCACGGGCAGGTTGCGCCGGTTGGGGTAGACGAGCGATACCGGCATCGGCGCCGGCCGATACTGCGGCAGCACGTCCACCAGTTCGCCGCGCGCAACCTGCGGCGCGAGCCCGGACATCGGCGCCTGGATCAGCCCCAGCCCCGCCTGGCAGGCGGCTTCGTAGCTTTCGACCGTACTGACTGTCAATACGCCTTGCATGGGCCGATAGGCCGCCCGTCCGTCGACCACGTATTCCCAGCCCGGCACCTTGGTGCCCAGCGTCTGCACGTAATGGACGAGGCGGTGATGATCGAGGTCGTCCAGCGAGCGCGGCATGCCGTAGCGCGCGAGGTAGGCGGGGCTGGCGTAGTTCATCTGCGGCAACTGGCCGAGCGGGCGGGCGATCAGGCTGCTGTCGCTGAGCGCGCCGATGCGCAACACGCAGTCGAAGCCTTCGCGGACCAGGTCGACGCGGCGGTCGGTGCTGGAGAGTTCGATCTCCAGCTGCGGATGGGCGTCCAGGAAGGCGGGCAGGGCGGGGATGACGATCTTGCGCGCCACGCACACCGGCATGTCGACGCGCAGCCGCCCGCGCAGCGCCTGCGGGCTGTGGCGGAACATCGTCTGCAGCTCTTCCATGTCGGCCAGCAGGTCCTGGCTGCGCTCGAAGAAGGCCTGGCCATCCTGCGTGAGCCGGACCTTGCGCGTGGTCCGGTGCAGCAGGCGCGTGCCAAGCAGCGTTTCGAGCTGCTGCACCGCCACGGAGGCGGCCGGCTTGGGAATCCCCAGGCTTTCGGCCGCACGCGTGAAGCTGGCGAGTTCGGCCACGCGGACGAAGATCTGCATCGCTTCGAGCGGGTTGGACATGGCGGATCGATGGGTTGATTGTTATTCAGCAGCAAACACAGCAATAGAGTAATCGAGATTTATTCTGCGTTTGTCGCCCAATACCATGCTCTCACGATGTTCGACACGATCAACTCCTGGAGAGCGACATGACGCAGCCCCAATCCCATCCCCAATCCCATCCCCCCATCGCCCTGGTCACCGGCGGCAGCCGCGGCCTCGGCAAGAATATGGCGCAGAAGCTGGCCAGGAGCGGCACGGATGTGATTTTTACCTACCACAGCAATCGGGCCGAGGCCGAGGCGCTGGTCGCAGAACTGACCGCGCTCGGACGCCGCGCCGCCGCGCTGCAACTGGACGCCGGCCGGATCGCAAGCTTCCCCGCATTCGCCGATGCGGTGCGCGGCGTGCTGGCGCAATGGCAGCGCGAGCGCTTCGACTACCTTGTCAACAATGCCGGCATCGGCATCCACGCCAGCCTGGCCGAGATGACCGAAGCCCAGTTCGATGACCTGATGAACGTGCACTTCAAAGGCGTGTTCTTCCTGACGCAGGCGCTGCTGCCGCTGATGGCCGACGGCGGGCGCATCGTCAACATCTCGTCGGGGCTGACGCGCTTTGCCTTCGCGGGCTATAGCGCCTATGCGGCGATGAAGGGCGCGGTGGAGGTGCTGACGAAGTACATGGCGAAGGAGCTCGGCCCGCGCGGTATCGCGGTGAACGTGGTCGCGCCGGGGGCGATCGAGACCGACTTCGGCGGCGGCCGGGTGCGCGACGACGCGAACCTGAACGCCATGGTGGCGGCGCAGACGGCGCTGGGCCGCGTGGGCCTGCCGGACGACATCGGCGGGGTGGTGGCGTCGCTGCTGGCGCCAGACAGCCGCTGGATCAATGCGCAGCGCATCGAAGCGTCGGGCGGGATGTTCCTGTAAGCCGGTCCACGTCCACCGTTCTGCCGGCCCGGCGCCGGCAGCGGTGGCATGCTCAGCTCAGGCCACTGCCTTGGCCGCGGCCCGGCCGCGCAGCCATTCGAAGGTCAGCAGCAGGCAGGTGGAGAACACGATCAGGATGGTGGCGAGCGCGGCGATGGTCGGCGAGATGTTCTCGCGGATGCCGGTAAACATCTGGCGCGGCAGCGTCACCTGGTCGGCGCCGGCGAGGAACAGCGTGACCACCACTTCGTCGAACGACGTGGCGAAGGCGAACAGGGCCCCGGAAATCACGCCGGGCGCGATCACCGGCAGGGTGATGCGGAAGAACGTCGTGACCGGGTTGGCGCCCAGCGACAGGCTGGCGCGCACGAGGTTGTGGTTGAAGCCCTGCAGCGTCGCCAGCACCGTCGTCACCACGAAGGGCACGCCGAGCGCCGCGTGCGCCAGGATCAGGCCGGTGTAGGTGTTGGCCAGCCCGAGCGGCGCGAAGAACAGGTACATGCCGACCCCGACCACCACCACCGGCACGATCATCGGCGAGACCAGGATCGCCATCAGCAGCGCCTTGCCGCGGAACTCCGCCTTGTTCAGCCCGATGGCGGCCAGCGTGCCGAGCACGGTCGCCACCACCGTGGCCGCGGGCGCCACGATGAAGCTGTTCTTGGCGGCCATGCGCCATTCGTCGGAGGTGACGAGGTTCTGGTACCAGCGCAGCGAATAGCTGGGGATCGGGTAGGCCAGGAACGTGCTCGACGAGAACGACAGCGGCACGATCACCAGCACCGGCAGCACCAGGTAGAGCAGCGTCAGCACGGCAAGGCCGCGCAGCGCGAAATACCAGACGCGCTCGATGAGCGAGGTGTGCGGGGCGAACATCGGCGTGGCGAATTTCATGATGGGCTCCTCCCGTTCAGCGCGCGTTGGCCTTGGCGCGCGTGAAGCGGCCGTAGACGCCGTACAGCACCAGCGTGGCGGCCAGCAGCAGCGCCCCCAGCGCGCACGCCATGCCCCAGTTGATGGTGACGTTGGTGAAGTACGCCACGTAGTAGCTGACCATCTGGTCGTTCGGGCCGCCCAGCAGCGCGGGCGTGATGTAGTAGCCCAGCGCCAGGATGAACACCAGCAGCGCGCCGGCGCCCACGCCCGGGTAGGTCTGCGGCACATACACGCGCCAGAACGCCGCGAACGGATGGCTGCCCAGCGATACCGCCGCGCGCTGGTAGGTGGACGGGATCGACTTCATCACGCTGTACAGCGGCAGGATCATGAACGGCAGCAGGATGTGCGTCATCGAGATATAGACGCCGATGCGGTTGAACAGCAGCGCCAGCGGCTCGCGGATGAGGCCCAGGTCCATCAGCGCATGGTTGACCAGGCCCTCGCTCTGCAGCAGCACGATCCACGCGGCCACGCGCACCAGGATCGAGGTCCAGAACGGAATCAGCACCAGCACCATCACCAGGTTGGCGCGGCGCTCGGACAGCGTCGAAATCCAGTACGACAGCGGGTAGCCCAGCAGCAGCGTGAGCAGCGTGACCACGGCGCTGATGACGAAGGTGCGCACGAACACGGTCACGTAGATCTGCTCGTCGGGGTCCGTCGGCGCGATGTGGTCGAAGGCATCCTGCCGGTGGTCGAGCGCGGCCAGCAGGTAGAACGGCGAGGTACGGCTGCCGTTCTTGGCGATGGCCTGCCAGTAGGCGGTGTCGGCCCAGCGCTCGTCGAGCTCGACCAGTCTGGCGCGGGTCTGCGCCGGCGCCAGTGCCAGCGTATGGCCCTGTTCGTCGGCGAGCGGCATGGCGCGCGCGGTCTTGGCGACCAGCGAGCGGAAGCCGGGAATCTCGGTGTTCAGCCGGCGCGCCAGCGCGCCCATGGCTTCGCCGTCCCGCGCGGCGGTGAGGTCGGCCGCGAGCGCGGCATAGGCGGCGTCGGCCGGCGGGGTCTTGCGGTCCCAGGCCTTGAGCGCGGCGACCGTCTTGGGCAGGGCGTCCGCCACCTCGGGGTTCTGCACCGCGCGGGTCAGCAGCGCGCCGATCGGCACCACGAAGATGAGCAACAGGAAGAGGGCGAGCGGCGCCACCAGGGCCAGCGCCATGGCGCGCCGGCGCGCTTCCGCGCTCTTGAGCTCGCGTTTGAGTCTGGCTGTCGAGTCGGGTGTCGTGTCAGCCGTGATCGTCATGGTGTTCAATTCTGCACCTGCCGTGTCCTGCTCACTTCATATCCGGCCGGCGCCGGGGCATGCCGGAGCATGCGTGCGCGCCGGCCAGGGCGGTTGGCTTACTTCGATGCCCACGAGGCGAAGCGCTGCTCCAGCTCGTCGCCGTGGTCGGTCCAGAACTGCAGGTTCTGCAGCACGGCGTTCTTGCCGTTCTCGGGCGAGTTGGGCAGGTTGGCCTGGGTCTTCGCGTCGAGCGCCTTGATCGCGGCCAGGTTGGCCGGACCGTAGGCGATGTGCCGGGCGTACTCCTGCTGGGCCTTCTGCGACAGCGTGTAGGCGATGTACTGCTCGGCCAGCGCCTTGTTCGGCGTGCCCTTGGGGATCACCCAGTAGTCCAGGTCGTAGATGCTGCCGTTCCAGACCACCTTCAGGTTCTTGCCTTCGCGCTGCGCGGCGTCGATGCGGCCGTTGAAGGCGGTGGACATGACCACGTCGCCGGCCACCAGGAACTGCGGCGGCTGCGCGCCGGCCTCCCACCACTGGATGTAGGGCTTGAGCGCATCGAGCTTCTTGAAGGCGCGGTTCTGGCCGTCCTTGGTGGCGAGCACCTTGTAGACATCCTTGACCGGCACGCCGTCGGCCATCAGCGCGAACTCCAGGTTGTAGCGCGCGCCCTTGCGCATGCCGCGCTTGCCGGGGAATTTCTTCACGTCCCAGAAATCGGCCCAGCCGGTGGGGGCGCTCTTGAGCTTGTCGGCGTTGTAGGCCAGCGCCGTCGACCAGACGAAGAAGCCCACGCCGCAGGCGTGCGGCGCCTCGGGCACCAGGTCGGTCTTCTTGGCGATCTTGGCCCAGTCGAACTTCTCGAACAGGCCCTCGTCGCAGCCGCGGCCGATGTCGCCCGATTCGACTTCGACGACATCCCAGTTGACGTGCTTGGCCTCGACCATGGCCTTGATCTTGGCCTGCTCGCCGTTGTACTCGACGGAGGTGACCTTGTTGCCGGTCTGCGCCTCGAACGGCTTGTTGAACGCGACCTTCTGCGCATCGCCGTTGGCGCCGCCGAAGTTGACGACCGTGATTTCCGCAGCGTGCGCGCCGCATGCAACGGCGAACGCGGCGGCGATGAGGCTCAAACGCGCGCTCAGGCGCGTCTTCGCGATGTGTTTCATGGTGGCTCCTCTCTTTTTGCGTGGGGTTGCTGCAGTGGTCGATGGGCACCCGGGCCTGCCGCCGCGCGTGCCTGGCGATTCAGGGTTCAGGTGAAGACGCGCAGATGCTCGGGCGCGAATTCCAGCCGGATCGGCGCGCCCGGCGCGAACGATTCGAGCGCGCGCGTGCCGAGCGGCACCTTGACGAAGCACTCGGCCTGCTCGGGCAGGGCGCAGCGCATGCGGACGTGGTCGCCGAAATACACCAGGCCGCGCGTCTGGCCGGTCAGCGCATTGCCGGCGGCGGCATCCGCGGGCTCGGCCAGGCGCATGCGCTCGGGCCGGATGCAGCCGATCGCGGCGGCACCGACCGGCGCGCCGCCGATGTTGCGGCCGACCACGCGCGCGCCGTCGTCCAATTGCAGCTCGCAGTAGTCGCCGTCGATGCGCACGACGGTGCCGCGCAGCGTGTTGCTGTCGCCGATGAAGTTGGCGACGAACTCGTTGCATGGGGATTCGTACAGGCGATCGACCGTATCGAGCTGCTGCACCACGCCCTTGTCGAACACGGCCACGCGGTCGGACATGGTCAGCGCTTCGCCCTGGTCGTGCGTGACGTAGACGAAGGTCACGCCGAGCTTTTCGTGCAGCGACTTCAGCTCGTACTGCATGTGTTCGCGCAACTGCTTGTCCAGCGCGCCGAGCGGCTCGTCCATCAGTACCAGCTTGGGCTCGAACACCAGCGCGCGCGCCAGTGCGATGCGCTGCTGCTGGCCGCCGGAGAGCTGCGCGGGATAGCGCTTGGCGAAGCCCTCCATGCGCACCATCTTCAGGGCGTTGTGCACGCGCTCGGCACGCTCGGCGGCGGCGAGCTTGCGCACGGTGAGCGGATACTCGACGTTCTGCGCGACCGTCAGGTGCGGGAACAGCGCGTAGTTCTGGAACACCATGCCGATGTTGCGCTTGTGCGGCGGCACGGTGTTGAGCAGGGTGCCTTCGAGGCGGATCTCGCCGCCGGTCGGAAACTCGAAGCCGGCCAGCATCATCAGGCAGGTCGTCTTGCCGGAGCCGGAAGGGCCGAGCAGTGTCAGGAATTCGCCCTGATAGATGTCGAGGTCCAGGTGCTTGACCACCTGGGTCTCGCCGTCGTAGGTCTTGCGTACACCGCGAAAGCTGACGATCACGTCGTCGGTCTTCATCACTTCCTCCCACCGTTCCTTGCTCGGGCCGGCACCGGCAACGGCTGCTGCGGTGTCGGATCGTGGATGGAATATAGCGGTTCATGGTCTCATCACTTGGACCCAATCCGGGTTTTTTGATGGAGCCATTTCGCCCCGGTTCTGCGTGTTTGCCATGTGGCTGCGTGCAGGCCGGCACCACAATAGGGATATCTCCGGATGCCTTGCCCAGGCAGGCGTGGCGCGGTGTCGGGGGCAGGGACGAGAACCTAGCCAGTGTAGGTCGCTATCGAGTGCTGTGCGTCAAGGCGTCGGGGGAGGACGTGCTCGACGATGGCGGCGCAGGCAGGCCGGATGGCGTGGGCGGATCTGGTGCACGGCGCATTCCCGCAGACGGTGCGTAGCGACGGCGCGTTGCCACGCGGGCATGGCACGGGGCTGTGCTTCATGTTGTCTTGCCGCAACCCGAAGACGCGCGCGGGCCGGTCGCTTCAGTCGGCCGGGGTGGCGCCGCTCCGTGCGAAGCGCACGCTGACGGTCAGGCCGCCGCCCGCAGTGTCCGACAGCGTGACGGTGGCGCCGTGCACGCGGGCGATCTCGCGCACGATGGCCAGGCCCAGGCCGCTGCCTTCCTGGTGGGCCTGGGCGGAGGCGCCGCGGTAGAAGCGGCCGAAGACGGCGGCGCGCTCGTCCGCGGCAATGCCGGGGCCGTTGTCTTCGACCTGTAGCAGCGCACAGGCATCCGGGCCGGGCGCGGTCTGTGGCGCAGTCAGCGGCCCGACCCGCAGCGTCACACGCGCATCGCGGCCCGCGTAGCAGATCGCGTTGTCGAGCAGATTGCCGACCAGTTCCTGCAGCCATTGCGGCTCGGCCGCGACCGTCACGGGCTCGCCCTCGAAGCCGAGGTCGATGCCGGCACGGCGCGCCACCGGCGCCAGTTCCAGTGCCACCTCGCCGGCCAGCGTATCGAGCCGCAGCGGCTGCAGCGATGGGGTATAGCCGCTGTCCGGCTCCAGCCGCGACAGCGAGAGCAGTTGCTGCAGGCCCTTGGCCGCCTGCCGCACCGTATCGTGCAGCGGCGCGAGATGGCGGCGGATGCGTTCGCCGTCGGGCTCGCGCAGCGCCAGTTCCGACTGCGCCTGGATCACGGCCAGCGGTGTTTTCAACTGGTGCGCGGCATCGGCGAAGAAGCGCTTGCGGGCATCGAGCATGCGCAGCAGCCGCGCCACGTACTGGTTGATGGCGGCGACCAGCGGCGTGACCTCGGCCGGCAGGCCGTGCTGCGGCAACGGCGCGAGCGCATCCGCATTGCGCGCGGCCACGCTGGCGCTCAACTGGCGCAGCGGCCGCAGGCCTCGCCGCACGCCCAGCCAGACGATGCCGAGCGCCAGCAGCACCAGCAGCCCTTCCTGCAGCAGCGAGCCCGTCAACATGTCGTGCGCCAGGGCTTCGCGCGGCTCGACCGATTCGCCGACCAGGATCCACACCGTCCGGATCTGCGCCGACGCGGCATCGCGCACCGGCAGCAACTGCGCCGCCACGCGGACCTGCATGCCGCGCAGCGCGGCGTCGTAGAACGCCGTGCGGTAAGGTTCGGGCGGCCAGGCGGGCGGCAGGGGCAGTTCGTCGTAGCCGGTGAGCGTGTGGCCGCGCGCGTCGAGGATGCGGTAGAAGATGCTGCTGCCCGCCTCCGATTCGAACATCTCCAGGGCCAGGTAGGGCAGGTCGATGACGAACTGCCCGTCGCGCAGCCGGATGCCGTCGCGCATGGCCTTGAGCGAGGCCTGCAGCGTGCGGTCGAAGGCCCGGTGGGCGGCGGTCATGGCACGGCCGTAGGTCAGCCAGGCATCGAGCGCCAGCAGGCCCAGCAACGGCAACAGCAACCACAGCAACAGTTGCCGGCGCAGGCTGGGCGCGCTCATCGGCCGGCGGCGGCCGGTGCCGGCACTGGCGGCACGGCTTCGAGCAGATAGCCCAGGCCGCGCAGCATGACGATGGCCACGCCGCTGCCGTCGAGCTTCTTGCGCAGCCGGTGCACGTAGATCTCGATGGCGTCGGCGTTGACCGATTCGATGATGCCGAAGATCTTCTCCGAGATGGCGGCCTTGTTGACGGCGCGGCCGTCGCGCAGTACCAGGACTTCCAGCACCGCGCGCTCGCGACCAGTGAGCGCCAGCGGCTCGTCGTGTAGGGCGAAGGCGCCGCTGGTGCCGTCGTAGTGAAGGGGGCCGCATTGCAGCTGCGTGCGTTCGTGGCCGTGGCTGCGGCGGATCAGCGCGCGGGCGCGCGCCTCCACTTCGGTCAGGTCGAATGGCTTGGTCAGGTAATCGTCCGCGCCGAGGTTCAGGCCGCGCACGCGTTCTTCCACGGCGCCGTGCGCGGTCAGGATCATCACCGGCAGCGGATTGCGGCGCAGGCGCAGGCGGCGCAGCACTTCCAGCCCGTCGAGCCGGGGCAGGCCCAGGTCGAGCAGCAGCAGGGCGTAGTCCTGCGTGGTCAGCAGCAGGTCGGCGGCGTGGCCGTCGTGCACGCAGTCGACCGCAAAGCCGGCCTGGCCCAGGGCTTCTTCCAGGGTGCCGGCCAGCCTCAGGTTGTCTTCCACCAACAGGAACGCTATTAGATTCCGATGGGTTCCATGCGCTTCCATTGACTGCCCGTAAACCGTCTGTTTATAAGGATTTGTTGTCCATGCCTGTCCACGGGTGTCCATTGCCAGCCGGAAGGGAGAGGGGGCACAATGTGGGGCATCAATCACAGCTTTCCGGGGAAATGCCCCCGACCTTTCAAGATGCCCCTTACCGACCTCTCCGCTCGCAGCGCCAAGCCCAAAGACAAGTCTTACCGTCTTGCCGACGGCATGGGGATGTATCTTGAGGTGATGCCAAACGGATCCAAGTATTGGCGCTTGAAGTACCGCCATGCCGGCAAGGAGAAGCGGCTAGCGCTTGGCGTCTATCCGGGCGTCAGCTTGGCCCAGGCACGTGCCGCGCGGGACGATGCTCGTCGGCAGCTTGCCGCCGGCATTGATCCGTCCAACGCCCGCCAGCAAGCTAAATTAGTTGCGACTACGGCGCGCGGAAACACCTTTGAAATCCTTGCTCGGGAATGGCACGAGAAAGAGTGTGCTGCGTGGACGACGCACTACGCAGCCAATGTTCTGAATTCGCTTGAAATCGATATTTTTCCCGCAATCGGTTCTTGTTCGATAACGGAAATTACGCCGCCTCAAATCTTGGCTGTATTCCGCAAGGTGGAAAGTCGGGGTGTAGTCGAAACCGTGTCGCGTCTGCATCAACGCTGCTCGTCGGTATTTCGTTACGCTATTATTACCGGTCGAGCCACATATAACCCATCGTCTTATACATAACTCTTGCCTCATTTTTGAGCGCACCTCCTGGAACCCCTTGAAATAAGGCGCTGCGGGTTGTCGACCGCTGAATGATGGCGGTTCGGCGCTCACAAGCCGGCTCCAGTAAGTCATTGATTTTTAAGGGGTGCGGCGAGATGTGTATAAGACGATGCATATAACCCATGCGCCGACCTGAAAGGTGCATTTAAGACCGCAAAAACAAAAAATATGGCGCGGGTTAAGTCAAATGATGTGCCGACTCTCGTTAAGGATATTAGCGGTTATGACGGTGACTTGATTACGCGCATTGCTTTGCAATTCATGGCGCTAACCTTTGTCCGCACCAAGGAATTGATTGGGGCGCAATGGTCGGAGATTGATTTTGAAGCGGCAGAATGGCGCATCCCTGCTGAGCGCATGAAGATGCAGGACCCGCACATCGTGCCGTTGTCGAGACAGGCGATTGGGTTGCTACGCGAGGCGGAGAAAATGAATGCTGGCCGAACCTATGTATTCCGTGGCCCAAGAAGCAAAATGCACATGAGCAGGAGCACGATTCTCTGCGCCCTGTACCGCCTGGGCTACCACTCGCGCATGACTGGTCACGGCTTCCGTGGACTGGCCTCCACGATGCTGCACGAACAGGGTTTCAACCCGGATGTCATCGAGCGCCAGTTGGCGCACGCCGAACGCAACAAGGTGCGCGCCGCGTACAACCACGCGCAATACCTCCCTGAGCGCCGCCGCATGATGCAGCATTGGGCTGACCATCTCGACCAGTTAGCGCAAGGCTGACACGGCTCTCGCAGTCTCCGGCACGGGCCGGGGTCTCAACTCGGTCACTCCGTGAGGGGCTTGCAGCTTGCAAGCCCCTTTGCACATCTTGGCGTCGCACCCCTCCATTCGAGGGGCATTCCGCCGCTAAAAAACCGCTCCGGGAGCACACACGCAAAATCTCCCGTGGAATCCGTGGCAAGCCTCCAAAATCGCCCGCAAAGCCTTATGTGGCAATGATTCGGATGCCACGAAATCACCTGTGGCACGCCCTCCATTCCGTGGCACCCCCACACGACCCGCCACCCCAAACCCATCGGCTTATACACAACAGTCCGCGCTTGCGCCCGCCCGTAATGCCCGCAAGGTTTTTGCAGCGACATGAACCTCTTTGAGTCCGAGCCAGATAGCTTTCGCGCCCGGTTCGCCATCGCCCTTGCGAGCGAGAAAGCCGCCCAGGCGCGCGATCAGGCGCAGCACCTCATTGAGCTTTGGCCTGGCGGGCTGCTTGAGCCCGGTGAGCAAGTACGCGCCGCGAATCTCGTCAGGATCGAAGAACAGTTCGGCATCCAGATCGGGGCAGGCGCGCCCCTTGCGCATCAGGTAGCCAATTCGCCAAGCCACGACCAGGAACATCGCCAGAGCACGTTCGAGCCGCTCGATGGCGCCCAACTGCAATGCCTCGACGCGGCAACCGTTCTTCAGCACGTTGAACAGGATCTCGATTTCCCAACGCGCCCGATACCAGTCGATCAACTCGATGGCCTGCGCCAAAGTCGTGGCTTCGCGGTTGGTCAGCAAGCGCCATTCGATCGGCTTGACACCGGCCGGCGCGTCGAACTCGCGTGCCACCAGGCACGTCGCCGCCACGCTGCGGCCGTCGCCCGCCGGCAACTCGATGCGCCGCAGCCATACGTGCTGGCGCACCGGGCGTGCGCGCACGCCATGGCGCGAGCCCATCGTGAAGGCAATCTCGCCGAGCGCCTCACCCTCGCTGGCCGTGGCCCACAGCTTGGCTCCTTCGGGCAGCGCGCGATCATGGGTCGAGCGAATCAGCCAGTCCGCCGGCGTGCCCAACTCCTGCGCGCGCACCATCAGCGCGATCATGTCCGCTTCGCGATCGGCCACATACACCAGGCGCGTGTGCGGCAGGCTCGACGCGGTTTCGGCCACGCGCTCGTAACCTTCGATCCAGCGCCGACTCTCCTTCATGCCGCCGCGCTTGCCTTGCGCGTCCTTGGGCTCACGCGCCCACATCCACGCATCGAGCACGCCCAGGGGCACGCGCCCGGGTGTCACCGCGTAGGTCGGGTGCAGGTACATTCCGCGCTGCGCCTCGTAGGACAGCGGCCCAAGCCCGGTCACCCGCCGAGCATTGAAGTCCAGCTCCGTGGTGTCCTGCAGGCACAGCACGACCGGGTGCGCTGCCATGCGCCGTTCGGTCTGCCGCCAGTGCGGCTCCAGGATCGCTTCCCACTCGACCTCGTCGTTGTCGAAGAAGCGATACGCCGCAATCGTCTCGCCCCAGCTCCGGCATGCCTGCGGCACGCCGGCCGTCGGCTTGGCCGCCAATCGTTCCATCAAGGTCCTCGCTCGCTTGTTCAGGCGCGCGTCGCCAAGGTCGAGGTCGGGAAATTCAGCTTCCGTCCAGCAGGGGGCTTCCAGGGCCAAGGCGTTCACGCAAAAAGCGAGAGTAAACGCGAGGTGGCGCCGGCTTACAAGCCTTGGCCTTCCTCAACTAACCTGCCGGCGCCGGCGATTGGGGGCGGACTTGTGTATAAGACGATGCCCCAAACCGTGGCATGCCCGTGGTTGCCCTTTTCTCTGCTTTCTTTCTCTTTCTCTTTGATTTTAAAAGGAAAAAAGAAAAGAAAAGGGTACGGACGGCAAGGCGGCCAAAAAGCAAGTTGTGGCAAAACCGTGGCATTTCGGGGTGAAACCGTGGCATGCGCATCCTTATAAATCAAAGACTTAGGACGGAAGTTACACAGAATCACGGGATTTTTCAGGCTATGCCCATTCCCAATGGAGTCCGCAGCCGGGCGCACGCGCATGGGAAGCGCGGGTGCCGTCACGGCCGCCGCCCGTCGTGCCGCCCCCAAATGCACAAGGCCCCCGAGTACTGCGGGGGCCTTGGCTGGGGTGGCGGAAAGGGCCGGCGTGCGGTCAGTGTCGGCTATGCCGCCATCCGGTAGGCTGCAAGCGCTGGCGAGGCATACAGGCCGCGCTGTTCGAGCCTGGGCAGGCTGATTGCCGCCATATGCGCACAGCGCCGGCCCAGGATGCGTTTTTCCACGTCATCGAGCCGCTTGCCGCCGTGCTGGGGCACGACGCCCGACTGCAATAATTGCGACTTGAACACGCGGGCCGTCTTGATCGGCAGCGCATCGAACTTGCCGCGCAGATGCACGGCCGTGGAGAGGTGGTCCATCACGTGGCTGGGCCGCAGGAACAGCGCCATCTCCCGCCCGCTGTCGGTCTGGATCGTGTCCCAACAGTGCGGATGCTCGAAGCGGCCGGCGTCCAGCTCCGACAACAGGATTTCCATGATCCATACCCAGGGCAAGCGCGTACCGTCCGTTTCCGCGATGTGTGCGTTCATCTCGATCAGCAGGTCATCAACAAAGCCGCCTTGCTCCACGTCGATCTGTGCGAACTCGGCGAGCAATGCCCAGGCCGTCATGATGGCGGCGTAGTTCTCCACCATGCGGCGGGCCGTGGCGTCGTTCGTCTCGGCGCGGCTGCGGCTCAGGCTCACGTCCACGAACGCCGCGTGCAGGTCGCGGATGCGCCCCGGCTGCTGGCTGGCGAGAAACTGCAACCACGCCCACACGGGGAATTGCGGCAGGTCGCGCGGGATGATGGCCCCCTGCTTATCGACCGACAGCGACGTGCGGCAGATTTTCGATTGCAGGCTTTCCACGTCCACTTCCTCGCCGGCTAGCAGGACCGGCGCGCACATCAGGTAAGGCGTCAGCGCCGCGCCGACGCGGGTGAACTCGAAGCGGTAGGTCGATTGCAGCAGGCCGTCGATTTCAGAGAGAACGGCCTTGGGCAGCTTGGAGAACTCGTCCCATCCCACGGGGTGCGAAGTCCACGACACCGATGCGCGGCGGCGGTGGTCGGTCTTGAGCATCTGGCCCGACAGCACTTGGAAGGATGCCGACGCTTGCAGGCTTTCCAGCAGCTTGGACTTGCCCGCCCCTTTCTCCGCCTGCATCTGCAGGTGGGGGTAGAAACCCAGGATCGTTTTCAGGTGCGCGCCCAAGGCCCATACCAGGGCGATAGCGGCGGCGTTGCCCTTGAACGTGGCCTGATAGGCATCGATGACAGTGCGGGCGTTCTGCGCGGTGCCGCGCGGGAAACGCATGTTGTAGTACAGGCACTGTTTCTGCGGCTCCACGAAGTAGCAGTCGCTGCCCTCCAGCGCCGCCAGTTCGCCGCCGCGCCACGCCAAACCGACGAAGTTGACCACATCCCGCGCCCCCAGGTCGGCGGCACGCTCCAGCACGTTGACCATGCGGGCAAACTGCGCCGGCATCCAGATATGGCCGAACTTGCCACGCCACCATTCGAGGTTATAGAGCCGGTCGCTGTTGACGACTTCCCGTTGCAGGGTCGCACCGAAGCGGGCGACCTGGGCACTGATCCCGAACACCGTTTCGGGCTGGCTGTCGGGCGTGCCGTTGATGGTGGCCAGATGGCTTTGAACGCGCAGGCGCGACAGCCCCGCGACACGGAAGGCGCACAGGTCGCCCAGCTCTTCGCTGCGGCTGGTCTGCCCGTCCTCGTCGTCCGCATCCTTGAACTTCTGCACGTATTGGGTGAAGTCCTCTTTCACGCGGAAGCGCCAATAGATGCCGAAGTCATGCGGCGGCAGGAAGACGCGGCGGGTGCCGGACAGTCGTTCGCCACCGCCCGGCATACCGGGAATCAACCACGCTTCCAGGCGGCGCATGCGGGCGGTCAGTCCGTCCGCGCCGTGGGTCTGCAACACATCGTTGAGGTCCTCGCCTTCCTCCCAATCCTGCATGTCCACCAGCATCGAACCGATGTCGGCGGCGGTCAGGGCTTCGGACAGCTTCCACGCGGCGCCAAGGCCCGGACGCTGGCCGGTGCGCTCGTTCACAGGGTCCGTATGGTCGAGCGCGATCACCACGCGCTTGCCGCGCAGGAAGGACCAGTCGATTTTGTCCGCGTTGGCGATGCCGCGCAGGGCAAAGACTGCGACACCGTTGGGCAAGTGGCAGCACTCGACCGACAGGGCGTTGATGGGGCTCTCTACGATGTAGACGGTATGCGCGTGCCGCAAGCGGCGGGCGTCGCTTGTCCAGCCGTGGCCGAGCTTGTCTCCCTGACACTGCGTCTTGACGTTGCCGTTCAGCGCCGGATCGGCATAGCGCAGGTCAACGGCCACCACGCGCGCCGAATCCATGGCGCGCACGATGAAGGCGGCGGCGGGGCCGCCATGGCCCGCTTCGCCGGCCGGCACCTTCGGGCTGTTCCAGGCGTTCCAGCCGAGCGTACCCGCCTGAATGGCGCCGCGGCTGACGGCCTCATCGATGCCCCGACTGGCGAGATAGGCGACGGCCGGTTCCGGATTGGCCTGGGCGCGTTCGGCGATGTATTCCTCGGTGCTTTTGCGGGCGAGCAAGGCGCTTGCCGGTGCGGCCGGCATGGGGATGTCGTACCACTGGCCCAAGAGCTTTGCGGCCTCCATCGGGGTCGCCACATCGGGCAGGCAGTGCTGCACAAGGTCGATGCAGGAACCGCCCGCCTCGGCCGACCAATCCTTCCAGGCGCGGCCGCGTTCGAAGATCGACAGCGAGGCGCTACGGTCGGTGTGGTGCGGGCTGTGATAGTTGCCCTTGGCGCCGCTGCGGCGCAGGCTGAGCCGCTCAGCCAGGTCATGCAGGTCAATGTCGCGCTTGAGCTGGTCGAACCATGCGCGCAGGGCGGGGCTATGTTGCGTGTGCATGCGCTCCCCTCACAGCATTTCGGTAACGGTGCCGATGGCGCCGTCGAGCTGTTTCTGCACCAGCGCCAGCAGGCAATGCAAGCTGCGGTAGCCGGGGGTGGTCTGCGCGTGCAGCTCCAGCAGGCAAAGGATGCCGTCGAGCGCCGCGCTTACGCACAGCAATTGCGCGCCGGCCTCTTCGGTAGCGTCGCGCACGGATGCGCTTACGGCCTCCAATCGCGCCAGCGTCGCAGCGAATTGCGTTTTGGCGGGGGTCTGCTGCGCAAGCTGTTCCGTAAGCGAGCGTTGCGCTTCCAGGGCCATCCAATGCGGCGGGCGATTGCGCTTACCCATAGTGCCGCCTCGCTTGAACGATAGCGGCGACGGCCAACAGCGCAGCGCCTGCCACATCGAGCGAGGCGCGGTCAGTCGGGGCGGCGACGGCATCGCGCAAGGCGGTGCGGACGATAGCGAGGATTTGAGGGAAAGCGGGTTGCTCAGGACGAGCGGGAGCATTAAGCATTGAGGCTTCCTGTAGTGGGAAAGCCCGCCGCTCATTTCCACATGAGGGGTGGCGGGCCAGACGGCGGGGGTGGAAAACCGGCCTACAGGCAACCGGCCCAGCCGAAGCTGGCCCCGCCCGGCCCGCCATAAAAAGGACGCGCAAAGGCGATACGGACGAAAAAAAAGCCGCGAAAGCGGCCGTCCGCCTGTAGATGTCGGGTTTCCACACCCGACCATCGCTGTTTCGATGGCAGAAGAATTCTTGGGCATCTTGCGAGAGGTGTCAATGGGCGAAGCCCGTTTGCAAAGGCTTCGCTCAATGTGATGTTGGGACTGCCCACCGCCGAAGCGGCGGGCGTTGCCGTGTCAGGCGGCGTGCGCGACCGGCTCATAACGGCCGGCAAGCTGGCGGGCCACCTCGGGGTCGGGGGTGCTGCTCGGGGAGAGCGTGCGCACGACTTCCACAAGGCTGACGAACGTGTGGCCGCAAATGACGTTGGAACACTGGCAATACAGTTCCCGCGTGATGCGGGACACCGGCCGGCTAGTACGGATCGTGGCGACGCTCCCGCAGTGGGGGCAATTGATTTTCATAGTGTCGCGTGGGGTGGGCCAATGGCCGGCGATGCGCCGGCAACGGCCTAACAGTCGGTCAGGATTGGTTCAGAGGGTGCGCGGCGGTCGCGGTACGTCTGCACGCCGTTCGCGGTCTGGTCCGACAGCGCGCGGGAAAACAGCGTGGCGCAACGATGCGTCGCACACCGGTACAGCGCTTCGCGCTTGCCATCGGATCGGATGACGGTGCCCTCGGCGGGGGCCAGGGCGGCGCATTGGGGGCAGTGCTCGGGCTTCATGTTCGGGTTTCCTGTGTGTCGTTACGCGGCGCGGCTGCGTTGTTGTTGGGCCGCCATTTCCCGCTTGGTCTTGATGACATGGATAGTGCCCGGGCTGACGCGAGGGTATCGGCCCAGGCCGGAAGGCCGTACGGCCGCCTGCAGGACGGCATCGTTCGCACCGTCGAACTTGAATGCCTCAAAGGCTCGCTTGATGACGCCATACATGCGGGCGAGCGCGGCATCGGCAGCGCTTTCGTTCGTGTATTCCCGGGCGGCGTTGCTGCGCGCCGCTCCGTTGTCGTATGCCCTTTCCTGCATGGCGATGGCTCGCAGCAGTGGCGCCACCTGTCGTGCCGCCTCGCTCATGAGCGCGTCGGTGTAGGTCTCAAGCACAATCAGATATGCCACGCTTTCATCGCGGTTTGCGGCACCCGCCTCGATCTTGGCGTCGACGTGCGCTTCCTCAAATTCCGCGACGATGGCGCGGTAATCCTCGGCTGTGGTATAGGCGGCGCGTTCTTTCGCCTTCAGGTCGCGCAATGCGTGCGGTGCTGTCTTGGTACTGCGCATGAGCTTTGCAGCTTCCTGTCGTGCCTGCTGCGCTTCGGTCTCGGCTGCATCGGCAGCCGTGCGGTGCTTCTGCATGTCGGTCGCAATGCGGTCGGCTTCATCACGTGCGGCTTCGAACTGTTCGCGCGTGGCTTGATGGCGCGTCAACGCCGCTTGCAGGTCTGCGGGCAGTGCGGCAACGGTGTTGTTCTGCTTCATGGTCGGTCCTCTCACGATTGACGGGCGGCGATGCGGGCGGCCATCCACTGCCGGATCTCGGAATCGACCCATGCAACGCAGCAACGGGTCAGTCGCACGGGCTGCGGGAAATCGCCGTTGGCGACTTTTTCGTAGATCGAGGATCGAGCCAGGCCGCAAGTCGACATGACTTCCGGCAGACGTAGAAAACGCTCGGCGGCGGCCTCTTCCGAGACGGGTGGCACAAGAGCGGATGGCGTGCATGCGGTGACGTGCGCATGGGCGCGGTGGTATTTCATCGGTACTCCGTAAAACTGGATGTCTGCGGTACTGCCCGGATGCGCATCGAGCGGGATGGAGTTTCCGAAACCGGGCAGGCAGCGACAATCGATCCTTGTTGTAAGCGCGCGCCTTACAACAAGATCGGGCAAAGAAGGTTCGTCAGGACACCCGCGCGGCATCACGCAACAAGGATTGCGTGATGCGGCGCGGCGCATGTGCATGCAGTGGGAGGCGACTGGGTAAAGGCCAGCGGCGGCGCAAATATCCGGGGTGTACGTGCGTCGTTCGCAAAGCCAAACAACACCGCGCAATCGTCGTTGCGCAGCGTTGTGCGAGAGCGAGTAACGCGTCGGACTGGTTAGAGCCTTGGGCGGATGCGGCGACGAGGGTTCGCCGTCCCAGGGTCTTGGAAAGCGCTCCAGTGAGGGAGGGAGCGCTAGAAACCGGCTTCTTAGCGGGACTGCATCACGGTCCGCAACGCGCGTCGCGGGCCGTTGCGTAAGGCGGCGTGCAGCGATGCACGTCCTTACGCGATACGCCATCAGCCTTGATGGGCTAACAGCGGATGTGAATCATAGCCGTCACGTAACAATCACTGCAATGATCGTTGCTGCCGCAAAGATCGGCACCAGGGAACGGAATCAGGTCGTGCCGAAGGTGGTCACGGTGGCAATCAGCGTCGCACCACAGGAGGTTTTGTGTCCCTCAAAGGCGACGGGCACGCCGTCCACCTTGAAATGCTCGTCACCTTCGATGATGACGCAATCGTGATGACCCTCACGCGGGCAGGAACAGCGGTCGCCTTTGCGCGCGACCGCGACACCGTTGACTTTGAATTGCGGGGCTGAGGTTTGGACAACCTGTCCACCGTGGTCGGTGGGATCGCCCAGGCGGATGATTCGGGGCATAGGACGTGTCAGAAGACAGATGGGTAGGCGGCACTCCGCTGATCGCTCACGCCTGTTCTCCGGTCGCCCCGTTCGGCGTGCTGGTGGAGGACAGCGCAGGCGCATCGGCCGTATCGGGTGCAGGCGCGTAGCTCACCAGCGTCCACACGGTGGCCGTCTGCCACATCGGCTGATCGCCTTTGATGCGCTGCCACAGCGTGGGCTTGCCCATGATGGCGACCTTGGGCATGTCTTGCCCCTCATGGATGAAGCGGCGCCCGCCATCGGCCGCGCCAACGTCAGGGCATCGCCACCAGCCGGTTTGTGGGCACTGGCGACCGGTGGCAGCGAGTTCACCCAACGGTGTGGATGGCGAGTGCGGGGACTGTGGACTGTTGGATGCGGCCTTGCCCGAGCCGGAACCGGAACCGCCAACGGGGCGCACGCGAATGGTGGAAGTGAGTTTGTCCCACAGGGCGACGGCCTCTTCGTCGCTAATGCTGGGGTGGCTGTTGCCGATGGTGTTATCGGCGACGCCGGTCTGCATCTGCACATCGAGTTCAGGCTTGAGCGGGTCAGTGGGATGGCCCAGGCTCCGGTACTGGAAATCATGATGCGCGCTCACGTCCTCCTGTGCGGGCAAGTGGGCCAGGGCTTCATAGCCGGTCCAGCCTTCGATCTGTCGGTCACCGCGACGGAAGACCTTGATCCGGCTATACCAGTGGCCCATGCCCATGCGGTTTGCATCCTCTTCGGCCTGTTTGATGCGTGGTTCGAGGGCGCTGGATTCGATCAGGTTGCCTTGGTTGCGGCTCGATCGAATGGAAAAATGCACGTCCGGGAACTCCTTGAGGCGCACCCCCAGGGGAATATTCTCAAAGCGCAGCGTGCCGGCCGAGTCATCGATAAAAGCGCCATCGAGACAGACGCCTGGGGTAACAGGGATTTCGTCATCGGCGCGAGCGTGCAACCGGCGGGCGGAGATGTTGAGTTCCGCAATCGCTTCGTCCAGGCTTGATATCAGTGGTTTGTTCGCTTCTTGGCCCGTGAGTTTGTACGGCTCCACAGGTGCGTGAGTTTCTTGAATATACAGATCGTTGCCTAGTGGGATATAGGACTCCACCTTATAAAAATCCCCGTCAAAGTCCTTGAATCCGACAAGGATTTTTTGTCCAGGCATCGCACCATCAAGCGTTTTTTCGTAGCGGTTCAAGCCTTTTGTTCGGGGATACCGAATCTCGCTTTTGAGTTCCGTCTCACGTTTGACAACATACTCGCTCAGCTTGCTACCCTCATCGGGCAAGCGCTCGATTCGAGTGCTGGCATCGACAGCCCCATATACGACAGTCGCCGTAGCCGGCACATCGATCAGGAAGCGCCCAAAGCAAACCGTCTTGGTCTTCTCAAACAGCGGTTGCAAGCGGGGAGAGAGCGCGGTCATATTCGGTTTCTTGAAGGATTCGGGTGTGCGATCGAACCAGCCCACGGCATAAGCGGTAAGAGCGGCTAAGGTAGTCAACACAAGGGCGATCCATCGAACGTGGTGTCGCAAGCGTTGCAACAAGGGGGGCGTCATTGGCTGCTCCATTGCATGGTCTGCGCGATGCGTACAAGGCTGTAGAGGGTAGAGGACAGCGCGCGTTCATCCTGATAGCTGGCTTGATGCTCATAACCAGTCTGGCGGAATAGTCCCTTGAACTTGCCGCTGCGCAGCTGGTGGTCGGCAGAAAACAGCGGCACCGTCTGGTCGCCGGGGCCATCCGCCGGCAGCAGGCGCACGCGAATGCGTGACGCCGTGGCGTCGGCTACGTCCAACGCTCCCTGCTGGGTGTCGGTCACGATCCGTAGTGCATCGACATTGCCGACTGTCGCACGCTCGTTGATTTCCCACGTCACGTTGCGCCAAGCCGGGCGGCCGTTGTCGGCGCCGTAGTGCGCGTAGCTCTGGTCGTGGTAAGTCTGTTCGATGGCACGGTGGAATGCTTTGGCACGGTCCAGATACTTATGCACACGTGCCAAGTCAGCCCCCTCCTGCTTCGCCGGATTGATCCACTCAGGACGCAGCAACCCATACCACCGGCCTTGCAGCTTGTAGATTTCCTCGTAGGGGTCACCGGTTTGCGGCAGGCTCCTAAGCGTGCGCCCCTTGTGCATCACGCGCAGCCATCCGTTGCCGTAGGCTTCACTGGGCAACAGTTGCAGGCCACCCGGAGAGTTGGCGAGGACAGCGGTGACTTCCGCGCCCATGTTGCCGCATACCTTGGCGCCAATGCTAGCCTCGGGACTATGCATTACGCCGGGGTCCTCGAAGCCGCAGCGCATGCGCTTGTAACCCGTCGCCGCGCCGATGGACGGTTGCACACCGTGCACCACACCCAACACCTTGTCATGCATGCCCCCGATATCGGGATGGACTAGCGCGCGCCCGACCAGCCCGCCCATCGAGTGCGTTACCACGATGACCTTCTCGCATTGGAAGCCCCATTGCCGGTAATCAGCCATGATTTTCTCGATGCGTTCTGCTACATACGTGCCGGCCTCCTTATTTGACCGTAGCCAGTTGTAGCCCACGGCATGCACAGGGAACCAGCAGCCCTTAACGGTTTGCTTCAAGTCGTCTTCGGTCACGGGTGCCAGCGCAGGCTTTTCGGTCGCCTGCCACGTAGCGGGTGCCACACCGACCACGCACTTCCACCACGGGTCGAGCTTGCCGCCCCAGAACGCTGAGTTCAGGCGCTGTTCGCAGCGCTCCAGCAAGAACCGGTAGCTGCCGAAATACACTTCGCCCCAGCCGCGCGCACGGGCTTTCTGCTCCTTGGTCTTGCGCGGCTTGGCCGTGGGCGGGTCATCGCAAATCAGCGGTGTGTTGATGCCCACGTCGAGCTTGAATTTCGGCAGGCTCACGTTGTCGTGCCGCATGTCCGCCGTTTCTTTCTTGTTCCCCGTCGGATTGTTCGCCGGGTCGTAGGTGTCCACTTCCGTCATGTCCGGATCCAACTGCTGCTGGCGGGTGAGCGCATCGGAATTTGCCATGCCGATCGCGAACATCTTGTTGTCCGGACGCCAAGCGATGTTGTTGTCCTTCTTCAATTTGCGCTGACGCTCAGGCTGCAGGCGTAGATGCGTGCCCATAATGCCGGGCAAAAAGATGATCGGCAGCACCCGGCGCGGCAATATGCTCGCGCGCTGGATGGATTGGTCCTCCGTGGGCGAAAGAAACCCCTGGGTCTTTCGCCCGCCGTGCTCCGGATAGGTGGGCAGTTGGGAAACGTAGGGCATGGCGGGGGTCAGTCGAGAATTTCCAAGGTGTAGTGCGCGAAGGTGGTGCCGCTCTTGAGGTGTTCCGCGAAGCCCTTTGCGTCGGACACGCCTTCGACAACCTTGCCGTCTTCGAGCTTGGCGCGATAGCGCCGGTTGGCAAGCGGCTCCCCGGTTAGCTGGTCGGTCAGTTGCAGGCGCCTGTCGAAGCGCCCATCGTTGGCGGGCAAGCTGAGCGCCGCAGGCGCACCGCCCCCGCCGCCGATCTGCTGGAAGTCTGGGGATTTGATGATGTAGCCGCCGCTGGCCTCTTCCACGATTTCTCCGCCGCCCCACGTGGTCTGCGCCCCTTGGGTGACGGCGCGCACCTTGGGCGCATTGAGGACGATTTCCTCGCCCGCGTTGAGCGCGATGCGCTTGGCGCTGTTCAGTTCGATGCTCTCGGCATGCGACTCCAGGATTAAATTGCCCTTGGCAGCGACCACGCGCACGCCGCCTTCCACGGCGAAGATGCTCACCTCCTGGGTCGCGTAAATCAGCGCATCCTTGCCCGCGCTGACCTGGGTGTTATCGCCGGACACCACGTCCACGGTGGTCTGCGCGGTCAGTGCGAGGCTGTCCGCGCTGCCGGCCACGATCCCGGCCGGGGAGGACAGCGCAATCAGCGGCGCGCCGCCTTGACCGGTGCCCTTCGGTGCGGTGTTGGTGCCATGCTCCCAATCCTGCAATTGGCGGATCAATTGCTTGAGCCGCGCCGGGTCGTATGTGCCGGCGTGATGGGTGGCCGCTATTTTGCCAAGTTCGCCGGCCATCGACGCGAGTGTCTTGGCCAGGCCCAACAACCCGTCACGGTCCATCTGGTTGCCGGCCTGTGCGCGCGGTTCCGTGGAGAGCAACATGCCCTGATTGCCGTGCATGCTCACCATGGCCTGGGTGGTGATGGCCGCGCCTTCGCCCCGCGGTTTGGCCTTGCCCTTGTCGCGTGGGTGGGTCAGGTAGCCCAGGCTCAATTGGCTGGCCGCATGCGTGCTGGCCAGCTGGCCGCTGATCTCGCCCGGCGTGTCGTCAAAGGCCACTTGATTGAAGCCCGAGCCGTCCACTTCCTTTGTCTTGATGCCGCTGAGGTGTTTGTTATCCGGCAGCGCCCCCGTGTTGTTGAGGGTGGCCGGCATGTTGTTGTTCCCCGGCAGCACCGCCGCGATATAGGGCCGGTCCGGGTCGCCGTTGGCGAATGCGACAAGCACTTCCATCCCCGCGCGCAAGGGCAGGTTGATGCCGTAGCGTTGCCCCGCCCAGAGGTTGCCCGCACGCACCCAGGCGCTATCGCGCTCGGTCCCGCTGGTGCCCGCGCCTTGGGCGTGCGCATGGTCCTCGGCATACAGCCCCACGAATTGCAGCTTGTAGCGTCCCAGCTCGTCGCAGTGCACCTCCTGGCCCTTCGGGCCGACGATCACGGCGGCCATGGGGTCAGTACGTGGCAGGTCGATGCGCGGGTCATAGTCTGGAGTCAGCGGTATGCCACGAGGCACGCAAGTGAAGGTGTTTTCGTAGCGTATCGGCGCGCCATCGCGGCCTGGGCGCACCTCCAGATGCCAGCCGCTGGCCTCGGCAAGCGCGCACGCTTGTTCGTCCAGCTCCTTGGGGAAGTTGTTGGCGATTCGCTGGTGCAGGCGGGTGACGACGAACTCGCGCTGGTTGGGTTCGCGCTTGTCGACCAGCGGGTGGCCGCGCAGCACGAACCAGAAGCCCGGTGCGAGGTTGCGCACGTCGCTTGCCGCATGCACGCACGCCGCGCGCCGTTCATGCGCCTGCATGCGCAGTCGGCCCTGGCGCTCATAGTCTTGCCGTGAATCGCCCGCGTGCGCCCGATCGATGGACGAATCCGTCATCAGGCGGGCAAGGTCGTTGCCGGCCTTGCCGTGGTCGATCAGCGTGTCCACTTCGACCCGATCCACCCGGCCGGTTTCATGGTCGGGGCTCGTGCCCCGGATGACGCCAGCAACCAGGCTGCGCGCTTCACCCCAGCGGGTGACCGAATCGCGCGCCTTGACGGCGGCGCCATAGTGGAAGGGCACCGTGCCGGCCTGGGCTTGTGGCAGCTTCATCGGGTCATCGCAGAACACCAGCGTATGCGCGGGCGTGTCCCCTTCAGAGCCATCGGGCGTACCCGCCACGACGAAGCAGAAAATGCCCTCGCGCCGGGTCAGCCGGTCGATGAAGCCATGGTCGGATTCATCCAGTTGAAGCGTCTGAGCGCGTACCGGATACCGGCTGTGGTCGAGCCGCAGTTGGAAGTGGAACGCTCGCCCCATGGTCGTGCTGCGCCGCTGCCACTCGGCCAGCAGTATCCCCAGGATTTCGGGCACGCTCTTGCCCACAAAGATGCGCATGTTCCGGCGCACGCGCATCAGGGACATGGCGTCGATGATCGTCAGCCGGTAGCTGGCGAGGGTGCCATCGAATGCGCCGGTGTGTACGTCCGAGACAATGCCGTTGATCGCATGCAGTGCGCCGTCATCCGTCGCGACTTCAATCGACACGGGCAGCCCGAGCAGTTCGTCATGCGGCAGGTCGGCGCGCTCCGACAAGCAAACCACCTGGGCCTCAAGGCCGGCGCAGATACCTTGCTGGATGTCCGCATATTGCGGCACCAGCGTTTGCGCGGCTTCGGTTGCGGCACGGCCAAAATTCAGGCGCATGGCGCGGTGGTTCTGGGAAAAGACGCTCGGCCATTCGTTTAACGGCATGATCGGATTCACCTTTCGGAAAATTACGATGCAAGTGATTACAGCCACGGCCTAAATGGGCGTGGCTGGGAAGCGCTAATTTGATGGTGGGCAGAGAAAGGACTGGACTGATATTCGTTTAATGAAGATCAGATATTAAATATTGAGAGCATCAGCCCTAGCGATGAAGTGAACATCGTTTCTTATTATCGGAAACTCTCCTTCCCCTGTTATCGGCGAGCAGATTACCCATCAGGGAAAACCCGCGCAAGAGCACTTTAGTGCCGATTTGAAGGATTAAAACCGGCGATTTTGCGTTTTGTGAACGAATCATAATAAAAGGCCGCCATGAGGCGCAGGCAAGCGACGTATCGGCCGGGGAGGGAGGCAATCGGGCGGGGCGCGCCGCTGCCTCATGGGGAGGGGGCAGGGGGGGCGCCGGGGGCGTTTCAACCCTGTGCGCGCGGTTGGGACCCCGCCTCACCCGGGCACTTCATCGAGTGGTTTTTATGCAGGTGCATAGAACCGCCAAAACGGCCCGCAGCAAGGCGCGGCGGGGCGGATGGGGGTGCGTTGGAAGTATGCGAAATTATGCAACTACCGCATAGATTTATGCCCCTGGGGCCGAGACGCAGTGCTGCCCCAAACTAACAGGTGGGGAAAACAGTTGTTGCGGTCGCACAACGCAAAGAGGCTTCGGTCAGATGGCATTCCTAGCGCTTACATGGCGGGGGCACTGTTGGGGGCATTTCTGTCATTGCATTTCTTTAATTTCATTCAAATCAATGGCTTATGTTTGTTTTTGTCTTCCACCAACAGGATGCGCATCGCTTGCTGCTTACAACGTCTCGGACCAAGGCGCAGAGAAATACAGGCATCCGCGCGGCTTTTGAAGCCAGGGAAACTCCCAGGCGCCGGTGCGCCACGGCCCGGCGGATGGCGGCCGATCGAAAGTGAACTGAAAGTGCGTCTCTTCTACGATGCCTGGCGCTGCGCGAGCGCGGCAGAACAATCACAAGGGAGACCCGATGAAAACCACCTCGATGGCGCTGGCGGCAGCCGCGCTGGCGACCGCCGGCACCGCAGCGGCCCAATCCAACGTGACCCTGTACGGCATCATGGATGCCGGCATCGAATACGTGAACCACACCGGCCCCAACGGCGGCGGCGCGACCCGGCTGGTGTCGGGCGGCAAGAACACCTCGCGCTGGGGCCTGCGCGGCAGCGAAGACCTGGGCGGCGGGCTCAAGGGCATCTTCAACCTCGAGAGCGGTATCGCCATCGACACCGGCCGTCTCGATACCGACAACACGCTGTTCGACCGCCGCGCCGTGGTCGGGCTGGCGGGCAGCTTCGGCCAGGTGGTGTTCGGCCGCACCTTCACCACCACCTACGACTTCATGCTGCCCTACGACCCGATGGGCTATGCGCCCAACTACTCGTGGGCGACGTCGTCGACGGCCACCGGCGATCGCAAGGACGGCCTGTTCTCGCGCGCCTCCAATGCGGTGCGCTACGACGGCACGTTCGGCGGGCTGAAGCTCGGCGCGACGGTCGGCTTCGGCGAGGTGGCGGGCAATTTCAAGGCGTCGTCCAAGTACGACGTGGGCATCGGCTACAGCGCGGGCGGCTTCTCGGCGGCGGCCACCTGGGACCGCCAGAACGGTGCCGGCACCAGCACCACGCCGGCCGACACCACCGACTACATCCAGGGCATCCATGCCGGCGCCAGCTACGATTTCGGCGCGCTGAAGCTGTTCGCGGGCTACCGCAACTACAAGCGCGCCTTCACCACCGCCGCGGCCGCGCAGCGCAGCGACATGTACTGGGCCGGCGCCAGCTACGACTTCACGCCGGCCTTCACGCTGTTCGGCGCGGTCTACAAGCAGAACATCAAGGGCGGCACCGATGCCGACCCGATCCTGTTCTCGCTGCGCGCGCAGTACGCCTTGTCCAAGCGCACCACGGCCTATCTGGCGGGCGGCTACGCCAAGGCCCGGAACGGCCAGAACGTGAGCCTGTCGCGCGACGTGGTGGGCTTCGGCAACAGCCAAGTCGGCGTGACGGCGGGTCTGCAGCACCGCTTCTGAGCGCGGTTGCCGACGGCGCCAACGCCAACGACAACGGGCACCCGAAGGTGCCCGTTTTTTCATGGTGCGCCGGCCTCAGCCCAGCAGCAGCGCGTCGTCGTCGACCTTGGCGCCGCGCGTTTCCTCGAATTTCTGCAGCAGGTGCGGCACATCCAGGCCGGCGCGCTCGCTGCCCTGCACATCGAGGATCACGTTGCCCTGGTGCAGCATCACCGTGCGCTCGCCGTAGTCGAGCGCCTGGCGCATCGAGTGCGTGACCATCATCGTCGTCAGCTTGCTCTCCGAGACGATCTTGGCGGTCAGCTCCAGCACGAAGGCGGCCGTCTTCGGGTCCAGCGCGGCGGTGTGCTCGTCCAGCAGCAGGATGCGCGACGGCTGCAGCGAGGCCATCAACAGGCTCACCGCCTGGCGCTGGCCGCCCGAGAGCAGGCCGATGCGGTCGGTCAGGCGGTTCTCCAGGCCGAGGTCGAGCCGGCGCAGTTGCTCGCGGAAGATCTCGCGCCACTTGCGGTTGGTGGCGAAGCGGAACCCGCGCCGCTGCCCGCGGCACATCGCCAGCGACATGTTCTCTTCGATGGTCAGGTTCTCGCAGGTGCCGGCCATCGGGTCCTGGAACACGCGTGCCACCAGGTCGGCGCGCTGCCACGCCGTCTTGCGCGTGACATCGACGCCGTCGATGGTGATGCGGCCCGTGTCCACCATCTGGTCGCCGCTGATGGAGTTCAGGAAGGTCGACTTGCCGGCGCCGTTGGAGCCGATCACGGTGACGAACTGGCCGGTCGGGATGTCGAGCGACAGGCCGCGCAGCGCGCGCGTCTCGATCGGCGTGCCGGCGTTGAAGGTCAGGGCGAGTCCTTGTGCGCTCAGCATGTCAGTTCCCCTTGTTGCCGCTGCCGTTGCCGCGGGAGAGCGCGCCGAACACCTTGCGGCGCATGCCGGGCAGCACCAGGGCGGTCACCACCAGCGCGGCGGTCACCATGTTGAGGTCTTGCGCCTGCAGGCCGATGAAATCGCTGTTGAGCGCCAGGGCGATGAAGAAGCGATAGAGGATCGCGCCCACCACCACGGCCAGCGTGGTCAGCATCAGGCGGCGCGCCGGCAGCACGGTCTCGCCGATGATGACGGCGGCCAGGCCGATCACGATGGTGCCGATACCCATGGAGACATCGGCGCCGCCCTGCGTCTGCGCATACAGAGCGCCGGCCAGCGCGACCAGCGCGTTGGACAGCGCCATGCCCGCCAGCGTGGCGCGGCCGGTGGCGACGCCCTGGGCGCGCGCCATGCGCGGGTTGGCGCCGGTCGCGCGCAGCGACAGGCCGATCTGCGTCGAGAAGAACCAGTCCAGCAGCAGCTTGGCCGCGACCACCGCCACGGCCAGCAGTACCGGGCGCGCCACGTAGTCGTCCATCCAGTCGGGCTGCAGCACCGTGAAGACGGTCGGCTCGGAGATCAGCGGCACATTGGGGCGGCCCATGATGCGCAGGTTGACCGAGTACAGCGCGATCATCATCAGGATGCTGGCGAGCAGGTCCATGATCTTCAGGCGCACGTTGAGCCAGCCGGTGATGAAACCCGCCACGCCGCCGGCCAGCAGGCCGCAGAAGGTGGCCATGAACGGATCGTGTCCGCCGGCGATGAGCGTGGCCGACACCGCGCCGCCCATGGTGAAGCTGCCGTCAACGGTGAGATCGGGGAAATTGAGGATGCGGAAGGAGATCAGCACCCCAAGCGCCACGAGGCTGAAGATCAGGCCGATCTCCAGGGCGCCGAGCAATGAAAACAGTGACATGACAGAGTAGGGCGCGACGGCTGGAGCCGCGCCGCGATGCAATGGATGGGGGCCGCTTGCGGGTCGAGCGCTGGCGCGGCAAGGCGGGCTGGCGGCGGATAGCCGCGCACCGCGTCCTGCACGCCGGTTCCCGCGCCGGCCGCTCCTGCAAAGGATAGACGACCGGCGCCGTACGGCGATCGGGGCCGGATTACTTGACGGTTTCCTTGGCGTCCTTGAGCAGGTCCGCCGACAGGGTGGTGCCTTGCTTGGCGGCCGCGCCCGGGTTGACGAACAGCTCCAGGTCGCTGCTGCCGGTCGAGGCGATCGCGCCCGGCTTCTCGCCCTTCAGGATGCGCGCGACCACGGTGCCGGTCTGGCGGCCCAGCTTGTAGTAGTTGATGCCCAGCGCCGCGATGGCGCCGCGCTTGACGCTGTCGGTGTCGCCGGCCACCAGCGGAATCTTGGCTTCGTTGGCCACCTTCACCAGCGACTCATACGCCGACACCACGTTGTTGTCGGTGCTGGTGTAGATCACGTCGACTTTGCCGATCAGGTTCTTGGCCGCCGGGGCGATGTCCACCGTGCGCGGCGCGGCCGATTCCACCAGCGTCAGGCCCTGGGCCGGCAGCAGCTTCTTCAGCTCGTTGATGACCACCACCGAGTTGGCCTCGCCCGGGTTGTAGACCACGCCGACACGCTTGGCCTGCGGCACCACGCGCTTGATCAGGGCAATCTGCTTGTCCAGCGGCAGCTTGTCCGACACGCCGGTCACATTGGTGCCCGACGGCTCCCAGCTCTTGATCAGTTGTGCGGCCACCGGATCGGTCACGCCGGCATACACCAAGGGAATGCTCTTGGTGGCCGCCACCACGGCCTGCGCCGACGGCGTGGCGATGGCGACGATGGCGTCCGGCCTGTCGCCGATGAACTTGCGGGCGATCTGCGCGGCGGTGGCGGGGCTGCCCTGCGCGCTCTGGTATTCCCACTTCAGGTTCTTGCCGGCGTCGAAGCCCTCGGCCTTCAGTTCTTCCTTGATGCCGTCGCGGATGGCGTCGAGCGCCGGGTGGTCAACGATCGTCAGCACGTCGACCGACTTGGTGGCTTGCGCCAGGGCGGGCGTGGCTTGCAGGAGCGCCATCGGCAGCGCGGCCAGGACAGCCAGCGCGGCGGGGCGGAAGACGTGCTTGAAGGGGGACATAAGGATCTCCGGTTCCTCTTGGGTGATTTCGCTCTGGCCGCGGGCGGAATGGCTCGACCCGTGGCCGGGGTGGCGCTTATCGGGCGCCGTTGGACGCACCTGGGCGGTGCAACGTCGGCGCGCGCGGGCGCACATTATGAGACAAATTACAGTGCTTTTCAGCAAGCACTTCAAAATGAACTGGGTGCGCAGCGCGGGCGGGCGCGCATCCGGCGCAGCAAATCAAAAGGCTATGTCTGAATAAACTGTTGCGACTTCACTGTGTCAAACGGATGTTGGATGACGGATGGCAGGCAAATGAAGGCGGCAGAGTTTCAACGGTGGTTGGCAAAGCTGGCGACGCTCACGGCACATCAGCGCGAGTCGGTTGAGCAACAACTGCGCTGCGGCGACCCGCGTCGGGCCACGGAACGCCTGATTGCGCAATTGAGCGGTCCGGTCGAACGTTGCCCGCATTGCGGGCATGCCGAGGTGGGGCCGTGGGGCAGCAGTGGCGGTCTGGAGCGTTATCGCTGCAAAGGCTGCAGCAAGACCTTCAACGCCCTCACTGGGACGCCGCTGGCCCGGTTGCGTCACCGTGAGCAATGGCAGACCTTCATGCTGGCCCTGATTGAGGGCCAGTCGGTTCGCCAGGCAGCCGAGCGATGTGGGGTAGATAAGAACACCGCCTTTCTGTGGCGCCATCGCTTCCTGCGGCTTCCTGCCGAACAGAAAGCCAAGCGCGAGAGCGGTATCGTCGAGGCCGACGAAACCTATTTCCTGGAGTCGTTCAAAGGCAGCCGCCAGTTGCCTCGTGCGCCACGCAAGCGTGGCGGCAAAGCTGCCAAACGGGGCTTATCGGCAGAGCAGATTCCTGTGCTGATTGCGCGTGACCGCGTAGGCGAGACGGTCGACTTCGTCCTACCCAAGGCCGACAAGAAGCATATTGGCGCTGTCCTGAAGCCCTTGCTGGCGGAAGACGCCATCCTTTGCACCGACGGTGGCGGTTCGGGCGTGTATGCCGCCGTAGCGCGCGAGCACAAGTTGACCCATCGCTTCGTCAATGTACGTGCCGGCATCAAGGTCGTCGGCAAGGTCTATCACGTGCAAAACGTGAACGCCTACGCCAGTCGTCTCAAGGGGTGGATGCGCCGATTCCACGGGGTCGCCACCAAGTACCTGCCCAACTATCTGGGCTGGCGCCGCATGCTGGAACGCTCAGGCGGCGCCATCTCCCCGCCGCTATGCATCGCGCTCAGCTTGGGCAGAGCGCGACCTCAACAGTTTATTCAGACATAGCCAATCAAAAAGGGGCACATGGCCCCTTTTCGTTCCTGCCTTGGCAGGCTAACCGCTTACTTGACCGTCGCCTTTTCGTGCAGATCCTTCAGCATGGCCTGGAACTTGGCGCGCTGCCAGTTCTGGTCGCCCATCATCATTTCGAGCAGTTGCGGCTTGACGTCTTCGAAGGCCGGGATCTTGGCGTCGCGCGTGTCGTCCAGGCGGATCACGTGCCAGCCGAACTGCGTCTTGACGGGCGTCAGCGTGATCTCGCCCTTCTTCAGGCCGGTCAGGGCGGCGGAGAACTCCGGCACGTAGGTGCCCGGGTTCGCCCAGTCCAGGTCGCCGCCGTTGGCGCCCGATCCCTTGTCCTTCGATTGCGCCTTGGCGATCTCTTCGAAATTGCCGCCGGCCTTGAGCTTGGCGATGATGGCCTTCGCGTCGGCTTCCTTGTCCACCAGGATGTGGTGGGCGTGGTATTCCTTGCCGTTGCCGAACTGGGCCTTGATCTTCTCGTACTGCTTGTGCAGCTCGTCTTCGGTGGTCGGGCTGTTCTTGACGTAGTCCTCGAACTCGGCGGCGACCAGCACGTTCAGGCGTGCCTGGGCCAACTGCTCCTGCACGTCGTCGCGGCCCAGCAGGCCGCGCTTGGTGGCGTCCTGCTCGATCAGCTCACGGTCGACCAGCATGTCGCGGGCACGGTTGCGCAGTTCCGGCGTGTCGGGCTGGCCCGATTTCTTGATCAGCGCGTCCACCTTGGCGCTCGGGATGGCGTGCCCGTTGACCACGGCGGCGTTCTGCGCCATGGCGGGAGCGACGGTCGCAAGGAGGGCGGCAGCCATCAGGCTGGCGGTAAGGCTGGAAACTTTCATGGGATGCGTTGAAGGGAAGGACGAGTGAGCGTGTGATGCGCTTACGTGTTTTCTTCGGGCGTGACGGCGCGGATCGCCAGGGCGTGGATGGCCGCCGGCCATAGCGTGCGCAGCACATCATACACCATGCGGTGGCGTGCCACGCGGCTCTTGCCGGCAAAGGCGGCGCTGACGATATCGACGTTGTAGTGCCCGCCGCCGGAAGCCGCGCCGGCATGCCCGGCGTGCCTGGCGCTGTCGTCTTCGACGGCGAGGTGGACGGGCTGGAAGGCCTCGCGCAGCAGGCGCTCGATTTCGCGGGGATCTGCGGCCATCAGCGGTCGTCCTGCGGGTTGGCGCCGGCGGGGCGTTCCTGCATGTGGCGCGCCAGCCAGACGCTCTGCGCCAGGATGAACACCACCATCAGGCCCATCGAGCCGAACAGCTTGAAGTTGACCCAGACGTCGGTGTCGAAGTGGTAGGCCACGTAGAGGTTGAGGCCGCCCATGGCGAGGAAGAACAGGCTCCAGACCAGGTTCAGCCGGCCCCACATCGGCTCGGGCAGCGAGACCTGCTGCTCCATCATGGCGCGGATCAGGTTCTTGCGCAGCAGTATGGCGCTGCCCAGCAGCACCACGCCGAACAGCCAGTACAGCACGGTCGGCTTCCATTTGATGAAGGTGTCGTTGTGGAAGATCAGCGTTGCGCCGCCGAACACCCCGATGATGAGCAGCGACAGCCACTGCATGGCATCGACCTTGCGATGCTTGAACCACACCCATGCGATCTGCGCCACGGTGGCGACCATCGCGACGGAGGTCGCCACGTAAATGCCGGCCACCTTGAAGGCAGCGAAGAACAGGATGACCGGGAACAAATCGAACAGGAATTTCATGCAGGGCGTACCACGCGAAAGATCAATCGTCGAATTTTAGCGCAGCCGAGTTGATGCAATACCGCAGACCGGTCGGCGCGGGCCCGTCTTCGAATACATGGCCCAGGTGCGCGCCGCACTGCTTGCACTGCACCTCGATCCGCACCATGCCGTGCGAGGCGTCGGTTTTCTCGGCGATCACCTCGCCGTTGATGGGGGCGAAGTAGCTCGGCCAGCCGCAGCCGGCGTCGAACTTGGTCGACGACTCGAAGAGCGGTGTGCCGCAGCAGACGCAGTGGTAGACGCCGCGCTCCCAGTGGTCCCAGTACCGGCCGGTGAAGGGGCGCTCGGTGGCGGCCTCGCGGGTGACGCGGTATTCGATGTCGGAGAGCTGGTCGCGCCATTCGGCGTCGGTTTTCTGGGCGGTCATGATGGGGGAGGCTCCTTGTTGGTTCCTTCAGCCGCTGCATGGGCGGCTGACTTGGTTTGGTCGCGCGGCGGCGCCGATCCTGACAGGCCGGCATTAGAGCACGGCCTCAGGACGAGCAGCTCACCTCGAGCGAGGCGGCCCAGTCCGGCGCCGGCCCGGCGTAGCGCTCGAAGCCGGGGTGGTCATCGAAGGGGCGGGCCAGCACGGTGCGCAGGTGCTCGACTTCGGAGAAGTCCTTCTCCTTGGCGCGGCGGATGGCGATCTCGGCCAGGTGGTTGCGCAGCACGTACTTGGGATTGACGCGCCGCATGGCCTCGGCGCGCGCATCGTCGGGCAGCGGTTCGGCCTGCAGGCGCCGGCGGTAGTCGGCCAGCCAGGCGTCGGCGCTGTCGCGGTCGAAGAAAACGTCGCGCACGGTGCGGGCCTGCGCGTCGGCGGGCGTATCGTCGCGGCGCACGTCGGCGAGGTGGCGGAAGAACAGGGTGTAGTCCGCGCGCTGGGTGTGCAGCAGCTTGAAGAGATCGCCGAACAGCGCTTCGTCGCCGTCGTGCGCCTGCGTCAGGCCGAGCTTGGCGCGATAGCGGGCGTAGAAGGCGGCGCCGTAGGTGTCGCGGTAGACCAGCAGCGCCGCTTGCGCGGCATCGATGGCTGGTTGGGCCTGGGTCTCGTCGCTCAGGTCGACGAAGGCGGCGCCGTCGTTGTCACTGCGGCTGCCGAACAGCGGCAGCAGTGCCTGCGCCAGGCAGAACAGGTTCCAGTAGGCGATCTGCGGCTGCTGGGCGTAGGCGTAGCGGCCGCCGGTGTCCGAGTGGTTGCAGATGTGGTTGGCGTCGAAACCGTCCAGGAAACCGAAGGGGCCGTAGTCGAGCGTGAGGCCGAGGATCGACATGTTGTCGGTGTTCATCACGCCGTGGCAGAAGCCGACGGCCTGCCATTGCGCGATCAGCTCGGCGGTGCGGCGGGCGACCTCGCGCAGCAGGGCCAGGTAGGGTTGGGCTTCGGCGCGGCAGGCCGGGTAAAAGCGGTCGATGACGAAATCGGCCAGTGCGCGCAGTTCGGGCAGCTTCTCGTTGGCGGCGAAGTGCTCGAAATGGCCGAAGCGCACGAACGAGGGCGCCAGGCGCGTGACCACGG
The DNA here is from genome assembly GCF_002251695.1 of Ralstonia solanacearum K60. Lineage (NCBI taxonomy): Bacteria > Pseudomonadati > Pseudomonadota > Betaproteobacteria > Burkholderiales > Burkholderiaceae > Ralstonia > Ralstonia solanacearum. Next base: position 89,253 of record NZ_NCTK01000001.1, read on the forward strand.
CGGCGGTTTCGATGGCTTCGCGGCGCACCGGGGCGTCGGCGCCGATCACGCACAGCGCGCGCGTGGTCGGGATGCCCAGCCCGGCCATGGCCTCCGAGCACAGGAACTCGCGGATCGACGAGCGCAGCACGGCGCGGCCGTCGCCCATGCGCGAGTAGGGCGTGAGGCCGGCGCCCTTGAGCTGCACTTCGCAGGGGCCGTCGGCGGTCTGCAGCTCGGCCAGCAGCAGCGCGCGGCCATCCCCCAACTGGCCGGCCCAGACACCGAACTGGTGGCCCGAATAGACGGTGGCGAGCGGGTCGCTCCACGCGGCGATGGCGTTGCCGACGAAGACATCCAGGCCGGCCGGCGTATCGAGCCCGGCGTGCGACAGGCCCAGGGGCGCGGCGGCCTCCGGCGAGAAGCCCACCAGGTAGGGCGAGGCCGGCATCGGCAGCGGAGGCAGGCGGGTCAGGAAGCGCTCGCCAAGGCGGGCGAAGCCGGGGGCCGCGTGCGGGCGACCCGGCCAGTCGAATGGGCTCGCAAGGGAATCGTCAGGCTGGACGGCAGGAGAAGAAGGCATGTCGGGTGGGGGATCGATCAGCACGGGAAACCGCGCAGGAACCGTGCCGAATCATCGGGCACCGCGTGTTCCGCGGTGCGGCAGAACCCATTTTTCGTAGGGGAAAACGCCATGTTGAGACGCAGCAACGCTATCGCGTATTGTACTTGCGAGCAGGCAAAGCTGCTGGCCGCGAACCCTTGCACCGCAACGGTTCGCAGGGGGGGCGGGGTCCGTCCCGGTGGGTGGCCCGATGTGGCGGCGCACAACGGAATCCCGTTGACGCGCGCCCTGATCGCGGGAACAATCGGCCAAAAAATAGAACGGTTGTTCAGTTTTTGCGAGGAGGCACCATGGCCCTGATGGGACACATGATGAGCATGCCCTTGCTCATCTCGACCATCATCGAACATGCAGCGCGGAACTACGGTGCGACCGAAGTCGTATCGCGCCGCGTGGAGGGCGATGGGGACGATCTCCATCGCACCACGTATGCGGCCGTGCGCGATCGCGCCAAGCAACTGGCGAATGCGCTGGCGGCGCTGGGCGTGCAGCCCGGCGAGCGCGTCGGCACGCTGGCCTGGAACGGCTACCGGCACCTGGAAATCTATTACGGCGTGTCGGGCTCGGGCTCGGTGTGCCACACCATCAATCCGCGCCTGTTCCCCGAGCAGATCGCCTACATCGTCAACCACGCCGACGACCAGTACGTCTTCTTCGACCTGACCTTCGTGCCGCTCATCGAGGGCATCGCGCCGCATTGCCCGAACGTCAAGGGCTGGGTCGCGATGACCGACCGCGCGCACATGCCGGCCGCGAGCGTGCCGATGCTGTGCTACGAAGACCTGCTGGCCGCGCAGCGCGCCGACTACACCTGGCCGCAGTTCGACGAGAACACCGCCTCCAGCCTGTGCTACACGTCGGGCACGACCGGCAACCCGAAGGGGGCGCTGTATTCGCACCGCTCGACCGTGCTGCATTCGTATGCGTCGGCTTTGCCCGATGCGCTGGGCTGCTCGGCGCAGGACGTGATCCTGCCGGTGGTGCCGATGTTCCACGTCAATGCCTGGGGCCTGCCGTATTCGGTGCCGCTGGTGGGCGCCAAGCTGGTGCTGCCGGGGCCGAAGCTGGATGGCGCCTCGCTGTACGAGCTGTTCGAGCGGGAGCAGGTGAGCTTTTCCGCCGGCGTGCCGACGGTCTGGCTGGGCCTGCTGCAGCACATGCAGGGCAACGGCCTGCGGTTCTCGTCCTTTCGCCGCACGGTGATCGGCGGCTCGGCGTGTCCGCCGGCCATGATCCGCACGCTCAATGCGCTCGGCGTGGAGGTGATCCATGCCTGGGGCATGACCGAGATGTCGCCGCTGGGCACCACCTGCAAGCTGATGAGCAAGCACAACGGCCTGCCGGACGCGGTCAGGCAGCACGTGCTCGAGCGCCAGGGCCGCGCCCTCTACGGCGTGGAGATGAAGATCGTCGACGGCAACGGCCACGAGCTGCCGTGGGACGGCAAGGCCTTCGGCGACCTGCACGTGCGCGGGCCGTGGACCATCGACCGCTATTACCGCAGCGACCCGTCGCCGCTGGTCGACGGCTGGTTCCCGACCGGCGATGTCGCCAACATCGACCCCGACGGCTACATGCAGATCACCGACCGCAGCAAGGACGTGATCAAGTCGGGCGGGGAGTGGATCTCCTCCATCGACGTCGAGAACGTGGCCGCCGCGCACCCGGCCGTGCACATGGCTGCGTGCATCGCCTGCCGCCATCCGAAGTGGGACGAGCGCCCGCTGCTGGTGGTGATGAAGAAACCCGGCGCGGAATTGACGCGCGAGGAGATGCTCCGCTTCTTCGAGGGCAAGGTCGCCAAGTGGTGGATTCCGGACGACGTGGTGTTCGTCACCGAGATCCCGCTCACGGCCACCGGCAAGATGCAGAAGCTCAGGCTGCGCGAGCAGTTCCGCGATTACCGGTTGCCGCTCGCGCAGGCCTAGCACGCAAAGCAGAAGCCGCAGCCCGTGCACCGGTACCACCCCGGCACGAGGGCAGCGGACGCAAGACAACCGGATCAGGGCCGGCCGCCGCGCAGGGATGCGGCGCAATGAAGCCCGGGCGCGTTGCAACCTGGAGAGGCCGACCGCCGATGTGCCCGCAGCGGCACGCGGGAGGGTGACGCGCCGGCGGCTCCACTACCTGAAGGAGACACGCATGACGAAGGTCCGTCCGTTGGTTGTGGCCGTTGCAAGTGTCGCGGCAATCGGTGGGGCGCTGGTGAGCGCCGCCGCATCCGCCGCCGAAACCGTCAAGATCGCCTGGATCGATCCGCTCTCCGGCCTGATGGGCGCGCTGGGCCAGAACCAGCTGCGCAGCTGGCAGTACATCGCCGACCTGGCCACGCAGAAGAACTGGGCCGGCGACGGCACCCGCTTCGAGGTGGTGGGCTTCGACAACAAGCTCTCGCCGCAGGAGAGCCTGACGGTGCTCAAGCAGGTGGCCGACCAGGGCATCCACTACATCGTGCAGGGCAACGGCTCCAGCGTGGGCATGGCGCTGGAGGACGCGGTCGCCAAGTACAACGAGCGCAATCCGGGCAAGGAGATCGTCTACCTGAACTACGCGGCGGTCGATCCGGACATGACCAACGGCAAGTGCAACTACTGGCACTTCCGCCTGGACGCCAACTCCGACATGAAGATGGAGGCCCTGACCAGCTACCTGGCCAAGGACCCCGGCGTCAAGAAGGTCTACCTGATCAACCAGAACTACTCGTTCGGCCACCAAGTGGCGCGCGCGGCCAAGGAATACCTCAAGCGCAAGCGCCCCGACATCGAGATCGTCGGCGAAGACCTGCACCCGCTGGCGCAGGTGAAGGACTTCTCGCCGTACGTGTCGAAGATCAAGGCCTCGGGCGCCGATACCGTCATCACCGGCAATTGGGGCAGCGACCTCGCGCTGCTGATCAAGGCGAGCAAGGATGCGGGCCTGAACGCCAACTTCTACACTTACTACGCCTCGACCACCGGCGTGCCGACCGCCATGGGCTCGGCCGGCGCCGACCACGTCAAGTACGTCGGCTACTGGAACGTCAACAACGACGGCTTCAAGGGCGCCGACATCGTCGAGGGCTACAAGAAGAAATACAACGACGACTACTACCTGATGGCGTCCTACACCGGCATCGTGCTGCTGGCCAAGGCCGTCAAGCAGGCCAGGTCGACCGAGCCGGCCAAGGTGGCCAAGGCCTTCGAGGGGATGAAGGTCGACAGCCTGAACGGCGCGTTCGAGATGCGCGCGGCCGACCACCAGGGCCAGCAGCCGCTCTACATCGCCACCTGGAAAAAGACCGACGGCAAGGCCGTGCGCTTCGACCAGGAGAACACCGGCTACGGCTGGAAGACCGAGGCGGTGCTCGACCAGTACATCGCGTCGCAGCCGACCTCCTGCCAGATGAAGCGTCCCTGAGCGGAAATCAGATTGCGGGTGGTGTGCCGAACGGCCGCCCGATGCTATCGTGCGGCGATGTTTTAAACGGGCGGGGACGGGCCGGCGCCATCGGCCCATGCCCCGCCGAGAGGGCTGCGGCGTGGAATTCCTAGTCATCAACCTGTTGAACGGCGTCAGCTACGGGCTGCTGCTGTTCATGCTGTCTTCGGGCCTGACGCTGATCTTCAGCATGATGGGCGTGCTCAACTTCGCGCACGCCAGCTTCTACATGCTGGGCGCGTATTTCGCCTACGTCATCAGCGTGCACCTGGGCTTCTGGTCCGCGTTGATCGCGGCGCCGCTGCTGGTGGGGGCGCTCGGCGCGCTGGTCGAGCGTTTCGGCCTGCGCACGGTGCACCGCTACGGTCATGTCGCCGAACTGCTGTTCACCTTCGGCCTGGCCTACCTGATCGAAGAGGGCGTGAAGCTGGTATGGGGCCTGCCGGCCGTGCCGTACCGCGTGCCCGAAGCGCTGGACGGGCCGCTGTTCACGCTGTTCACCTCGTCCTTCCCCAAGTACCGGGCCTTCATGATGCTGGTGTCGCTGCTGATGCTGGTGGGCATCTTCCTGCTGCTCACGCGCACGCGCATCGGCCTGGTCATCCAGGCGGCGCTGACGCATCCGGACATGGTCGAGGCGCTCGGCCACAACGTGCCGCGCGTGTTCATGCTGGTATTCGGCGGCGGCTGCGCACTGGCCGGGCTGGCGGGGGTGATCGGCGGCAACGCGTTCGTGACCGAGCCGTCGATGGCGGCGGCGGTCGGGTCGATCGTCTTCGTGGTGGCGGTGGTGGGCGGCATGGGCTCGCTGGTGGGCGCGTTCATCGCCTCGCTGCTGATCGGCTGCATCCAGACTTTTGCCGTGACGCTCGATCTCTCGGTGGCGAGCCTGCTGGGCAAGCTCGGCGTCGTGCTTAACCCGGACGTACCGCTGATCTCGGTGTGGAACCTGACCATCGCGCAGGTGGCGCCGGTGCTGCCGTACCTGCTGCTGGTGCTGATGCTGATCTTCCGCCCGCGCGGGCTGATGGGCACGCGGGAGGGCTGACATGGAACGCGTCATGCCGCAACAACGGACACGGTGGGCGGATGATCGGGCCCGCACCCTGAAATTCCGCCCGTTCAACCTGGCGCGCTGGCTGATCTGGGGCGCCACCGCGCTGGTGATGATCGTGCTGCCGCTGATCTGGCCGCACGGCTTTGCCATCACGCTGCTGTCGCAGATGGGCATCATGATCATCTTCGCGCTGTCGTACAACATGCTGCTGGGGCAGTCGGGCATGCTGTCGTTCGGGCATGCGGTATATGCCGGCCTGGGCGCCTTCATGGCGGTGCACCTGCTCAACCGGGTCGGCGCGGCGCAGGCGCTGGGCATCGGCGGGCCGCTGGCGGTGGCGCTGCTGCCGCTCGCGGGCGGGCTGGGCGGGGCGCTGTTCGGCGTGCTGTTCGGCTACGTCACCACCAGGAAGGCCGGCACCACCTTCTCGATGATCACGCTCGGCATCGGCGAGATGGTGTTCGCCAGCGCGCTGATGTTCCCCGACTTCTTCGGCGGCGAGGGCGGTGTATCGACCAACCGCAGCATCGGCGAGCCGCTGCTGGGCATCAGCTTCGGGCCGGCGCGGCAGGTGTACTACCTGATCGCCGCGTGGTGCCTGATCTCGATGGCGCTGATGTACGCCTGGACGCAGACGCCGCTGGGCCGCATCGCCAACGCGGTGCGCGACAACCCGGAGCGCGTGGAATTCATCGGCTACAGCACGCAGCGGGTGCGCTGCCTGGTGGTGATCCTGTCGGCGTTCTTCGCGGGCATCGCGGGGGCGCTGTCGTGCATCAATTTCGAGATCGTGACGGCCGAGAACGTGTCGGCGGCGCGTTCGGGGGCGGTGCTGCTGGCGGCTTTCATCGGCGGCATGGGCACGTTCTTCGGGCCGATCATCGGCGCGGTGCTGACGGTGTTCTTCACGGTGGCGCTGTCCGGCATCACCAAGGCGTGGCTGCTGTACCTGGGGCTGTTCTTCGTGCTGATGGTGATGTACGCGCCGGGTGGCATCGCCAGCCTGCTGACGATGCATGTGCCGATCCTGCGGCGCGGCAAGCTGGGCACGCTGCTGCCGGCGTATGGCGCGGCGGCCGTGCCGGCGCTGGTGCTGCTGGCCGCGCTGATCGCCACCGTGGAGATGATCTACGCCGTGCAGGACGACAGCGCGGGCGGCGTGGCCTTGCTGTTCGGCCTGTCGGTGCGGCCGGCCGCCTGGGGGCCATGGGCCGTCACCGCCGTGCTGTGGGTGGCGGGCGCTCTTGGCCTGCGTGTCGCGGCGGGCAAGCTGCGCGCCGCCTGGGACCTCGCCTTGCAGGAGCGCCAGCCATGAGCCAACCGATTCCCGCGCTGGAACTGCGCAATGTCCGCAAGCGCTTCGGCCAGACCGAAATCATCCGCGGCGTGAACCTGACCATCGGCAAGGGCGAGCGCCACGCGCTGATCGGCCCGAACGGTGCCGGCAAGTCGACCACCTTCAACCTGATCTCGGGGCGCTTTCCGCCGAGCACCGGCAGCGTGCGCCTGAACGGCGAGGAGATCGCCGGGCTGGCGCCGTACGCGATCAACCGCAAGGGGCTGTCGCGCAGCTTCCAGATCACCAATCTGTTCCATCGGCTGTCGGTGTTCGAGAACCTGCGCTGCGCGGTGCTCTGGTCGCTGGGCTACAAGTATTCGTTCTGGCACCGGCTGGCCGAGCTGCGCGACGCGCGCGAGCGGGCCGAGGCGGTGCTGGAGCAGATCGGCATGGCGCACCGGCGCGATGCCCCCGCCGGGCTGCTGACCTATGCCGAGCAGCGCGCGCTGGAGATCGGTATCACCATCGCGGGCGGCGCCGACGTGATCCTGCTGGACGAGCCGACCGCCGGCATGAGCCGCTCGGAATCCGACCATGCGGTGGACCTGATCCGCAAGGTCACGGTCGGCAAGACGCTGGTGATGGTGGAGCACGACATGAGCGTGGTGTTCGGCCTGGCCGACCGCATCTCGGTGCTGGTCTACGGCGAGGTGATCGCCACCGGCACGCCCGAGGCCATCCGCAACGACCGCCGCGTGAAGGAGGCCTACCTGGGCACCACGCTGGAGGCGGATACCACCGAGAATGGCGCTGCGAATGGAGCCGAATCGGCAGGAGCGCACTGATGGCCACGACCACGCCCATGCTCGAAGTGCGCGGCCTGCACGCGTATTACGGCAAGAGCCATATCCTGCACGGCGTCGATCTGCACGTGGGCGAGGGCGAGATCGTCGCCTTGCTCGGCCGCAACGGCGTGGGCCGCTCGACGCTGGCCAAGTCCATCATGGGCATGGTCCGGTGCGAGGGGCACATCCTGCTGCGCGGCCAGGACGTGCGCGGCCTGCGCACCTTCGAGGTGGCGCACCGGGGCATCGGCTACGTGCCCGAGAACCGCGACATCTTTCCGACCCTGACAGTACGCCAGAACCTGCTGCTGGGCGAGAAGCGCAACCCGCGCCAGCCCAGGCCGCGCTGGCGGCTGGACGACATGTACCGCCTGTTCCCGCGCCTCAAGGCGCGCGAGCACACACCGGCCGGCGTGCTCTCCGGCGGCGAGCAGCAGATGTTGACGCTGTGCCGCACGCTGATGGGGGACCCGGATTTCGTCATCATCGACGAGCCCACCGAAGGGCTGGCGCCGCTGATCGTCGCGCTGGTGGGGGACTATCTGAAGACGCTCAAGGAGTGCGGCATCTCGGTGCTGCTGGTGGAGCAGAAGCTGGCCATCGCGCTGGATATCTCGCAGCGGGTCTACGTGATGGGGCATGGCCAGATCGTCTTCGAGGGGGCGCCGGCCGATCTGAAGGCCGATGCACAGGTTCGGCGGGAGTGGCTGGAGGTTTAGGGAGGCGCTGCGCCAGGCCCGATCAGGCGTTTCCGGTAGGGTAACGGGGAGCGGATGCGTCCCTGCGCAGGGGCATCTCAGCCTGCTGTGCACGTGTGTGGCCCGAACCGGGCCACCCATCCCGCAAGTCCCTCCGCAGCATTACCCCTTTGTCCCTCGTGGCGCAGGATGTCGCGCTGACCGGCGCCAGGATGGGTACGGCCGGTCGCTGCTTTCCTGGCAAGCGGCGGGACCGCGGATGGCACGCTCACGGGGCCGCCGCACCGTCCCGTTGTCCCATCCGGCAAGCGCGCGGTCCAGCCGCACGCCGTGCAGCGCGTCTTCCATTGCCGGGTTCGACAGGCCGGATCACGTTGCCGCATGCCGTCGACCGTGAACGGGTGGGGCGCGATCGGCGCACGCAGGTCCGCCCATGGCACCGCCCGGTGTATCTCTTTCAGTGCCTCGCGCTTGCGTGTGCATCTGGGCCGTGGGTTCCGTCCAGGCGTAGCTCGTTCCTGCGCCTTGCCGGCTCGCGTCCCTGAGGCGCATTGGCTTTCCCTGACGGACAGCCACATGTGCCCCTCGCACCGTCGCCAGCGATGTCCGTTGAGCCGCCATGTCGTGAAGCGCTTCCGTCGCGAGGCGCGTTGGTGAGCGACGCCATTCAGGGAAAGGACAAAGGCATCGGTATCGGTTTGATGTCCTGGTTATTCCATGTGGTGCATCCAGTTGCCACGAAATTCGAGATGGAAATACCGATTATCAATTTTTCTCACGCGAACTTGATGGGGATATTGGTTAGAAAGTACCTTGAGGTCGATTTGGCCTGTCTTGGATAAATCTTATGATTTCCTTGTTGAAAAACTTGGGGTCTGGAGTCGATTTTCTCGCGAGATGATTGAATTATTTGCTTGATGCAAATGAGTGGCTGCGGTCGATTCAGGTGAAAAAACGTCCGGATTATTCCGTGCCATCCCATTTTTTTGACAAATGGAGAAGTGTAATGCGACAAAAAAGAATGCGCCGCGGCGCCACCATGTTGCTTGCAGCGATGCTGGCCGGCGCGTTGGTATCCTGCGGCTCGGGTGAAGACGGCGGCGCTTCCAGCTTGTCCGTTTCGGGCGGCGCTGCGCAGACGACCAGCACGACCGGTGCGACCTGCTCCCCGGTCAACGTGCAGGCTGTCAACGGCACCCGTTCGACCGTGCCCCAGAACCCGTGCGTTCCGGCGCTCGCCTATGACGACACGAGCATCACACTGGCCTGGAACAAGCCGGACCGCTACGCCGATGTGGTCGATTACAACGTGTACATGAACGGCAAGAAACTCGGCAGCGCATCGGACAACAATGCCGCGCATTCTGTCGCGAGACGCTATATCGACCGCTTTTATGCAGAGGACACGACGGGTTTCCATACCCGGATGACCTTTCACAGCTTTCGGGCGGTGGGTCTGACCCCCGATACGGCGTATACCTTCACCGTGCGGGCGGTGGATCGTTCCGGAAAGGAATCTGCCGACAGTGCGCCGGTCTCGCACAAGACCGCCCCCGCTTTCACGCGCGTCTATAACGTGGCGAGACTGGGCGCCAGGGGGGATGGCGCGACGCTGAATACGGCCGTCATCCAGAAGGCGATCGACGAGTGTGCCGGCACGTCCACCACGGCTTACGGGTGCAAGGTGCTGATTCCCGCCGACGATGCGAGCGGTGCCGTGTTTGTGAGCGGCGCCCTGTTCCTGAGAAGCAACATGACGCTGGAGGTCGCCGAAGGCGCCACGTTGCGCGGGTCCGCCAACGCGGTGGATTACCCGCTCGCCAAGGGGTACCAGTTGTACAGCTACTTCACCAACGCCACGGATGATCGCCGTCCGCCGTCGTTGCTCAATGCGCTCAGCCCCGCGCACATGAACGGCACGGCGGCATTGGCCGACCACCAGGGCTACGACGACACGCGCGGGGTGTTCAGCAACATCCGGATCACCGGCAAGGGGACGCTGGACGGCAGCGGGTGGGTGCGTCGCGGCACCGACACGATCGATGAGGTCGGCAATCGTCTCGCCAGCTTCGAACCCGGCAATGCCAGCAAGTGGAGCACCCTCGGCGTGCTGGCGAAGAGCCAGATGCTCGCGGCCCAGGCCGAAGCCGGCGGCACGCTCGATTCGACCCGGAACGCGAACTACTACAGTAACCGCCGCTCGAGTCTTGCCACGTTCCGCGGCGCGCGCCAGATCTATTTCGGCGACGTGACGCTGACCAACCCGGCGTTCCATGGCGTGATGTTCGTCGAGAGCGAGAACATGGTGTTCGCCAACACCGTGACGCAGACGTTCGATATCAACAATGCGGACGGCGTGGAATTCGGCAACAGCAGCAACGCCGTCGTGTTCAACAATTTCATCGACAGCGGCGACGACAATATCAACTTCGCCGCGGGCCAGGGCAAAAACTACGAGGGGGGCGCGCCACAGCAGTACGCGTGGATCTTCAACAACTACATGCGCGAGGGCCACGGGGGTGTCGTGGCCGGCAGCCATACCGGTGCGTGGATCCAGGACATCCTCGCCGAGGACAACGTGATGTTCATGACCGACAACGGGCTGCGTCTGAAGAGCACGCCCGCCACCGGGGGCGGTGCACGGCGCATCGTCTTCCGCGACACCGCCATGCGCGAGGTCGGCACCAAGAACAGCGTGACGGCGGGGGGGCAGACCTTCACCAACAACGCCAATGGCAATCCGTTCATCCTCACGTTGTCGTACAGCGCCGGCAGCAATGTGTTCGACAACGCCTCCGCCTCCGCCAGATTCCGCGACATCACGGTCAATCGCGTGACGGTCGACAACGGCAGTCCAAGTACTGGCGGGGCGATGATCTCAGTGGATGGCTATGACGGTACCGATGCGTCATTGGGTTATCCCGAAACTTTCCACGAGAACGTGCTGCTCCATGCGGTGAAGATCGCCAATGCGAAGCCCGCCAGCATCAGCCGCCTCAAGGACAGCACCTTCAAGGACGTGACGATCACGAACTGGGGGACATCGGCGACGCCTTGGGCGATCAGCGATGTGTCCGGGCTGACCTTCAGCAACGTGAAGCCGGCACCCTAGCGGGAACGGCGTCCGGGCTTGGCCCCGGGCGCCGGCCTTGATCTGTCCGACCGGATCGACGGGCGCGTCCGGCGGGCGGTGTTTGTTCCGGGCCGGTCAAGGCCCGGCGTCAATGGCGGGGGCCAGGCCGCGCGTTGCGGCCAAAGCCGCTCGGGGCAGGCTAATCGGCGGCAACGCCAGGCAGCACGGCCCCGCTATCCTCGGCCTTCGCCGTGTGGAGATGCCTCGGGCTGAACTGCATCTGCGCATACCGCACGAACCGCGTCTTGTAGCGCCACCGGTACCCCAGCCAGATCGCCACGAACAGGAACACCCCGCAATACGTGGCGACGAACGGCCCGAAGTTGTCGATGGGCGCGAACAGCGCCTTGGTGTTCTGCCCCAGGATGATGATCACGCACAGGGCCGCCACCATGATCGGCCCGAACGGGAAGAAGGGCGAGCGGTACTCCAACTGCTCGACCGTATGGCCCTGGTGCAGGAAGCCCTTGCGGAAGCGGTAGTGCGCCAGCGCGATGCCGAACCACGCGATGAAGCACGTCACCGCCGAGGTGTTGAGCAGCCACAGGTACACGACCTGGTCGCCGAAGAGCGAGCTGAAGAAGCACAGCGCGCCCACCGCCGAGGTGGCCAGCAGCGCCCGGTGCGGCACGCCGTTGCCCGAGACCTTGGCGAACCAGCGCGGTGCCTGGCCTTCGAGCGCGAGGTCGTAGAGGATGCGCGTCGACACATAGAGGCTCGAGGTGCCGGACGACAGCAGCGCGGTCAGCACCACCGCGTTCATCATGCCGGCGGCGAAGGCGAGGCCGGCATGCTGGAACACCAGCGCGAACGGGCTCACGCCAACGTCGGTGGCTTCGTTGCGCAGCAGGTTCGGATCGGTGTACGGCAGCAGCACGCCGATGATCAGGATCGCCAGCACATAGAACAGCAGGATGCGCCAGAAGGTCTGGCGGATGCCGCGCGGAATGGTGCGCGCGGGGTCCTCCGCCTCGCCGGCCGCCACGCCGATGGTCTCGACGCCCTGGAACGAGAACCCGGCGATCATCGCCACGCCGATCATCGCCGGCAGTCCGCCCACGAACGGTGCGTCGCCCACCGTGAAGTTGTGCCAGCCCAGTTGCGGCCCGCCCCTCATGATGCCGAAGATCATCGCCAGCCCGATCAGCAGGAACACGACGATGGTCACCACCTTGATCATCGAGAACCAGTATTCGGCCTCGCCGAAGCCGCGCACGGAAAACACGTTGAGCGCGAACATCAGCAGCAGGAAGGCGGCGCTCCAGACCATGCCCGAGACGCCCGGAAACCAGTACTTCATCACCAGCTGCGCCGCCGCCAGCTCCACCGCGACGGACACCGCCAGCGCGAACCAGTAGTTCCACCCCAGCGCGAAGCCGAACCCTTCCTCCACATACAGCCGGCTGTACGTGACGAACGAGCCCGACACCGGCAGATGCACCGCCAGCTCGCCGAGGCTCGTCATCAGGCAGTAGACCATCGCACCGATCAGCGTGTAGGTGAGCAGGGCACCGCCCGGGCCGGCCTGCGCGATGGAGGCGCCGGAGGCAACGAACAGCCCGGTGCCGATGGCGCCGCCCAGGGCGATCATCATCAGATGCCGCGCGCGCAGGCGCCGGCGCAGCTCGGACTGGCCTTCAAGGCCGGTGGGGGTGATCGGTGTGTGCATAGTGGGTGGCGCCTCTGCTGGACGTCCATCGGTCAAATGCCCGCCGGTGCCCTGGGCACCGTGGCGGGCCGGAATCTCAACGCTGCGGGCTGGTCGCGGCGGCCGGCAGCCCGGGATCGGGCAACGGCCCGGCCGGCGCGTCGTGCGCAACCGGCGGTCGCGGGAAATGCATGTCCTGGTAGCGGATGAGCCCGCCGCCGCGCACCAGCCGGTAGCCGGCCCAGACGGCCAGGAAGATCGGGATGCCGATATAGGTGGCGGTCACCTCGGCCCAGTCGATCTTGCCGCTGGCGAAAGCCTGGTAGTTCTGGCCCAGGGTGATGACCAGGCACAGGCCGAAGGCGAACAGCGGGCCATACGGAAAGAACGGCGAGCGGTAGGGCAGGTGCGCCGGGTCGTGCCCCTGCAGCACCAGGCCCTTGCGGAAGCGGTAATGGCTGATCGCGATGCCCAGCCAGGCCACGAAACCCGTCATGCCCGAGGTGTTGAGCAGCCACAGGTAGACGGTCTTGTCGCCGTACAGCGAGCTCAGGAAGCACAGCGCGCCCACGGCCGTGGTGGCCAGCAGCGCATTGCGCGGCACGCCGTGCTTCGACAGCCGCGCGAACGCGCGCGGCGCGCGGCCTTCGGTGGCGAGGTTGTAGAGCATCCGGGTGGAGGCGTACATGCCCGAGTTGCCCGCCGACAGCACCGCCGTCAGGATCACCGCGTTCATCAGCCCGGCGGCGAAGGCCAGCCCGGCATGCCGGAAGACCAGCGTGAACGGACTCACGCCGAGGTTGGCGACGTCCGTCGACAGCAGGTTCGGATCGGTGTACGGCACCAGCACGCCGATGATGAAGATCGCCAGCACATAGAACAGCAGGATGCGCCAGAACACCTGCCGGACCGCGCGCGGAATGGTGCGCGCCGGGTCGGCCGATTCGCCCGCCGCCACGCCGATCAGCTCGGTGCCCTGGAACGAGAATCCGGCGATCATCGCCACGCCGATCATCGACGGCAGCCCGCCCACGAACGGCGCATCGCCAATGGTCAGGTTGTGCAGGCCCGATTCGGGCGCACCCTTGAGGATGCCGAAGATCATCGCCAGGCCGATCGCGATAAAGCACAGCACCGTGACGACCTTGATCAGCGCGAACCAGTATTCCGCCTCGCCGAAGCCGCGCACGGAGATCGCGTTGAGCAGGAACATCACCGCCAGGAAGCCCGCGCTCCACAATACGCCCGGCACATCGGGAAACCAGTAGTGCATGACGAGCTGCGCGGCGGCCAGCTCCACCGCGATCGTCACCGCCCAGTTGTACCAGTAGTTCCAGCCCAGCGCGAAGCCGAAGCCTTCGTCCACGTAGCGCGCGCCGTAGGTGGCGAACGAGCCCGGCACGGGCATGTAGGCGGCGAGCTCGCCGAGGCTGGTCATCAGGCAGTAGACCATTGCCCCGATCAGCACGTAGGCCGCCAGCGCTCCGCCGGGGCCGGCCTGCGACACCGATGCGCCCGAGGCGACGAACAGCCCCGTGCCGATCGATCCGCCGATGGCGATCATGGTGAGGTGGCGCGCACGCAAGGTCCGGCGCAAGCCTGGCGTCGCGGTGGACGCGGTGGTGTGTTCTGGCATGAGTACAGAATCGGACGGTTCCGATCGGATCGCGAACGGAATCCGTCTAATGTGATGGAACATCCTCGCTGCCCGGTAGGTGCCGCGGGACGAAAGGCGCGACTCTATCAAAACCGTCATGCCGAGGGTAAAAAATCGGGACGCGCATACGCGCGTTTGACGTCGCCGGCAGGCCGCCAGGGCGCGCCGCAGTGCGCGAAAATAGAAATTGAACGACCGTGCTATTTTGTGTATTCTCTATCGGGTCGCGGCGCCTGCCGCGCAGGACAACAACGATATCTGCGAGACAGCTCAACCGCGGGGCCCGGCAGGCCGTTTGCCGTCCCCCGCACCATCAAAGGAACCAGCATGACAGCGGAGTACAAGGTCCAGGACGGCGTGGCCGTGATCACGCTCAGCAACCCGCCGGTCAACGGTCTCGGCCATGCCACGCGCCTGGGCATCGTCGAAGGCATGGTCAAGGCCGGTGACGACCCCAGCGTCCGGGCCATCGTGATCACCGGCGCCGGCAAGGCCTTCTCGGGCGGCGCCGACATCCGCGAGTTCAACACACCGAAGGCGACGCAGGAGCCCACGCTGCATACCGTCATCAAGGCGGTGGAGTCGAGCGGCAAGCCGGTGGTCGCGGCCATCCACTCGGTGGCGATGGGCGGCGGGCTGGAACTGGCGATGGGCTGCCATTACCGCGTGGCCGCGCCGGGCGCGCAGATCGCGCTGCCCGAGGTGAAGCTGGGCATCCTGCCGGGCGCGGGCGGCACGCAGCGCCTGCCGCGCGCGATCGGCCTGGAGCCGGCGCTGAACATGATCGTCTCGGGCACGGCCATCCCGTCGGAAAAACTGGCCGGCAGCGGCCTGTTCGACCGCATGATCGAAGGCGACCTGATGGCCGGCGCCATCGCCTTCGCCAAGCAGGCCGCCGCCGACGGCAAGCTGCCCAGGCTGCGCGACCGCAAGGTCGAGCACGACAATCCCGAGGGTTTCCTGCAGTTCGCCCGCAACACCGTGGCCGCGGTGGCCAGGAACTTCCCGGCGCCGGGCAAGTGCGTCGACGCCGTGCAGGCCGCCGTCGAAAAACGCTTCGACGACGGCATCAAGTTCGAGCGCGACCTGTTCATCGAGCTGGTGAACACCACCGAATCGCGCGCGTTGCGCCATGCCTTCTTCGGCGAGCGCGCCGCCGGCAAGATTCCCGATGTGCCGGAAGACACGCCGGTGCGCAAGGTCGAGAGGGTGGCCGTGATCGGCGCCGGCACCATGGGCGGCGGCATCTCGATGAACTTCCTGAACGCGGGCATCCCGGTCACGATCCTGGAGACCCGGCAGGAAGCGCTCGACCGCGGCGTCGCCACCATCCGCAAGAACTACGAGAACAGCGCCAAGAAGGGCAAGCTGACGCAGGAGAAGGTCGAGGCGCGCATGGCGTTGCTCAAGCCGACGCTCTCGTACGACGACATCCGGGACGCCGACCTCGTCATCGAGGCCGTGTTCGAGGACATGGGCGTCAAGGAAGCCGTGTTCAAGACGCTGGACGAAGTGGCCAAGCCGGGCGCGATCCTGGCGTCGAACACCTCCACGCTGGACGTGGACCGGATCGCCGGCTTCACCAGGCGCGCGCAGGACGTGGTCGGCATGCACTTCTTCAGCCCGGCCAACGTGATGAAGCTGCTGGAAGTGGTGCGCGGCAAGGCCACCGGCAAGGACGTGCTGGCCACGGTCATGAAGACCGCCAAGGCGATCAAGAAGACCGCCGTGGTGTCGGGCGTGTGCGATGGCTTCATCGGCAACCGCATGATCGAGCAGTACAGCCGCCAGGCCGGCTACCTGCTGGACGAAGGCGCGCTGCCCGAACAGGTGGACCGCGCCATGGAGACGTTCGGCTTTGCCATGGGCCCGTTCCGCATGGGCGACCTGGCCGGCAACGACATCGGCTGGGCCATCCGCAAGCGCCGCGCGGTGGACAAGCCGGACATCGTCTACTCCAAGACCGCCGACCTGCTGTGCGAGAAGGGCCGCTTCGGCCAGAAGACCGGCGCCGGCTGGTACGACTACAAGGTGGGCGACCGCAAGCCGTATCCGTCGCAGGAGGTCAACGACATGATCGTCCAGCATTCGAAGGATCTCGGCATCGCGCGCCGCAAGATCTCGGACGAGGAGATCGTCGAACGCCTGGTCTACGCGCTGGTCAACGAGGGCGCGAAGATCCTGGAAGAGGGCATCGCCTCCAAGGCGTCGGACATCGATATGGTCTACCTGACCGGCTACGGCTTCCCGCTGTTCCGGGGCGGCCCGATGCTCTACGCCGACACCGTGGGCCTGTACAACGTCGCCCAGGCCATGCACCGCTACAGCAAGGGCTACCACGGCGAAGCCTGGAAGCCGGCGCCGCTGCTGCAGAGGCTGGCCGACGAGGGCAAAGGCTTCAATGGTTGATCCGCGGATCGGCTGATCGACCGACAACGACCGACAACGCGACGGAGCCCGTCATGCATCCCACCGCCACCGATTGCCTGCTGGTCATCGATGTGCAGAACGACTTCCTGCCCGGCGGTGCGCTGGCCGTACCGGACGGCGACCGGGTGATCCCGGTCGTCAACCGGCTGGCCCGCGCGTTCGGGCGCGTGGTACTGACGCAGGACTCGCACCCGCGCGATCACGTGTCGTTTGCCGCCAACCACTCCGGCATGCAGCCGTTCGGCATGATCGACCTGCCATACGGGCCGCAGGTGCTGTGGCCGGTGCACTGTGTGCAGGGCAGCACCGGCGCGGCGCTGGCCGACGGGCTGGACGTGCCGCATGCGCAACTGATCGTGCGCAAGGGCTATCACCAGCAGATCGACAGCTACTCCGCGCTCTTTGAAGCGGACCGCAAAACGCCCACGGGCCTGCTCGGCTACCTGCGCGAGCTGGGCATCCGGCGCGTGTTCTGCGTCGGACTGGCCACGGACTTCTGCGTGGCGTGGTCGGCGCTGGATGCGCGGGCAGCGGGGCTGGACGTGGCCGTGATCGAAGACGCCTGCCGCGCCATCGACCTGAACGGCTCGCTGGCGCGGGCCTGGCAGCGCATGGCGGACGCCGGCATCGCGCGGTTGCAGGCGAGTGAAGTCCGGAACAGATAACGGACCGCGGAAAACGGACAACGACATACCCAGGCGCACCCGCCGAGGCGGCGCGCCGCCACCAGATACGAGGAGCACCACCATGACCGAAGCAGTGATCGTTTCCACCGCACGTACGGGCCTGGCCAAGAGCTGGAAGGGCGCCTTCAACATGACACACGGCGCCACCATGGGCGGCCACGTGGTCAAGCACGCCATCGAGCGCGCGAAGCTCGAGCCGGGCGAAGTCGAAGACGTGCTGATGGGTTGCGCCAATCCGGAAGGTGCGACCGGTGCCAACATCGCGCGCCAGATCGCGCTGCGCGCCGGCTGCCCCGTCACCGTGCCGGGGGCGACCGTCAACCGCTTCTGCTCGTCGGGCCTGCAGACCATCGCCATGGCCGCGCAGCGCGTGATCGCCAACGAGGGCGACATCTTCGTGGCCGGCGGCGTGGAGTCCATCTCGTGCGTGCAGCAGGAGATGAACCGCCACATGATGACCGAGGGCTGGCTCAACCGGCACAAGCCGGAGATCTACTGGAGCATGCTGCAGACCGCCGAGACCGTCGCCAAGCGCTACAACATCCCGAAGGAGCGCCAGGACGCATACGGCGTGCAGAGCCAGCAGCGCGCCGCCGCGGCTGCCGCCGCCGGCAAGTTCAACGATGAGATCGTGCCGATCACGGTGACGATGGGCGTGGCCGACGCCAGGACCGGCCAGCTCGGCACGCGCGAAGTGACCCTTGGCGCCGACGAAGGCATCCGCCCGGACACCACGCTCGAAGGCGTGTCGAAGATCCGTACCGCCATGCCGGGCGGCGTCATCACGGCCGGCAATGCCAGCCAGTTCTCCGACGGCGCCTCGGCGGCCGTGGTGATGAACGGCAAGGTGGCGGCTGCCCGTGGCCTGCAGCCGCTGGGCGTGTTCCGCGGCTTTGCGGTGGCCGGCTGCGAGCCGGATGAAATGGGCATCGGCCCGGTGTTCGCCGTGCCCAAGCTGCTCAGGAAGACCGGCCTGAAGGTCGAGGACATCGGCCTGTGGGAACTGAATGAGGCGTTCGCCGTGCAGGTGCTGTACTGCGCCGATACGCTCGGCATCCCGATGGACCGCCTGAACGTCAACGGCGGCGCCATCGCCGTGGGCCACCCGTACGGCGTGTCGGGCGCGCGCCTGGTCGGCCACGCGCTGATCGAAGGCAGGCGCCGCGGCGTCAAGTACGTGGTCGTGACCATGTGCATCGGCGGCGGGCAGGGCGCGGCGGGCCTGTTCGAAGTGCTCTGAGGCCAGGCTCCCGCGCCGCGCGGGAGCCTGGCCCGCTTTGTCGTCCCGCTTTGTCGTCCCGCTTTGTCGTCCCGCGCGCGGCTGATCGGCGCAGGGGCGGCATGGATCGCCTGTCCGGAACCCACCCTCCCGCATCGTCATGTCTTCTCTGCTGCTGTCGCGTCGCGACCTGAGCTTTCTGCTCTATGAATGGCTCGATGTGGAGGCGCTCACGCGCTTTCCGCGTTACGCCGACCACTCCCGCGAAACCTTCGATGCGGCGCTCGATACCTGCGAGCGCATCGCCACCGATCTGTTCGCGCCGCATAACAAAAAGAACGACCAGCAGGAGCCGCACTTCGACGGCACCACGGTCTACATCATTCCCGAGGTCAAGACGGCGCTGGAGGCCTTCAACAAGGCGGGCCTGATGGCTGCGGGGCAGGATTTCGAGCGCGGCGGCATGCAGTTGCCCACCGTGGTCGAGAAGGCCGGCTTCGGCTACTTCAAGGCGGCCAATGCCGGCACCAGCGCCTATCCGTTCCTGACCATCGGCAATGCCAACCTGCTGCTGGCGCACGGCACGCCGGCGCAGATCGAGACCTTTGTGCAGCCCGAGCTGGAGGGGCGCTTCTACGGCACGATGTGCCTGTCGGAGCCGCAGGCGGGCTCGTCGCTGTCGGACATCGTCACGCGCGCCGAATACGAGGGCGAATCGCCGCTGGGGCCGCAGTACCGGCTGACCGGCAACAAGATGTGGATCTCCGCCGGCGAGCACGCCTTGTCGGACAACATCGTGCATCTCGTGCTGGCCAAGATTCCCGGCCCGGACGGCAAGCCGATCCCGGGCGTCAAGGGCATCTCGCTGTTCATCGTGCCCAAGTTCCTCGTCAACGCGGATGGGTCGCTGGGCGAGCGCAACGACGTGGCGCTCGCCGGTCTGAACCACAAGATGGGCTATCGCGGCACCACCAACTGCCTGCTGAACTTCGGCGAGGGCACGCAGTTCCGCCCGCAGGGTCCGGACGGACAGCCGCGCGCCGGCGCCATCGGCTACCTGGTCGGCGAGCCGCACAAGGGGCTGGCGTGCATGTTTTTCATGATGAACGAGGCGCGCATCGGCGTCGGCATGGGGGCGACCATGCTGGGCTATACCGGCTACCTGCATGCGCTGGACTACGCGCGCAACCGTCCGCAGGGCCGGCCGGTCGGCCCGTCCGGCAAGGACGCCGCATCGCCGCAGATCCGCATCGTCGACCACGCCGACGTGCGCCGCATGCTGCTGGCGCAGAAGGCCTACGTGGAAGGTGCGCTCGGCCTGAACCTGTATTGCGCCAAGCTGGTCGACGAGGAGCGCGGCGAGACGGATCCCGCCGCGCGCGCCCGGCTCGGCCTGCTGCTCGACATCCTCACGCCGATCGCCAAGAGTTGGCCGTCGCAGTGGTGCCTGGAGGCCAACAGCCTGGCGATCCAGGTGCACGGCGGCTACGGCTACACGCGCGAGTACAACGTCGAGCAGTTCTACCGCGACAACCGCCTGAACCCGATCCACGAAGGCACGCACGGCATCCAGGGGCTGGACCTGCTCGGCCGCAAGGTGGTGATGCAGGACGGCGCCGCCTTTGCCACGCTGGGCCAGCGTGTGCAGGCCACCGTGGGCCGCGCGCTGGACAGCGGCGATGCGGCGCTGGCCGGCTGGGGCCGTGCGCTCGGCCGGGCCGCGCAGGGCCTGGCCACGGTGACGCAGCAGTTGTGGGCGGCCGGCGACCCGCGCGTGACGCTGGCCAATGCCTCGGTCTACCTGGAGGCGTTCGGCCATGTCGTCATCGCGTGGATCTGGCTGGAGCAGGCTCTGGCCGCCGCGCGGGCCCTGCCGGATGCCCAGGGCGACGATGCCGGCTTTTATCGCGGCAAGCTGCAGGTCGCACGCTATTTCTTCCAGTGGGAGCTGCCGAAGACCGGCCCGCAGTTGGCATTGCTGGCCTCGCTCGACACCACCACGCTGGACATGCAGGACGCCTGGTTCTGACGTTCCACGCCAAGCCAAGCCAAGACAGCGACATAGCGACACAACGACACCGGAGACACCCATGGGCACGCTCAAGCATCTTTTCGATCTTTCCGGCAAGACCGCGCTGATCACCGGTGGCTCGCGCGGGCTGGGTCTGCAGATTGCCGAGGCGCTGGGCGAGCAGGGCGCGCGCATCGTGCTGTCGGCGCGCAAGGCCGATGAACTGAGGGAAGCGCAGGCGCACCTGCAGACGCTGGGCATCGATGCCGACTGGGTCGCGGCCGATGGAGCGGTGGAGGCCGACATCCAGCGCCTGGCCGACGAAGCGCTCGCCAAGCTCGGCCACGTGGACATCCTCGTCAACAATGCCGGCGCCACCTGGGGCGCCCCGGCCGAGGACCATCCGGTTGAAGCCTGGGACAAGGTGATGAACCTGAACATCCGCGGCCTGTTCCTGCTCACGCAGCAGATCGGCAAGCGCGCGATGATTCCGCGCCGGTACGGCAGGATCGTCAATGTGGCATCGATCGCCGGTCTGAAGGGCAACCCGCCGGGCACGCTGGAGACGATCGCCTACAACACCAGCAAGGGCGCCGTGGTCAACTTCACGCGCGCGCTGGCGGGCGAGTGGGGCAAGTACGGCATCACCGTCAACGCCATCGCCCCGGGGTTCTTCCCGTCCAAGATGACGCGCGGCTCGCTGGAGAAGCTCGGCGTCGACAAGCTGACCGAGAAGTCCCCGCTGCACCGCATCGGCGACGAGGAAGACCTCAAGGGCGTGGCCGCGCTGTTCGCCTCCGATGCCTCCAAGCACATCACCGGCCAGATCCTGGCGGTCGACGGCGGCGTGAGCGTGGTGTAATGCGAGCGGCTTCTCATTGAATCGAATGCAGCATGCGCGCAGACAACAACGGTTTCCCGATCAACATCCCCTTCCTGCAATGGCTGGGCATGCGCTGCCTGAAGGTGGCGGACGGCGAGGGCATCGTCGAGCTGGCGCTCGAAGACCGCCACATGAACAGCTGGGAGATGGCGCACGGCGGCGTCACCATGACGCTGCTCGACGTGTCGATGGCGATGGCCGGGCGCTCGGCCGACACGCACGGGCGCGGCGTGGTGACGATCGAGATGAAGACGGCGTTCATGCAGCCCGGCCGCGGCACGCTGCGGGCCCATGCGCGCTGCGTGCACCAGTCGACCACCATGGCCTTCTGCGAGGGCGAGGTGCGCGATGCCGACGGCAAGCTGGTGGCCCGCGGCTCGGGCACGTTCAAGTTCGTCAAGCGCATGCCGCCGCCGCGCACGCCGGAGCCGGGCGCGGATGGCTGAGCGTCGGACAGGGACAGCACGGGCCGCAACCCGACCCGCAGGAGCGGAGGAAACGATGCACCGGACCGCACAGGCCGACGGAGCGGCGCGACGGCGTTCGCGCCTACCGGCTTTGGCCATCACACTGCTTTGTTGCACAGGATTGACCATGGCCCTGGAAGGACGCGCCTCGCCTGCCGCTCCGGCACCGGTCGCAGCGCAAGAAGCGCCATCGCCGCCGCCCGCGCCGGTCGTGCCGGAGCAGCGGCCGCTGACCGCCGCCGAGTCCGACCCGGTCAAGATGGGTTGGATGCAAGGGTTTCCGCCCGCGCCCGACCGCATCATCCGCTTCGATCTGGCCGGCAACCTGTTCCCGCGCACGCGCTACAGCTTCAGCCACATGCGCGAGTTCGTGCCGACGCGCACCGTCTGGCGCGGCGATGGCCCGGTCAGCCGGTTGCCGCGCGCGGAGCGCGACCTCGGCGGCGTGTCCTTCACCGATGCCGACGGCCGGCGCCGCACCGTTGCCGACATGCTGGCGCTGACGTACACCGACGGCATCCTCGTCATGCATCGGGGCAAGGTGGTCTATGAGCGCTACTTCGGCGTGCTGGATGCGCACACGCCGCACCTCGCCATGTCGGTGACGAAATCGTTTGTCGGCACGCTGGCGGCGATGCTGGCGGCCGACGGCAAGCTGGACCCGGCCGCGCCCGTCACCCAGTACGTGCCCGAGCTCAAGGACAGCGCCTACGGCGATGCCACCGTGCGCCAGGTGATGGACATGACGGTCGGCGTGCGGTACACCGAGAACTACGCCGACCCGGATGCCGACGTGTGGGTCTACGCCCGCGCCGGCGGCATGCTGCCGCGCGCGGCCGGCGACCCGGGGCCGGCCAATCTCTACGATTACCTGAAGGCGCTGCGCAAGGAAGGCGAGCACGGCACCGCCTTCACCTACAAGACCGTCACCGCCGAGGTGCTGGCCTGGATCGTCAGGCGCGCCTCGGGCCAGTCGCTGTCGGCGCTGCTGTCCGAGCGCGTCTGGCAGCCGATGGGTGCCCAGGGCGATGCGTACTTCACGCTGGACAGCATCGGCACCGAATCGGGCGGCGGCGGGCTCAATACCACGCTGGCCGATCTCGCCCGCTTCGCAGAGATGATCCGCAACGACGGCCGCTTCAACGGCCGCCAGATCCTGCCCAAGGCCGCCATCGACGACATCCGCGGCGGCGGCGATCCGGTCAGGTTCGCCCAGGCCGGCTATGCGACGCTGCCGGGCTATTCGTACCGCGACATGTGGTGGATCTCCGGCGACGCCCACCGGACGTTCGAGGCGCGCGGCATTCACGGCCAGCGCATCTATATTGATCCCGTGGCGCAGATGACCATCGTGCGCTATGCCTCGCACCCGATTGCCGCCAACGCTGTCAACGACCCGGTCACGCACCGGGCCTACCGGGCGCTGGCCGATTTCCTGATGCAACAGAAGTGACCCCTATCGATCTCTAGGAGCGACCTCATGTCGAACTCGTATCAACGCATCGTCCTGGCTTCCCGTCCCGAGGGGCCCGTCACGCCGGACAACTTCCGGCTGGAGACGGCGCCGATTCCCGAACTCAAGGACGGCCAGGTGCTGGTGCGCAACCATTTCCTGTCGCTCGATCCGTACATGCGCGGCCGCATGAACGACAGCAAGTCGTACGCGGAGCCGCAGCCGCTGGACGAGGTGATGATCGGCGGCACGGTGGGCGTGGTGGAAGCGTCCAAGAACCCGGCCTATGCGGTGGGCGACAACGTGATCGGCATGTTCGGCTGGCAGGAGATCGGCATCTCCGACGGGCGCGGCATGCAGAAGGTGGACACGCGCCATGTTCCGCTGTCGGCCTACCTGGGCTCGGTCGGCATGCCGGGCGTGACGGCGTGGTACGGCCTGAACCGGATCATGCACGCCAAGCCCGGCCAGACCGTGGCGGTCAGCGCGGCCTCGGGCGCGGTCGGCAGCGTGGTCGGCCAGCTCGCCAAGCTCAAGGGCTGCCGCGTCGTGGGCTTCGCCGGCGGCAAGGACAAGTGCGATTACGTGGTCGACGAGCTGGGCTTCGACGCCTGCATAGACTACAAGGCCGCCAAGGACCCGAAGGACCTCTACGAGATGCTCAAGGCGGCCACGCCGGACGGCATCGACGCCTGCTTCGAGAACGTGGGCGGCGACATCCTGGATGCCGTGCTGCGTCGCATGAACCCGTTCGGCCGCATCGCCCTGTGCGGCATGATCGCCGGCTATGACGGCCAGCCGCTGCCGCTGCAGAACCCGCAACTGATCCTGGTCTCGCGCCTGACCATCGAGGGCTTCATCGTGTCCGAGCATATGGATGTGTGGCCCGAGGCACTGCGCGAGCTGGGCGGCTACGTGGCCCAGGGCAAGCTGAAGTTCCGCGAGAGCGTGGCACAGGGGCTGGCCAGTGCGCCGGAAGCCTTCATCGGCCTGCTCAAGGGCAAGAATTTCGGCAAGCAGTTGGTGAAGCTGATCTGAGTTGAGACATGTGCGGACGGCCAAACCGTTGACGGTCCGCCGGGCGACTACCGCAACAGAATGGCCCATGGCCCGATCCGCAACGACGACGTGAAGGAGGCACCATGAACGCACCCGACACCGCACAGGCCAAGCGGCCTGACGAGATAGCCGCGAACCTCGGCCCCGAGATCCGCGAGAAATACCGCAACCTGCCGCGCCCGCCCCAGTTCGCCACCGCGGCCGAGGAGCGCCTGCACCGCAAGCAGCGGCTGGCGGCGGCGCTCCGGCTGTTCTCCAGGTTCGGCTTCGACGAAGGCGTGGCCGGGCACATCACCGCGCGCGATCCGGAATACCCGGACAGCTTCTGGGTCAACCCGTTCGGCGTGCATTTCAGCCAGGTGACGGTGTCCAACCTGATCCGCTGCGACCATCGCGGCAATGTGGTGGAGGGCGATTACCCGGTCAACGCGGCGGCCTTCGCCATCCACTCGCGCGTGCACCAGGCGCGGCCCGATGCGGTGGCGGCGGCGCATTCGCACAGCACCTACGGGCGGGCGTGGTCGACGCTCGGCCGCAAGCTCGATCCGCTCACGCAGGACGTCTGCGCCTTCTACGAAGACCACGCGCTGTACGACGATTTCGGCGGCGTGGTGGTCGAGCTGGACGAGGGCCAGCGCATTGCCCAGGCGCTCGGCGGCAACAAGGCCGCGATCCTGCAGAACCACGGCCTGCTGACGGTCGGCAAGACGGTGGACGAGGCGGCGTGGTGGTTCATCACCATGGAGCGCTCGTGCCAGGTGCAACTGCTGGCCGAGGCCGCCGCCGCGCGTACCAGCGAGCCGCTGCGCCTGATTTCCGAGGCGGCGGCGCGGCAGGCGTATTCCATCGTCGGCACGGCGCAGGCGGGGTGGTTCCAGTTCCAGCCGCTGTATGCGCGCATCGTCAAGGAACAACCCGACCTGCTGGACTGATCGGCAGCCGGACCCAGCCAACCGGGAGCCCCCATGACGGAACTGATCCTGCACCACTACGCCACCTCGCCGTTCTCGGAGAAAGTACGCCTGATCCTCGGCTACAAGGACCAGCCGTGGAAATCCGTCACGGTGCCCGTCATCCTGCCCAAGCCGGATGTGATGCCGCTGACCGGCGGCTACCGGCGCACGCCGTTCCTGCAGATCGGCGCGGACATCTACTGCGATACCGCGCTGATCGCGCAGGTGCTGGAGTCGATCCATCCGGTGCCGACGCTCTATCCGGCCGACCGCGCGGCGGCGGCGTTCGCCATGGCGCAGTGGGCCGATACCACGCTGTTCTGGGCGGCGGCCTCGTTCGTCGGCCAGCCGGAGGGCTTCAAGAGCCTGATGGCCGGTCTGCCGGAAGACTTCGTCAAGGCCTTCGTCGAAGACCGCAAGGCGATGCGCGCGGGTGGCACCGGCCTGCGCACGCCGCTGCCGGAGGCGGTCGCCACGCTGCAGGTCTTCCTGGCCCAGTTGGAGCGCCAGTTCGCCACCGGCGAGCATATCTTCCTGTTCGGCGAGCAGCCGACCATCGCCGATTTCTCCGTCTACCACGCCCTGTGGTTCATCCGCCGCGCGGCCGCCGTGGCGGGGATACTCGATGCGCATCCGGAGGCGGTGGCGTGGATGCACCGCATGGCCGGCTTCGGCCACGCGCAGGCGCAGCCGATGACGCCGGCCGAAGCGCTGGACATCGCCCGCGCCGCCACGCCGCGCTCGCTGACCGATGCCGGGGCCGGGGTCGGGGCCGGGGCCGGGGTCGGGGTCGGGGTCGGGGCCGGGGTCGGGGTCGGGGTCGGGGTCGGGGTCGGGGCCGGGGTCGGGGTCGGGGTCGGGGCCGATTTTGATACGCGCTACGGCCTGCCCAAGGGCACGCGCGTGACGGTGGCGGCCACCGACTATGCCGTCGATCCGATTGAGGGCGACCTGGTGGTCTCCACGCGCGATGCCGTCGGCGTGCTGCGCGAAGACCCACGCGTCGGCCAGGTGGTGGTGCATTTTCCGCGCGTCGGCTATGCGGTGCGCAAGGTCGAGCCGGCCGGCTGACCCGGCCGCGCCGCTCGCTTTCCACGACGCATCCATGACAACAACACGAGGCATATACGTATGAAGCAATTCGCGGGCGGCGTGGCCGTCATCACGGGCGGGGCGTCGGGCTTCGGCAACGAGTTCGCGAAGCTTGGGGCCGGGCAGGGCATGAAGCTGGTGCTGGCCGATATCCAGCAGGATGCGCTGGACGCCGCCGTGGCCGGGTTCAAGGCGCAGGGCGTCGAGGCCATCGGCGTGCGCGTCGATGTGTCCAGGGTGGAGGATGTGCAGGCGCTGGCCGACGCGGCCATCCGCGCGTTCGGCAAGGTCAACCTGCTGTTCAACAACGCGGGCGTCGGCGCGGGCGGCCTGATCTGGGAGAACACCCGGAAGGATTGGGACTGGGTGCTCGGCGTCAACCTGCACGGCGTGATCCACGGCGTGCGCATCTTCACGCCGCTGATGCTGGCCGAGGCCGCGAAGGACCCGGCCTACGAGGGCCATATCGTCAACACGGCGTCGATGGCGGGGCTGCTGAACGCGCCGGCCATGGGCATCTACAACGTGTCCAAGCACGCCGTGGTGGCGCTGACGGAATCGCTGTACCAGGACCTGAGCCTGGTGACCGGGCAGATCCATTGCTCGGTGCTGTGCCCGTATTTCGTGCCGACCGGCATCACGCAGTCGCACCGCAACCGCCCGCAGGACCTGGCCAACGCCGCGCCGCCCACCAAGTCGCAACTGGTGGCCCAGGCCATGACCGACAAGGCGGTCAGCTCCGGCAAAGTGACCGCCGAGCAGGTCGGCCAGATGACCTTCGATGCCATCCGCCACGAACATTTCTATATTTATTCGCATCCGCACGCGCTCGGGCCCGTGCAGCATCGCTTTGAAGACATCGTCTCGCAGCGCAATCCATCCGATCCGTTCGAGGGCAAGCCGGACGTGCGGGCGCGCCTGGTCGAAGCGCTGCGCGGCTAGCCACGGGCAGGCCGCTTGCCGGCCCACTTTCCCCCGCTTCCCTGCTTGCCCCGATCCGACCCTGAAGACCAGACTGCCATGACCGCCGCCACAGCCACCGCTGCCGCCACCATCACGCATCCGCAGTTCGCCGACCTGCCCAACGGCACGCGGCTGCATTACGCCAGCGCCGGCCGGCGCGGTGCCCCGCTGATGCTGTTCGTGCACGGCTTTCCGGAGTTCTGGTACGAGTGGGAGGCGCAACTGGCGGCGTTCGGCGGCACGCACTTCGCGGTGGCGCCGGACATGCGCGGCTACAACCTGTCGAGCAAACCGGCGGCGGTGGACGCCTACCGGCCCACGCAACTGGTGCAGGACCTGGAGCAGTTCATTGCCGCACTCGGCTACGACCGCGCCATCGTGGTCGCGCACGACTGGGGCGGGGCGATCTGCTGGAACCTGGCGATCCAGCATCCCGAGCGCGTCGAGCGGCTGGTGATCATCAATTCGCCGCATCCGTGGGTGTTCGCCAATGCGCTGCTGACCGATCCAGCGCAGCAGGCCGCGTCGGCCTACATGAACTGGCTGCGCCAGCCGGGCGTGGAGGAGGTGCTGGCCGCCGAGGAGTTCGAGAAACTCGAAGGCTTCTTCCACGGCATGGGGCAGCCGGTGGCCGAGTGGTTCACCCCCGACGTGCGCGCGCTGTACCACGCCGCCTGGAACCGGCCGGGTGAGGGCGGCTCGCACGGGCTGACCGGCGGGATCAATTACTACCGGGCGTCGCCGCTGCATCCGCCGGCGGAGGGGCTGGCGCCGCTGCGCATCGACCAGATGCCGCCCGAGGCCTTCGTCGTGAGCATGCCCACGCTCGTCATCTGGGGCGAGAAGGATATCGCGCTGCCGGCCACGCTCCTCAACGGGCTGGACCGCTTCATTCCCGACCTGCGCATCGAGCGCATCCCCGACGGCACCCACTGGGTGGTGCACGAGCAGCCCGAGCGCGTCACGGCGCTGATCCGGTCGTTCGTGGAATAGCGGGAACAACCGGAGCCAGAACCGGAACCGCCGCGCGGGCTACATCGACTCCGCCAGCATCCGGTGGTAATCGTCCGCCGTGGCCTCGCGCGGATTGGTCTTGTGGCAGTGGTCGAGCAGGGCGCCGTGCACCACGTGCTCCAGCGCCGCTTCCGGCACGCCCATCTGGTGCAGGCCGGTGGGCAGGCCCAGCCGCGCGGTCAGGTTGTGCACGGCCAGGGCGAGGTCCGCGTCGGCCGGCAGGTGCATGGCCCGGCGCAGGCGGGCATAGCGATGCTCGCGCACCACCGATTCCGCCGTCGCATTGAAGCGCAGCACCGCCGGTAGCACCACTGCGTTGAGCGTGCCGTGGTGCAGCCCGGTCCGGCCGCCGACCTTCACGCCGCCCAGCGGGTGCGACAGCGAATGCACGCAGCCCAGCCCCTTCTGGAACGCCATCGCGCCCTGCATGGACGCGCTCATCATGTTGAGCCGCGCCTCGCGGTCGGCGCCGTCGCGCGTGGCGCGCTCGATATGGGCCCAGGCGCGCTCCAGGCCGTCGAGCGCGATGCCGTCGGCGGGCGGGTTGAAGGCGGGGGCGAGGAAGGTCTCGATGCAGTGCGCGATGGCATCCATGCCGGTGGCGGCGGTCAGCATCGGCGGCAGGCCGAGCGTGAGCTCGGCATCGCAGATGGCCGATTTCGGCAGCAGGTGCCAGGAGTGGAAGCCCAGCTTGCGGCCGTCCTCCAGGATCAGGATCGCACCGCGCGCGACTTCGCTGCCGGTGCCGGCCGTGGTGGGAATGGCGATCAGCGGCGCGGCCGCATCGGTGATCCGGCCGCTGCCGCCTTCGATGGTGGCGTAGGTGGCGAGCGGCCCGGGATGCGTCGCCGCGATGGCAATCCCCTTGGCCAGGTCGATCGACGAGCCGCCGCCGATGGCGATCAGACCGTCGCAGCCGGCATCCCGGTAGTGCGCGGTGGCCTGGCTCACCATCGCCTCGGTCGGGTTGGACGGCGTCTCGTCGAACACGGTGACGGGCAGGCCGCCGGTGGCGTCGATGGCGCGCTGGGCCAGGCCGGCTGCAGCCACGCCCTGGTCGGTGACGACCATCGGCCGGCGGATGCCGACCCGCGCGCATTCGCTCTTGAGTTCGCCGAGCGTGCCGAAGCCGAGGTGGACGTGGGTGAGGTAGAGGATGAGGGCCATGCGCTGTCTCCGGCGGCCGTCCGTCTTGTCGCGCGGACGTGGTTCAATGGATACTCTGATGATAGCCAAATAAGAACGACCGTTCAGTTCCGCCCCATGCCGTCCCTCGATCCGCACGTTGCCCAACTGCTCGACCTGGTGGCGCGTGCCAAGCGTCCGCCGCTGCACCACCTGAGCCCCGCCGACGCCAAAATTGCCTACGAGAAAAGCAGCCCCATCGTCGACATCGCGCCCATTGCGCTGGACCACGTGAGCGATCTGACCGTGCCCGCGCGCGATGGCCATGCGATTCCCGTGCGCACCTACGCCGCGCGCGAGGCCAGTTGGGCCGATCCGCTGCCGCTGCTGGTGTATTTCCACGGCGGCGGCTTCACCGTCGGCAGCATCAAGACACACGATGCGCTGTGCCGGTCGCTGGCGGCCAAGTCGGGGGCGATGGTGCTGTCGGTCGATTACCGGCTCGGCCCCGACTGGAAGTTCCCGACCGCGGCCAACGATGCGTTCGACGTGCTGCAATGGGTGTTTGACGAGGCGGCCACGATCGGTGCCGATCCGGCCCGCATCGCCTTCGGGGGCGACAGCGCGGGCGGTACGCTGGCGACCGTCACCGCCATCGAGGCGCGCAACCGCGGCCTGGCGCCCGTGCTGCAGTTGCTGATCTACCCCGGCACCACCGCGCGCGAGACCACGCCCTCGCACCGCGCCTTCGCCGAAGGCTACCTGCTGACGCAGGCGATGATCGCCTGGTTCTTCGCCCAGTACCTGCGCAGCGATGCCGACCGCGACGACTGGCGCTTCGCCCCGCTGGACGGCGGCGGGCAGGGCGCCGACGTGCGCGGCGTGTGCCCGGCGTGGATCGCCGTGGCGGGCTTCGACCCGATCCGCGACGCCGGCATCGGCTATGCGGACAAGCTGCGCGCGGCCGGCGTGCCGATGGCGCTGAAGGTGTACGAGGGCATGATCCACGACTTCTTCAAGCTGGGCCGCTTCGTGCCGGCCGTCGAGGCTGCCCACTACGATGCCGCCGAGGCGCTGCGCAGCGCCTTCGGCACGCAAGCCGGATAGGCGCCCCATCATGGCGATCGAGGATTTCCGCCACGGCACGCCGCTGCGCGTGCGCTGGGCCGAGGTCGATGCGCAGGGCATCGTCTTCAACGGCCATTACCTGCTGTACGCGGACGTGTGCATCACCGAGTACTGGCGCGCCATCGGCGTGCGCTATCCGACCGAGGTGGTGGATGCGTTCGGCGTCGATTTCTACGTGGTCAAGTCCACGCTCGAATACCATGCCTCCGCGCGTTTCGACGACACGCTCGACCTGCGCTGCCGCGTGGCGCGCCTGGGCCGCTCCAGCCTGCGCTTTGTCATCGAGATGTATCGTGGCGAGGCGCACCTCGTCACCGGTGAAATCATCTACGTGTGCGCCGATCCGGCCACGCAGACGTCCGTGCCCGTGCCCGGCAGCCTGCGCGAACGTATCCTCAATTTCGAAGTCCTGACGCCCGAAACATGACCGCCTCCCAATCCCCCGAATCCGCCCGCCCGTTCGCCACGGTGCAAGTCGACCGCTGGGATGCCCTGCGCGACGAAGCCGGCGCCATCCGCTACGACGTGTTCGTCGTCGAGCAGAACGTGCCCGTCGAACTGGAGTGGGACGCGTACGACGCCCAGAGCTGGCACGCCCTGGCGCGCGATGCCGCGGGCCGCGCCGTGGCCACCGGCCGGCTGCTGCCCGATGGCCATATCGGCCGCATGGCGGTGCGCAAAGAAGCGCGCGGCAGCGGCATCGGCGCGCGCGTGCTGCAGGCGCTGATCGACAAGGCCCAGGCGCTGGGCTACACGCAACTGATCCTCAACGCGCAGACCCATGCGATCCCGTTCTACGCGCGCGCCGGCTTCACGCCAGAAGGGGACGAGTTCGACGAGGCCGGCATTCCGCACCGGGCCATGCGGCGCGTGCTGTAAGGGCCTGCCGCCCAGCGCGGGAGCATCGTCGGCCGGTGGCGGTCGTCCGCCGGGCGGGGTGCATGCGTGTTGCCGTGCGGCCGGTCTCCCGCCGCCCGGCGGGCAAGTAGCACCTGGGCCGCGCATCGGCCATGCTAGGAAGCCTGACCATCCTTCCGACTGCCCCGATGACGACTTCCACGTCCCGTACCGTTCTGATCACCGGCGCCGCCGGCAACCTTGGCCGTGCCGTCGCGCAGGCCTTCGCCGACCAGGGTGACCGGCTGGTGCTGGCCGACCTGCAGATGGAGCGGCTGGCCGATGCCTTCGGCGCATCCGATGCACGCCGGTTGCTGGTCGCCGTCGACCTGCTGGACCGTGCCGCCACCCAGGCCGCTGTCGCCGATGCCCAGGCGCGTTTCGGTCCGATCAGCGTGCTGTGCCACCTGGCCGGCGGTTTCCGCATGGGCGAGCCGCTGCACGAGACGCCCGACGCGACGTGGGATTTTTTGCTCGACCTCAATGCCCGCACGCTGATCCACATCGCCAGCGCCGTCGTGCCGCCGATGCTGGCCGAGGGCGGGGGCAAGATCGTCACCGTCGGCGCGAACGTAGCGGGCAAGGGGCTGGCGCACATGGGGCCTTACATCGCGGCCAAGAGCAGCGTGATCCGTCTCACCGAAGCCATGTCGGCGGAACTGCGCGAGCGCGGCATCCAGGTCAACTGCGTGCTGCCGAGCATCATCGACACGCCCGAGAACCGCGCTGCCATGCCGGATGCGGACCCGGGCCGGTGGGTCAATCCGCGGGACCTGGCCAGTGTGATTGCCTTCCTGGCCTCCGATGCCGCGCGCGCGATCCACGGCGCGGCGGTGCCGGTGGTGGGCCTGAGCTGAAACCTGGCGGTGCGCGCTGGAACGTCTGGGACGTCTGGGCCGCCGTTATGGCGTATCCGCCTGGGTGACCGCGTCGAGCACGCCCAGGTAGCGCGTCTCGCCGATCTGGCCTTGCGCGTCGAAGCGTCGCTCGGTCACGTCGAAACAGCCGTCGTGGCGGATGCGCAGCACGGTGCTGGCGCGCGTGCCGTAGCGCGGCGAACGGATGAAGGCGGCCGACAGCAGCTTCTCCCATTCCGGCGCCACGCCGGTGGCGGGCAGGGCGCCGGTGGGCGCTTCGCGCGTCTCGGCCAGCAGGTCGAGGTAGCGCGCCACGTCGATGGCGTTACCGTGGCGGCCGGTGTCGGCGGCCAGCGCCTCGGCAAAGGCGGCGATGCGGTGCCGCACCTTGAACCACGGCGTATCGAGCAGCGCATTGGACAACCCGTACACGCCGGGCTCGAGCCGGCGCGGCGCCTCGGCGCGGTTGCTGGTCCACCACAGCTCGTCGCGCGTGGCAGTCAGCAGGTTGTAGCCGTTGTAGGTGCCGTTGCGGGTCTTCAGCCGGTCGAGGTAAGCCGGAATCGAAGCGTCTTCGGCGCTCAGGAAATCGGCGACCAGCTCGCCGCGCGAGCGGGCATCGGGCCGGCGCTCGGAGGGGGCGCGGTAATTGGTGAGCGCGGCAAAGCGCCCATCGCGCGCCATGCCCATCCACGTGCCGGCATGACCGACGACCTGGGCCAGGTCGCGCCCGGCCAGCACGTGGGGCGCATCGCTCCACCACGCCAGCGGCGCGGCGGGGCGGTCATAGAATTCGTCCCGGTTGGCGGCCACCACCAGCGCATAGGCGGGGTGCGCGTGCCAGGCCGTGAGAATCAGGCACATGAAAACATCCTCGTGAACGTGCCGCGCGCCGGCCGATGTGACGACCCGCGTTGCGCGACCTCCGGCCAAGCATAGCAGCCTGCCGGAACTTTGCAGCGGCGATTGCGGACCGGCTGCGGCGTCAGTTGCCGTCGAGCTCCGCGAAGTGCTCGGCGTGGCGTTCGCCTGCGACGAATTCACGCGGGCCGCCGGTCTCCCACAGGCCGGCCAGCGTGGCGGCGAAGGCGGGCGGGATGTCGTGGTACCACTCCATCCACGTGGCCAGGCCGTCGCGCACGTCGGGCCGGCGCATCAGCGTGCCGGACACGCCGGTGGCCTCTTCCACGGTGTCGAGCCAGCGCTGCCAGCACGGCAGGGCGGTTGCGGCATCGCGCTCGGCGATGCGGAAGTAGACGAACAGATGGTCGGCCATGGGCGGTCCGCGAGGGGGCAATCAGGCGCTTTCCGCGACGGGAATCGCGTACGGCAGGTGCTGCAGCGTCAGCACCGGCCCGTCGGCAGTGGCCAGGTGGATGGCCGAATCGAGCGCATCCAGCTTGAGCTCGACCAGCAGGTCGGTGCCGCCGTCCGGCGCCATCGCGGCGTTGACCACCATGCCGCATGGCTGGTTCGGGTCGGACTCGCTGAAGACTTCGGCGCCGGCCGAGGTGGGCGCATTGACATGTGCCCGCTGCATGCGCCGCTTGAGCGTGCCGCGATACTGGCTGCGCGCCACCACTTCCTGGCCCGGATAGCAGCCCTTGCGGAAATCCACGCCGCCGACCAGTTCGAGGTTCACCATCTGCGGCACGAATTGTTCCTGCGTCGATAGCGTGATCGACGGCACACCCGCCTGCAGGCCGAGCCAGTCCCACACCTCGGTGCCGACCAGCGCCAGCCGCGACGACAGCGTCTTCCAGGCGTGCTGGAAGTGCTCGGCATGCACCAGCCACTGATAGCGCGGGCGGCCGCCGGCATCCGGCAGGCGGATCGTCGCGCCGACCTGCTGGCCCACCGTGGCGGGCTGCTGCGCGACCGTGTAGACCGCCTCGGTGTCGGGCAGCACGGCGCCGGCCTCGCGCAGCGCATCGGCCGCGTCCGGCCCGGCGACGGTGATGGCGATGAACTCGTCCATCGGGCGCAGTTTGGCCTTGGCGCGCAGCACGAACATCGTCAGGCGCTTGGTGAGCGCGGGCGCGATCAGCTTGTCGGTCTGCAGCACGATCGTATCGGCCTGGCGCCACATGAGCAGCGTGGCCAGCAGCCGCCCCTTGGGCGAGCAGTAGCCGGCCAGCCGCGCCTGGTCGAGGCCCAGGCCGGTGACAGCGTTGGTCAGTTGGTTGTGGAGGAATTCGGCGGCATCGGCGCCTTCGACGGCGATGCGGGCGAGGTTGGTCGGCGCGCACAGCACGCTGCCCTGGGCGGCGTTGCTGAACTGCACGTCGAGCGGGGGGAAGCTGAGCGTATCGACGAAATCCTGGAAGACGTCATTCATGGTATGCAGGCGGCCGGGGATTGACCCGGTATTATATGGGGCTGTCGGGCGCGCATCTGGATGCGCGCTCAACCTTCTTTCTAGTGCGGACAAGGCCAGCGGGGGCCGGTTCCGCGGGCAACATCCGAATTTTCGATGCTTTCTTTTCTCAAGCGCTTGCTGCTGCTGGCAATGTTGGTCGGGCTGGCCGGGGCCGGCGGCGTGGTGTGGTGGGCCCGGCAGCCGGTGAGCCTGTCGTCGTCGCCGCTGGAAGTGGTGATCAAACCCAACTCGAGCGCGATCTCGGTGGCGCGGCAGCTCGAACACGGCGGCGTGGGCGTGCAGCCGCAGCTGTTTTCGCTGGTGGCGCGCGCCACCGGCCGCGCGACCAGCCTGAAGGCGGGCGGCTATGAGCTGGAGGCCGGCGCGACCCCGCTGTCCATTCTCGACAAGATGGCGCGCGGCGAGGTCACGCATTACGTCGTCACCGTCATCGAAGGCTGGAGCATGCGCCAGATGCGCGCGGCAGTGGACGCCGAACCGGCGCTGCGGCACGAGACCGCCGGCCTGCCCGATACCGAGCTGATGCGCCGGATCGGTGCGGCGGAACCTATTGGGGAGGGACTGTTCTTCCCCGATACCTATCTGTTCGCGCGCGGCAGCAGCGACGTGGACCTGTACCGCCACGCCTATCAGGCCATGCAGAAGCGCCTGGCCGATGTATGGTCGCGGCGCGCGCCGGGCCTGCCGTACAAGACGCCCTACGAGGCGCTGACCATGGCCTCCATCATCGAAAAGGAAACCGGCCAGAAGCAGGACCGGCCGATGGTGGCGTCGGTGTTCGTCAACCGCCTGCGCAAGAACATGCTGCTGCAGACCGACCCGACCGTCATCTACGGCATCGGCGCCGGCTTCGACGGCAACCTGCGCAAGCGCGACCTGCTGGCCGACACGCCGTACAACACCTACACCCGCATCGGCCTGCCGCCCACGCCGATCGCGCTGCCGGGCATGGCCTCGCTGGACGCGGCGATGAACCCGGCGCCGTCCAACGCGCTGTACTTCGTCGCCCGCGGCGACGGCACCAGCCAGTTCTCGACCAACCTTGCGGACCACAACCGGGCCGTCAACAAATACCAGCGCGGCCAACCATGACCGGCAAGTTCATCACATTCGAAGGCATCGACGGCGCGGGCAAGAGCACGCACCTGGCGTGGTTCGCCCAGCAACTGGAAGCGCGGCTGGCGCCGCAGGGCAAGAAGGTGGTCGTGACGCGCGAGCCGGGCGGCACGCCGCTGGGCGAGCGCCTGCGCGAAGTGCTGCTGCACGAGCGCATGCACCTGGAGACCGAGGCGCTGCTGATGTTCGCCAGCCGCCGCGAACACATCGCCGAAGTCATCCAGCCGGCGCTGGAGCGCGGCGACTGGGTCATCTCCGATCGCTTCACCGATGCCACCTTCGCCTACCAGGGCGGGGGCCGGGGGCTGGCGATCGAGCGGCTGGAGGCGCTGGAGCACTGGGTGCAGCAGGGCCTGCAGCCGACCAAGACGCTGCTGTTCGACCTGGCGCCCGAGATTGCCGCGGCCCGGCTGGCCGATGCGCGCACGCCCGACAAGTTCGAGGCCGAGTCCTCCCGGTTCTTCGTCCGCACGCGTGCCGAATACCTGCGCCGCGCGGCGGCCGATCCGGGGCGTTTCGTCATCATTGACGCCGACCGCGCGCGCGACGATATCCGGAAAGACCTGGAGACATTGCTTGCAAGTCTTTGATAGTGCGGGCAATTTCGATGATCGCAATAATGGTTCCACGACAAGATTCCGCTTGAGGAAGCTTGTGCAACCCATTGATTCATGATGCTTTATCCGTGGCAATCCGCTGACTGGACGCGCTTGCAGGCGATGCGGGCCAAGCTGCCGCACGCCATCCTGCTCAGCGGCCAGGCGGGCACCGGCAAGCGCGATTTCGCCATGCACTTCGCGCAGGGGCTGCTGTGCGACACGCCCGCCGCCGACGGCCAGCCGTGCCAGACCTGCGCCGCCTGCAACTGGTTTGCGCAGGGCAACCACCCGGATTTCCACCTCGTGCGCCCCGAGGCGATGGAAGAGGCGCCCGACACCGAAAAGGACGCCGAGGGCAAGAAAAAGGCGCCCAGCAAGATCATCCGCATGGAGCAGGTGCGGCAGCTGATCGAGGCCATCGGCGTCGGCACGCACCGGGCCGGGCTGCGCGTGGTGGTGCTGTATCCCCTCGATGCCTTGCAGACCGAAGGCGCCAATGCCCTGCTGAAGACGCTGGAAGAGCCGCCGCAGGACACCGTCTTCCTGCTGGTGACGGACCGCATCGACCGCATCCTGCCGACCATTCTGTCGCGCTGCCGGCAGTTTCCGCTGCAGCCGCCGCAGCCCGAGGCCGCCCGGCAATGGCTGGAGCGGCAGGGCGTGCCGCATGCGTCCAGCCTGCTGGCGGAGTTCGGCAACGCCCCGCTGGCCGCCCTGCAGGCCGCCGAGTCGGAGGAGCGCCCGCTGCTGCAGTTCCTGCTGGAACAACTGGCCCAGGGCCCGAGGCTGGATGCGCTGGCGACCGCCGACCACTTGCAGAAATTGTCGGTTCCGGCGGTTCTCAGTACCATGCACCGGTGGATCTTCGATCTGATGGCGGCCAGGCTGGCGGACCGTCCGCGGTATTTTCCCGCCCAGCGCGATGCCTTGCAGCGTTGCGCGGGCGCCATCCCGCTGGAACGCCTGGAACGTTTCGCGCGGGCCTTGCCCGAACGGCGCCGCACCGAACAGCATCCGTTGGCCGCGCGCGTCGTCATCGAAAGCCTTTTGCTGGATTACCGGCAGCTCTTTCCGGCTGCCTGAACTTCAACGTTTGGAACCTCTGTGAGCACTGCACCTATCCATACCCCGGGCGCTTCCGGCATGCCGGCCGCCCCTGGCACTCCCGCCGCACCGCGCATGGCCCCGCCGACGTCGCGTCCGGGCATCCTGTCGCTGGCGATCAAGGATGAAGGCGGCCTCTATGCCGCCTACATGCCGTTCCTGAAGAACGGCGGCATCTTTGTGCCGACCCAGCGGCCGTATCGCATCGGCGAGGAGGTTTTCCTCGTGCTGTCGCTGCTGGACCGGCCGCAGAAATACCAGGTCGCGGGCCGGGTCGCCTGGATCACGCCGGTGGGCACGCCCAGCCGGACGCCCGGCATCGGCGTGCACCTGGGCGAGGACGAGCCCGGCCGCAACCTGCGCCGCGTGGTGGAGGAGATCCTGGGCAAGCACCTCGGCAGCCAGCGGCCCACGCAGACGCTCTGATCCCATCTTGATGCGGCGCTCGAAGCGGGCGCCGTAATGCTCTGATCCTTCGATGTTTGTCGATTCCCACTGCCACATCAATTTCCCCGATCTGCGCGCGCGCCTGCCGGAACTGCTGACGCACATGCGCGAGAACCGGGTCACGCACGCGCTGTGCATCTCGGTCACGCTGGAGGATTTTCCCAGCGTGCTGGAGATCGCCGAGCAGGAGCCGAACATCTATGCCACCGTGGGCGTGCACCCGGATGCTGAGGCGGACCTGGAGGAAGGCACGCGCATCGAAGAGCCCACGCTGGAGCGCCTGCTGGCGCTGGCCGACCATCCGCGCGTGGTCGGCATCGGCGAGACGGGGCTGGATTATTACCGGCTCAACGGGCGCTCCGTGGCCGACATGGAGTGGCAGCGCGACCGCTTCCGCACCCACATCCGCGCATCGAAGCAAACCGGCAAGCCGCTGGTGATCCACACCCGCTCGGCGGCCGACGATACGCTGGCCATCATGCGCGAAGAGGGCGCCGAGGCCGCGCGCGGCGTCATGCACTGTTTCACGGAAACGTGGGACGTGGCGAAGGCCGCGCTGGACCTGGGTTTCTACATCTCGTTTTCGGGCATCGTCACCTTCAAGAACGCGGTCGATCTGCAGGAGACTGCCAGGAAGGTGCCGCTGGACCGCATGCTGATCGAGACCGACTCGCCGTACTTGGCGCCGGTGCCGTTCCGCGGCAAGACCAACGAGCCGGCCTATGTGCGGCACGTGGGCGAATTCCTCGCCACGCTGCGCGGCGAGCCGCTGGACCGCATCGCCGGCGCGACGACCGAGAATTTCTTCAGCCTATTCAATGCGATACCGCGATAACCTCAAGCGAAGCCTGAAGCAGTCCGCGCTGGCCGCCGGGCTGCTGATGACGCTGTCGTGCGCCGCCCGGGCCACGCCGCAGGACGACCTGCGCGACGCGGTCGAATACAACCGGCCGGCGCTGGTGCAGAAGTTCGTCGCCCAGGGCGTCGACCCGAACCTGAACACGCGCGATGGCACACCGCTGCTGGTGGATGCCCTCAAGGACGGGAACACCGACGTGGCCGAGGCGCTGATCCGCGCCAAGGGGCTCGACTTCGAGCGCACCAACGCCGCCGGCGAGAACGCGCTGATGATGGCCGCCTACCAGGGCCTGCTGCCGCTGGTGCGGCTGATGATCGAGACCTACGAGGTGGAGGTCAACAAGACCGGCTGGACCGCGCTGCACTACGCCGCCACCAACGGCCACGACACCATCGTCAAATACCTGCTCGACCACGCCGCCTATGTCGACGCCGAAAGCCCGAACGGCACCACGCCGCTGATGATGGCGGCCATGAGCGGCCACATCACCACGGTCAAGCTGCTGCTG
Source organism: Ralstonia solanacearum K60 (assembly GCF_002251695.1). NCBI lineage: Bacteria > Pseudomonadati > Pseudomonadota > Betaproteobacteria > Burkholderiales > Burkholderiaceae > Ralstonia > Ralstonia solanacearum. Next base: position 128,841 of record NZ_NCTK01000001.1, read on the forward strand.
GACGAAGGCGCGGACATGAACCTGCGCAACCAGCAGAAGATGGACGTGATCGACTTCGCCAAGCGCTACCACCAGGACGAAATCGCGGCGGGGCTGGAATCGCGCCGGCGCAAGCTGGCGGAGCAGGGCGCGCAGCCCGCACCCGCTCGGCCGCCGGCGGCGCCCGCCGTCCCCGCAACCGCGGTGCCGGACACGCCCGCGCCGATGCCGGTGCCACGCCCGCCCGAGCACGCCATCGATCGCGATGCCACCAGCGGCCTGCCGGGCTCGCTGTCCGATCAGAAGACGATTCCGCCGCCGGACCTGCGCGGCAATTGATGCCGGATGCGTCGCAGGCGTGGCCGGCCGCTCACGCCGCGCGCGCCAGCCGCACCCCAGTGAACTGCCACCGCTGGTGCGGATAGAAGAAATTGCGGTACGTCGCCCGCAGGTGCCCCTCGGGCGACACGCACGAGCCGCCGCGCAGCACCATCTGGCTGCACATGAACTTGCCGTTGTATTCGCCCACCGCGCCCGCCGCCGGCCGGAAGCCCGGATAGGGGCCGTAAGGGCTGGCCGTCCATTCCCATACATCGCCGTACATCTGCCGCAGGCTGCCGGCCGGGGCGATGCCGTCGTCGGGCAGCGGGCACAGCGCGCCGCGCCCGACGAAGTTGCCCTGCACCGGCAGGCTCTTGGCGGCGTGCTCCCATTCCGCCTCGGTCGGCAGGCGCGCGCCGGCCCAGCGTGCGTAGGCGTCGGCCTCGTAGAAGCTCAGGTGCGCGACCGGCGCGTCGAGGTCGACCGGCACCAGGCCGTGCAGCGACATCCGGCGCCAGTTGTCCGCGCTGTCCGCAGCGTCTGTTTCATCTCTTTTATCTCGTTCGTCGGCCCGCCAGTAGAGCGGGGCCTCGATGCCTTCGCGCTGCACCCAGGCCCAGCCGTCGGACAGCCATAGCGTGGGCTGGCGGTAGCCGCCGTCTTCCATGAAGGCGAGCCATTCGCGGTTGGTGACGGGGTGCGTGGCCAGCGCGTACGGCTCCAGCCAGACGGTGTGGCGCGGGCCTTCGCAGTCGAACATGAAATCGGCGCCGTCGTCGGTCTTGCCGATCTGCACGGCGCCGCCGGCGAAGGCGGCCCAGCCGGGCTTGGCCGCCGCGCCATGGGCGGTGGCCGCCGGCCGGGGGGCGGCATAGCGCGGACACAGCGGGTTCTGCGCGAACAGGTGCAGCACGTCGGTCAGCAGCAGTTCCTGGTGCTGCTGTTCGTGGTGCAGGCCCAGCGTGATGAGCCGACCGACCGCCGCCGGCACGCCGTGCGCCAGCAGGCGCTGCATGGCCGCGTCGACGTGGGCCCGGTACGCGATCACCTCATCCAGCGTGGGCCGGGTCAGCATGCCCCGGCGCGGACGCGGGTGCCGGGCGCCGACGGTTTCGTAGTACGAGTTGAACAGGTAGCGGTAGCGCGCGTCCGGCGAGCGGTAGCCGGGCACGTTGGGGCCGAGGACGAATGCCTCGAAGAACCAGGTGGTGTGGGCCAGGTGCCATTTGGCAGGGCTGGCGTCGTCCATCGACTGGACGGTGGCGTCGGCGTCGGACAGCGGCGCGGCCAGCGCCAGGGATTGCGCCCGGACCGCGTCGTACTGCAGCCGCAGCGCGGGCAGTGCGGTGGCGGGCACATCGAATACGGGCAATACACGCATGGCGTCTCCAGTCGGGCGGCGGGAACGGCTCAGCAGCAAGCAGGCCAGCCGCTGCGGTGCGGACGGCGCGCCACGCTTTCCCCGGTTTCGTAAGAAGCATATGCAAGGTTTGTAACTTTGCTATCCGCGCCATGGGGCACGCGCCGTGGCGGGGTGGTCGCATCGCAGCCCCGACTGTCATGAAAGCTTCATTGCGGTTCCCTAGGATGTAAACGTTTTCACATCCAAGCGGGGGCGCCGGCAATGGCGAGCAGCATCAAGGACGTGGCCACCCATGCGGGCATCTCGATCGCCACGGTGTCGCGCGCCGTCAATACGCCGGAGCGGGTGAGCCCCGAGACGCTGGCGCGCGTGCAGGCCGCCATGGAGGCGCTGCAATACCGCCCGAACGCGCTCGGCCGCCAGTTGCGCGCCGTGCGGACCGGGCTGGTGGGCGTGGTGCTGCCGTCGCTGGCCAACCCGGTGTTCGCCGAATGCATGCAGGGCATCGACGAGGCGGCGTCGGCGGCCGGCCAGCGCGTGATGCTGATGACCACGGCCTACGACCGCGAGCGCGAGGCCCGCGCCATCGAGACCATGCTGCAGCAGCGCGTCGACGGTCTGGTCCTGACGGTGGCCGATGCCGCCGCCAACCCGCACCTGGATCGCCTGGACGCCGAGCGCGTGCCCTACGTGCTGGTCTACAACGACACGCAGGGGCAGCCGCGCATGCCGGTGCGCTGCAGCGTGACGGTCGACAACCGCGCCGCGGCGCGCGATGCGATCCGCGCGCTGCTGGCGCTGGGGCATCGGCAGGTGCGCATGCTGACCGGCACGCTGTCCGCCTCCGACCGGGCCGCGCTGCGCCACGCCGGCTACCGCGACGCGCTGCAGGCGGCCGGCATCGTCCCGCAGCCGCCGGTCGAGATCGACTTCAACGCCGAGGCCATGGCACCCGCCGAGCTGGACCGCCTGCTGGCACCGCCGTGCCCCACCGCCGTGTTCTGCAGCAACGACCGGCTGGCGCTGCTGACCATCCGCGCCCTGCGCGCGCGCGGCCTGCGCGTGCCGGAGGACCTCAGCGTGATCGGCTTCGACGGCCTGGCGATGGGCCAATGGCTGTCGCCGACGCTGGCGACGGTGGCGCAGCCGCACCGGCAGATCGGCATCGACGCGGCCCGGGCGCTGGCGCGGCGCATCGCCGGCGAGAGCGTGCCGCCGATCACGCTGGCGCACCGGCTGCTGCCCGGCGGCACGCTGGCCGCGGCGCCCATGGCGCCAGCCGGGTCTTCGGGCGCCACCGATTCCACCGATTCCACCGTTTTTTTCCCCACGTCTGATACGCAAGGAGCGTCTCGATGAAACGTCTGATCCATTGGCTGCGCGCGTGCGGCCTCGCTGGTGCCACCATGGTTGCCGGCGCCTTCGTCCTGGCTGCGCCGGTGCAGGCCCAGCCCGCCGGACAGCAACTGGCCATCTGCTACAACTGTCCGCCCGAATGGGCCGACTGGGCCGGCCAGATCCAGGCCATCAAGAACAAGACCGGCATCGCCGTGCCGTTCGACAACAAGAACTCCGGCCAGGCCATCGCGCAAATGCTGGCCGAGAAGGGCCACCCGGTGGCCGACGTGGCTTACCTGGGCATCACCTCGGCCTACCAGGCCAAGGAGAAGGGCTTGGTCGCCGGCTACAAGCCCAAGCACTGGGAGGACGTGCCGGTAGGTATGAAAGACCCGGACGGTGCGTTCTTCTCGATCCACTCCGGCACGCTAGGCTTCTTCGTCAACAAGGACGCACTGGAAGGCAAGCCGGTGCCGCGCTCGTGGAAGGACTTGCTCAAGCCCGAATACAAGGGCATGGTCGGCTACCTCGACCCGAGCAGCGCCTTCGTCGGCTATGTGGGCGCGGTGGCGGTCAACCAGGCGCTGGGCGGCACGCTGGACAACTTCGGCCCGGCCATCGACTGGTTCAAGCAACTGAAGAAGAACGCGCCGATCGTGCCCAAGCAGACCGCCTATGCGCGCGTGGTGGCCGGCGAGATCCCGATCCTGCTCGACTACGACTTCAACGCCTACCGCGCCAAGTACAAGGACCACGCCAACGTGGAGTTCGTGATCCCGCAGGAAGGCTCGATCGCCGTGCCGTACGTGATGAGCCTGGTGGCCGGCGCGCCGCACGCGGACAACGCGAAGAAGGTGCTGGACTTCGTGCTCTCCGATGAAGGCCAGTCGCTGTGGGCCAACGCCTACCTGCGCCCGGTGCGCGCCGGCGCGATGTCGAAGGAAGCCGCCGCGCGCTTCCTGCCGGCCAGCGAATACGCCCGCGTGAAGACGGTCGACTTCAACCGGATGGCGGCGCGCCAGCAGGCCTTCGGCACGCGCTACCTGGACGAGGTGCGCTGAGCATGGCTGCCGCCGCACGCACGCTGCCGGAGGATGCCATGCTGCCCGCGCCGTGGCGGGTGGCGCTGCTGGCGCCCGCCGTCGCGCTGTTCTGCGCCTTCTGGCTGCTGCCGATGGCGGCGCTGCTGCGCGTGAGCGGCAGCGACGGGTTGCTGGCCACCTACACGGCCGCACTGACCACGCCCCGCTACCTGGGCAGCCTGGTCTCCACGGTGGTGCTGTCGGCGGCGGTGACGCTGGCGACGCTGGTGCTGTCCACCGTGGCCGGGTTGTTCCTGGTGCGCCATGCGGTGCCGGGCAAGCGGCTGGTCACTGCCATGCTGACCTTTCCGCTGGCGTTTCCCGGCGTGGTGGTCGGCTTCATGGTGATCCTGCTGGCCGGGCGCCAGGGCCTGCTGGGCGACCTGACGCTGCGGCTGGCCGGCGAGAAATGGGTGTTCGCCTATTCGATCGGCGGGCTGTTTCTCGGCTACCTGTATTTCTCGATCCCGCGCGTGGTGCTGACGGTGATGGCGGCGGCGGAAAAGCTCGACCGTTCCTTGGAAGAGGCGGCGCGCTCGCTGGGCGCATCCTCGTGGCAGGTGACGCGCGACGTGCTGGTGCCGGGACTGGCGCCCGCGCTGATCGCCTCCGGAGCGATCTGCTTCGCCACCTCGATGGGCGCGTTCGGCACCGCCTTCACGCTCGCCACCGACATCGACGTGCTGCCGATGACGATCTATACCGAATTCACCCTCAACGCCGGCATGGCCATGGCGGCGGCGCTGTCGGTGGTGCTGGGCGTGGTGACCTGGCTGGTGCTGGCGGTGGCCCGCGCGGCCAGCGGCGGACAAGCGGGGGCGGCGGCATGAAGCGCATCCTGCCTGTGGCGCAGTGGCTGGTGACGCTGCTGCTGTGCCTGTTCCTGATCGTGCCGGTGGTGCTGTCGATGGCGGTGGGGCTGACCCGCAACTACATCCGCGGCTTCAAGAGCGGCTGGACCTTCGACTGGGTCGCCCAGGTGTGGCAGACCTATCACGCGTCGATCTGGATGTCGCTGCTGGTGGCGCTGGGCACGCTGGCGATCGTGCTGGCCGCGGGCGTGCCGGCCGGCTATGTGCTGGCGCGCCGCCAGAGCCGCGCCAGCCGCCTGATCGAGGAATGCCTGACGCTGCCCGTGGCGCTGCCGGGCCTGGCGACGGCGCTCGGCCTGATCATCGCGTACGGCGGCTTCGGCGCCTTCCGCGAGAGCGTGTGGTTCATCGTCTGCGGGCACGTGGTGTTCACGCTGCCGTTCATGGTGCGCGCGGTGGCGGCGGTCTGCGCCGCGCAGGACCTGAAGACGCTGGAGGCGGGCGCGGCCAGCCTGGGTGCGACGTTCTGGCAGCGTTTCCGGACCATCGTGCTGCCCAATGCCCGGCCCGGCATCCTGGCCGGCGCGCTGACGGTGGTGACGCTGTCGGTGGGCGAATTCAACCTGACCTGGATGCTGCACACGCCGCAGACCAAGACCCTGCCGGTCGGCCTGGCCGACACCTACGCGTCGATGCGGCTGGAGATCGCCAGCGCCTACACGCTGATCTTTTTCGTCATGATCGTGCCGCTGCTGGTGCTGATGCAGCGCTTCGGCAGCCTGCGCACGCGCAACGGAACCCCTTCCCGATGAGTACCGAACGTACCGAACCCCTGCACCTCGCCCCCGTGCCGATCCGGCTGCGCGGCTGCGGCAAGCATTTCGGCGGACAGCGCGTGCTGGACCCGCTCGACCTCGACATCGGCGCCGGCGAGACGCTGGTGCTGCTGGGCCCGTCCGGCTGCGGCAAGACCACCACGCTGCGCATCGTCGCCGGGCTGGAGGCGCCCGATGCCGGTGGCACCGTCCGCTTTGGCGACGAGGATGTCACCGCGCGCCCGATCGAGCGGCGCCGCGTCGGCATGGTGTTCCAGAACTACGCGCTGTTTCCCAACCTGGGCGTGCGCGGCAACGTGGAATACGGCCTGCGCATCCAGCGCCGGCGCAACCGGCTGACGGACGCGCAGATCCGCGCGCGCGCAGACGCGCTGCTCGAGATGATGCACCTGACCCCCTACGCCGAGCGCGCCATCGGCCAGCTCTCCGGCGGCCAGCGCCAGCGTGTGGCCCTGGCCCGCGCGCTGGCGCCCGAGCCGCGCGTGCTGCTGCTCGACGAGCCGCTGACCGCGCTCGATGCCAAGCTGCGCGAATCCGTGCGCGCCGAGATGGACCGCCTGCTGCGCGGCCTCGGCATCACCACCGTCTACGTCACGCACGATCAGGAAGAGGCCATGGCCCTGGCCGACCGCATCGTGGTGATGGACGCCGGCCGCATCGCGCAGATCGGCACGCCGCGCGAGGTCTACTTCCAGCCGGCCAACCGGCACGTGGCGGATTTCATCGGCATCATGAACCGGCTCGACGGCGTGCGGCAGGGCGGGGCCCTTGTCTGCGCTGGCGGCCGCGTGGCGGTGCCGCCGGGCGAGAGCACGGATCCTGCGCTGTTCTTCCGGCCCGAAGACGCCGTGCTGGCCGATCCGGAGCGGGCCGCGCTCAAGGGCGTGGTCGAATCCGCCGTGTTCCTCGGTTTTCGCACCCGCGTGCGCGTGGCGGGTGTGTCGAGCACGCCGCTGTTCATCGATGTGCCCGGCCGCCAGCAGTTCGTGCCGGGCCGCGCGGTCGGCATCGAGATTGCCGCCGACCGCCTTTTGACCCTGCAAGCCTGATGCACTTCCTGCAACTGACCGATCTCCACATCAAGCAGCCCGGCCGCCTGGCCTACCGGCGCGTCGATACGGCCGCCTACCTGTCGCGCTGCGTCGCGCACATCCTGGCGCAGCCGGTACGCCCCCACGCCATCGTGCTGACCGGCGACCTGGTCGATGCCGGCGCGCCGGAGGAATACGCGCACCTGCGCGCACGGCTGGCGCCGCTCGACGCGGCCGGCATCCGCATGCTGCCGGTGCTCGGCAACCACGATGCCCGCGAAGCCGCGCGCGAAGCCTTCGCCGATTGGCTCGCCCCGGTTCCGGCCGGGGCGCGGGATCCGCATGCCTTCCAGTACTGGACCGACCTCGGCGAGGTGCGCCTGATCGTGCTGGATACGCTGGACACCGGCTTTCCCGGCGGGCGCCTGGGCGCGCAGCGGCTGGACTGGCTGCACGACGCGCTGGCCGCCGAAACCGCGCGGCCGGTGGTGATCGCCATGCATCACCCGCCGTTCGCCACCGGCATCGGCCACATGGACGTGCAATCGCTGGCCGCCGACGACCTCCCCGCCTTCGCGCGGATCGTGCGCGCCGCCGGCAACGTCGAGCGCATCCTGTGCGGGCACCTGCACCGCTCGATCGACGCGCGCTTCGCGGGGACGGTGGCGTCGACCTGCCCGTCGCCCGCGCACCAGGTGGCGCTCGATCTCGACCCGGACGGCGAGCCGGGCTTCGTCATGGAGCCGCCGGCCTACAAGGTGCACGCCTGGGTGCCGGGGCAGGGCCTGGTGAGCCATCTTGCTTATGTGGGCACGTTCGACGGCCCGCATCCGTTCTTCGAGCCGGATGGGCGGCTGATCGATTAACACTGGACGGTGGACGGTGGACGGTGGACGGTGCCGGCCGTCAGTCCGTCTGCGCCGCGCCGGGTGTTGCGGTGTCCAGCAGGTCGTGCAGGCTCACCTGCGCGTCGGCACAGGGCGGGCCCTGGGCCGCCAGGCAGCGCTCGCGCGGCTCGTGATCGTGGATGGTGGCGCGCACCAGCGGGTAGATCTGGTGCTCCCAGCGGCGTCCATTGAAGACGCCGTAGTGGCCGGCGCCGGTCTGCACGTGATGCGTCTTCATGTAGGGGCGCAGGCCCGCGCACAGGTCTTGCGCGGCCATGGTCTGCCCGACCGAGCAGATGTCGTCCTTTTCCCCCTCGATGGTGAGCAGGGCGGTGCGGCGGATGGCGCGCGGGTTGACCACCCGTTCGCCCACCTTGAGCCGGCCCTGCGGCAGCGCGTATTCCTGGAACACGGTCCGCACCGTCTCCAGGTAGAACTCGGCCGTGAGATCGCTGGTGGCGAAGTACTCCTCGTAGAAGACGCGGATCGATTCGGCCCTGGCCGCGTCACCCTTGGCGCGCTCGTAATGCAGGTCGGAGAGCGCCGTAGCATGCCGGTCCGGGTTCATCGACATGAACGCGCACAGCTGCACGAAGCCCGGATACACGCGCCGCTGCGCCCCCGCGAAGCCCGACGGCACCACGCTGATCAGGTTGCGCTCGAACCACGCGATCGGCTTGCTGTTGGCCAGCGCGTTGACCGAGGTCGGGTTGACGCGGCAATCGATCGGCCCGGCCATCAGGGTCATCGTGGCCGGCTGGCACGGATCGTCGTCTTCGGCCATCAAGGCCACGGCAGCGAGCGCCGCCACGGTCGGCTGACAGATCGCCACCAGGTGCGTGTCGGGGCCGATGCGATGGAGAAAGTCGATGAGGTGGCCGACGTACTCATCGAAGCCGAAGCGCCCGGCGGACAGCGGGATGTCGCGCGGGTTGTACCAGTCGGTGACGTAGACGTCGTGGTCGGCGAGCATGGTGCGCACCGTGCCGCGCAGCAGCGTGGCGAAGTGGCCCGACATGGGCGCGACCATCAGCACGCGCGGCTGCGGCGCCGGGGTGTCCTTGCGGAAGTGGAGCAGGGCGCCGAACGGGGTGGCGTACGCCACCTCTTCCGTGACCGCCCGCGCCGCGCCGTTGGCCTGCACGGCATCGATGCCGAACGCGGGGCGGTGGTGCGACAGCCCCGCCATCTGGACCAGTTCGCACCAGGCATCCAGGTAGCGTATTTGCGGGTCCGCGGCCACCGCGGGGCATGCGGCGATGGCGGCGCGCGTCATCGATGCGGCACCCCGCCACGGCCGCATCAGCTCCGTGATGGCCTGGTAGGCGGAGTAGGCAAGCAGATTCATGGACGTCGGTGGCTCCGGGCCTGCTGCGTGGTCATCCGGTCAAGGCAAGTCATGTGCCAGAGCGCTGTCCACTGGCATGGTGCTTGCAGATTGCCGATCATGGAAAGGCGGCGGGACGCTCCGGCCGTCTGCCTTCAGACAGCTTAGACCCCGGGCGGCACGGGTGTGCACCGCACCAGTGAAATCCCCAGTGACCCCAACTGGCCGCAACGGTGCACCACGCCATGCCGAGCAGGCGACGTTTGAGTGCATGGCGAGGTCCGATCTGGTGCGCCGCCGCACCCCGCAGGCAGGCAATGGAGACCGGTATGGCCAAAACGTCCACCACGCCCACCACGCTGACGATCAGCAGCCGCAACTACTCGTCGTGGTCGTTCCGCGGGTGGCTGCTGGCGAAACTGGCCGGCCTCGAGTTCGACACGGTGACCGTGCCGATCGACGATGCGGCGCGGGCCGAACTGTTGCTGCTGTCGCCGTCCATTCTCGTGCCGTGCCTGCAGCACGACGGCATCCAGGTGTGGGACACGCTGGCGATCGCCGAATACCTCAACGAAATCCGCCCGCAGGCCCATCTGCTGCCGGCCGACCGCGCCGCGCGGGCGCATTGCCGCGCCGTCTGCGGCGAGATGCATTCCGGCTTCAGCGCGCTGCGCTCGGCCCTGCCGATGAACCTGCGCGCACATTTCCCCGGCTTCCGCGTCTGGGCGCGCGCGCAGGACGACATCGAACGCATCGTCGCCATCTGGCGCGCGTGCCTGCAAGGCTACGGCGGCCCATGGCTGTTCGGCGAGGCCATCGGCATGGCCGATGCCATGTACGCGCCGGTGGTCACGCGCCTTCTCACCTATGACGTCAAGCTCGACCCGGACATCGCCGCGTACTGCACGACCGTGCTCAAGCATCCGTTCGTGAGGGAGTGGGTGGACGCGGCCCGGGCGGAGACCGAGGAGATCGACGAGCTGGATGTGGAGTTCTGAACGCTGACCCCGGTGCCCCGGGTGTCCCCGTTGCCCCGGAAGGCCCGCCCGGGGCAGGGCTACGCCCGACTTGTTTTCGCCCGCGAAGCGTCTAGTGTTGAACCAGACGCGCACGGGTGACGCCGCACGCGCCCCTTCCCAAGAAGAACAACGGGGCTGCAGTCATGAGCACGGTCGGCAGCTTTCAGATCGACTACACGCAGTACCTTGACCCCGAGGGCCAGCCGGTCTTGCCATTGCCGGCGTTCGCGCAGGAGGTGCCGACCCTGCTCGCGCTCTACCGCGCCATGGTGCTGACCCGCGCGTTCGACACCAAGGCCGTCGCGCTGCAGCGCACCGGCAAGCTCGGCACCTTCGCCTCGTCGGTCGGCCAGGAGGCGATCGGCGTGGGCGTGGCCAGCGCCATGCGGGCCGAAGACGTGCTGTTTCCGTCCTATCGCGACCACAGCGCGCAGTTGCTGCGCGGCGTCAGCATGGCGGAGAGCCTGCTGTACTGGGGCGGCGACGAGCGCGGCAGTTGCTTTGCCGCGGTGCGCGAGGACTTTCCCAACTGCGTGCCGATCGGCACCCAGGTCTGCCATGCGGTGGGCGCCGCCTATGCGTTTGCGCTGCGCCGCGAGCCGCGCGTCGCCGTGACGGTGTTCGGCGACGGCGGCACCTCCAAGGGCGATTTCTACGAAGGAATGAACCTGGCCGGCGTGTGGAACGCGCCGCTCGTGCTCATCGTCAACAACAACCAGTGGGCGATCTCGGTGCCGCGCAGCCGCCAGACCGCGGCGCAGACGCTGGCCCAGAAGGCGATCGCCGCGGGCATCGCGGGCCGGCAGGTGGACGGCAACGACGTGATCGCCGTGCGCCAGGCCGCGCAGGAAGCGCTCGACAAGGCCCGGGCGGGCGGCGGCCCGACGCTGATCGAAGCGCTCAGCTACCGGCTGGGCGATCACACCACGGCCGACGACGCCACGCGCTATCGCGATCCCGACATCGTCAAGCAGGCCTGGGCCCGCGAGCCGATCCTGCGGCTGCGCAACTACCTGGTGCGCCTGAACGCCTGGGACAAGACCCAGGAAGAGCAGTTCGGCCGCGCCTGCTATGCCCAGGTGGAAGAAGCCGTGGCGGCATACTTGGCCGTCGAGCAGCCCGGCCCCTCGGCGATGTTCGACCACCTGTATGCGGCCTTGCCGCGCGCGCTGGAGGCACAGCGCGCGATGGCGCTGGCGTTCGCGCCGCAGGGCAGCCAGGACGGGCAGGACGGAGGCGGCCATGGCTGACGTCAACCTGGTCGAGGCGGTCAACCTGGCGCTGGCGCATGCGCTGGAGCATGACCCATCGGTCGTGCTGCTGGGCGAGGACATCGGCGTCAACGGCGGGGTGTTCCGCGCCACGGTCGGGCTGCAGGCACGCTTCGGGGCCGAGCGCGTGATCGATACACCGCTGGCCGAAACCGCGCTGGCCGGTGCCGCCGTCGGCATGGCGGCGATGGGGCTGCGGCCGGTGGTCGAGATCCAGTTCAGCGGCTTCATCTATCCGGCCATCGACCATGTGCTCAATCACGCGGCCCGGCTGCGGCACCGCACGCGCGGGCGGCTGTCGTGCCCGATGGTGATCCGCTCGCCGTGCGGCGCCGGCATCCACGCGCCGGAGCACCACTCGGAGAGCCCCGAGGCGCTGTTCGCACACATGCCGGGGCTGCGGGTGGTGATCCCGTCGTCGCCGACGCGGGCGTATGGGCTGCTGCTGGCGGCCATCCGCGATCCGGACCCGGTGATCTTCTTCGAGCCGACCCGCCTGTACCGCGTGTTCCGCCAGCCGGTGGAGGACAACGGCGAGGCGCTGCCGCTGGACACCTGCTTCACGCTGCGCGACGGCACCGACGTGACGCTGGTGAGCTGGGGCGGGGCGCTGCAGGCCGTGCTGGCCGCCGCCGACCGGCTCGCGCAGGACGGCGTGCTGGCCGAGGTGATCGACGTGGCAACGCTCAAGCCGCTGGACATGGAGACCATCCTGGCCTCGGTGGCCAAGACCGGGCGCTGCGTGATCGTGCACGAGGCGCCGCGCACGTCGGGCTTCGGGGCGGAGATCGCCGCCAATCTCGCCGAGCATGGGCTGTATTCGCTGCTGGCGCCGGTGCAGCGCGTGACGGGCTACGACGTCGTCATGCCGCTGCCCCGGCTGGAGAACCAATACCTGCCCGGCGTCGAGCGCATCCTCGCCGCGGTCGGGAAGACACTGGAGGCCGCCTGACGATGATCGTCTTCAAACTGCCGGACCTCGGCGAAGGGCTGCAGGAAGCGGAGATCGTGCAATGGCACGTGCAGGTCGGCGACACCATCGAGGCCGACCAGCCGCTGGTCTCGGTCGAGACCGCCAAGGCCATCGTCGAAATCCCGTCGCCGCAGGCCGGCCGCATCGCCAGGCTGTTCGGCCAGCCGGGCGACATCGTGCACCTGGGCGCGCCGCTGGCCGCGTTCGAAGGGGCGGGCGGCGATGTGGGGGCAACGGTGGATGCGGGCACCGTGGTCGGCCAGATGCAGGTCGGGCAGCAGGTGGTGCGGGAGGCGCCGGCCGTGCTGGCCGCCGCGCCCGGGGCGGCCGCCGGCGGCATCAAGGCGACCCCGGCCGTGCGGGCGCTCGCGAGCAAGCTCGACGTGGACCTGTCGATGGTGACGCCCTCGGGGCCGGACGGCGTGATCGCGGCGGCGGATGTCGAGCGGGTGGCCAAGGTGTTCGCTGCGCTGGGGCCGCCCGAGGTGCTGCGCGGCGTGCGGCGCGCCATGGCCCAGAACATGGCCCGCGCGCAGAGCGAGGTGGCCGCGGCCACCGTCATCGATGACGCCGACATCCACGCTTGGCCGCCCGGCACCGACGTGACCATCCGCCTGATCCGCGCGCTGGTGGCCGGCTGCCGCGCCGAGCCCGGGCTCAATGCCTGGTTCGATGGGCACGCGGGGCGGCGCCATGTGCTGGAGAAGATCGACCTCGGCATCGCCGTCGATCTGCCCGACGGGCTGTTCGTGCCCGTGCTGCGCGATGTCGCGCACCGCGACGCGGTTGACCTGCGCGCCGGGCTCGACCGCATGCGCGCCGACATCAAGGCGCGCAAGATCCCGCCCGAGGAACTGCGCGGCAACACCATCACGCTGTCGAATTTCGGCATGATCGCCGGCAAGTACGCGGCCCCGGTGGTGGTGCCGCCGACCGTGGCGATCCTGGGCGCGGGCCGCATCCACGAGCAGGTGGTGGCGGCCGCCGGCGTGCCGGCGGTGCACCGCGTGCTGCCGCTGAGCCTGACCTTCGACCACCGGGTCGTGACCGGCGGCGAGGCGGCGCGTTTCCTGGCCGCGGCGATCGCGGACCTGGAGGCGCAGCGATAGCCCCGGCGGAGCCCGGTCCGCCGTCCGAACGCGGATGCGGAAAACCGCGCAGAACCAGGCGGCGCGGTGTTCAGCCGCCCGTCGCGCAGCGCGCTTGCGGTTCGCGGCAGGAAACAACGGTTCGCTTCCGGCAACGGCCGACCCTGGGTCCGTGCCTAGGCTGCCTGATTTGCAGTCAAGACACTCAATGGGATTCCCGTTTCCGATCAGTTGGCCGCCGTCGCCCGCTGTCGAGCACAAGCACAAGCACAAGCACGCGCCTTCGCCTTCGACCGCCACGCCGGCAGACACGCCCATGCCGCGTCCCGCGCAGCAGGCCAGGGCGCCGGCGGAGGCCTCGCTCCTGCAACGCTTGGCGAGCCTGCGCGAGCGAAGGCAGCCCAAACCGGCGCCTGACCTTCCGCCGGAGCTGTGGATGGAAGTCGCGCTCAAGTCCGAGCCCGCGGCCGTTCAACACATGCGCGAGGTCAGCAAGACGCTGAGGGCGGGTGCCAATGCCAGCATCCGGCAATTGACCATCACGAACCGGAACGGCACCGGCGACATCCCGTCATCCGACGACTATCCGGCCCTGCGAAAGCTGACGCTCCTCGGTCCTTTCTCGGACGCCGACCTGCAACGCTTACCGCCTTCCCTCCGGGAGCTGGATCTGAGTCAATGCACGGGCCCCATCACGGCGGCCGGGATCGCCCGCCTGCTCGCTTTGCCGCTCGACCGGCTGGATGTCGGCGGCTGCAGGCTCAACGCCGACAGCGCGCGGCTGTTGGCGGGCCACCCGACGCTGACCGCGCTCGACATACGCCGCAACGCGATCGGCGATGCGGGTGTGGCCGCATTCGCGCGCAACAAGAAGCTGACCGCGCTCAATGCCAGCAGCAACGGGATTGGGCCGGCGGGGGTACGCGCGCTGGCCGCCAATACCACCATCGCCACGCTCGATATCAGCGACAACGAGATCGGTGACGAGGGCGCGCGGGCACTGGCCGGCCACACCGCACTGACCAAACTCGATGCCAGCGACAGCGGGATCGGGCCCGAAGGCACGCGGGCCCTGGCCACCAGCATGACACTCGCCAGCCTGGACCTGAGCTACAACGAGATCGGAGCCGAGGGGGCCGAGGCTCTGGGCGAGAACACCACGCTCACGACTCTCCATGTCTGCGGCAACGCGCTGGGGCACAGGGAAGCGGCACTGCTGGCCGCCAGCGCCACGCTCACCACGCTGGACCTCAGCAGCAACGCGATCGGCAGCGCGGGTGCGCGAGCATTCGGCACCAACACCACGCTCACCAAGTTGAATCTCAGCAACAACGGCATCGAGCGCGTGTCCGCATGGGCCAACAACAGCAAGCTTACCAAGCTGGACATCAGCAACAACCGGATCGGGGATGCCGCAGCGCAAGTCCTGGCCGACAGCCGCACGCTCACCACGCTGAACGCCAGCAGCAACCGGATCGGGGATGCCGGCGCATCCGCGCTGGCCGGCAACACCACGCTCGCCACGCTCAATGTCAGTTTCAATCGGATTGGCGAGGCAGGCCTGCTGGCACTGGAGGCCAATACCACGCTGAAAAAGCTCGAGCGGTGAGGGCGGGGCGGGGCGCCAAACGTATCGGTTGATCCTCGGCATGCGCGCGGCGGTGCTCCATCGAGCAAGCATGGGTTGCCGCGGGCCTGCGCCGCACGGCGGCATTTCTGGACAGACTTGGAGTGGCCCGTGGGAAATCAATTTTCGGTGGGCAGGCAGCCGCCTTCCGGTGTCGAGGGTGTTTCTTCCCCATCGACGGACGCGCAGACCGCTGCCCCCGCAGCGCCACCCGCACCCGGCCCGGCGCGTCCCGCCAGGAGCACGGCCGGCTCGTCGTTCCTGCAGGGCCTGCAGGCCCTGTGGACGCCCAAACCGATTCCCGAGCTGCCGCAGGCGCAGGACATGTGGATGGAGATCGCCCGCCGTTCCCCGCCCTTGACCGTTCAACGGCTGCGGGCCGTCAGCAAGTCCGTGAAAGCGGCGGTCGAGGCCGACATACGGCAGTTGGTCGTCACGAACCGTGCCGGCCTCGCGGGCGCCAAGCGCACCGGCAACTATCCGGCCCTGGAGAAGCTCACGCTCGCCGTCCCTTTCACGGACGCCGACCTGAAGGGGTTGCCGCCGACCCTGAAGGAACTGGATCTGAGCCGATGCCGAGGCGGCATCACGGCGGCCGGAATTGCGCACCTGAACCGCCTGCCGCTGGTCCGGCTGAATCTCAACGGCAACCGGATCGGCCTGGCGGGCGCGCAACGGCTGGCGAACCATCCAACGCTGACCGCGCTCGACGTCGGCCGTTGCCGCATCGGCCCCGAAGAAGCACGGGAGCTGGCCGCCAGCGCGCGGCTGACCACGCTCAATGTCAGCCGCAACCGGATCGGCGGCGAGGGCGTGCGGGCACTGGCCGACTGCAAGACCCTGACCTCGCTCGATGTCAGCGAAAACGGGCTCGGCGATGCGGAGGCGCAGCGCCTGGGCGCAAGCGAACGACTCACCACGCTCAATGTCAACCGCAACCGGATCGATGTCCCAGGTGCGCGCGCGTTGGCCGCCTGCAAGACCCTGACTTCGCTCGACATCGGCGGCAACAGCATCGGCGACGAGGGCGTCGACGCGCTGGTCGCCAACGCGCAGTTGACCACGCTCAATGTCGAGCGCGCCGGGGTCGGGGCCCATGGGGTCCAGGCGCTGGCCGACTGCAAGACGCTCACCTCGCTGCGCATCGACAGCAACAACATCGGCGACGAAGGCGCCAACACCCTGGCCGCCAGCATCAGCCTGACCACGCTCCATAGCGAGGGCAACGGGATCGGCCTGGCCGGCGCGAAAGCCCTGGCCGCCAACACGATGCTGACCACGCTCAACCTGGGCCACAACAGCGTCGGCGATGCCGGCGCGCAGGCATTGTTCGCCAATACCACGCTCGTCTGGCTCAGTGTCCGTCGCAACGGCCTCAGCGACGCGGGTGCGATCCGCCTGGCTGCCAGCAGGACGCTGACGACGCTGGATATCGGCGACAACGCCATCAAGGATGCGGGGGCGCGGGCATTGGCCGCCAACCGGACGCTGACCACCCTCAACGTCAGCAGCAACGAGATCGGAAACGCGGGGGCACGGGCCCTGGCCGCCAATGCGAGGCTGAAATCGCTCGACCTGCGCAACAACCGGATGCTGGAAGGGGGTGTGCGGGCGCTGCTGGCCAACCGGACGCTGTCGTCGCTCGGCGTGAGCTTCAATTGTTGCAGCGAGCGGGTCGAGGCCGCCGTGATGGCGTGGGCGACCCGCAATGGCGTGACGATACAGCGCTGAGCGGGGCGGCCGCGTTTCAGGCCGGGGGCGGGCGGACCGGCACGGGGAGCCTGTCCAGCCCCGGAGAGCGGCGTGACCGCATCGCCCCCGGCACCTCTGTACGGATCGGCGGACTCAGCTGGCGGACGCCCCCGGCTTGTCCATGACCGCATACCAGGAACAGACGACGCCCGCGGGCGCCACGCCACCGCTGCCCGAGGCATGGGGGATAGTGCGCGTGATCGTCCCCGCGAGCGCGGGGCGTTGGTCGATGCCGGCCGGCCAGGGCGGGCTGAGGTAGCCCAGATAGTCGTAGACCCACGGCTCGCCGCCGACGACACCGCGTCCCTGGAAGCGCACCGTGAACGGATTGCCGTAGCTGATCGAGCCCTCCAGTTGCAAGACCCAGCCCGGCCCGAATATCCGGCCTTTGAAGATGCCCATGGGCGCGGGGAGGATTTCAATGGTGGCGCGCCCGAATTCCAACTGGTCGAACGGGGTGGCAAGGTCGGGGTTGTTCAGCAGGCTGCGGTAGGTCCAGGTGCCGACCAGGCTCCCGGTCTCGGGGGAAAAGCTCATGGAGACTCCTTGTTTCACGTGGGCTTCAGGGGTGGGGCTGCGTGGCCGGCGTCACGCATCCAGCGGGCAATGCGTGGCCGGGACGATGGTCTGCTCGAAGGGCGGCCGCGGAAAATACTGCGTGGTCATCTGGACCTGCTCGGCGATCGCCCGCCCCGCGATGCACTCCACCAGCGCCAGCGCCTCGTCCAGCCCCGACGAAATGCCGCCGCCGGTAATCCGGTTGCCACTGATGACGTAGCGCGGAAAGCCTTCTGCCACCTCGATCGCGGGGAATTGGCTGAGGCAGGGAATGAATGCCCAATGCGTGGTCGCCCGATAGCCATCGAGCAGGCCCGCTGCGGCCAGCAGCAGGGCACCTTCGCAGACGGACGAGACGTGGTCCGCGCCGGCGCTCTGCGCTTTCAGGAAGTCGAGGTACGGCCCGCCTTGCATCAACCGCCGCAGGGTAGCGGGATCCCCACCCGGCACCCACAGCAAATGGGTCTGCCATTCCGGCGCGGCGTAGTCGGCAAACCGGCGCTGCGGCGTGAGGATCAAGCCATCGCGGGTCTTGAGCGGAGACAGGTCCTCCGCCGCCAGGCTGATCGTCGTGGTCCGCTCCTGCCAGGCTTGCGCCATCCAGCTGAACAGCTCGACCGGCGCGGCCACGTCCAGCAGGTCGACGCCGGCATAGATCGGGATGGTGATGTGGAACGGCGGACGCGCTTGCGCCATGGCAGACCTCCAGGTGATTCAGGAATGGGAGCCTTGGCGAAGAAGGATGCCGGGGCCCGCGGGGTTGCGACGCCGTTCCTCGGCACGCAATGGACGGTTGGCCGGGCCGGCTTGGTTGCGCATCGCGCTTCAGGGGCCCTGGAGAACCATTGCTGGCGTCGCAGAACCTACGATAGGCGGTTTTCTTGCCACCTGATCGGATCGGCTCGGATCGAGGCGGCTTTCACGGGTGAGCCTCCATGACCGACGGGATGGTCTCGAGTCCGTCCAGCCCGCACAGGCTGGTGGCCTTCCTCGATCCGTCGCGAATCCATGCCATGAAGGCGCCCGGTCGAAGGCAAAGCCGGGGCAAGCAGCAGAGTGGGCGAGAGGCGGGGCCAAACCATGTGAGGCCCGGCTCGGCCACGACCCGTTCTGGCCGGACGCACTTGCCCGCGCGCGGACAAGTCCGCAAACTGGCGGCCGGTCCAACCCGTTGCATGGGGCAGGTCTTGCGGCGCGATCGCTCATCGTTCGATATCGGGGAAGCGCCCTCGGTGCGGCGCGCCCCGGCCGGCACCGCAAGGCGCGCCGCGGTCATGGCCAATGCATCGCGATGCGCCGCCCCGATCAAGAAGACCCCCGGCCTGCGGGCAACCCAGGCTACGCCTCGAATCCCGAAATCCTTCGACCGTGACAACGACAAGCCGAGACCCAGCCCAACCGCCATCGACCGCATCGTCTGCGGAGCGTTCTCCGGCCAGCGTATCCGCCTCAAAAACGCGTAGCGCCGACCCACCGCAAGGGAAGGGCTCCGTGGGCGCGCTCGTGGACCACTGCCTCGCGAAGCATGCGCGAGGGCGGTCGACCTACGTGCAGAACGGACTGCAAACGACTTTCATCGAGACGTCTGCGGGACGCATTCGCGTGCACGATTCCGGATCCACGCAGCCGTGTGTCGTGATGGCGCCGGATGGGCCGAACACGATCGAGCACTATGCCCGATTGATCGAGCTCCTGTCGCCCGCGCTGCGCGTGGTGTGCTTCGATATGCCCGGCTTTGGATACTCCGTCCCCGCGCCGAGGTACTCGCACGCATTGGACGAGGGGGCCCGCGCCATACTGGATGTGCTCGATCGCTTGAACATCGGACGGGCAACGCTGGCGTTCAGCTGCGCCAACGGCTTGTATGCCGTGAACGCAGCCAGGATGGCACCGGACAGCGTAGCGGGCCTGGTGCTGTCGCAGACGCCATCCCTTGCATCGATGCAGGCTTGGGTCGACCGGACCATCCCACGGCCACTGCGCATTCCGGTCGCGGGGCAGGCGATCGCATGGCTGTTCCGGAAGAAGCTGGTCAAGAGCTGGTATCCGATGGCGCTGCCGACAGGGCGAAAACACCTCTTCAGTGAGACGGCACTCGATGCGATGCATGGTGGCGCCTGTTTTTGCCTGGCGGGCATCGTGCAAGGATTGACCCGGGAGACGATGCCCGCGGTGGACGGAATGGCGGCGCCTTGCACCATGATCTGGGGCGGCAGCGATCCATCCCACGCACCGACCGATCCCACCTCATTGCACCAGTGCGTTCCGCATGCGGAGATCGAACGCTTTGAGGAATGCGGGCACTTCCCGGATGTCGAGGCACCCGAGCGATTTGCTGCGCTGCTGAGGCGGCATGTCATGCGCAATGCGATGGGTTGAGAGGCTGCCGGCCAGCCTTGTGGGACTCATACCGTTCGTGCTACTTCTGGCGATTTCATAGAAGAACAGCTCGTCGATCAATGACTTGCTCAGTTTTCGATCGCGGAGACAATACAAACCGCAAAGCGTTACCGCTGGCGGCCCGACAGCCCGCATGCGCGCCAAGGTGGCGACATAGCTCTGCAGTTTGCTGATGCGCTGCTCCTCGACGAACAGGTCGACATCAGGTTGGCGGGCGAAGAAGCTGGAGTCGGTGCGCGGCCAGATAGCCGCGATGCCAGGGCAGGAAATACCAGGTCATATGCTGACACTGATTCCATAGCGTGTCCTGAACGTGCTGGTCGGGCATGGTCTCGCCTGGCTGGATCAATTGAAAAGCTTTCCAGATGCCAGGTGCTATACCGTGAATCGCGCCCAATGACAGCCAGCTTGTCACGTCCGTGATCGGGCGGGATTGCAGTTTCTCGATCGCCTTTCCATACCACTCCAGGGTTTTGTCCCCAGCCGGCAGACTGTAAACATCGCGGCGCACGTATGGCATGAATTCCTCTTCCTCCGGTTGCGGTGTGCCGTTTAGCGTAGGAAGGGCCGCCGGCACTGCCGGTCGGTGATCTCCAGCCGTTCCGCGGCCACTCTTGGCCTCAGTTGACCATCCAATGACAGCCTGGACCGGATTGAGCCATCCTCTGGCGCCTCCAATTACAGCTTTGCCGCTACCTCTGGTTCGCATAATTGATATTATGTAAAATTAAGTGGGCACCGAAAACGCTCGATTCGCAGCAACTGAACCGCTTCCCCTCTCATACCTGGTGGAATGGTCCGGCGGCCTGTACGACCCGCCCGCGCGCTTCCGGAGCTGGCGATGGAACAGACCCTGTCCCCGACGCTATTCCGTCATGCGGCGCTGCCGGCCGGCCCCAAGGCGCGCGCCAGGAGGCTTGCGTGCCTGGTGGAATCGGCGCTGATCGATGAAGTGACGCTGTCCCCCAAGCCCGGCCTGGTCGATGTGCGTGGCAATGGCGCGCACCGCGACCTCGACTGAGCGCTGATGGTGCACTCGGCACTACGGCGTGGGCGGTGCGAAGGGCCAGGCCTGCGCCGGCTTCCCGCACGTGGTTAAGGTGGCGCTGCCCGCGCTGCGGCGCGCGCGGGCAGCGGGCATCCGCGAGGACCACGCGCGCGTCGACGCCCTGCTCGCCACCATGGACACGCTGGACGACACCTGCGTGCTCGCTCGCCTCGCAGGCGTGGCCGGACGTCAAGCTCGCCCTCCATGATTTCGGCGCGACGCCGGCCGTGGTGCGCCTGCGGCTGGAACAGGCGCTCGAAGCCGTCGTGCAACCCTGAGGAGACGAGCATGTCGCGCAATCCGATCGAACGGGACAGCTTGATCGAACGCGATGCCCGGCGATGGGCCATCGCCCTGCTGGACCCCGGCACCTTCCGCGAACTGCTCGACCCGTTCGAGTGCCTGTCGTGACGCAGGCCGATGACGGCGTGGTGGTGGCGCGCGGCGCGCTGGGCGCGGGCCGCGACCGGAATCGCGCCATCGTCGCCGTGATCGACGTCGCGAGCCAAGCCTACGGGCGGCGTGAAGAAGCCTACGGCATCCACCTGGCCCTGGCCGCGGCGGCAGACGCTTATGCCGCCGCGCGGCTCGCCGGGCATCCCGTGATCGGCCTGATCGTGGGCCGTGCCATGTCGGGTGCGCTGCTGGCCCACGGCTACCAGGCCAACCGCCTGCTCGCGCTCGACGATGCCGGGGTGATGGTGCACGCCATGGGCAAGGCGGCCGCCGCGCGCGTGACGCTGCGCTCGGTGGCCGACCTGGAGCGGCTCGCACAGGAGATTCCGCCCATGGCCTACGACATCGCCAGCTTCGCGTCGCTGGGGTTGCTGTGGCGCCTGCTGAAAGTCAACGACGCCCAGGCCCCCGATGCAGGCGACATCGACACGGTGCGCACGGCGCTGGCCGACATCGCGGCCGATCCGTCGCGGGGGCTGGAAGGCCGGCTCGGCGCACCGCTGCGGCAGGCCTCGTCGCAGGTGCGCGAACGCTTGCGGGCGCAGTGGAACGTGCCGGTGGGCGCGCCGTAGCGCGCCGGCATTGCCGCCCTCTTCCGCCGGCCACCTGGAGAACGGCCGGCGGCACGCAGTCCCCGCAGGACCCCGATACCCAGTACAGGCGACCCATCGCCGTTCCTTCAGGAGACAAAACGTGATCATTTACGGTACGACCCTGCTGGCGCTCTGTCATATCGCCGGCCGCTTCCTGGGCGATCTGCTCGGCCAGACCATCGGCGTGAAGGCCAATGTGGGCGGCGTGGGCATCGCGATGCTGCTGCTGATCGGCGCACGGCTCTATCTGCACCGGCGTGGGCTGATGCCGGTGGCGACGGAGGCCGGCGTCTCGTTCTGGGGCGCGATGTACATCCCCGTGGTGGTGGCGATGGCAGCGCAGCAGAACGTGGTGACAGCGCTGCGCGGCGGCCCGGTCGCGCTGCTCGGCGCGCTCGGCGCGGTGCTTGTGTGCGGCGTGTGCATTGCGCTCATCAACCGGACGGGCAATGCAGACGACAGGCAACCGCTGCCGCCGCTGTCTGAGTCCGAACAGGCCGGCGCATAAGGAGGCGACCATCACGCTGTCAATGTTCGAGAAAGTCCTGCAGCACAACGGACCGGTGACCGCCTTCGCACTGGTCGGCATCATCATGGGCCTGTCGATGTGGTTGTCGAAGCGGCTGACCTTCGGCCGCCTGCACGGCTCGGCCGTCGCTATCATGATCGGGCTGGTGCTGGCCTACTGGGGCGGCATCCGCACCGGCGGCGAGCGCGGCCTGGCCGAGCCGCAGGTGAGCGATATCGTTGCGCAGGTCCACTCGCCCGCACCGCCGGCTTATGTCGCCAATCTGAAAGCGGAGCGCCAGATCGTGGTCGCCGACAGCGATGCCGCGCTCGCACAGGTCCTGGCGCGCGCAGGCGCAAGGCGCGGCGGCGGCAACCTGGCTTTGCATGGCGGTGCCATCGCACTGCCCGCTGCTTGATGCTCAGGCCGCCGAACTGGCGGCGGCCGCGGCGCAGGTGACCGCCAGCGCGCCGCGCTTCACCTATGTGAGCAGCAGCCGTGCCCGCGCGCTCATGCGCGCCGACCGCATCGTCGATGCCCTCGCCTGGAACATGGCGCGGCCCGTTCTCTGGCACGACACCCTGCGCCATGCCTTCGAGCGCGGCGCGCGGCTGGTCATCGAAGTGCAAGGCGCCGGCGTGCTGACCCGCTTGGCGCAAGACGCCTTCGGCGAAGGCGCTGCACTTGAAGCCGGTGCCTGGAATCTGGAATCCGTGAGCGCGCTGATACGACGCTCACGGTCGGCCGGCTAGCAGCAAGGCCGAGGCCAGCCCGGCGTGCTTGAGCGGAAGCAGCAAGCAGTGCCCCCTGCCAGCCTGCGGTTTCAAGGTGTATCACGGCATTCCCAGGTGGTCTGGATGGTGTAGAAATTGGGCGCTTGGGGGTTCTGCGCAGAATATCGATAGGCGGTCATATTGACCGAACGCGTTGTTGGGTATTGAGCTCGACAGAGATTCCAGGCGGCACCCCAGGCCGCTTTCCAAGCGTTTGCACGCGTCGGAGAACCGTTGAAGGGAGTGGCGAATGTCTCACTCCCTACTGTTTTGGCAATAGCATTGCTCGCGGGAAATGCTGCCATCAGCAGCAACGCGGTCGCCGCGCAAACAAACGTAGTATTCCGTTTGAAATGAGAGAATTTCATATCGATTCCTATTGTTTGAAACGCCATACAGAATGATGTTTAACTGATCCCGAGCCATGTCAGAAAAGTTCTCAGGGCACCCGGAAGCGTTGGATTTATCTTCGTTTTTTGTCTCCCCACTATGATGGATATGGCCTCTCGCACAGCAGCACGCCTTGGGTGGAGGCATCGCCTTATACACAAGTCCGCGCCCAATCGCCGGCGCCGGCAGGTTAATTGAGGAAGGCCAAGGCTTGTAAGCCGGCGCCACCTCGCGTTTACTCTCGCTTTTTGCGTGAACGCCTTGGCCCTGGAAGCCCCCTGCTGGACGGAAGCTGAATTTCCCGACCTCGACCTTGGCGACGCGCGCCTGAACAAGCGAGCGAGGACCTTGATGGAACGATTGGCGGCCAAGCCGACGGCCGGCGTGCCGCAGGCATGCCGGAGCTGGGGCGAGACGATTGCGGCGTATCGCTTCTTCGACAACGACGAGGTCGAGTGGGAAGCGATCCTGGAGCCGCACTGGCGGCAGACCGAACGGCGCATGGCAGCGTGCCCGGTCGTGCTGTGCCTGCAGGACACCACGGAGCTGGACTTCAATGCTCGGCGGGTGACCGGGCTTGGGCCGCTGTCCTACGAGGCGCAGCGCGGAATGTACCTGCATCCGACCTACGCGGTGACACCCGGGCGCGTGCCCCTGGGCGTGCTCGATGCGTGGATGTGGGCGCGTGAGCCCAAGGACGAGCAAGGCAAGCGCGGCGGCATGAAGGAGAGTCGGCGCTGGATCGAAGGTTACGAGCGCGTGGCCGAAACCGCGTCGAGCCTGCCGCACACGCGCCTGGTGTATGTGGCCGATCGCGAAGCGGACATGATTGCGCTGATGGTGCGCGCGCAGGAGTTGGGCACGCCGGCGGACTGGCTGATTCGCTCGACCCATGATCGCGCGCTGCCCGAAGGAGCCAAGCTGTGGGCCACGGCCAGCGAGGGTGAGGCGCTCGGCGAGATTGCCTTCACGATGGGCTCGCGCCATGGCGTGCGCGCACGCCCGGTGCGCCAGCACGTGTGGCTGCGGCGCATCGAGTTGCCCGCGGGCGACGGCCGCAGCGTGGCGGCGACGTGCCTGGTGGCACGCGAGTTCGACGCGCCGGCCGGTGTCAAGCCGATCGAATGGCGCTTGCTGACCAACCGCGAAGCCACGACTTTGGCGCAAGCCATCGAGTTGATCGACTGGTATCGGGCGCGTTGGGAAATCGAGATCCTGTTCAACGTGCTGAAGAACGGTTGCCGCGTCGAGGCATTGCAGTTGGGCGCCATCGAGCGGCTCGAACGTGCTCTGGCGATGTTCCTGGTCGTGGCTTGGCGAATTGGCTACCTGATGCGCAAGGGGCGCGCCTGCCCCGATCTGGATGCCGAACTGTTCTTCGATCCTGACGAGATTCGCGGCGCGTACTTGCTCACCGGGCTCAAGCAGCCCGCCAGGCCAAAGCTCAATGAGGTGCTGCGCCTGATCGCGCGCCTGGGCGGCTTTCTCGCTCGCAAGGGCGATGGCGAACCGGGCGCGAAAGCTATCTGGCTCGGACTCAAAGAGGTTCATGTCGCTGCAAAAACCTTGCGGGCATTACGGGCGGGCGCAAGTGCGGACTGTTGTGTATAAGCCGATGGGGTGGAGGTCGCGCACCCAATGTCCCGTCTTCTCCAGAAGACGCTTAATGGAAGTGGATGGAAATCAAGGGCAATGTGGCAAACACACGCCCTTGCTAATCGGCGTTACTCGGCTACGAGTTGGTCGGCAGGCTGTGCGCGCTCATGCCGATCCGGCTGAGGGGCTGCCGCATTGCCGGGCCGGATCCTGAACCAAATGGAGTACATGGCCGGCAGGAACACCAGGGTCAAAATCGTCCCGGCAAACGTCCCGCCGATAAGCGTGTAAGCCAGTGCTCCCCAGAACACCGAATGGGTTAGCGGAATGAAAGCCAGGATGGCGGCCAACGCAGTAAGAATCACCGGCCGCGCACGCTGGACGGTGGCTTCCACAACGGCCCTGAACGGGTCCAACCCTTCCTCTTTGTTGTGCTGAATCTGCCCGATCAGGATCAGCGTGTTGCGCATCAAGATGCCCGACAGCGCAATCAGGCCGACCAGCGCGTTGATTCCAAACGGCTGCCCGAACAGAATCAGTGTTGGCACCACGCCAATCAGGCCGAGGGGGCTGGTCAGGAACACCATGACCATCGCCGCTGTGGACCGCACCTGGAAGATGAGAATCAGCAAGGTAACCGCCAGCATGATCGGGAACAGCGGCAGCATGGCCTTCGTCGCCTTGCCCGATTCTTCGATGGAACCCGCTTGTTCAATGCGGTATCCGCTAGGCAATTTCTCGATGATCGGCTGAAGCTGCTTACTGATGGCTGTCGACACGTCGGGCGGTTGCAGGCCATCGGCAATATCGCCCCGGACCGTGATGGTCGGCATGCGGTCGCGCCGGCGGATGATGGGCTCTTCCATGCGCACATCGATCTTGCCCACCTGCGATAGTGGAATGCGCTGCCCGTTGGCGCCAGCCAGCGTGAAGTCGCCAATCCTGGCCGGATCAAGTCGGATGTCGCCGGCCGAGCGTGCGGTCACCTGCACGGTGCGGATGTCCTCGCGCACGGCCGTCACCGGAATGCCGTTGAGCAGGAATTGCAGTTGTTGCGCGACCGCGCTGGAGGTCAGCCCCACGGCCTGCAAGCGGTCCTGCTGCAAGGTGAAGTGCAGCGTAGGTACGCGCATCCCCCAGTCGGTGTTGACCGTGCGCATCATCGGGCTCGCGTCCATGACTTGCCGGACATCGGCCGCGATGCGGCGCAACGTCTCCGCGTCTGGGCCGGTCACGCGGTAGGCAACCGGGAACGGCGAATACGGACCGAACACGAGCTGCGTGACCCGCACGCGCGCCTCGGGGGCAAGGCCGTCGGCAATGGCCTGGCGCAGGCGCTGCTTCAACGCGTCACGCTCTTCCTGGCTGTCGGTGCGGATCACGATTTTGGCGAACGATGGATCTGGCAATTCCGGCCCCATCGCCAGATAGAAGCGCGGCGCGCCCTGGCCAACGTAAGCCGTCACGATCCTGGCTTCCTTCTGATTGGTCAGCCACGCTTCGAGCTTCGCCGTGGCGGCGCTGGTCTGGTTGATCGACGTGCCATAGGGCATCTGCACTTCGACCAGTACTTCGGGGCGATCCGAGATCGGAAAAAACTGTTTCTTAACCACCGCCATGCCGAGGATGGCCAAGACGAAGAGCCCGACGACCGAACCCGCGATCAGCCATTTGCGCGCAATCACACGCCCCAGCAGCGCACGGAAGCGGTTGTAGCGCGGCGTGTCGTAAATCGCATCGTGGCCGCCTTCCACCTTCTTGAAGTCGGGCAGCATTTTGACGCCCAGGTAAGGCGTGAACACCACCGCAACTACCCAGGACGCAATCAACGCAATGCCCACGATCCAGAACATGTTGCTGGTGTATTCACCCGCGGTGGAGCGGGCAAAGCCGTTGGGCATGAAGCCGACAGCGGTCACCAGCGTGCCCGACAGCATGGGTGCGGCGGTGTGGCTCCACGCATAGGCCGAAGCGGCCACGCGGCTGTAGCCCTCTTCCATCTTCACCACCATCATTTCGATGGCGATGATGGCGTCGTCCACCAGCAAGCCCAGCGCCAGAATCAAAGAGCCGAGGGTGATGCGATCGAAGTTCTTGCCTGTCGCGGCCATCACCACGAAGACCACGGCGAGTGTCAGCGGAACGGCCGCGGCCACTACCAGGCCCGCGCGCCAGCCCATGCTGACGAAGCTCACCAGCATGACCACCAGCAGCGCAGCGAAGAACTTGAGCATGAACTCATCGACGGCAGCGCTGATGTTGACCGCCTGGTCGGTCACCTTGGTCAGGCTCATGCCGAGCGGCATGTCGGCGTTGACGGCACTGACCTCCTTGTCGAGCGCCTTGCCAAGGTCCAAGCCATTCCAGCCTTCGCGCATGACGATGCCCAGCAGCAGGGCAGGCTGCCCACCATTGCGCACCATGAACGTGGCCGGATCTTCATAGCCGCGCTTGACCGTGGCAATGTCCGACAGCTTCAACGTGCGGCCTTGCGATACAACCGGCGTATCGCGAATCTTCTGCAGCTCGTCGAACGCACCGTCCAGGCGGATGAATACCTGCGGCCCTTTCGTTTCTACCGAGCCGGCTGCCGTCAGGGCATTCTGGCTGTTGAGCGCGGCAAACACCTCTTGCGGACTCACGCCCAGCGTTGCCAGCCGGTCATGTGAAAACTCGACGTAGATGCGCTCCGACTGCTCTCCGATGATGTTGACTTTCTTCACGCCGGGCACATGCAGCAACCGCTGGCGCAGTGTCTCCGCGTTGCGCACGAGCACGCGTTGCGGCTCGCCCTGCGCCTTGAGTGCAAACAGCGCAAAGGTCACGTCCGCATATTCGTCGTTGACCATCGGCCCGATCACGCCGGGCGGAAGGTTGGCCACCTCGTCGCTGACTTTCTTGCGAGCTTGATAGAACTCCTCCTGGACTTCCGACGGCGGCGTACTGTCGAGCAGGGACAACGTGGTGAACGCCAGGCCCGGCCGGGTGTAGGTTTCCGTGCGGTCATACCAGCGCAGTTCCTGCATGCGCTTCTCGATCTTCTCGGCCACCTGGTCCTGCATTTCCTGTGCGGTCGCGCCGGGCCACGCGGTGATGATGGTCATCACCTTGACAGTAAACGCCGGGTCTTCCGCGCGCCCCAGCTTGAAGAAGGAAATGAGCCCCGCCAGAGAGATCAGGCAGATGAGGAACAGAGTGACGGCGCGCTCGCGCACCGCGAGCGCCGATAGGTTGAAACGACCTTGGCTCACAGGCGCACCCCCGCGATGGCAGTACTGGCCCCCTGACTTGCCACACGGACTTGCTGTCCTTCACGCAGCAGTTGTGCGCCAAGCGCGACAATCCGGTCCCCTTGCTTGACTTGGCCCGCAACCCGAGCACCTTCGTCGCCGAGGCGCACGATGCTGACGGATCGCCACGACACCTTGGCCGGATCACCCTGGATGACCCACACGCCGGGGCCCTTGCCTGCATCGAACACGGCACCCAGCGGCACCTGCAGATCGCCTTGCGCGGCGGTAAGCCGATCGGCAATCTGGATCGTTACGGTCGAGCCAAGCGGTGCATTGGCCAGTTCCCCATCCAGCACGTAGCGCGCTTCGAAGGTGCGGGTAAGCCGATCGGCAGCATCTGACAGTTGCCGCAGCTTGGCAGGTACGCCCGCGCTTTCCCCACCGAAAAGCGTCGCCTGTGCGACAGACCCGATTGCCGGCCGCAGCGTTTCGGGCAACTGGACGACCGCTTCGCGGCGGCCAGCGTGGGCCAGGCGCACAACAGCCTGCCCGGCGCTGACGACCTGGCCGGGCTCGGCCAGCGTTTCCATGACCACGCCATCGCCATCGGCAACGAGCTCTGCGTAGCGGCTGGCGTTACGCGCAACGTCCGCCTGCGCCTGCGCCGCGCTCAACTGGGCTTTGGCTGCGTCCGCCGCAGCCTTGGCCTGGTCATAGGCCGAGGCGGAAATTGCACCCGTTCCGCGCAGATCGCGGTAGCGGGCTTCGTCTTCCGCCGTCTGTTGCGCGCGTGCCCGCGCGGCGCTCACGGCTTCTTGCTGTGCATGCGCAGCGAGCTTCAGATCGACAGGGTCGATGCGCATGAGCGGCTGCCCGCGCTTGACGGTTTGCCCCCCATCCACGAGCCGTTCCAGCACCTTGCCGGGCACGCGGAACCCGAGGTCGCTCTGCACCCGGGCAGCGACGACCCCCGTGAATGAACGCGATGCCGAAGCGGCTGGCTGGACGAACACGGCACGCACCAAAGGCGCCTCGGTGCGCGGATCGGCAGGGGCCTTTTCGCCGCAAGCGCTCAGCGCGAGCGGCAACGCAAGAACAACGGAAGAGGTAACAAAGCGACGCGAAACCATGAAAGCCCCATCGACAGGATGATCTGGGCTTTCATTCTGGTTATAGTGACCATTTTAGTCAATGGTCACGCTCAAAAAATCTGCGAGTCAGGGGGAGAGGCTTCGGAGCACGAGACTGGAAAGCAGTCCGGGGGCCATCTCCGTGTAGTCAAAGCTGTACTGCAAAAGCAACGGATTCATGTACGGGCGCATGACCAGGTAAATGGCCGTCGTGGCCTCGTCCAACGGCGTCTTGCGCTCGAAGTCTCCGGTCTCCCGCCCCTCCTGCAGCACATCGCGCAGCAGCGTCTGGATGCGACCCTCATAGGCAATCACCGATTGCCACCGCTCCGTCGCTGCCGAGGCTGCGATCTCGTACAGCTTGCGGTCATGGGAAAACAACCGAAGGCTGGCCTCTGTCAAGGCTTTGAACATGCGGCGCAGCTTCTCCGGCGGGGAATCCGCCTCGGCCAGGGCGGCATTCACGTCGACCTCGATCTCGCGCAGGCAGTTGGCGCAAATCATCTCGCCAATGGCCTGCTTGGACTCGAAAAACTTGTAGATATAGGCCTTGGAAAAGCCAATGGCCTTGGCCAGGTCAGACACGGCGGTCTTCTCGTAGCCGTAGCGGCTGAAGTGCTCGGTGGCGGCGGCGACGATCTGGTCTCGTACATCATGGTCCGCCGGACCGCGCGCGGAAACGGGGTAAGGGGTGGTCTTCATGGGTGCCAGCTTACGCGAGTCGCGATAGTTGAACAACTTGTGACCATTTTGTACTATAGTCACAAAGAATTTCAATGGAAATCGCCCATGTTGCCAAAACACGCCCTTGCGGCCCTCCTCGTTGCCAGCCTGGCAGCCGGGTGTACTGTCGGCCCGGACTATGTGAAGCCGGATGCGCCGGTTCCCGAACGATTCTTGGGCCAGACGGCGGTCGGGCAGCGCACCGTCAATGCCACAGCCGACCTGTCCGTGTGGTGGGCCGGCTTTGGTGATCCGCAACTCACGCAGTTCGTCCAACTCGCGTTGCAACAGAATCTGGACCTCGCCCAGGCTTTCGCCCGCGTCACGCAAGCCCGTGCAGGCTTGGGCGCCGCCAATGCAGCGTTGCTGCCATCGGGCAATGTGACGGGCCAGGCCGCGCGTGCGTATCAGTCCGTCGAAACGCCGTTGGGCAGAGTCTTGAATTCGAGGCCCGGCTTTGACCGCTACGGCAACGCTTTTGAGGGCGATGTCAACGCGAGCTGGGAGTTGGACGTCTTCGGCGGACTGCGCCGCGGCCGCGAGGCTGCGCTTGCCGACTACCAAGCGTCCAAGGCCGGCGCAGTCGCCACTCGGCTGGCTGTGGCCGCACAGACCGCTGACATCTACATCGCCGTCCGTGGTTTGCAGACGCGCCTGAAGGTGGCCCGCCACCAGGTACAGACGCAAGAGGAATTGCTCTCCACCGTCAACCTGCTCTACGGCAAGGGGCTGGCGGCCGAGCTTCAAGTCAGGCAGGCCGAAGGCGCACTCGCCCAGGTTCGCGCTTCCATCCCACAGCTTGAGGCGGGCCTCGATGCGGCGATGAACGCGCTGGACGTGATGCTCGGGTCGCTACCGGGCACGCACCGGGCCGAACTGGCAGAAGGCGGCGACATCCCGGCCGCTCCGCAGGTTGCAATTACCGGATCGCCCGGCGAACTGCTGCGGCGCCGTCCCGATCTCATCGTCGCCGAGCGCCGCCTAGCGGCTTCCAGCGCGCGCATTGGTGTCGCCATTGCCGAGTACTACCCGAAGTTCTCGCTCAGCGGCCTGCTAGGCAGCGCCACATCCGTGGGGGCAGGCAGTCTGTTCGGCAGCGGCGCCAGTCAATTTGCCGGCGTGCTCGGCCTGCGCTGGCGCCTGTTCGACTTCGGCCGTATCAACGCGCAAATCGATCAGGCCAAGGGGCAGGAGGCGGAGATGCTGGCTGCATACCGGCTCGCCGTGCTGCGCGCAACAGAGGACGTGGAAGACGCCCTCTCTGCCTTGGTCAAGCGCGAGGAGCAAGCGACCTTGCTCACGCAAGGCGTGGACTCACTCGGCCGCGCGCGAAATGCTTCGTTCGCCGCCTATCAAAAAGGCGTCGTCAGCCTCATCGAAGTCCTGCAAGCCGATGAAAACCTGCTGCGTGCATCAGACGCGCGCGCCCAGGCGCAAACAGAATCCGCCCGCGCTGCCGTCGCGGCATTCAAGGCGCTGGGCGGTGGCTGGCAGCCCGGCGAATCGACCGCCGTTGCCAGCAAATAGTCCCCTCGCAAGAACCGATTTACCGCAGCGCCTCCCCACTCATACAGCAAGAAACTGCCATGTTCAATTCCAACGTTGTCGTCATCACCGGCGTGTCCTCCGGCATCGGCCGTGCCGCCGCCGCGAAGTTTGCCCTGCGGGGTTGCCGAGTATTCGGCACAGTGCGCAACCTCGCAAAAGCGCAGCCGCTGCCGGGCGTTGAACTGGTCGAAATGGATATCCGCGATGAAGCCTCGGTTCAACAGGGAATCGAAACCATCATCGCGCAGGCCAAGCGCATTGATGTGCTGGTCAACAGTGCGGGCGTGGCGCTGCTCGGCGCAACCGAAGAAACGTCGGTCGCCGAAGCGCAGACGCTGTTCGACACCAACCTGTTTGGCGTCTTGCGCACCATGCAGGCAGTGCTGCCGCACATGCGCGCGCAACGCTCGGGAAGAATCGTGAACATCAGCTCGGTGCTCGGCTTCTTGCCGGCGCCCTACATGGGGCTGTATTCGGCATCCAAGCACGCGGTGGAGGGAATGTCCGAGACGTTGGATCACGAGGTGCGCAAGTTCGGCATCCGCGTCGCACTCGTTGAGCCCTCGTTTACCAAGACCAGTCTGGATATCAACGCGCCGCAGGCGGCGTCCAAGATATCGGCTTACGACGCGGAGCGCAGCGTCGTGTCCCGGACCATTCAAAAAACTGTCCAGAAAGCACCGAACCCGGATAGCGTCGCCAGCACGGTGGTCGATGCCGCACTGGGTGCGTGGAAGATGCGCCGGACGCCCAAAGGCGATGCATCCCTCCTGCGCAAGCTACGCCGTTTCATGCCCGCAGGCCCGGTCGACTCGGGCCTGCGGAAGACCTTCGGACTCTCCTGAGGCTGGCTGCGCCGAATGCATCCGGCGCACTCCATCGGAAAAGCCCTATGACGCACCTAGACATCTCCACAACCACGGCGTCCGCCACGATGGCACCGCCCTCACCTAACGCGCAGTTTGCCGGCGCATCCCCTTGGCTGGTGTTCTGGGTCGCCAGTGTGGCGGTGTTCCTTGTGTCGATGGACGGCACGATGGACGGCACGATGCTGTTCGCGGCTTTCAGCGCCTTACGCGCAGGGTTTCCGCAAGCCACCGCAGCGGACCTTTCCTGGGTGCTGAATGCCTACACCGTCGCCTACGCCGCAACGCTCATTCCGTCTGGCGGGTTGGCGGATAGGCATGGGCGCAAGAAGGTGTTTCTGGCCGGCGTTGCATTGTTCCTGGCGGCTTCTGTTACATGTGTGCTGTCCCCAAGCGTCGGGTGGCTTGTTGCAGCACGCGCGCTGCAAGCCATTGGCGCGGCGTTGCTGACGCCTGCATCGCTCTCACTCGTGCGGGCTTTCCCGTCAGCAAGCGCGCTGTGGCGATCAGCCTATGGGGCGCAGTGGGTGCTCTAGCTGCCGCAGTGGGACCAAGCCTTGGGGCATTCGTGGTCGCGTCGATCGGCTGGCAGTGGGCGTTCTATCTGAACGTGCCATTAGGGCTATTTGCCATGTGGCGAGGCATGGCACTGCTCACCGAGACCAAACAGCACACCACCAACCGCCCGCTTGATCTATTCGGGATGGGCTTGCTGATTGTCGGGATGGGCGCTTTGGCACTGTCCATCGTGCAATCGGAATCGCCCGGCTGGTCGCGCCATGAACTGCTCGGCATTGCCGGCGTCGGGCTCTTGAGCATCCTCGGATTTGTGGCCTGGGCTCGCGTTGCTACCGCCCCGCTGGTCGACTTGGGGTTGTTTCGCAACCCGGCAACCCGACTTACCGGTACGTCAAATCTCGCAACATTAAGTATCGGCACCGCGTTTTCGATGATGCTCTTCGGCTTCTTGTTAGCGCCGATGTAAAACTGACCCACCCCTTCGAGGGAATGCCAGGCGTGGCGACCAAGGTGCCGTCGGCGAGAGGAACGCGCAGCAGCGGAGCCTGTGCGCCGCCGACGAACTCGGCCTGCTGGCAGGAGGATTGGTAGCCGTGCTGGCATACCGGGCAGGCATTGTCCGAGGCGAAGAAGGCGCCGATCACGAACTGGCCCAGCTTGATGTGGCGTACTTCGCTGCCAACTTCCTCCACGACGCCACAGTATTCGTGGCCCACGGGCATGGGCTCTGTGATGGCTTGAATACCTCGATAGGGCCACAAATCCGAGCCGCACACGCAGGCGGCGGCAATGCGTACG
Organism: Ralstonia solanacearum K60; assembly: GCF_002251695.1. Taxonomy (NCBI): domain Bacteria; kingdom Pseudomonadati; phylum Pseudomonadota; class Betaproteobacteria; order Burkholderiales; family Burkholderiaceae; genus Ralstonia; species Ralstonia solanacearum. Next base: position 162,686 of record NZ_NCTK01000001.1, read on the forward strand.
ATGGCATCGCTCGGCTTGAGAATCTGAGGGTCGGGGCGATCCTCGAAGCGGATGTCGCGCGGCCGTAGAGCATGGTGGCTTGCGTGGTCATTTGGCTCCCGATTGAGCGGCCAGTTGCCGATCCAGCGCCTCGCGTGCACGCCGGGCATGTTCGGCACCCACGCGGTCCGCCAGCACTTGGGCTAGCTGACGCAATTGGTTGGCAGTGAGCCCCACGTTCATGCTGATGCCCATGTGCGACTGCAATTGCGACTCGGCGCCTGGAAGCGCCGACAATATGCCGACCGTGGCCAGTTCGCGGCTTTTCCAGTCCAAGTTGTCGCGCTCGAAGATGTCACCGAACAGGTGAACTTTGAGGTATTCGTCAATGGCGGGCGCAAAGTCGAAGAGTGGTCCCTTGACTGGTGCGCCTGCCAGCTTGATCTGGTTGGCCGTGCCGGCGGCCAGCAGCGCGTCTCCCTTGGGGATGGCGCGGCTGGGTTCTCGTCCCGGTGCGTCTTGGATGCCGCGCTGCTTGCGCACCTCCAGCACTTTCATCAATTCGCCCAGCGCATTGAGACTACGTGGGAAGCCGGCGTAGGCGTAGAGCTGCACCAGGATCTCCTTGGCGTCGCTCACTGTCAGGCCGGCATCCAGCCCCTGGTTCAGGGCCGAGTTCAGCTTGGGCATGTCACCCGCCGCAGCGAAAGCCGCGATGGGGATGATGGCCCGCTGCTGCGCCGAAAGCGTTGTAGAAGCGGTGGATGCACTGGTCATGTCTTCGGACTCCTGAGCGTGCGGGCGGGCTTGGCATAGCGTAGTCGCCATGCCCAGGACGATGACGGCCAATGCACTCGCCACGAGGCGTTTCTTACCGTGCTTGTTTGCCGTCATATGGGTCCTCAGTGACTTTCTCCATCCAATCGACGTTCTTGCCATCCACGGTGCCCGTGACGGTCAGGTAGGTCACGGCTGTCTTGGGCGCGGCACCGTGCCAGTGTTTGACGCCAGGAGGGCACCAGATCGCATCGCCAGGACGCACGACCTGAACGGGCTTGCCCCATTCCTGGACGAGCCCAACACCGGAACGCACCACCAGTCGCTGTCCGTAGGGGTGGGTGTGCCACGCGGAGCGGGCGCCAGGCTCGAACGTGACCATGGCACCTGCGGCGTTGATGTCTTTGTTGGCCGACCACAGCGGATCAATCCGTGCTCGTCCGGTGAAAGTCTCGGTAGGTCCAGCGATAGAGGCCTGGCTCCCCGCAAGCACGATTTCCTGACGAGCGGGCGCCGACATGGTGCTATCGGCCGGGGGCGCCGCAACGGCTGCCGTGGCGGTCTGCAGAGCCGCTGCGGCCAGGAGGATTCTGAAAGAAGGGAGATGCATAAAGACGGTCCTTATCGGGTAGATCTGCCGGACACCGTTCAGCCGTTCTCGCTAGCATCGCGCGGCGGGCCAGCCAAGTACTGTTCGTCGGTAACATGCTCAAGCCAATCGACATTCTTGCCGTCGAGGGCTTCCTGGATCGCGATATGCGTCATGGCGGTGGTCGGTGTGGCGCCGTGCCAATGCTTGTGTCCTGGTGGACACCAAATGACGTCTCCCGCCCGGATCTCGGCGATGGGTTCATCCTCGCATTGCGTCCAACCGCAGCCGGAAGTCACAACGAGCGTCTGGCCGAGCGGGTGGGTGTGCCAGGCTGAACGTGCGCCCGGCTCGAAGGTGACTGCGGCGCATGACACGCGGGCGGGCGCAGGCGGGTTGTTCAAGGGGGCTCTATACGAACAGTGCCGGTGAACCATTCACCAGGTCCCTTGACGGAGGGCTGAGATCCAGCGCGCTTGAGTTCCATGGGCGGCTCCTTTCAATAGGTGTCAGTTCCTCTCGCAGTACCGGCCGCACGGACCGGTGCATCACTCCTCGTCGGCGACGCACCGTTAAGCTCATTGGCGAGCCGCGTGCCAGGAATGCCTAACGCGGGTGCGCTTGGGACAGAGGGATTGACGAAAGGACGTCGAGAACGCTCACTAACATCGAGCGTTCCCACCAATGTAGTTAGAGCGACCTTGCGCGACTAGATGGCAGAGACTACATGCGGCTATAAAAAGCGCTCATGAATCAAGCTATCGCTCGACCCGTGGCGGACCTGCTTAGTGCCGGTAGCGCAGCTCTTCAACGATCAGCGACAGTACGGGCGACGATTGGCGCCGACTGGCAAAGAAGATGTGCAGGCCAGGAAATGTCGGGCTCCAGTCCTTGAGAACGGCCTGAAGTCGCCCGCTCTTGAGGTGGGGACGAGCCAGTACTTCGGGCATGTATGCGAGGCCGAATCCCGCCAGTGCTGCCTCGACAACCGGATAGATGCAGTTGAATGTCCACGAACCCTCGACCCGTACCTGCAGGTTTCTTCCGCCCTTGCTGAGTTCCCAGGCATACATCCCGCCACGCATGGAAAAGCGCATGTTGATGCACTCATGCTCGGTTAGGTCCGATGGCGTTTTGGGTCTGGGGCGTCCTTCCAGATAGGACGGCGCCCCAACGATCACCATGCGAATGTCTGGTGAAATCCGAACCGCCGTCATGTCCTTGGCAATCTGGTCGCCGAAGCGAACGCCGGCATCGAAGCGCTCTGCCACGATGTCAGTCAGTGCCGGCTCGATTGCGATCTCGATCTTGACGTCGGGATACTTCGGCTGGAGCTTGGAGAGCTTGGGCCAGAGGATCGTGTTCGCCGCGAAATCAGACGCGGTGATGCGCACGGTTCCAGCGGGCTTGTCGCGAAGCTCCTCGAATGCAGCCAGTTCGTCGGTGATCGCCTCGAACCGAGGGGCCACGCTCTGGATTAACCGTTCGCCTGCCTCCGTCGGCGACACGCTGCGGGTCGTGCGGGTCAGCAAGCGCAGCCCGAGCCGCGCTTCCAACGCGCGAATGGTGTGGCTGAGCGCAGATTGCGATACGCCCAACTGAGCCGCCGCGCGGGTAAAGCTACGCTCGCGCGCAACTGCGAGAAAGGCCAGAATGTCGCGAAAGTTCTCACCAGACATACAAGGTACTCTGCGGCTATGGTCTGTGGCGCAAGGCTTCGACCAGCAAGGTCATTGCGCGCGAAGGCTGCCGCCGGTTCGGATAGTAGAGATGGAACCCGGGCCACACCGGGCACCAGTCCTCCAGTACGGAGACGAGTTGTCTCTTTGACACCAATGGGCGAACCATGTCTTCCGGCAGGTAAGCCAGTCCGAAGCCAGCCTTGACCGCCTCGAAAATGTCATAGGCGTTATTGAAGGTGACCGCTCCATCCACCCGTGCATTCACGGTGCGCTTGCCCTTGGCGAACTCCCATTCGTAGAGGCCGCCATACGTGGATGTGCGCAGGTTGATGCAAACGTGCTCGGTGAGGTCGCGCGGTGTCTTGGGTGGCCGGCGTCCCGCGAAGTAGGACTTCGATCCCACCACCATGTTGCGGACGTCCGGGCCGATCCGCACTGAAATCATGTCCTGCGCCAGTTCCTGGCCGAACCGCACGCCGGCGTCGTAGCCGCGCGCAACGATATCGACGCTCTCGTACTCGTTGACCAGCTCAACCTTGATCTTGGGGTACTTCGGCAGGAACTTCGCCAGCTTGGGCCAAAGCGTGCTTCGGATGGCGTAGTCGATGGCAGTGATTCGGATCGTTCCCATGGGCTCGTCCCGAAGCTCGCCGAGCGACTGGATTTCGGCCTCGATCTCGTCGAACTCGGGCGCGAGGCGATCCAGTAGCCGCTGGCCCGCCTCGGTAGGAGACACGCCGCGCGTGCTGCGCATGAGAAGGCGAACGCCCAGCTTCTCCTCCAACGTCCGGATGGTGTAGCTCAGGGCGGGCTGTGTGACCCGAAGCTGGGCTGCCGCGCGCGTGAAACTGCGCGCGCGCGCCACGGCGATGAAGGCCAGCAGGTCGCTGAAGTTGTCGCGCGACATTGATGAACTTCCTTTATAGGACGGCCTGTATTTTACAGGCTCCGCCTGATCTTCGCTCGAAAACCGACCGCGTTTGATGCCTCAATTCATGAGTGCATCTTATGGTGGTATGCGAATTCTGCCGTCTATTCAATGTTGGGCGCGCGACCTAAAGTTCACTATCAACCAAGGAAGGCTGGCCTTCTGCCCAGAAGGCCAAGCCCTGCAAGCGAGTATTGAGGCGCCGCAGAAGCACCCGACCCAGCCGTCATGGGCACCTCGCATGGGTTGCCCGATTGAATGATTCGGATGAGCGTCAGGATGGCGCCGAACGTCACGACCGGCCGAATTGGGAGCCGCCAGGTACAGCCTGGATCGTCGCGCCGCTATACGGCGCTTTTTGTCCTCTGAATATTGAAGGAGCAGACCCGATGAACGAGCAAATTTCCTCCAGCCGACGCGACCTGTTGAAGGCCGGCGCAACGGTCGGCGCAGCCGTGTGTGCCACGCCTCTCATGATGGGGAGCGCCGTCGCACAACAAGCAACAACGACCTCATCGGGGAGCAATGCCATGGACCTACCCAATATCACCAAGCAGCGAACCCTTGGTTCGGGCGACTTCCGCATGGAGGTCTCCGCCCTGGGCTTCGGCGTCATGGGCATGAACTACAACCGCGGCGTCCATCCCGACCGCAAAGCCATGATCGAGCTGCTGCATCAGGCGGCCGAGCGCGGCGTGACACTGTTCGACACCGCCCAGGTCTATGGGCCGCTTATCAACGAGGAACTGGCCGGTGAAGGGCTGCACCCGTTCCGGGGCAAGGTGAACATAACGACCAAGTTCGGGCACCGCATCGTCAATGGCAAGTACTTCGAGGGCGAGTTGGACAGTACCCCCCAGAACATCCGGCGTGTCGCGGAAGAATCGCTCAAGCGCCTGCGGGTCGAGGCCATCGCGCTGTTCTATCAGCACCGGCTCGACCCCGCTGTGCCGATCGAGGACGTCGCGGGCACCGTCAAGGACTTGATCCAGGAAGGCAAAGTCAGGCGCTTTGGTCTTTGCGAGGTCAACGCACAGACCATTCGCCGCGCGCATGCGGTGCAGCCGGTGACCGCCGTGCAAAGCGAGTACCACCTGATGTGGCGAGGCCAGGAAAGAGAGGTGTTTCCGGTGCTCCAGGAACTGGGCATCGGCTTCGTACCCTACAGCCCGCTCAACCGGGGTTTCCTTGGCGGTGGCATCACCGAGTACACGCGCTTTGACTCCGGCAATGACAACCGCAACACGTTGCCACGCTTCACGCCGGAAGCCATCCGGGCGAATCTGGCGGTGGTGGAAGTGCTCAACACGTTCGGCAGAACCCGGGGGCTCACCTCCGCGCAGGTGGCACTGGCCTGGATGATGGCCAAGGCTCCCTGGATCGTGCCGATTCCGGGCACCACCAAGCTGGCCCATCTGGACGAGAACTTGCGCACCGCCGAGGTGACGCTGACCCCGGCCGAAGTGCAGGAACTGGAGGCCACCGTCTCCAAGATTCAGATCGTGGGTGATCGGTATCCGGCGTCGCAGCAAAAGCAGGTCGAACGCTGATGGCGGAAGGCGGCGGCGAATAGCCTCCCTTCGCCAAACCAGAGCCGTGAACACGATGAAGAGCAGAAGGAGCTTTGTGGCATTCGGCGCCGCTGCGGTGCTGGTCGGCAGCGCGCTGCCGGCGGCGTCCCGGTCAAGCGGTGCCGCCGGCCCACAGGCTTCAGGAGAGTCACGAATGAAATGGTCAAGTGAGGAACTCAGCAAGATCGTCAAGGCCGACGATCTCCACATTGCGCCGTTCCGCGAAGACGGCGTGACCTATGGCACGCCGACGTGGATCTGGTGCGTTTCCGTCGATGGCGATCTTTACGTGCGCGCCTACAGCGGCCGCAACTCTCGCTGGCATCAGGCCGCCGTCCGTGAGAAGGCGGGGCGCATTATCGCTGCCGGCATGACGAGGGAAGTTTCCTTTGAGCCAGTTGAAGGGTCGATCCACGACCGCATCGACGACGCCTATCGGGCGAAGTATTCGGGCAGCCAGTACCTGCAGCACATGATTAGCGGACGCTCGCGTGCCGCAACGGTGCGAATCATTCCCCGCGAGCCCACGCACTGAAGGAATCGAAATGTCCGTCTTGAAAAATTCATTGATGTCCGCCGCGATCCTGTTCGCGATGCCCACGTTTGCGCAGGCCGCCGAACCGACTACTGTGGCGCAAGGCATGAACGTGGTCGGTTCCCAGAAGGTCACCTTCAACAAGGGTGGCATCCAGATGGCCGGCAATCTCTACCTGCCCGCCAACTACGACAGCAGCAAGAAGTACCCGGCGATCGTCGTGGCCCACCCTTGGGGCGGCGTGAAGGAACAGACCTCCGGCCTGTACGCGCAGCAACTCGCACGCAGGGGCTTCATCACGCTGGCCTACGACGCCTCGCATTATGGCGAGAGCGGCGGCGAGCCGCGTGACCTAGAGGACCCGGCCGACCGCGTGCAGGACATCCGCAGTGCCGTGGGCTATCTGGCCAGCCTGCCGCAAGTCGATGCGAACCGTATCGGTGCGGTGGGTGTGTGCGCGGGCGGCGGCTACACGCTGCACGGGGCCCAGACCGACCTGCGCGTGAAGGCGGTGGCCAGCGTGGTCGCCTACGACATCGGAGATGCGACCCGCACCGGTATCCAAGGCGCCCCGGTCACGGCCGAGGACCGCCAGAAGCTGCTCCAAGGCGTCGCCGAACAACTGAACAAGGAAGCGGCCGGCGCGCCGGTGCTGGTGCAACAACTGCTTCCCTCTCGCGACCAAGTGAATGCCAGTACCGACAACTTCACCCGCGAGGCGACCGAGTACTACCTGACGCCACGCGGCGCGCATCCGAATGCCCGCAACCGCTTCATCGTGACCAGCTCCGGCCTGCACATGGCGTACTACCCGCTGGAGCACATGGATCTGATCTCGCCACGGCCCGTGCTGCTGATCGCGGGCGAGCGCGCCGAAACGCGGAAATTCAGCGAAGCGGCTTATGCCAAAGCGCAGCAGCCCAAGGAACTGATGATCGTCCCCGGCGCCTCGCATTTCGACCTGTACGACAAGCCGCAGTACGTGACGCCCGCTGTGGACAAGATGGCCGAGTTCTTCGGAAAACACCTGTGACGCAACAGATCCGCTGTTTTACGGCACGGTCGCGAAGGTCTATCGCATGCGCGTACCGGTTGCGCAGGCTGGGAAGACTCCGAGCACATAGCCCCGGGGGCGAGGCTCCAGGGGGGCAACCGCAAACGCAGCGCGCCCGGGTACCGGGCCAATTCCATCGCCCCATCTTTATCCAGAACACATCTCCAACAGAGGAACTGACATCATGAAAATCTCTTTCGAAAACCAAGTGGCACTTGTCACCGGCGCAGCTTCGGGCATCGGCCTGGCGACCGCCAAGGCCTTCGCACAGGCGGGCGCTTCCGTTGCGCTGGCGGACGTGAACGGAGACGGCGCACACGCCGCCGCCGACGAGCTGTTCGCGGCTGGATTCAAGACCATTGGCATCCGATGCAACGTGGCCGATCTGGGCGAGGTCGAGGCGATGGTCAAGGAGACCGTCTCCACCTTCGGCCGGCTGGACGTGGCCTTCAACAACGCTGGCATCCAGAACGCCCTCGCAGAGACCGCCGACGCCACGGTCGAGGACTTCGATCGTGTGAACGCGGTCAACCTGCGCGGCATCTGGGCGTGCATGAAGTACGAACTGCAGCACATGCGGCAGCAAGGTAACGGTGCCATCGTCAACTGCTCGTCGCTGGGCGGACTGGTGGGCGGTGCCGAGCGCGGTACCTATCACGCGGCCAAGCACGGCGTTCTTGGCCTGACCAAGAGTGCGGCATTGGAATACGCCACGCGCAACATCCGCGTCAATGCGGTGTGCCCGGGCCTGATCTGGACGCCGATGGCCGAACAGATGGCCGCCTCGGGCCAGAAGGAAGCGCTGGACGCCATGGTCGAGGGCATCCCCATGCGCCGGCACGGCCGCGCCGACGAGATCGCCGACGCCGTGCTGTGGCTATGCAGCTCGGCTTCCAGCTACGTGACCGGCCAATCCATCTCGGTGGATGGCGGGCTCATCATGCGCTGATCGTGCCCCAGTGGACGAGCGTTCCAGCCACACCGGCGAAGGCTCGTCCGTTGCTTTTCCATCCAATGGCGGCGGTCATGCGAGGCCCCACATGCGCTGCTCGGTGATTGGTTCGGTGCCGATGGCCGACATGCCCACCGAGTGCGGCTGCGTGGCGACCAGGCGCTCATCCGGGACGCTGCCCTGGGGCGCGGGCCGGTCCACCAACTCGGCGAAGGGCGTGCCGTCGCGCCGGTCGAGCATGAGAATCTGGCCGCGCCTGGTGGTTTGTATCAGCGCTGGCGTGGTGCTGCCTTTGTACTTCTCGTTTGGTTTCCTAATGAAGCCGGGTTCGTACATCTGGTCGTCCGTCAGCTTCATCACCGTTGGCTGGGGAAGGCCATACCGCGCCGCGCTTCCGCACACCTCGCTATGGCCAATTTGTACTGCGCACGGCCGGCGCTACGGCTTCCGTGCCGCATCACATGCGATAAGTATTCTTATCGCAATAGCTTAATCTGAGCGCAAAACTGCATTGCGTAAAAACGCGTCGACATGGCGACACGAGCTTCGCTTGATGCTCCGCACAACAACGGCCTGCCGGCGCTCCGTAAGGCGCCTTTTCGCGTCAACCGGGATCGGCAAGGTTTTCTGCCGTGAGAACGATGGCGCATCACGTCACGTCGTGCGCGAAGTACGCCGCCCTTTGTAGAATCGGGGTCACCGGCTTTGTATCCGCATCAGTCACCCGCCTTTCCCGGGCGGCTTTGACGCCGTTGCATGTCGTCGGGTCGGCTGCGCCCGGCGTGGCCCCTACTGCCGCCACGCCTTGTCCGGCGTTACCGCTTCCGGCTTGAATTCGAGCGTGTGCCGTGCCCGCTTTGTCTTGCCTGTCATTGTTCTTCTCATGGCTTGGGCTGATCGGCTTGTTGGTCAACACCCGATCATCAATAGTTTTTCTCAATCATTTAAATTGATTAATCCTATATCAATGCTTTGCGCATCCCGGCCCGGGAGCTTTGGCGCATGCCGTTGATTCATATTGATGATCATCAAGTCTTCCGATTTTGGCTTTGGGTAGAGTCATCGGGTTTTCGTTGCATTCATTGTTTTTAATTTTTTTCTATTTTTAAACCGGGATCCGTTATGAAAAAAATCCTCGTAGCCGCCATGGCCATGAGTTGCCTTGGAATTGCCCACGCAAAAAACGATGCCGCCGACATGAATCCCCTGGCGAAGCTGATTGGTGTTTGGGAGGGCGACAAGGGAATTGACGTCGCTCCGGCGCAAAAGAAGACTGGCTTGCCACCCGGCTCGGCCGCATCCAGCCCCTATTTTGAAAGAATCGTGATTACGGATGGGCCGGGTGCGACCAATGCGAGCGAGCAGGATCTGGTCTCCGTGAGCTACCACCAGCAGGTTTTTCGAAAATCCGACAACAAGCTGTTTCACGACCAGGTCGGATACTGGATCTGGGACAAAAATAACAACGTGATCATTGATTCATTCTGCATTCCGCGTGGCGTTTGCGCGACCGCGGAAGGGAGGCTGAAGCATCAGAATGATTTCAATGTCAGCACATCAGGGCCATTCGCCGAGAACTCTTTCATGCAAAAGAATGGGAAAACGCATGAATTTTCCATTGACTTGAGCCTCAATCAGGATGGAACGCTCACGTATTCCCAAAGAACCAGCCTGACGATCTACGGAAAGAAATTTGTTCACGTTGATTCCAGCACCCTGCGCAAGAAGTCTGAAATGTAGATTCGTGCGGGTGTCAGGCACGGATGCGCTGCCCTCGATCAGGGTCGGCTGCCGGGCCGGCGGGGCGGCCTGGTCGTCTCGTGCAGTGCTTGTGGGGGAAGCCCGTGGTGTCGCACGGCGGGTGCAGTCGGGAGGCCGCCAGCATATGCGGATGCTGTGCACTCAATGGCCCCGCCGTTGAATGCCGGGCAACCCTCATCTTTTCTCACTTGCCGCGGGAGTGCCGACCAGCCCCGTGAAAATGTGCACCAGAATACACTTCACGTATCCCACCGAAGACTCTAGCCCCCGCGCCTGTCGCGGGCGTCTTTTAAGTGCCCGAGGGATGCCACCGGGCTGCGCCGATATTGCGCGCATGGCTGGCCATGTCATCGGCACTGCCAGCGAGCACCCGAGTCCGGCCTCTGCATGGTCTGCCGACCAGCCCGGTTTAGCTTCGGGGCCGATCGAACTCGCCGTTGGGGCCAACTGTTCGAGGCAACGGGGTACGGAGATGGTTTCCAGCGCCCAGTTACAGTGCACTCGAGCATCAACATCAGGCAATGCAAAACGAAAACATCGCGCCCCAGGGCGCTATGGGGCAGGCTGTCGCGGTCGCTGCCATGCGTGAACGGGCGTCAACGGCCAGCCAACGCGGCGACGGTATCGCCGTCAACAGCGGCACAGGCCATCCGGCAGCCGAACCGATCCGGCGGATCTGCGATCTGCAGCGCGGACGCATCGCCGCCAAAGTGCGCGAGCTGACGGACGCCAGCGGCCTGAAAGAGCAAGAGGTCCACAGTATCATCCTGACCGATTTCGGGCTGACCGAGATCCGTGACCTGCGGCGGGACCAGTTCAAAACCGTCATGGAAAAGCTGGGGAGGTGGATCTCCGAGGCGCGGGATGAGCCAGCCACCGAGGCGGCTCACGCGTCGGCAGCGCGCAACGCTCGCTGTGCCCACTGCGCGGAGCGTGAACGTCAGCTCGTGCGTGCGCGGCGGCGTGCGACGATCGCGGTGTGCGGCGCGCTGATGGCCGGCGCCATTGCGGCGTATTCTGCGCTGACACCGGGGTTGGCCGCAGCCAAAGCAACAATCCATGCGATGGCCGTCGATCATCGATAGACGCGCCATGTGTCGGCACGATGGCAAAGCCGATTCGCCCGGCGGCGCAATGCGCATGAGCGGAGGCACGGCGTCTGTGCGTCTCAGGCGGGAGTCCGGGGCGTTGCTGCCCTGAGCGTCTGCGCGTAGCGGACAAGCATCGCCGGTCACCGGTCATCGCGATACCTGTCCTCAAGAAACCGCTCGCAGCCCAGCGATTGGCACCGGAGTGGCGGACACCGCTTTGCAAGCGGCCGGCGGGGCCCGGGGACGCATGCAATCCCCGGGAGAATCCTCGACGCCGCTACGGCGCGTCCAGAGGATCGCCGATGGCATAGAAATGCCCGCCCGCGACGTAGTGCAAGCTTCGCCACTGCGGGTCCGCGCCCTCGTAGTTCCAATGGCCGTCCTTGAAGACGCGCGTGTCGGACCACGCGCCCACGACCTTGCCGATGAAGAGATCGTAGGCCTGCTGGTTGTGGGGCTCGGGAATCAGCCGACAGGCGAGCCAGGCCGAGCACCCCGCGACGAACGGCAAGTCGTATCCGTCCATCCGGAAGAGCTCCACGCCCGATTGCTTCAGCTTGTCCGGCTCCTGGGACCGGCTGCGCGTGCCCACCTCGTGCGTCAGCCGCAACTGCGCCGCGGTCGGGACCTGGATGACAAACGCGGCGCTGCGCTCCACGAGCTCGCGCGTCTTGGCGATCTTGTCGAGCACCACGGTCAATTTGGGCGGGGAGAAATCGAGCGCGCATGCCCACGCGGCAGCCATGACGTTGTCCATGCCGTCATGGTGCGCGGACACCAGCACGGTCGGTCCGTGGTTGATCAGCCGATGCGCCTTCTCCAGTTCAACCGGGGCAATGTAGCGGTTCATTCAAGCTCCTTTAAGCGCTTGCGTCGGGTCGTCTTCTAAACCGAGCGGCGCAGTGCGGTCAAGTCATGATCGATACCGTGCACGACCCGGCCCGCTGCGGCTTTGACCGCTTCGCCATCGGGCCCGGGCATGACCCGGAGGCGACGCTGAAGGCGCTGTCGACGTTTTCCGCATCGTATCAGCGGGCCTGCGCGATGCCTGCGCGTCGCTGGCCGCCGGCTGTTTTTTGTGCCAGCCCAAACAGGGTGCTCAGCAGTTCCGGGCCGATGGCGGCCCGGTGCACCTTGGCATCGGTGTAGCCCAGCGCGCGCATCGCCGCCTCCCAGTGCGCCCCCCCGCTTCTTCTCCTTGGCCGTTTTCAGGTGGACCGCCGTGAACTCCGTGAATGCCATGGTGGGCAGTGCCTGCGCCGTGACCGGCTTGTCCGTATGCACAGGCACAAACCAAGGTGCCGCCCTCCGCCGATTGGACAGCGGCTTGAACTGGATGCCGATCTCGAACAGGGTGCCCACCTTGTCGTTGCCTTCCTCGGGCGGCAGGCGGCCAGGTGCCTCGACGCACCGGATCTGCCCGGCCTCCAGCAGCCGGATGAGGTGGTTCGACCTCGGGTGCATGTCGCGCTTGAGCATGTCAGCCTCCAGGGCCTTCATATGCTGTTCGATCAACGCGAGCGCACCGAAACCGTCCGCCGGGCGCCGCGCGGGATGCCGGCGGCCTGGCAAGCCCGCTCAACGCTGCCGGGCGAGCGGCCTGGCGGCTTGCAGCCGGCGGACTCGCGGCTGCACTCGTACTGGCCGATGCCTCCACCGAGACGGGCGGCTGGGCCGATTCCCGGATGCGCGGTTCGTTGATTCGTCCGCCTGCCATGGTGCTCCTTCGATGCCGGTGCGTCGGGTTGCCCGTGCTGTGGCGACGGCCCCAGCGAGGCGGCCGGCACCGCGAATGGCCGCCGGGAAGCTGACGATCAGTGTCACTGCGGAACAGGCCACTGTGCCGATGACGCCGGCCGATGTGCTGGCGTGAGGCGAAACAGCGAGCACTTTTGCGTCGGGGCCGCTGTGCAAACCGGGCCGGAGGCGCTCCGGAACGCGTCACGCCCCTTTGCAACCTGTGCACAGTGGCTCGACGGCCATCCATGCCCTGCGGCCACGAACCCGCGATCATCGCTTTTCGGACCTTTTCGGACCGCATGCGCGGCGGGCTTCGGTATCATCCCGGCTCTCACCACTTGCAGAACACAGGAAGGACATCATGGGCGAAGCCAAACGGCGCGGCACGCAGGCGCAGCGCGTTTCACAGGCACAGGCACGGCTGGACGCGCTGCGCCCGGAAAAACTGGTCTGCGGCGCCTGCCAGACCGCCTTCACCACGTTCGACGGCATGGAGCCGCGCAACCTGCCGGGCATCCGCGCCATCTTCGGCGGCGAATGCCCCAACTGCGGTGAAAGCGTGATCAGCTTCAGCGGCGAACCCGAGGCCGTCGCCAACGCGATGCTGCTCTATCAGCAGACCATGGAAAACGCCAAGCTCGGCGCCCAGAACCAGGAAGGCGAACACACGCCCTACGTCGATACCGATGACGGCAAGCCGCAGTCCTGAGGCCGCCATGCAGCCCACCCCGGTACGCCGCTACCGCCACTACAAGGGCGGCGAATACGAATGGCTGTGCGAAGCCACGTACGAGCCCGATCCCACGGTCCGCATGACGGTCTACCGGGCCGCCAACGGCACCGTCTGGGTGCGTCCGTCGGCCATGTTCCACGAAATGGTCGAGGTCGACGGCCGCCAGGTCCCGCGCTTCGCGCCGATCGACTGAATGACGGCGAGCCCCGGGCGGGGCTCGTATTCACTGTGACGCTGGTCAGTCCGCCCAAGGCGCCGGGCGACGCCTGATTCCGCCTGCCGGAGCGGATCGCGGTTTCGGGCGCTGCGGCTTTCCGTTTCCGACCCCCGGCGTTGCTTCAGCGGCGTACCACCCTCACCCGGCCACGCGCCGCCGGTGCCACAGGCGCGGCTGCGGCTCGCCGCTGGCCGGCACCTGGTGTTCGAAGGTCACGCGCACCCGCTGCGACAACTGGAGATAGACGCCGCAGGTCGCCAGCAACAGCAGCGCGACCGCCACGCCATCGATCAGCGTTTGCCCGCCTCCGGGCATGCCGCCGACCAGCAGCATCAGGCCGATCATCGGGGGCAGCGTCGCCATGTGCACGAGCATGGCCGGGCGGAACGCGCTGTCGTGCGTCGTCGCCAGCACCAGCACCGTGGTCGTCGAGATCAGGTACAGCAGCAGGGTCAGGTTGATGACGCCGCTGCCCGGCGTATCCGCGTTGAAGAGATCCGCGCCCGCCATTTGCAGCGCGTCGACCGACAGGCCCTGCCAGAACACCCAGGTCGGACCGCCGACGGCAATGACGAGCACCCATGGCAGCCAGCCGGCGATGCCATACAGCGGATGGTGTTCCGCCTCCATGGGATCGATGTCGACCCAACGATGCCTGAGCATGATGCACCCCCAGCCTTCAGCGTCCGTTCTGGCGACGGTTGCATGGGCAGGCACCCGGCGGGCACCCGCCTTCTCTGCTCTTAGCTTAGGTCGCCGGGCAGGCCATGCAATGCCGGAGGAACCCTGAACGCACAGGCAGCTTGTCCTGCGTCACCCATGGCGTACCGGACGCGCCGGGCAGGCCGACACACTACCGGTGGAACACGCGTGGCCGCTCCGGATCGTAGAGCGGATCGGGCGTGATCTGGGTCTGCCGCAGCACGCCGGCCGGGTCGAAGTGGAAGTGCATCAGCGACGGCCACACATCGTCCGCCTTGAAACGGTACGACCAGACCAGGCGGTCCATGCGCGAGAAATAAGCGGTCTCCACCGGCTTGCCGAAATGGTGCAGCACATCATCGCGGGTCCAGGCGTCGACCCGGGCCTGGGCGAACTCCAGGCTGCGCAGCACCTGCTTGAAGGCGACCAGCTTGCCGCCCGCGTCGAAGTCGGCAGCGTAGGTGAACTGCCCGTACGGCTGGGTCGGATACAGCCAGCGCGTGCCGCCGTCGAGCGGATAGGACTCGCGCGGCGGGCCGAACTGCGCCTGCACGGCGGCGGCATCCGCACCGATCAGTCGCTGCCCCTTCGTCTCCGGGGATTGCAGTGCGGCACATCCCGCCATCGTGGCGGCCACGCAGGCCGCCGCCAGCCAACGCATCGCGCGCATGACAGCCGTTTCCCTCCAAGCGTGATCGAACGTGGTGAGCCCGGACAGTGTAGCGCCGCCCCGCGTGTCAGCGCGACAGCAGCGGCGCGAGGTCCAGGTGCGACGCGGCCGCGCGCGCGTCCGGGCGCGGCAGGCGCGGGATCGTGCCCAGGTGCGGTGCGTCGATCCAGCGACGCAGGGTGGCCACGTTGTCGTCCAGGCCGGACATGGCCGGGTCGACCACGTTGCCGATCCAGCCGGCCAGGCGCAGGCCGCGCGCGGCGATGGCCTCGGCCGTCAGCGCGGCGTGGTTCAGGCAGCCCAGGCGCAGGCCGACCACCATCACCACCGGCAGGCCGAGCGCCACCGCCAAGTCTGCCGTATCCAGCGTATCCGACAGCGGCACGCGGAACCCGCCGACGCCCTCCACCACCACCGCATCAGCCTGCGCGCGGGCCTGCGCCAGCGCATCGAGGATGGGCGGCAGTGCAATCGTCACGCCCTCGCGCCGGGCGGCCAAGTGCGGCGACATCGGCGCATCGAGCAGCCATGGGCAGATGGTCGTCAGCGGCAGGCCGACGGTGGCGGCGGCGCGCAGTTGCTCGATGTCTTCGTTGGTCCGTCCGGGCGCGCCCGCCAGCGTGCCGGCGGCGACCGGCTTGAGGCCGGCGGTGCGGTAGCCGGCGTCGGCCAGCGCCGTCAGCAGCGCCGCGCTCGCCAGCGTCTTGCCGATCTCGGTATCGGTACCGGTGACGAAACAGCCGAAGTGCGCCGGCATGTCAGGCGGCATGGGCGGTGGGTTGCAGCGCTTGGCCGGCCGCCTCCAGCGCGCGGGCCAGCCGCTCGATGTCGTCGTCGGTATGCGCGGCCGACAGCGTGATGCGCAGCCGCGCGGTGCCCACCGGCACGGTCGGCGGGCGGATCGCGGCGATGCGGATGCCCTCGCGCTCCAGCGCCGCCGCCAGTGCCAGCGCCGGCGCGTTCTCGCCGATCACCAACGGCTGGATGGCGGTGGGCGACGGCATCCACTGCCAGCCGAAGCGTGCCGCCAGGCGCTGCGCGTGCTCGCGCCAGCGCGCGATGTGGCGGGCCAGCCGGGCCCGGCGCGCGGCGCCCTCCTCGCCGGCGATCAGGTCCAGCGCCGCCTCCACGCCGCAGGCGATGGCGGGCGGCGTCGCGGTGGTGAAGATATACGTGCGGGCCCGCTGCACCAGCCAGTCGATCGCCAGCCGGTGCGCCACCACGCAAGCGCCGGCCGCGCCGGCCGCCTTGCCGAACGTACCGATATAGACCAGCCGCTCGGAGCGCAGCCCGAAATGCGACAGCACACCCGCCCCATCCGCACCGAGCACGCCCAGGCCGTGCGCATCGTCGACGATCAGCCACGCATCGAAGCGCTCGGCCAGCGCCAGCAGTGCGGGCAGCGGTGCGATGTCGCCGTCCATGCTGAACACGCCGTCGGTGACGATCAGCTTGTTGCGGCTGGTGCAGGCGGCGAGCTGCGCCTCCAGCGCGGCCAGATCGACGTGCGGATAGACCTTGACGGCCGCGCGCGACAGCCGGGCGCCGTCGATCAGCGAGGCGTGGTTCAGCGCATCGGAGAAGATCGTGCAGTCGTGCGCCGGCTGGATGCCGCCGGCCTGCGCCATCGCGCTGACCACCGCCATGTTGGCCATATAGCCGGTGCAGAAGAACAGCGCATCGGCGTGGGGGATGTGCGGCGCCTGCTGGGCCGCCATGCGTGCCTCCAGCCGCGCATGGGCCACCGAATGGCCGCTGACGAGGTGCGAGGCGCCGCTGCCGACACCGTACCGGCGGACGCCCTCGCTCACCGCCTGCGCCAGCGCCGGATGCGCGGCCAGGCCGAGGTAGTCGTTGCCGCAGAAGCCGAGCATGTCGCGCGGCTCGCCGCCCGGCACGTCGATGCGCTGGCTGCGGTCGGTCGGGCTGTGGGCGGTGCGGCGCACGCGGCGCAGGTGCGCGGCGTCGATGGCGGCCAGGCCGGCCTGCAGGTCGTCAAGCAATCGCATGGGTCTCTCCTTCGTGCGCGCCGGTGGCCTGCGCAAGCGTGTCTTCGAGGGTGTGCAGCGTGCGCTCGACCAGGGCGTCGGTCTCGTCGTCGGTCAGCACGTAGGGCGGCAGCAGGTAGACGGTGTTGCCGATGGGCCGCAGCAGCAGGCCGTGCGTGCGCGCGGTCAGCGCGAAACGCTCCGGGAAGCGCGGGCCGGCCACCTCGGGGTGCACGTCGAACGCGGTGATCATGCCGGCCTGCCGCAGGTGGACGAAGCGCGCATCGTGCGCCAGCGGCGCCAGCCCCTGGGCGATGCGGGCAGCGGTGACGCGGTTGCGGGCAAAGACATCCTCCTCCGCGAACAAGTCCAGCGTGGCCAGCGCCGCGCGGCAGGCCAGCGGGTTGCCGGTGTACGAGTGCGAATGCAGGAAGCTGCGCACCGGCGCCTCGTCGTTGAAGGCCGCGTAGATGGCATCGCGCGACAGCACGATCGACAATGGCAGGTAGCCCCCGCTGATGCCCTTGGACAGGCACAGCAGGTCCGGCCACACGCCTGCCTGCTCGCAGGCGAAGAAGGTGCCGGTGCGGCCGCAGCCCACGGCGATCTCATCGGCGATCCAGTGCACGCCGAACCGGTCGCACAGCGCCCGCACGCCGCGCAGGTAACCCGCATCGTGCATCGCCATGCCGGCGGCGCACTGCACCAGCGGTTCGATGATGACGGCGGCGATGGTGCCGTCGTTGGCCGCCAGGCAATCGCGCAGGGCGGCCAGCGCACGCTCGGCCACGTCGGCGGCGGTCTCGCCCGGGCCGGCCAGGCGCGCGTCGGGCGACGGCACGCGGTGCGATTGCAGGATCAGCGGATCGTAGGCATCGCGGAAGATCGCCACATCGGTCACACCCAGCGCGCCGAGCGTCTCACCGTGGTAGCCGTGCTCCAGGCAGATGAAGCGGTTGCGCGTGCCCTGCCCCGCGTTGCGGTGGGCATGGAAGCTCATCTTGAGCGCGATCTCCACCGCCGAGGCACCGTCCGAGCCGAAGAAGCTGTGCCCGAGCACGCCGCCCGTCAGCCCGACCAGCCGCTCGGCCAGCTCCACCGCCGGGCGGTGCGTGGCGCCGGCCAGCATGGTGTGCTCCAGCATGTCCAGTTGCGTCTTGAGCGCGGCGTTGATGTGCGGATTGGCATGGCCGAACAGGTTGACCCACCACGAACTGGTGCCGTCCAGGTAGCGCTTGCCGTCGAAGTCGATCAGCCACGGTCCCTGGCCGCGCGCGATCGGCAACGGCGGCATGGCGTCGAGCCGCGCATTCTGCGTGCACGGGTGCCAGACTGCCGCACGGCTGCGCGCCTGCCATGCCGCATTGGCACTGGGCGCGCCGTCCGCCGGCACGGGGATGGGGGGATACGCCATACGAATCTCCTGGGAGCGATGCCGGCTGCCGCAAGGCGGGGGCTGCTTGGGGCCGGCACATGGCGGCGTATGGTAGGGGGCATGCCGCCTGGCGACAAGCGAACGAATCGACGCATTTTGGCATCCGATTCGATGCCGTAACGCGACGAAGCTCATTTTTCCGCCGGACGTGCGGCGTCTGGCGGCGATCTCGGCCGAAAAATTTCTCGCGCAGCCCCACAAAAGTGATCTTTATTTTACTTTTTGGGATATGAGATCGAGTGATCCCTGAGCCGGGCAACTCAACAAACGTCATGGTGTCAGGCCAGGATTGGGGGGCGCCATCTGATCGACGCCAAGGTGGTCGGCCAGCCGGACGCCTGCATGGGGCAAGCCGTCGGGAGCGGTAGCACCATGCAACGGGCATGGGCGCGTCGGCGCCCTTTTCGCAGGCGCGGTCACCTCACCCCAGATCCCCACCCCCCACCGGCAGCACCGTCCCCGTGATGTACGACGCCTCGTCCGAGGCCAGGAACAGGATCGCCCGCACCTGCTCGTCGATGGTGCCGTAGCGATGCATCAGGCTGCTGGCGAGGGTCTGGTCGACGATGCCCTGGTACCAGACGGCTTCCTGCTCCGACATCGGCGCCGTGTTGCGCGGGATCTTGCGCGGCGGCGCTTGCGTGCCGCCCGTCGCCACGGCGTTGACGCGGATGTTGTCGCCAGCGTGTTCGAACGCCAGGCTGGCCGTCAGCGCGTTGACGCCGCCCTTGGCCGCGGCGTACGGAATCCGGTGGATGCCGCGCGTGGCGATCGACGACACGTTGACGATCACGCCCTGCCGGCGCGCGACCATGCCGGGCAGCACCGCGCGGCAGCACCACAGCGTCGGGAACAGCGAGCGGCGGATTTCCGCCTCGATCTGCGCGGCCTCGTAGTGCTGGTACGGCTTGGCCCAGATCGTGCCGCCGACGTTGTTGACCAGCACGTCGACACGGCCGAACGCATCGATCGCGGCTTGCACGGCGTGCTCGGCGCCGGCATAGGTCTCAAGGTCGGCCACGACGGCCTGGGCCCGGCCGCCCGCCGCCGCGATCTCCGCCCGCACCTCGTGGACCAGCTCGGCGCGGTCCACGAGCAGCACTTGGGCGCCCTCCCCGGCCGCCGCCAGTGCCACGCCGCGCCCGATCCCCTGCGCCGCGCCGGTGACGACGACGGCCTTGTCCGCGAACCGCGCCGCCGCGGTCATCGCGCCACCGCCTCGCTGGCGGCGAACTTCTCGTACAGGAAGCTCGCCGGCGTGACGCCGGTCTGCTGCAGCCAGCCGCGCACGGCTTCGACCATCGCCACCGGCCCGCACAGGTAGAGATCCACATCGCCGCCGTTGAGCCATGCCGGCTCGACGTGCTGGGTGACGTAGCCCTTGCGCGGCTGGGCGCTGTCCGGCGCGACCACGCAGACGCGGTAGTCGAACTGAGGCAGCCTCGCCTTGACGGCCTCCAGCTGCGCGAGCGCCACCAGGTCGATATCGTGGGTCACGCCGAACACCATGCGCACCGGCTGCCGCGTGCCCTCGGCGGCCAGCACATCGAGCATCGACAGGAACGGTGCGATGCCGGTGCCGCCGGCCAGGAACAGCACCGGCCGCGTGACCTCGCGCAGATAGAAGCTGCCGTACGGGCCGGCGAACGCAATGCGCTGGCCGGGCCGGGCCTCCTCGGCCAGGTAGCGGCTCATGCGGCCATCGGGCACATTGCGCACCACGAAGGCCGCCCGCTCCGCCCCCGGCGGCGAACTGAACGAATACGAGCGCGTCAGGCCCGTGCCCGGAATCTCCACGTTGACGTACTGCCCGGGCAGGAAGCTCAGGCTGCCCGCGTCATCCAGGTCGATGGCGAAGCCGATGGTCGAGTCGGACAGCCGGTCGACCGAGGCGAGGGTGCCGTTGAAGGTGGCAACCCCCGTCTTGCACGCCGTCGACGAGGCCGCGACCTTGACCACGCAATCCGAGGTCGGCCGGGTCTGGCACGCGAGGATGTAGCCCTGGGCGGCCTCCTCGGCGCTCAGCGCGTCTTCGATGTAGCTTGATGCGGGCAGATCGTAGCGGCCGGCTTCGCAATGGCAGCGGCAGGTGCCGCACGCGCCGTCGCGGCAATCGAGCGGAATGTTGATCTGCTGCCGGTAGGCCGCGTCGGACACGGTCTCGCCGGGGTTGCAGCCGATGAAGCGCGTGACGCCGTCTTCGAACTGGAGGGCGATGGTGTAAGTCATGGTGGGTCTCCTGCCTGGCCGATCAGCGATCAGACGTGATAGATGTCGATGACCTGGTGGATGTAGTCGTTCTTCAGGACGACATACTTGTTGCGGATCAGCGGCTGCGCGCCCGAGCAGTCGATCACGTAGCGCGCCATGCCGAAGTGGCTGTGGTTGGCCTGGTAGCGGTGCGACAGCGTGTGCCAGTTGAAGCGCACGGTGACGGTGTCGCCGTCGCACTGCTCCAGTTCGATGTTGCTGACGTTGTGGCTGGTGCGGGTGTCCGGCGCGGTGGCGCTGGAGCGCTCGGTCTTGATGCGGAAGATGCGGTCTTCCAGGCCCTGCCGGTTGGGGTAGTAGATCAGCGAGATCTCGCGCTGCGGGTCGGTGACGAGGGTGTCGTCGTCGTCCCAGGCGGGCATCCAGAACTCGGCGTCGGGGTGGTAGCAGGCGAGCCAGTCGTCCCACTGCTCGTCGTCGAGCAAGCGGCCTTCGCGATACAGGAAGGCGCGGATGCGTTCCATGTCGATCGTGCTCATGCCGGCCCCCCTTCGGCTTGCAGCGCATGCTTCATCACGTCCAGCCAGTAGCGGTGCTGGACCGTGTACAGGCCCTCGTCCTCGGTCTTGACGCCGCTCATCACGGGGTTCAGGCCGATCCTGCGGGCGGCCTCGTCCGGGCCGTGGATCCAGTGCCCGGCGCCGCGGCACATGTCGTTCCAGGCCAGCGCGCGGCCGGCGTAGCCCTGCTGGCAGGCGCGGAACTCCTCCAGGTCGTCGGGCGTGGCCATGCCGCTGACGTTGAAGAAATCCTCGTACTGGCGGATGCGGCGGGCGCGCGCGTCGGCCGGCTCGCCCTTGGGCGCGATGCAGTAGATCGTCACCTCGGTCTTGCCGGCCGACAATGGGCGCAGCAGGCGGATCTGCGAGCCGAACTGGTCCATCAGGTACACGTTGGGGTACAGGCACAGGTTGCGCGAGTTGCGCACCATCCAGTCGGCGGTCTCGGCGCCGCAGCGCGTGGCGTATTCGTCGCGGCGGGCGAAGTTGGGGCGGTCTTCCGGGTTGGCCCACTGCGTCCACAGCAGCATGTGCCCATGCTCGAAGGCGTAGAAGCCCCCGCCCTGCTTGCCCCACTTGCCGGCGTCCATGGCGCGGATCTGGTCTTCGCGCGCGTTCTGCTCCTTGCGGTGGGCGGTGGTGGCCGCGTAGTTCCAGTGCACGGCCGACACGTGATAGCCGTCGGCGCCGTTCTCGGCCTGCAGCTTCCAGTTGCCGTCGAAGGTGTAGGTGGACGCGCCGCGCAGCACCTCCAGCCCGTCGGTGGACTGGTCGACGATCATGTCGATGATCCGGGCGGCCTCGCCCAGGAAGGCCCGCAGCGGCTTGACGTCCGGGTTGAGGCTGCCGAACAGGAAGCCCCGGTAGTTCTCGAAGCGTGCCACCTTCTTCAGGTCGTGCGAGCCGTCCTTGTTGAAGCAGTCGGGGTAGCCGGCGCCTTCCGGGTCCTTCACCTTGAGCAGCTTGCCGCTGTTGTTGAAAGTCCAGCCGTGGAACGGGCAGGTGTAGGTCGCCTTGTTGCCGCGCTTGTGCCGGCACAGCATCGCGCCGCGGTGGCTGCACGCGTTGATGAAGGCATTGAGCTCGCCCTGCCGGTTGCGCGCGATCACGATCGGCTGGCGGCCGATGTGGGTGGTGTAGTAGTCGTTGTTGTTCGGGATCTGGCTCTCGTGGGCGAGGTAGATCCAGTTGCCCTCGAAGATGTACTTCATCTCCAGCTCGAACAGCGTCTCGTCGGTGAAGGCGCTGCGGTGCAGGCGGTAGTCGCCGGTCTCGGGGGTCTCGACCAGGTAGTCGTCCAGCCGCCGCAGTGTCGGTGTCGTGTCGGGATAGATCGGGATCATGGCCGCCTCCGTGTTTGCGTATGCGCCCGTGCCTTACGCCGCGGCGCGTTCGCGCTCGACTTCCGCTGCCGGCACGCCGGCGGCTTCCGCGTACAAGCGGAAATCGAAGTCGATGGACGCATACGGCTTGCTCACGCCCTGCTCGGCCAGCGCCTTGGCATCGTCGATGTGCTTGACCGGCGGCACGAGGCCCTCGCGGCTGGCGAAGGCGAAATCGTCCCAGAGGTATTCGTCGCCGTCGATGTTGATCTGCGTGGTCAGCTTGCGGTGGCCGGGCGCGGAGATGAAGAAGTGGATATGCGCCGGGCGGTTGCCGTGGCGGCCAAGCTGGTCCAGCAGACGCTGCGTGGTGCCGTTCGGCGGGCAGGCATAGCCCATCGGCACGATGCTGCGGAACTGGTAGCGACCGTTGGCATCCGTCACGATGGTGCGGCGCAGGTTGAAGGCCGACTGGCTCTTGTCGAAGAACGAGTAGTTGCCCATCAGGTTGGCGTGCCACACCTCCACCTTGGCGCCGGGCAGCGGCAAGCCGCGCGTGTCGTACACGGTGCCCTGCATGAAGAGCACGTCGCCCTGGTCCGCTTCGGTGCCGTCGTCCAGGCGGGCGAAGCCTTCGGCTTCCGGGGCGCCGACCACGTATAGCGGGCCTTCGATGGTGCGCGGCGTGGCGCCGGCCAGGCCGGCGCGGGCATCGGCCTCGTCGGCGCGGATGTCGATGAAGCGCTCCAGCCCGATGCCCGGGGCCAACAGGCCCAGCTCGTGCGTGGCACCGGCTTCGGCCAGGTATTCGAGACCCTTCCAGATTTCGCTCGGCTGCAGGTCCAGGTCTTCGATGGCCTTGAACAGGTCGCTCACCAGGCGCACCACCACTTGCTGCACCCGCGCGTTGACGGGGCCGGTGGCGGTGTCGATCAGGAAGGTTTTCACCAGGGCGTCGATGTCTGCGTGTGTCATGTCTCTACTCCACGAATCTCGTTGTGGGAATGAATGCGTCTGCGTTTGGGATGGCGCGCTGCCGGCCGACGCATTCGGCGGTGGCGGCCGGCGCGGAAAACCGGGCGGGCGCTTGGCGGCCGTTCAGCGGTCGCCGTCGCGGACCGACGACGGATGCCGGCACAGCGGCTGCACGTCGATCGTCATGTACGGAAACAGCGGCAGCGTGGAGACCAGCGCGTGCAGCTCGTCGGCGTTCTCCACGTCGAAGATGCTGACGTTGGCGTACTGGCCGGCGATGCGCCACAGGTGGCGCCACTTGCCCTCGGCCTGCAGCGCCTGCGAGCGGGTTTTCTCGGTTGCCTTGAGCGCGGCGGCTTCCTCGGCGGGCATGGACGGCGGCAGGCGCACGTCCATTCGTACGTGGAACAGCATGGTGGGGTCTCCTTGGTGTTGTCGCGGGTCTTGTCTTGTTGTTGTCTCGTTGTCGGCTGCGCGCGGTCTAGTGCCGCCGCAGGGCGGCCAGCCGGTCGCGGTCGATCCGGATGCCCAGGCCGGGGCCGGTGGGCACCTGCAGCATGAAGTCGCGGTAGGCCAGCGGCTCGGTCAGCAGTTCCTGCGTCAACAGCAGCGGGCCGAACAGCTCGGTGCCGAAGTGCAGCTCGTTGAAGGTGGAAAAAACGTGCGCGGAAGCCGCCGTGCCGACCGCCCCTTCGAGCATCGTCCCGCCATAGAGGCCGATGCCCGCGAGCTGCGCGATGGCCGCCACCTGCATCGCGGGCAGCAGGCCGCCGGACTGCGCGATCTTGACGGCGAACACGTCCGCGCCCGCGCTGGCGGCCAGCTCGAACGCATCGAGCGGGCCGTGCAGCACTTCGTCGGCCATCATCGGCACGGCAAACTGGCGGGCCAGGCGTTCCAGCCCGGCGCGGTTCTCGGCGCGCACCGGCTGCTCGATCAGGTCGATGCCGCCGGCCTGCAGCGCGGCGATGCCGTTGGCGGCGTCCAGTTCGCTCCAGGCCTGGTTGACGTCCACGCGCACGCTCACGGCATCGCCCAATGCGCGCTTGATCGCCAGCACGTGGGCCACGTCTTCGGCCACGGGGCGCAGGCCGATCTTGAGCTTGAAGATGCGGTGGCGCCGCTGCGCAAGCATCGCCTCTGCCTCGGCAATGTCCCGGGCGGTGTCGCCGCTGGCGAGCGTCCAGGCCACCGGCAGCGCATCGCGCAGGCGGCCGCCGAGCAGTTCCGACAGCGGCACCCCGAGGCGGCGCGCCTGGGCATCGAGCAGCGCGGTCTCCAGCGCGCACTTGGCGAAGCGGTTGCCCTGGATGGTCTTGCGCACGCGGGCCATGGCGGCCGCCACGTTGCGCGCGTCCATGCCGATCAGCAGCGGCGCGATGTGCGTGTCGATGTTGACCTTGATGCTCTCCGGGCTCTCCTCGCCGTAGTTCAGGCCGCCGATGGTGGTGGCCTCGCCCCAGCCTTCCACGCCGTCTTCGCAGCACACGTGCACCAGCACCAGCGTCTGGGTATGCATGGTGGCGACGGACAGCTTGTGGGGACGAATGGTCGGCACATCCACTAGAATGGCCTCGATCGAGCGAATCATGTCTTCCTGGTATGAAAGTAACGGCAATCAACTTGCAAACCAGAGTACGGCGCCCGATTGACCGCGTCCAACACCGATTCAGTATCAGTTTCATACCTGGCGGGTATCGACATGGAACTGCGTCACCTGCGTTACTTCGTCGCCGTCGCCGAGGAGCTGAACTTCACGCGCGCGGCCGAGCGCCTGCACATCGCCCAGCCGCCGCTGTCCCGGCAGATCCAGCAGTTGGAGGATGACCTGGGGGTGCTGCTGTTCGAGCGCGGCAGCCGGCCGCTCAAGCTCACCGAGGCCGGCCGCTTCTTCTACGCGCATGCCCGCCAGTTGCTGGCCCAGACCGCCGAGCTGGCCTCGATGACCAAGCGGGTCGGCCAGATCGAGCGCCGCCTGTCGATCGGCTTCGTCGCCTCCACGCTGTACGGCATGCTGCCCAAGGTCATCCGGCGCTTTCGCACCGCATACCCCATGGTCGACCTGCAGCTGCACGAGATGACCACCATGGACCAGATCCAGGCACTCAAGGATGGCCGCATCGACGTCGGCTTCGGCCGCATCCGCTACGAAGACCCGAACGTGCGGCGCATCCTGCTGCGCGACGAGCGGCTGATCGTCGCCCTGCCCTCCGGCCACGCGTTGCTGGGCAGCAAGCCCGCGGCCGCGCTGCGCGACCTGGTCGGCGAGACGCTGATCATCTATCCGAAGCTGCCGCGCCCGAGTTTTGCCGACCAGGTCCTGGCGCTGTTCCACGACCGCGCGCTGGAGCCAGGCAAGATCTATGAGGCACGGGAATTGCAAATCGCACTGGGGCTGGTGGCGGCGGGCGCGGGCGTGTCGGTGGTGCCGCGCAGCGTGGCCGGGTTGCAGCGCGAGGATGTCTGCTATATGGAGCTGGACGACCCGCAACTGGTGTCGCCGATCATCTTCAGCACCCGCCTGCTCGACGAGTCGGAAGACATCCGGGCCATGCTGGCATTGACCTATCGCTTGTACGACGAGCAAAAAATTCCCTACTACCCGCCGCGCTAGGGTCCGGGCCGTCCACACCGGGCGCGGGCGCTTGTGTCACCCGTGTGAACGGCGCCGGGACGCGGTCCGGTGGCATGCGCCGGATTGACGGCTGCGCGGCATGCAGTAGAGTGAAGCAACAAAGGCACGTCCACATTTGGAGCGTTGCGGTTGAAAACAATGCGCCGATCTGTCAAGTTCACCTTGCTGGCCGTGCCCTTCCTGCTGGTGGCGGCCCTGGCCTATCTCGTGTCGGATGAGCTGCAGACCTCGGCGCTCCAGGCGTCCTACCTGACGCAGCTCGGCAAGAAGCTGACCTTTCCGCTGCGGCCCGGCCCGAGCCCGTCCGTGCACTACCCCAACTCGGGGCCGTACGACCGGCGCCTCGGCTACAGCCAGATGCCGCTCTATCTCGAACGTTTGCGCGCGCGCGGCTACGCGGTGGCCGAGCAGGCCGTGCCGTCGGGCACGATGCATGCGCTCATCAACCTGGGCCTCAACGCGCCGTATCGCGAGAAGACGCAGGCCGGCCTGCAGGTGTTCGATGCGGGCAATCGCCTGATCTATCTCTCGCGCCATCCGGAGCGGGTCTACGCCAGCTTCGACGCGGTCCCGCCCGCGCTGGTCGACGCGCTGCTGTTCATCGAGAACCGCATGCTGCTCGATCCGGAGCAGCCCCGTCGCAATCCGGCCGTCGAATGGGGGCGCTTCTCCCGCGCCATGTGGGACCGCGTGCTGCACATGGCCGACCCCGAGCACGAGTCGCCCGGCGGCAGCACGCTCGCCACGCAGATCGAGAAATACCGGCACTCGCCCGAAGGCCGCACCGAGTCGGCCCAGGAGAAGCTGCGGCAGATGGCCTCGGCATCGGTGCGTGCCTACCTGGACGGCGAGGACACCAGCGCGGTCCGCCACCAACTGGTGGTCGACTACCTCAACACCGTGCCGCTGGGCGCGCGCAACAACTTCGGCGAGGTGCTCGGCATCGGCGATGGCCTGTGGGTCTGGTATGGCCGGGACTTCGCGCAGGTGAATGCGCTGCTGGACGCCCGTTCGCCCGCCCCGCTGGAGGCGCGCGCGCTGGCCTACAAGGAGGCACTGAGCCTGCTGATCTCGCAGCGGCGTCCGTCCTACTACCTGGAGCACCTCGACGATCTCGAAACGCTGACCGATGCCTACGTGCGGCTGCTGGCGGGCGCGGGCATCATCCCGGCGGAGTTGCGCGATGCCATCCAGGCCCAATCGCTCAGGCAGCAGGCGCAGCGCGTGCGCTCGCCGGGCGCGCCCATCGAGCGCAAGGGCACCAACGCCGTGCGGGTCAATCTGGCCGCCATGCTCGGCGTGCCGCGCATGTACGACCTGGACAGGCTCGACCTGACGGTCGGCAGCACGCTCGATGCCGCCCTGCAGCGCGACGTCACGGCGGAGCTGATCAAGCTGCGCGACCCGGCCTACGCCAAGGCCGCCGGCCTGATCGGCGACAAGATGCTGCAGCACGGCGATCCGCGCGGCGTCACCTACAGCTTCACGCTGTTCGAGCGCAGCGGCGGCACCAACCGCGTGCTGGTGCAGGCCGACACCTTCGACCAGCCGTTCGACATCAACGAAGGCGTCAAGCTCGACCTGGGCTCGACGGCCAAGCTGCGCACGCTGGTGACCTACCTCGAGATCGTCGCCGAGCTGCACCAGCGCTACGCCGCGCTCGCGCCCGCCGCGCTGCGCAAGGTGACGGTCTCGAGGCAGAACCCGATCGAGCGCTGGGCGGTCGACTACCTCGCCCAGGCACAGGACCGCGGCCTGGCCGCCATGCTGGCCGCCTCGCTGGAGCGCAAATATTCGGGCAACGCCGGCGAATGGTTTGCGACCGGCGGCGGCATGCAGCACTTCGACAATTTCGAGCCCTGGGAGAGCACCCAGCAGTTCACGGTGCGCGAGGGGTTCAAGCATTCCGTGAACCTGGTGTTCGTGCGGCTGATGCGCGATCTCTCGCGCTACTACCAGCACCAGTTGCCCAGCGCCGGCGCCCAAGCGCTGGAAGACGACACCTCCCCGCAGCGGCAGGCCTACCTGGAGCGCTTCGCCGACCGCGAGGGCCGCCTCTTCATGGGGCGCTTCTACAGCAAGTACCGGGGCAAGAGCCCGCAGGAGCAGGAAGCGATCCTGGTGCAGAGCACGCGCGCGACGCCGGTGCGCCTGGCGACCATCTTCCGCACCCTCGACCCGCAGGCCGGGCCGGACAAGCTGGCCGCCTTCATCCGGGCCTACCTGCCCGAAGCCAGCCTCGATGCGCCGGCGCTCGCCAAGCTGTACGACCACTATTCGCCGCAGCGTTTCGACCTGGCCGACCGCGGCTACATCGCACGGCTGCATCCGCTCGAACTCTGGCTGGTGGCCTACCTGCACCAGCATCCGCAAGCGACGCTCGCGCAGGTCAACCAGGCCAGCGCCGCCGAGCGCATCGAGGTCTACAAGTGGCTGCTCAAATCACGGCGCAAGGGCGCCCAGGACAAGCGCATCCGGCAGATGATCGAGATCGAGGCCTTCCAGCAGATCCACCAGGCGTGGAAGCGGCTCGGCTACCCGTTCGACGCACTGGTGCCGTCGTACGGCACGGCCATCGGCGCCAGCGCCGACCGGCCGGCCGCGCTGGCCGAACTGATGGGCATCCTCGAGAACGACGGCCTGCGCATGCCCACCGTGCGCATCGACCGCCTGCACTTCGCCGCCGGCACGCCCTACGAAGTCAGCCTGTGCCGTGCCCCGGCCACCGGCGAGCGCGTGCTGCCGCCGGAGATTCCGCAACTGGTCAAGGCGGCACTGGCCGAAGTGGTCGAAGGCGGCACGGCCAAGCGGGTGGCCGACACTTTCTTCCTGCCCGACGGCAGCGCCCTGCCGGTGGGCGGCAAGACCGGCACCGGCGACAACCGCTACAAGACCTTCAGCCGCGGCGGCGGCCTGATCTCCGAGCGCGTGGTCAGCCGCTCCGGCGCCTTCGTGTTCTACCTGGGCGACCGCTACTTCGGCACCGTGGTGGCCTACGTGGCCGGCCCCGAAGCCGTCAAGTACAAGTTCACCAGCGCCCTGACCACGCAGGTGCTCAAGGTGCTGGCCCCCATCCTGACGCACCATCTCGACCTGGGCGGCCCCGGCGCGGCCCGCGGCTGCGAAGTGCCCCAGGCCGCCGCCACGGCGACGGCGCAGCGGCTGGATTAGTGGATGAGCCCCGGCACCGGCGCGCCCCGTGCCTTCGGCCGCGCCGGCCTGCATGGCGCTACCGGCAATCTCGCCGGGCATGCGCGACGGCTACGCCGCCATCTCACGGGTAGCTTGCGCAACGGAAAATTCGTACGTTGACGAGGGAAGAATCCGACCATCCTCAGCGCACGCCTGTCATTCGACGCGCCCCGGGGCAACCGGCGCGCCGCCTTGGAGGTCGTCGGCAAACTTGAGCATGAGCCGCACCAAGTCCCTGACATCCCGTTCGTCCCACGTGGCGAAAATGGCCTGCCCGATCCGTTCCCTGGCTTGATCGACACGATCCGTCATCGCCTTGCCGCTTTTGGTGACGACGGCCTCGCGAACGCGGCGGTCGGCCGCGCTTTCCTGACGGTCGACCAGGCCGAAACTTTCCAGCTTCGCAACCTGCCGGCTGACCGTGGTGTAGTCACGCCCCACGCGGTCGGCCAACTCGACCACGCCGATGGGACCGAGCCGCTCCACCAGGACCAGTAACGGGAACAGTGCGCGGTCCAGAGCGATGCCGGCCTCCCGGATCATCGCTTCGTCGCGCTGAGGACGATTCATGACGCCAACGATCTCGAGCAGCGCCCCATGGAGTTCGCGAAGTTGCGCGTTAATGTGTGTATTTTGCACTTTTTCTGTTGACATCAATTTCCCCTGCCACATAATATGTGCATGTTACACATATTTAGGCAAAAGCGACAGATCAGCTTGCAGCCGACGGACTAATTTGCGGTGCGGGGTACGGCCGGTCTGACGCAGGCAATCAACCTGGCGAGCCGGAACAACTCGGACGTACTGGTGCCCTGCCTGCCCGCGACTGCGCCCCGGATGCCCCAGTCGGTGGCGCATCCGCTCAATAGATGCGGCGGCTCGACTGCTTCCGGGGGCGTACTGGACATTGCTCGGCCATGAGGCCGGGCGCAAATCGGCACGATCACCTCCGGGCCAGGCCGACGGTCCGCGCGGCGCCCTGCTTGATGATGGGGCCACTTTATTGACGCCTACGTCCCCGTTTTCGGCGATCGGATTTTGCTCTGTCCGAATGACGACATCGGCGCCATTGTCACGACCGGCGACGCCGCAACATTGCACCTCGTGAAATTTCTACCTGACCATTTGACACATGACCACACACGATCCATTGCGGCCCTGGGCCGGCTTCCAAGCCGCGAATCGCTTTCGCCGGGCCATTCGTCAATTCGACTCCACCCCGATTCCGGAGGAGGACGTCTACGCTTTGCTGGGTGAAGCGGCGTTCGCGCCTTCAAGCGGGAATCTGCAACCCTACGCGTTGCACTGGATTCGCGACGCGTCCTTGAAAGCGAGCGTTGCGCAGGCATGCAATGGGCAGAAAGCGGCGGCATCCGCGGCGGACCTGATTGTCGTCGTGGCAAGTCCCGCACTGGGAAAACAAACCGCAGCGGCGCAACTCGCGCATGTTGAAACGTCTTCGGCGCTGGGGCCGAACTCGAAAGCCTATTACCGCAAGCAGATCGGGGCCTTCCAGAAGATCCTTGGGGTCGGCGCGTCGGCGTTGTGGTCACCGCTTCTTTTTCTTGCGGCACTGATTCGCCCCAGTTTGTCCCTGCTCCCCGTTGGTCACATCGGCAGTCGGCATTGGGCGGCGCGCAATGCGATCTTCGCGGCTCAAACACTCATGCTCGGCGCCGCGGCAAAAGGAATCGACTCCTGCCCGATGGAAGGCTTTTCCGCGTCGAAGGTCGTCAAGATTCTGGGGCTGCCGCGAGGCGCCGTCATCCCGATCGTGATCGCACTCGGGTATCGCGCCGATGATGCAAGGCTCGAGGAGCGTTGGCGTCGTCCGATGGCAGACGTCGTGATTTCGCACTAGCGCGTCGGGCCTCGGCGATTTGTCTCACCGAGGCCTGCCGATGCTTCAACCCGGTGTGAACACGTCCTGCCCCGGGTCGCCATCGCGCCGGGTCATGCCCGCCGTCAGACCTCCGGCTG
The DNA here is from genome assembly GCF_002251695.1 of Ralstonia solanacearum K60. Lineage (NCBI taxonomy): Bacteria > Pseudomonadati > Pseudomonadota > Betaproteobacteria > Burkholderiales > Burkholderiaceae > Ralstonia > Ralstonia solanacearum. The sequence goes on from NZ_NCTK01000001.1 coordinate 193,965, forward strand.
TTCGGGCCGCTGCGCCCGCGCGTTGACATGCTGCTGGCGCTCCGCGCGCATGGCGTTGTCGCCCGCCGGGATATGGCTCGCCAGGGCGTTGAACCAGGGCCTGATGGCCTGATGGATGCCGAAGCTGTAGCCCCCCGCCAGTACCGCGCGCCGTGCCGCACCTTCGGTCGCGCTCGCCAGCATGGAGCTGCCGGTGGACATCAGGGTAGTGGTGGCCGTCGATGCGGCCATCTGCTTGGTGCGCCGGACGGCGCTGGCCAACACGTTGAGGGTCGTGTTCCAGGTGCGGAGCGCCGGGCCGGCCGGCGACGCCCCGTCGACCGTGGGCAGGGGCTCGAGCAGCGGTCCCGCGGCAAACGCCTTGGCGACAGCGCTGGCCGGCGCGGTCGCCAGGCTGCCGACCGAGCCCGCCAGCCGCGTGACCTGCACGATCACGCCATGCATGCGCGACATCGGCTCCTGCTGATGCGGTTGCGCGACCGTCGCCGCATGGCCGGCCTCGATATCGGCTGACGCCGCTGCGGCCGGCAGCGTGGTGTGCCGGGCGAAGAAGAGCGGCACGGGATTCGTCGGCAGCGCGGCCAGCGCGGCCGCACCGTTGGCGAGATTCGCGTTCGCGGCCTCGCGCAATGGGTCCAGCTTCGGCACATCGATCGTGGCGATCGACTGCCGCACCGCCATCCCCGCGCCGATGAGGGCGCCGGCCGTGGCCGACACCGCCAGGCCCAGGCTGATCTGACCGGCAGCACCCAGCGGCGTGCCGCTCTGGGCCGCCATGCGCGCGGCGGTGACCGAATCGAATGCGATCTGGCCGAGCAGCACGTTGCTCTCGCTGGAGACGTTGGCGAGGTCCGTCTGCATCGCTTGGACCTTCTCGCGCAATTCGTCGCCGGCGCCCGGCTTCAGCGTGTTCATGTGGCCCACGATGTCCTGGGGCACCACGGCGCGAGCGTCGATGGCCTGGAACTGGCGCGGCAGCATGTTGACGACCGGTCCGGCGACAAACTGCCCGGCCAGGTTGCCCGCCGCGCCGGTCACCGACCCCAGTGCCCACTGCTGCAAGCCCCCCAGGGCCAGCAGGAATGCGGACTGCGAAGACATCGTCCGTGCCGGCGCCTCGCTGCCGGTGATGATCCCGCTGGCCTGCGGCACACCGCGTTCGAGCCGGCTCAGTGCATCGCCGGCGGTCAGGCCCGCGTTGCGGCCCAGGCCGAACGCCATCGACGTGCCGGCCACGCCAAGGCGCAGCACGCTGTGCAGGAACGCCACGAGGCGATCGACATGCTGCGCGGAATGCTCGCCGTAGGTCACCGCCTCCCGATGCGCGTCCATCTGCCGTTTGGGCAGCGTCAGATCGGCGCCCAGGGCCCGCTGCAATGGCACGCTGGAAGCCGACGATTGGGCCGACTGCCGGGCCGCTTTGCGGGCGGCGGACAGCACATCGCCCGTCAACGCTGCTGCCGGCGCAACCACATCCTTGACCATGGCGACCGCCCCGCGCGCGGGGCGTGTATTGCTCACGGCGTTCGCTGCCTCGGGCAGCTTCGCGCGTCGCGCCATCGACGACACCGCCGCGCCGGCATTGCCGAGCCGCCTGCGCAACTGGCCGCCATGCTCGCCGGACGCCTGCCGTGGCTGCGGGGTCGTGGGGGCAGTCGAGGTCGGCCCATACGCGAGCGGCGCGGGACTGCGCTCGGCGGCGGGGTCTGGGCTGGAAGTGGCCGGACCGGGAGAGATGATCGGGCCAGCTCTCATTGCGGCGCGCCCCCCTGCGTCGCCGCATCGCCCAGCAGCGCAGCGAGCTGCTGCGTGACGAACATGTCCTCGGCCAGCGTATCCACGGCCTCATCGCGCACCGGCACCATGCGGTGGACGACCAACGTCCCGTCGGGCTGGCAGCCGATGGCGGCGTTGTAGACCGCCAGCACGCCCGGCGCGTGCGCCAGGATGTCACACAGCGTCTGTGCATCCAGCTCGCCGACCCGGCAGCCGAGCGTGGCGGACACCACCAGCGTGCCATCGCCGGCCAGCCCTTCCAGCGGCATCGGGGTCACGGTGACCAGCGTGCCGTTGAGCACCACGCCGCCATCATCCGCGGCCCGGGCGGCGGCCGGCTCGTCCAGGCCCAGTGCGCGCGCGGCGGCCCGGGTCAGTTCATGGGCGCGCCGCAGCAGCGCGTCAAGGTAAGTGCCAGCGAGCTGCGCGTCATTGGTGTCGCGGGCGTTCGGCAAGGGGGCAAAGTCATGCGTATCCACAATCGGCTCCTGGTTGGTCCTCAGGAACCATAGAACGCCCTCATCCCGCCTTCCCATCGCGGGCGAAGCACCCAACCGGCAAGCGAAATGCACACTTTCGATACGCTGAATGCGTCAACGGCTTCGCCTGGTCGGCGATGACTTCGTGTCCGCCGCGCTTGGGTGCGCCACCGATCAACCGTGCGCACCGCGACGGCGAGCGCATGTCGGGATGGCCGGCGTGCCAAGGCACGCCTGCGCTGCGAAATGCACTGTGCAGCGTAGACATGGCGCCCACGACGGAAAGATCGCGACACCCGGCGCCGCCTTGCCGGCAGGCCGGCCGAACAAGGCCATTCGGATTGGGCACGGTGTGTTCGCTGGGTGCAAAAGGCAAAAGCGCTCAGCGTCCTAACATTGCGCTACCAACAGAATTCAACATTCTTCAGTTGCCAGCCCGAACGCCTCCGGATGGGCCCGCCATAGGCGCGCGCCTTCTTGTCCGGCCCCGGAAACAACGCGCCTGCCCAGCCATATGGGGCCCCGCCCCAGGCCGACGCGGATCGCATTCGTACTGGACCGCTCTGACACGCTCCGCATGCCACCCTCACCCATTTCCACCAGGCGGCCTGTTCCGACCGGTCCGTCGTCCGCCCAGCCGGCACCCGTTTCAGGCACCCCGCTTCCGGCCGGCCGACCGACGCCGAACCGGCCGCGCGCTGCTGCCGGCACATTGGCGAGCCTTGTCCCCTTCGCCCGGCGTACGTCCGCCCCCCCAACGGTGAGCGCGCCGAGCCTCTCGCCGCAGGAGCGCGCCAGACGGGAGGGTTGGGATGTGGCGTCGGCGGTCAGCGACATGTCAGAGCTTTCGGATGCGCGCGTCAAGCGATGGCTCAAGAAGTCGGCGTCGGATCAATATCTGTACGCGAAGAGCCTGACCGCCGCGCAACGCGGTGAACTGGAACAGGCACTCGCCCACATGATGCGCGGCAACACGCCGGAAGCGAAACAGGCCCTGACGATGTGGCTTTCCGTCCAGCAAGCGCGCCTGCGTACGCATGCGCCGTGGCACCAGGAAGTCTATCGAAGGCTGCAACTCAATAACTTCATCGTTCCGCATGTCACCGTCGTGGGGATGCCGCTTGCGGTACCGCTTCATCTGGAGGCGCGCACGGAATACTACCGGTCGATGTACCGGCCGGAGTACGCGCAAGCCTTCAACAATTTCATGAGCGTGATCGCCGATTCGTCCCTCACGGAGATCCATGACGCGGTCATCGCACGGCTCGACTATCACGCGCACCGCGAAGGCACCATCGCCATGCCTCAACTGCGGGATTTGCGCACGCATGGCGCGGAGCACCTTGCTGCCATGGGATATCGCGTCGAAACCGCTGCCGTGCCCCCCGCACCGGGGGCCGGTGCCCAAGCCATCTTCAACCGACTGGAGGATGACCTTGCCCTCCAGACGGCAACACCCGGCAAGCAGATCCTGCTCTGGCAGGCTGCGGCAAACGGGGCCGGCGTCGAATACAAGACCCGGCGCCAGCACTGGTATTCGCCTTGGCGCCGGTCCCAAGCCCGATCGCAACTCCGGCTCAACGAGGTCAGCGCATTCAATACCGAAGAGAACGCCATGTCGTTCGCTCGGCTGCTGGCCCGACGCCAGGCTTCGTCGGAAGCCGAACCCGCCATCGATCACCGCAAGGTCCTGCACGACGGGCTCACGGTCATCCACGCGATTGCCAAGGATGCCGAGCTTCGTGCACTGGTCTTCGCGATGGCCGAAGACGCCCTGGGAACGTGTCGCGACAAGGTTTCGGAAGGCTTTGCGGCAATCGTCAACGCCGTCGGCAATCACCGGATGGCCCAGGCCGTCAAAGCGGGGCGAGTCGGCAAAAAGGCCTTGCAGAAATGGGCGGGCCAACAGTTCCGGCTGAGCGCCCTAGAAAAAGAAGTGGATGCATTCCTGCAACGCGCCGTGGACGAAAATCAGCGTGCGCTGGAGCAGCACCGCGACTCGCCGCAGGCGCTCGTACTCACGTCGCTCATGGAGAGCATACTGGCCCCGGTGCTCGTCCCCGATGTCTCTCGCGACGAACTGGTGACGGCGCAGCAAACCGTCCTGAGCACGATGCAAGCCATCAAGTACCTGCAAGAGGCACCCGACACGCCCGACGAGCAGAAGCAAGCCGCTCCCGCCGGCTTGGAAAAGTTGGAAGCCATGCTCGCGCTGTTGCAGCAACGGATGGCGCTGCTCCACGAGCCCGTGGAAACGAAGATGCATGCGAAGATCAGCCTGCGCAAGTCGCTCGACCTGCCCGACGGTATGGTGGCGTCCATGGCGTACAGCGGTGTCAGTGCCCTGAACGAGGCGGCGCTCAAAGACATCGAAAAAGCGGTCCGCGAACGCGAGGCGAACCCCACGGAGATGGGCAACTATCTGCTGTCGAACGAAACCTGGTCCACAGGCATGAGGCTATTGCACGCCCAGCGGTTCGATCAGCTGCAGAAGGATTTCGAGGCCGACCCGTTTTACGAATCGCTGCCGCCGCCCGACGACGAGCACGTGGCGCAGACGATCCGGTACAACGAGGAGGCGCAAGCGTTCGCGCAGCGAATGCAAGCGGAGCAAGAGGATCTTTTTCTTCAATGCGCGGGTCTGCGCCCCGCGCCGGCATCGTGATCGTGTGAAGGGTGTTCTCTTTCACTGACGCGCTCATGGGGGCCAGCCTCTGACCTTGGCCGGCCCGGAAGCCGCGGCCGCCGGTCAGCGCAAGGTCCGCTGCACGAGAATCGCCGCCGCGCACACCAGTGCGATCGCCGCGCCCCCGACAAACAGGTCGCGGCAGGCTAGCAGCGTCGCCTGCCGGTCGATCTCCGCCGACAGCCGCACCAACTCCACGCCTTGCAGCGGATGCGGCCACAGCCACGATGGTGTCAGCGCCGACACATGGCCGACCAGGTCGGTGCGGTGCTGCGCCTGCCCGCGCTGCAGCATCAGTGTCGCCAGCATCGTACCGAAGGCCTGGGCCCAGGCACGCATGATCCCCTTGAACTGGTAGGCGTGGCCGAAATCCTGGGCGGGCAGGTCGACATAAGTCAGCCCCGCCACCTGGATCACCACCAGCATGCCGACCATGCCCTCCATCAGGAAGCCGGGCGCCAGCACGCCGGCCGATGCGCCGGGCATGGCCGCGCGCGACAGCCACAGCATCGCGCCCGCCATCAGCACGAAACCGATGGCGATCAGCACACGCTTGGGCGGCAGGTAGCGGGTCAGCTGGAAGTTGGCGATGCCCAGCAGCAGCGTCACCAGCCCCGACAGGCTCGTGAACTGTGCCGTGGTCTCGTAGCGGAAGCCCAGGCCGTTCTGCAGCAGGCTCGCCGACAGGAAGCTCCACGCGCTGGCAAAGCCGTAATAGATGGCGTAGAACACCATGCCCATCATGAAGCGACGCTGCAGCGTGGCGCGCAGGTCCACCCACGGCAGCGGATGGCCGGCCTGGCGGATGCCGATCCAGGCGATCAGCGTGACCACCGCCAGGATGGGCAGCACCTGCGCCGGCGAGCCATCGGGGTGCACAAAGCGCGCCTGCTGGAAGCCGTGCAGCGCGATCAGCGCCGCCAGCCCGAAGGCGATGGCGGACGGCCAGTCCAGCGAGGCGAAATCGCCGTTGCGCTCGTGCAGGCGGGGATGCGGGTAGAACGCGGCCACCAGCCCGCACACCACCACCGCCACCAGCAACTGGGCCACGAAGATGGCGCGCCAGCCGAACTGCTCCGTCAGCGCGGCGGAGAGCACCGGCGAGGCGCAGGTCAGCCCGAAGATGCCGTAGATCATCCCCTTCATCATGGTGCGGCGCTCGTGCGCCGGGCTGTGCTGCACGAAGATGCGCGACGTGGACAGCATCGGCCCGCCGCCGAAACCCTGCACCGCCCGCCCGACGATCAGCATGGTGCCGCCCTCGGCCGCCGCGCACATCAGCGTGCCGGCGATGAAGATCAGCAGCGACAGCAGCGTGTGCCGGCGATAGGTCATCCGGTCGGCCAGCCGTCCCATCACCAGGATCGCCAGGCTGGCCGCCGCCGCATAGGACGTCACGGCCCACAGGTAGACCTCCTGCGACGCCAGCACCCCGCCCTCGATATGCGGCCCGGCAATCGAGAACATCAGGTTGGCCATGTAATCCACGCCGGTCGCCAGGCCGATCACCAGGCCGACCACGCGCAGCTCCAGCCGGCTGGCGACCGTCGATCCGTCCGGCTGGCCGGACGGCGAGGGCATGGCGGAAAGCGTGTGGTCCGTGCTTGGCGTGTTCATGCTGGGATGGTAATTTGCTCGGAAACCGGGGGAAATCGCCGTATCACAAATTCATTGTTCAACCATGCGAACGACGGACTGGAACGACTGGGACACCTTCTGCACCGTGGCCACGCTCGGCAGCTTTACGCGCGCGGCAGACCGGCTGGGCCTGCCCAAGTCGTCGGTGAGCACAGCGGTGTCCCGGCTGGAGGGCAAGCTGGGCGTGCGGCTGTTCGAGCGCAGCACGCGCCGGCTGCGCCTGACCGATGCCGGCGAAGCGCTGCTGCGTGACGCCGGTCCCCTGTTCCAGCGCCTGCGCGAAGTCTCGGAAGATGCCGCTGCCACGTTCCAGTCGCCGGCCGGTACGCTGCGCATTGCGATGCCGTACGAGTTCGCGGCCAAGCAGCTCGCCGAGGTGGTGCTGGAAGTCATGCGCGAGCATGCCGGCCTGCGCATCGAGGTGGATGTGGCACCGCGCCAGATCGACCCGCTTGCCCAGGGCTACGACATCATGCTGACGGTGCCCCGCGAGCCGCTGCCCGATTCCGGCATGGTGGCCCAGCGCGTGTTCGACCTGCGCCGCGCCGTGGTGATCGCGCCCGCGCTGCTGGAGCGGCTCGGGCCCCTGACCCACCCCGACCAGTTGATCGACTGGCCGTGCCTGGGCCTGGCCGGCGAATCCGAATGGCAATTCCGCACACCCGGCGGCGAGGCCCTCAACCTGCCACTCGATTTCCGCATGCGCACTTCCAACAGCGAACTGCGCCTGCAGGCGGCGGTCGCCGGCCTCGGCGTCGCGCGCATCACCTCGGCGTTTGCCGAAGAACTGATCGCCGCCGGCGCGCTGCGCGAGGTGCTGATCGGGTTCCAGTCGCCGCCGATGCGCGTTTATGCCGTGTTTCCCGGCCGCCGCCTGATGCCGGCCAAGGTCAAGGTCTTCATGGACGCGCTGCACCGCCGCATCGAGCAGTCCGCCCTGGCCGACCTGCGCCCCATCGGCGAGGCGTCCGCGCCCTGGCCGCCCGCGGCGCTGCTTTGATCCACCGTTTCTCCTCCTCATGAGCGAACCATGTCCGCAATGATCCGCACCACTGCCCTGCTCGCCGCAGCCCTGCTGTCGACCGCCGCCTTCGCCGAAGACATCGGCAGCGTCAATACCAACTTCCGCATCACCGGGTCCGACAAGATTGTCATCGAGGCCTACGATGATCCGCTGGTCGAAGGCATCACTTGCTATGTGTCGCGTGCCCGCACGGGCGGCATCAAGGGCACCCTGGGCGTGGCCGAGGACGTGAGCGAGGCCGCGGTGGCCTGCCGGCAGGTCGGCGACATCCGCTTCGTCAAGCCGCTGCCGCAGCAGGACGACATGTTCACGCAGCGCCTGTCGCTGATCTTCAAGACGCTGCACGTGGTGCGCACGGTGGATCGCAAGCGCAATGTGCTGGTCTACCTGACCTATTCCGACAAAGTCGTCTCCGGCAGCCCCAAGAACAGCGTGACCGCCGTGCCGATCCCGGCCAGCCAGCCGATTCCGATCAAATAGAGCGAGGGACATCCTCGATGCACCAAAGATGGGCATCGTGAAGCAAGCGTGGTGGCGAAACAACGCATGATGGTGCATACGTAGGCTTACGTATGGTGCATCGCATCATACGGTGTATGATCAGGGTATTCCCTAACCGGGAATTCCCTAAGAGGCCAATCATGCAAAACACGAACGACCTGAAGCTGACCGATCAACTGGAACGCGAGCTGATCGAGCGCGAAATGTCCGAAGGTATTTACTACTACCGCCGTCCGAACGGCAACGAATTCACGTTCGCCCAGTTCTTCTCCGCGATCGCGAACCTGTTCGGTCAACACCGCGCCGCCAAGGCATAAGCCCCTCGGCAAGCTGTCATCGTCGCCGGGGCATTCGCCCAGGCCAGCAGTACCGCAAATCGTCGTATCGCAATATCGAGCAGTAACCAGCAAGTCCCCGTGCGCCGGCCGTATGCCGCAGCCACCCACGCCAGGTCATGACTGCCTGGTGCCTCATCAAGGGCCGGATTCCGGCCCTTTGTCATGTCTGCGGCGTGCGTTTTGCGTGCCGCGGCAACTCCCCTGTCACGCCAGTCTCCCTCGGTTGTCTTCTCCTCCTGTTGTGCTTTACTGAGTAGAGCCGCGACCACCCACTCAGACCTCGCGCGCATCTTCGCTGCGACGCAGGCATCCGGCGCACATCCCCAAGGAGACTCCCATGGCGATCAGCCTCAGCCTGTCGGTCAACGGCGCACCCGTGACCGTCAGCGTCGAACCCCATACCCTGCTGGTCCAACTGATACGCGAGCAACTGCGGCTCACCGGTACGCATGTCGGCTGCGATACCGCGCAGTGCGGCGCCTGCACCGTCCACATGAATGGCCGCGCGGTGAAGTCGTGCAACATCCTGGCCGTACAGGCCGACGGCACGAACATCACCACCATTGAAGGCCTGGCCAAGGATGGGAAGCTGCACCCGATGCAGGAAGCCTTCCGCGAATGCCACGGCCTGCAATGCGGCTTCTGCACCCCGGGCATGGTGATGGCGGCGACCGCGCTGGTCGCGCAGTACCCGCATCCCGATGAGCGCCTGGTGCGCGAACAGCTGGACGGCAATCTGTGCCGCTGCACGGGCTACCACAACATCGTGCGCGCCGTGCTGCGAGGCGCCGAGACCATGGCGGCGGCCGAGGGCGAAGACGCCTCGCTGCAAAGCCTGGCCGCCGCGCGCGCCCATGCCGCCTGACGCGAGGAGACCACCATGAACGCTCCCGCAGAACCCAACCGCCATCTGATCGGTGCGGCCGTCAAGCGCAAGGAAGACTACCGCTTCCTCACCGGCGCGGGCCAGTACACCGACGATGTGGTCCAGGCGCACCAATCCTATGCCGTGTTCCTGCGCTCGCCGTATGCGCACGCGCGCATTGTCCGCATCGACGCGCAGGCCGCGCGCAAGCATCCCGGCGTGCTCGCCGTGCTCACGGGCGAGGATCTGGCCGCCGACAAAGTCAACGGCCTGCCGTGCGGCTGGCAGATCCACAGCATCGACGGCTCGCCGATGAAGGAGCCGCCCCACCCCGTGCTCGCGCAGGGCAAGGCGCGCCACGTGGGCGACCAGGTCGCGCTGGTGGTGGCCGAGTCGGTGAAGATCGCCAAGGACGCCGTCGAGCTGATCGACGTGGAGTATGAAGAACTGCCCGCCGTGGTCGATCCTGCCGCGGCAAGCACCGCCGGCGCCGCGGTCCACGACGACGTACCCGACAACACCTGCTACACCTGGGGCCACGGCGACAAGGCCGCCACCGATGCCGCCTTCGCCCGCGCCGCGCACATCACCCGGCTCGACATCGTCAACAACCGGCTGATCCCGAACGCCATCGAACCGCGCGCCGTCAACGCGAGCTACGCGCGGCAGGACGACAGCTACACGCTCTACGTCGCCAACCAGAACCCGCATGTCGAGCGGCTGCTGATGTCGGCGTTCGTGCTGGGCCTGTCGGAGTCCAGGGTGCGCGTGATCGCGCCCGACGTGGGCGGCGGCTTCGGCTCGAAGATCTTCCTGTATCCGGAAGACGTGGCGCTGACCTGGGCATCGAAGAAGGTCGGCCGGCCGATCAAGTGGACGGCCGAACGCTCCGAGTCCTTCCTGACCGACGCGCATGGCCGCGATCACGTGACGCACGCGGAACTGGCACTGGATGCGCAAGGCAGCTTCCTCGGCCTGCGCGTGCACACCATCGCCAACATGGGCGCGTACCTGTCAACGTTCGCCAGCAGCGTGCCGACCATCCTGTATGCCACGCTGCTCGCCGGGCAGTACAGGACGCCCGCCATCTATGCGGAAGTCAAGGCGGTGTTCACCAACACCGCACCGGTCGATGCCTATCGGGGCGCCGGACGGCCGGAGGCCACCTATGTGGTCGAGCGGCTTGTCGAGACCGCGGCGCGCGAGATGCAGATCGACCCGGCCGAACTGCGCCGCCGCAACTTCATCCGCAGCTTCCCGTATGCCACGCCGGTCGGCCTGACCTATGACACCGGCGACTACGAGCCCTGCCTGGACCGCGCCATCGAACTGGCCGACGTCAAGGGCTTCCGCGCCCGCCGCGACGCTTCGCGCGCCAAGGGGCGGCTGCGCGGCATGGGCTACTCCTGCTATATCGAGGCGTGCGGACTGGCGCCGTCCAACATCGCCGGGGCACTGGGCGCGCGGGCGGGCCTGTTCGAGGCGGGCGAGATCCGCGTGCACCCGACCGGCTCCGTCACCGTGTTCACCGGCTCGCACAGCCACGGCCAGGGGCACGAGACGACCTTCGCGCAGGTGGTGGCCGATCGCCTGGGCATGCCGATCGAGAACGTCGAGATCGTGCACGGCGACACCGGGCGCATTCCGTTCGGCATGGGCACGTACGGTTCGCGCTCGATCGCCGTGGGCGGCTCGGCCATCATGAAGGCGCTCGACAAGATCGAGGCCAAGGCCAAGAAGATCGCCGCGCACCTGCTGGAGGCCTCGGCCGAGGACATCGAGTTCAAGGACGGCGTCTTCCGCGTGGCCGGCACCGACCGCACCAAGACCTTCGGCGAGGTCGCGCTCACGGCCTATGTGCCGCACAACTATCCACTCGACAAGCTCGAGCCGGGCCTGAACGAAAACGCCTTCTACGATCCGACCAACTTCACCTATCCGGCCGGCGCTTACCTCTGCGAAGTGGAGGTCGACCCCGACACCGGCGAGGTGCACATCGACCGCTTCGTGACGGTGGACGACTTCGGCAACGTGATCAACCCGATGATCGTCGAAGGCCAGGTGCACGGCGGACTCGGCCAGGGCATCGGCCAGGCCTTGCTGGAGCGCTGCGTGTACGACGACAGCGGCCAACTGCTGACCGGCTCCTACATGGACTACGCTATGGCGCGCGCCGATGATCTGCCCAGCTTCACGGTGGAGACCGCCAAGGGCACGCCCTGTACCCACAACCCGCTGGGCGTGAAGGGCTGCGGCGAGGCCGGCGCGATCGGCTCGCCGCCGGCGCTGATCAACGCCATCGTCGATGCCCTGGCGCCGCTGGGCGTGAAGGACATCCAGATGCCGGCCACGCCCTATCGCGTCTGGCAGGCCATCCAATCCGCACGGGCGAATGCCTGACCCTACTGACCCTGGACCCTGCAGGGAGCGCGCCATGTATGCCTTCGAGTACCACAAAGCCACCGACGCCCAGACCGCCGTCACCGCCCTCAAGACGCATCCGGACAGCAAGTACCTCGGCGGCGGCCAGAGCCTGCTGGCGGCGATGAAGCTGCGGCTGGCCCAGCCGTCCACGCTGGTGGACATCACCCGCATTCCCGGCCTCGCGGGCATCCGCACGCAGCCGGGCATCGTCACCGTCGGCGCGGCCACGCGCCATGCCGATGTGGCCGAGAGCGACGACGTGCGCCGCATGCTGCCGGCGCTGGCCGAGCTGGCCGGCGGCATCGGCGACCGCCAGGTCCGCGCGATGGGCACGCTGGGCGGGTCGCTGGCCAACAACGACCCCGCGGCGTGCTACCCCGCCGCCGTGCTGGGGCTGAACGCCACCGTCGTCACCGAGCGCCGCGACATCGCGGCCGACGATTTCTTTCTCGGCATGTATGAGACGGCGCTGGCGCCGGACGAGTTGATCACCGAGGTGCAGTTCCCGGTGCCGGACCAGGCGGCCTATGTGAAATTCCGCAACCCCGCCTCGCGCTTCGCGCTGGTGGGCGTGTTCGTCAGCCGCAAGGGCAGCCGCGTGCGCGTGGCGGTGACGGGCGCCGCGCCGTGCGTGTTCCGCTGCGCACCGCTGGAGCAGGCGCTGTCGGCCAATTTCACCTCGGAAACGGCACGGCACGTGACAGTCTGCGCCGACGAGCTGGTCACAGACTTGCACGCCTCGCCGGAATACCGGGCGCACCTGATCCCGGTGCTGGCCGCCCGCGCCGTCGAACAGGCCCTCGCACGGCACCACTAGGGAGACGCATGCCGGTCGACTCGATAGACGACTGCATCGCCCGACTGCAAGCCCAGGGCTACTTCGCCAGCCGCGAGCTGGCGACCGCCCTGTTTCTCGCGCTGCGCATGCAGCGGCCGCTGTTCCTGGAAGGCGAACCGGGGGTCGGCAAGACCGAACTGGCCAAGGCGGCGGCCGGGCTGCTCGGCACGTCGCTGCTGCGGCTGCAATGCTACGAGGGGCTCGACACCGCCAGCGCGCTCTACGAGTGGGACTACCCGCGTCAGATCATGGCGCTGCGCCTGGCCGAGGCGGCCGGCGAACGGCCCCGCGCCGACACGCTCTACCGCGACGAATTCCTGCTCAAGCGCCCGCTGCTGCAGGCCCTGCTGCCGGACCCGGCGCACCCCGCGGACACCGACCGGCCGCGCGTGCTGCTGATCGACGAGATCGACCGCGCCGACGAGCCGTTCGAGGCCTTCCTGCTGGAGCTGCTGTCGGACTTCCAGGTGTCGATTCCCGAATTCGGGACGGTGCGTGCCCGGGTGATTCCCCTGGTCGTCATGACGTCCAACCGCACGCGCGAAGTGCACGATGCGCTCAAGCGGCGCTGCCTGTACCAGTGGATCGGTTATCCGGACAAGGCACGCGAGCTGCAGATCATGGCGCAGCGCGCGCCCGAGGCCGCCGCCCGGCTGCAGCAGCGCGCGGTGGCGTTCGTGCACCGACTGCGCGGCATCGACCTGTTCAAGGCGCCGGGCATCGCCGAGGCCATCGACTGGTGCCGTGCGCTGGCGGCGCTGAACGTCACCGAGCTCGATCCGCAATCGGTGCAAGACACGCTGGGCGTGCTGCTGAAGTACCAGGACGACCTGGCCCGCGTCGATGCGCCCCTCATCGAACAACTGCTGGCCGAGCCGGCCTTGCCGGAATGACGTGATGGATGTCCCAACGCCCCCGTCCCCGCCGATGCTCGCACGCAACGTGACGCATTTCGTGCGGCTGCTGCGCGGCGCCGGCATGCCGCTCGCGCCATCGCGCGCGGTGGACGCCATCGAGGCACTCGGCCACATCGACATCGGCCGCCGCGACGACGTGCAGGCCGCCCTGGCCGCGCTGCTGGTGGCAAACCCCGACGAGCGCATCCTGTTCGATGCCGCCTTCAACCTGTTCTGGTGCGCCCCCGACTGGGAAGGCAAGCTGCGTGCCCTGCTGCTGCCGCGCGTGCGCGGCGGCGTGCCTGTGCAGCGCAGCAACCGGCTGGCGGATGCCCTGCGCGCCCGGCCCGCGGCCGGCCTGCCACCGGGCCCGGCACCCGCGGGCGAGCGCCACGACATCAGCGCGCCATTCGCCTTCTCGGCGCACGAGGCGCTGCGCACGCGTGATTTCGATACGCTCGACGCGGGCGAATGGCGCACGCTGCAGCACATGATCCGGCACCGGCGCGCGCACCTGGCGCGGGAGCGCACGCGCCGGCTGAAGGCAGCCTCGCGCGGGCGCCGCCCCGACCTGCGGGCCACCGCGCGCCAGGCCGTGCGGGCCGGCGGCGAATGGACCGCCTGGAAATACCGCCAGCCGGTCGACCGCACGCCGCCGCTGGTGCTGCTGCTCGACATCTCCGGATCGATGAGCCTCTACTCGCGCGCGGTGCTGTACTACTGCCACGCGCTGGTGCAGTCGCGCGAGCGCATCCAGGCCTTCCTGTTCGGCACGCGCCTGACCAACGTGTCGCGGCAACTGCGCGAGCGCGATCCGGACGTGGCCGTGCAGGCCATCGCGCAACTGGTGCCGGACTGGTCCGGCGGCACGCGCATCGGCGCGGCGCTGGCCGAGTTCAACCGGCGCTGGGCTCGCCGCACACTGTCCGGCCGCGCCACCGTACTGCTGGTGACCGACGGGCTGGACCACGAGCACATCGATCTGCTCGACGCGGAGATGGCGCGGCTGGCGCGCTTCGCGCACCGCATCGTCTGGCTCAATCCGCTGCTGCGCTTTGCCGGCTTCGAGCCCCGGGCGCGCGGCGTGCGTGCCATCCTGCCGCACGTGGACAGCATGGTGCCGGCCCATCACTTCGACAGCCTGGCTGCGCTCGAGCAGGAATTGGCGCATGCTCGCCATGCGCGTGTCCCCCGCCGCCCCGCCCACGCATCCGCCCCCTCGCCATGGAACTGACCCAGACCCACCTCCTGCCCGTTCCCTTGCAGACCGCCTGGGATGCGCTCAACGATCCGGCCGTGCTGCAGCGCTGCATACCAGGATGCGAAAGCGTCACGGCCGCCGCCGAGCACGCCTACGACATCGCCATGACGGCCGCGGTCGGACCGGTCAAAGCGCGCTTCAAGGGCCGCATGGAACTGGCCGACATCGTGCCGCCGCGCAGCTACACGCTGCACTTCGACGGCCAGGGCGGCGCAGCGGGCTTCGGCAAGGGCACCGCGCAGGTGCAACTGACGCCGGAAGGCCCCACGGTGACACGGCTGTCCTACACGGCACACGCCCAGGTGGGCGGCAAGCTGGCCCAGATCGGCTCGCGGCTGGTCGACGGCGCCGCCCGCAAGCTGGCCGACGAGTTCTTCCAGCGCTTTGCTTCAGAGTTCGGGCCGGCCGAAGGCGCCGCCCACCAGGATGCCGCCTCCGCCGATGAGGTGATCCCCGACCTGGCCGCCGGCGAACTGGCCGCGCACGGCGCCTCGCGCCCGCCGCTCATCAGCCCGGCCGTGCAGCCGCGCAACCCGTGGCCGTGGATCATCGTGGCGCTGGTGGCCATCGTGGCGGCCTACCTGTTTCTGCATCACGGCGCATAATTAAAAAGTCCGCCCCCCACCTCCGCCGCGCAGGCAGGAAACCCATCATGGACAGCGTCGATCTCGAAGTCCTGAAGACCAGCGTGCGCTGGCTGGAACACGGTCGGCGCGTCCTGCTCGCGACCGTGGTGAAGACCTGGGGCTCGTCGCCCCGGCCCGAGGGTGCCATGCTGGCGCTGCGCGATGACGGCGTGGTGGTCGGCTCGGTCTCCGGCGGCTGCATCGAAGACGATCTGATCGACCGCGTGCGGCGCGAGGGCCTGCGCCAGAACCGGCCCGAGACCGTCAAATACGGCATCAGCGCGGAAGAGGCACACCGCTTCGGACTGCCCTGCGGCGGCACGCTGCAACTGGTGCTGGAACCGCTGACCGCCACCAGCGGCATCGACGCCCTGCTGCACGCCGTGGAAGCCGGCCAGTTGGTGGCGCGCACGCTCGACATGGCGACCGGCGGCGCCCGGCTCGAACACGCCAGCGTCACCGATGGCCTGCAGTTCGACGGGGCGCGGCTGGTCACCATCCACGGCCCGCGCTACCGGATGCTGGTGATCGGCGCCGGACAACTGTCGCGCTACCTGTGCCAGATCGCCGTGGGGCTCGACTACCAGGTCACAGTGTGCGACCCGCGCGAAGAGTACAGCGAGGAATGGGACCTGCCCGGCGTCACCATGGTCCGCACCATGCCCGACGACACGGTGCTGGCGATGCAGCTGGACGAGCGCAGCGCCGTCATCGCCCTTACGCACGATCCCAAGCTCGACGACCTCGCGCTGATGGAGGCGCTCAAGACGTCCGCCTTCTACGTGGGCGCGCTGGGGTCGCGGCGCAACAACGCCAACCGGCGTGAACGCCTGAAGGAGTTCGACCTGACCGAAGCCGAACTCGCGCGGCTGCACGGCCCGGTCGGCATCTACATCGGCAGCCGCACGCCGCCGGAGATCGCCATCTCCATCCTGGCCGAGGTGACGGCCGCCAAGAACGGCGTGTCGCTGCCCACCCTCCTGCAGGTCGAGGGCGCCAAGGCCGCGCGCGAGATCGCGGCCAATGCGGCGTCCGGTTGCGTGGTCCCGCACGCCTAGTTTTTATTCACGTGTGAATGGCTTTTAGAGTGCGCACTCCAGTCGGGCGATAAAACAACTGGCAGTAAGGCGTCTGAAAGGTTACATTCTTATAAATCGCTGATTCGGCCCGGGCCTGACGAGACAACATCAACGCCGCCCGGCGCACCGATCGCGTCATCTTCGCAGGCTGTCGATACCTGGCGACGCCTTTCGGACGATCCGTCCCGAGGCGCCCCCCCGGTCTGGTCACCGGAGATCCGGCAGATGCGCCGCCACCGCAAGCGCGGGCCATGGCGAGCAGCAGACAATCTTTGCGGGCGGATGGTCAAGCCGCCCCGCAATGCTATGAATTTCGAGTCTCAGGCATGAGTATTTTGGTGACCGGCGCGACCGGTTTTGTGGGCGGCGCCATTGCCGCCAATCTGGCGGACAAAGGTTTGCTGGGCGATACCCGCTTCGCGGTGCGCGGGGAGTCCCCTGCCGAGGGCCTCGCACGCCTGCGCGCCAACCTGGGGCGCTTCCAGTTGCCGCAGTCGGTCCTGGACGGACTGACCGAGCGGCAGATCGTGCCGTTCGATCTGCGCAACGCCGCGGCGGCCGAACTGGGCGATCCGGAAATCCTCATCAACTGCGCCGCGCTGGCGACGTTCTCGAACCATCCGTCGCTGTGGGATACCAATGTGGGGGGCGTGCTGGAGCTGGGCCGGCTGGCCAGCCGGGGCAAGCGGCTCAAGCGGTTCGTCCACATCGGCACAGCCATGTCGTGCGGCCAGCTGGCCGATCGCCACGTGCGGGAAGCCTGGAACGTGCCGTCGCTGGAGCAGCACGCCGTGCCCTACACCTATTCCAAGGGGATGGCCGAGCTGAAGCTGCGCGAGACCTTTCCCGAACTGCCGCTGGTGGTGGTGCGCCCGTCCATCGTGGTCGGCCACAGCCGCCTGGGATGCGCGCCGTCGGGCAGCATTTTCTGGATGCTGCGCATGGTCGCCCTGCTGGAAACCTTCAGCTGCCGCCTGACCGACCGCGTCGATATCCTGTCGGTGGACGACTGCGCCGAAGCCATCGTGCGCCTGGCGACCAAACCCGCGCTCGCGCACGACCTGTACCACATCAGCGCCGGCGATGCCCACTCGGAGCGCATCGAGACGCTGTACCCGCGCTTCAAGCGCTGCGCCAGCCCGGAAGAAGACGCGCAGGCGCTGGCCGGCTACGTGTATCAGCCGAAGATCGAAGAAAAGGCGCTGGCCCGCAAGTTCCTGCGCACGGGCGGTGACGCCAACGTGCGGCTGGTCGCCCGCGCCATCCACCTGTACGCCAAGTTCGCCAGCATGAGCTACGTGTTCGACAACACGCGGCTGGTGACGGAAACCGGCTTCCAGCCGCACTCGCTGCTGAGCTACCTGGACCGCTGCCTGGACACCTCCGAGCGGGAGCCGATCACCCAGCAGATGCAGTGGGACTACAAATAGGCCACCGGGCACCGTCCGCCCGCACGGCCTGACACGGCGCCGTGCTATAACCACCGGCGCCCCGTTACTATCTTCGTGCCCCAATAATCGGGGCTTTGGCCAGCCAGGGCCGGCATGATTCCCGCCCCCAGTCGCCCATGATCCGGGGGGTGTTGTCACCGGCCTGGTGGGTGGCTGGTGATCGCTGATAGGGGCTTGGCCAGGACTTCCTTAGGCCGTCCGTAACGTGGATGCCGAGACTTGCCACCGATGTTGCCGGCCAATGTGTTTCATTGCGTCTCACCTTCATGCAAGAACCGCTTCAGCACAATTCCATTGATGTCTTTGTCGGCGTCGATGTCGGCAAGGGCCAGCATCACGCCGTCGCGCTCGATCGCAGCGGCAAGCGCCTGTACAACAAGGCGCTGCCCAACGACGAAGCCAAACTACGTGCCCTGATCAACGAACTCAAGGCGCACGGCCAGCTTCTGTTCGTCGTCGACCAACCCGCCACCATCGGTGCGCTACCGGTGGCCGTCGCTCGCGACGAGGGTGTCTTGGTCGCCTATCTGCCAGGGCTGGCCATGCGCCGCATCGCAGATCTACACGCCGGTGAAGCCAAGACCGACGCTCGCGACGCGGCAATCATTGCCGAAGCCGCCCGCTCCATGCCCCACACCTTGCGCTCGCTGCGGCTGGCCGATGAGCCGCTGGCCGAGCTCACCATGCTGTGTGGCTTCGACGACGATCTGGCCGCCCAAGTCACTCAAACCAGCAACCGCATTCGCAGCCTGCTCACCCAGATTCATCCCGCCCTCGAACGAGTGCTGGGGCCGCGCCTGGATCATCCTGCCGTGCTCGATCTGCTTGAGCGCTACCCGTCACCCGCCGCACTTGCCGCGACCAGTGAGAAGACCCTTGCCAACCGACTGACCAAACTCGCTCCGCGCATGGGCAAGCGCCTGGCCGCCGAGATTGTTCAAGCGCTTGGCGAACAGACCGTCGTTGTGCCCGGCACCCAGGCCGCGACTGTCGTCATGCCACGCCTTGCCAAGCAGCTCGCAGCCTTGCTGCAGCAGCGCGACGAGGTCGCCAGTGAAGCCGAACGCCTCGTGCATGCGCACCCTCTTTACCCGGTCCTGACCAGCATGCCCGGAGTCGGCGTCAGGACCGCCGCCAGACTCCTGACCGAAGTCGCGCACAAGGCCTTCGCTTCGGCCGCACACCTGGCCGCCTACGCCGGCCTCGCGCCGGTCACCCGGCGCTCAGGCTCGTCGATCCGCGGCGAACACCCCTCCAGGCGCGGCAACAAGGTGCTCAAACGAACCTTGTTTCTCTCCGCGTTCGCTGCCTTGCGAGACCCGATCTCACGCGCCTACTACACGCGCAAGATCCAGCAAGGCAAGCGTCACAACCAAGCCCTCATCGCGCTGGCTAGGCGTCGTTGCGACGTCCTGTTCGCCATGCTGCGCGACGGGACCTTTTACCAACCCAAAACCGTCCCTAACGCTTGACGAAACACATAGGGGCACCCCCCAAGCCCCCGCCTTTCGCTGCGAAGGAGCCCGCCGATGACCGATGACGCTGCAAGCCGTTGCCCAGTTCAACGCCGCCACCCTGCTCGATTCCTTCATCAGCCTGACTGCCGCCTTCGGGCTCGGCTCGCTGATCGGCTTTGAACGGCAGGTGCGCCAGCGTACGGCCGGCCTGCGCACCAACGCGCTGGTGGCGGTCTCGGCGGCGGCCTTCGTCGACATGGCCGCGCAGATCGGCTCATCCGCCGATACCACCCGCGTGATCGCCTACGTGGTGTCGGGGGTGGGCTTCCTGGGCGCGGGCACCATCATGAAGGAAGGGCTGAACGTGCGCGGCCTGAACACCGCCGCCACGCTGTGGGGCTCGGCCGCCGTGGGCGCGGCGGCGGGCGCCGACCTGATCGGCCAGGCCCTGATGATCTCGATGTTTGTGCTGGCCTCGAACATCCTGCTGCGGCCGGTGGTTGACCGCATCAACCGCACGCCGCTGGACAACCAGGCCAGCGAAGTCACCTACACCGTGCACGCCATCTCCACCCGCGAGCGCCAGAAAGAAGCGCTCGCCAATCTGGAGCGCCTGCTGGAAGAGGCCAGCTACCCGATCAGCGATCTCTCGGTCGAGCCGTTCGGCGAAGACCACGTGGAGATGGAGGCCATGCTGATGTCCACCGCCGTCAACGCCGGCGAGCTGGACCGGATTGTCGGCGCGCTGGCGGCGCAGCCGCATATCGCGCAGGCGTACTGGAACCCGAGCACCACCGAGTAGGCGCGCGCCCGGGGCGACCGGGTGTCGCCAGGGCATCAGCCCAGGCGGAAAGCGGCGATCGCCTCGTTCAGCGCCTGCGCCTGCTCTTCCAGCGACTCGGCCGCGGCGGCGGCCTGCTCGACCAGCGCGGCGTTCTGCTGGGTCGCTTCGTCCATCAGCGTGACGGCCTTGTTGACCTGCTCGATGCCGGAGCTCTGCTCGCTGGAGGCGGCGGCGATCTCGCCCATGATGTCCGTCACGCGGCGGATCGAGGTGACGATGTCTTCCATGGTGCTGCCGGCCCGCTCGGCCAGCTTGCTGCCGGTCTCGACCTTGGACAGCGAGGCCTCGATCATCTCTTTGATTTCCTTGGCCGCCGCCGCGCTGCGCTGCGCCAGGCTGCGCACCTCGCCGGCCACCACCGCGAAGCCGCGGCCCTGCTCGCCGGCGCGCGCGGCTTCCACCGCGGCATTCAGCGCCAGGATGTTGGTCTGGAACGCGATGCCGTCGATCACGCCGATGATCTCCGACACCGTGCGCGACGACGCGCTGATCTCGCGCATGGTCGCCACCACGTCGGTCACCACCGCGCCGCCCTGGGTGGCGACGGCCGAGGCGCTGTCGGCAAGCTGGCTGGCCTGGCGGGCGTTGTCGGCGTTCTGGCGCACGATCGAGGTCATCTCCTCCATGCTCGACGCCGTCTCCTCCAGCGAGCTCGCCTGTTCCTCGGTGCGCTGCGACAGGTCGGCGTTGCCGGCGGCGATCTGCTTGGTGGCCGCACCGATCGACTCCGAGCCATGGCGCACACGGCGCACGGTATCCGTCAACGCGGCCTGCATGCGGGCCAAGCCTTCCAGCAGGCGCCCCATCTCATCGCGCCGATCGATACGCACGGGCTGCGTCAGGTCGCCGGCGGCAATGCGGTCGAACTGCGCCAGCGAGGCATTCAGCGGCCCGACGATGGCGCGCAGCAGCAGCCACGCACACCCGACCGATACCACCAGCGCGAGCACGATGGCCGCGATCACCAGGCTGCGGATGCGCGCGTAGGCCTGCTGCGAATCGTCGAAATTGCTCTTGGAGAACGCCAGTTGCTGCTTGCCGAGCGCCTGGCTGGCGTCGTTCGCCTCGCGGAAGGACTTGGAGACGCGCTCGTCCATGATGGCGTCGGCCGCGGTGCGATCGCCCGCGCGCAGCGCCTTGATGATGTCGCGCAGGCTGCCGGACGCCGCTTCGCGCTTGGTGCCGACCTCCTTGGACAGCCGCGTTTCTTCGTCGCCGTGCGGCAGCGCCAGGTACTTCTTCCAGGCCGCGTCGGAGCGGGTGATCAGCTCCTCGGTGCGGTCGAGCAGCTGCATCGCGTCTTTGTCGTTCGGATACAGCATTGCCTTGTCCAGCGCCGTGCGGGCGCGGGTCAGGCTCAGGTCGGACTCGCCCAGCGCGAGGGCGGACGGGAACTGGTTGCGGTAGGTCTCTTCGTGCGCCCGGTTCGCATCGCGCAGGCCGAGCAGTCCGGCCACGCCGATCAGCAGGGCAAGCAGGAACAGGATGGAAACCGTGAGGACCAGTCGGGTGCGTATCGTCAGGCGAGCGGACATAGTGTGAGAGAACGGAATACCCCGCCGGCTCTCTCACGCACCACGACCATCGCGGCGGCTGGCCGGCTGCATGGAGTCTATCGGTTGTCCGTCCTCAAACTTGAGCCTGAAGTGGTGCGCGGAGCGCTTTGTTGAGCATTCACGCCCGCTCGCGGTGCGCATCACCCTGCGCGCCGCCCACGGCCTCGCGGTAGTCCTCCGCAAATTCGCGCCATTGCCGCAGCGACACCTGCCGCCCATGCCCGGCCAGCTTGAGCACGGACTTGCGCCATGCCGTGCCGGCCGCAAAGTCCTGCAGGCGCTCGACCAGGTCGGTGCCGAAGCGCCCGCAACCGCGCAGGTGGCACCAAGCCGCCACGTGGGCCATGGTCTGCAGGGCATCGTCCAGGTTGGCGACCACATGCTTGCCGGTGCCGAGCGCCACCCGGTCGGCGGTGGGCTGCAGGCTCTTGACCACGTACGAGCACGGCCGCTCGCCCTTGCCCGCGTAGACCACCGGCCGCAGCAGCGCCGGCGACACGGCCTGCGATACGCGCTGCACGCTCACCACGCGCGCCGCCTCCACCGGCCAGCGCGATACGTTGCCAGACGAGCTGCCCGATGCGCCCAGCGCCTGCGCCCACACGCTGGGGACCGCCAGCTTGATATCGATCAGCCGCAGCGTGTCGGGATCGTTCTCCGGACGGGCCAGCACCACGTAGCGCTCCAGCCCCAGGCTGCCCGTGCCGGCGATGCGCCGCGCCACATCCACGGCGACGAAGCGCTGACCATGTCCGTTGCCCTGCTGCGCGTATGCCTCCAGGATGCGCCGGGCGCGGCGGGCCTCGTCCTTGCTGGCGGCCAGGGTGCGGCGGCCGTCCACGCGCAGCTTGATCTGGTTGCCGTCGCGCACCGTGCGGTCGCGCAGATAGGGGCCGCGCTTGCGGTTGCGCAGCCCGCGCAGCAGGTCGCGCACGATGCCGACGGCAGTGGCGCGCTCCACCCAGCGCGGCTTGCCGTCGACCAGCGTGGCAGCGTAAGTGTCCAGGAAGCGGCGACACAGGTTGTGGGCATCCTCGTCGGCCAGCTTCCAACTGCGCGCCGCCACCTGCAGGCTGGACAGCACGCGCACCAGGTCGACGGTGAACGGCGCACACAGGGCTTCGTCGAAGTCGTTCATGTCGAAGTAGACCAGGCCGTTGTCGCCCTTGAAGCTGCCATAGTTCTCCAGGTGCAGGTCGCCGCAGACTAGGGTGCGCGGCGCCTCGTGCAGCAGCGGCGAGTCGGCCACCGAGGCCGCGTACAGGTGGTTGGTGCCGCGGAAGAACGAGAACGGATCGGCGGCCATCGCGGCCAGTTTGCGCCTGAGCCGTTCGGGATCGCGGCCGGCGTTGTATTCGAGCATGGCGCGGGTGCTATCGTGCATACAGCGGATCTCTCTGGAGTGGAGTGAAATGCCCTCAAGAATCGAAGATTACGCGCTGATCGGCGATTGCGAAACCGCCGCCCTGGTTTCGCGCGACGGCTCGATCGACTGGCTGTGCTGGCCCCGGTTCGATTCCGGCGCCTGTTTCGCCGCGCTGCTCGGCACGCCCGACCACGGCCGCTGGCGCGTCGCCCCGCAAGACGGCGTGCGCGCCATCCGTCGCCGCTACCTGCCTGGCACGCTGGTGCTGGAGACCGTGTTCGAGACCGACACCGGCACCGTCAGCCTGACCGACCTGATGCCGTCCCGCCTGCCGGGCACCCCCAGCGCGCGCGAGGACACCTCCGATCTGGTGCGCATCGTGCGCGGGCTGTCTGGCACCGTTGCCATGCGCATGGACCTCACGCTGCGCTTCGACTACGGTGCCTCCGTCCCCTGGGTCAGCCGCGTGGCGGAGGAGACCGGGGACCCACCCGACGGCCCGTGCGAGATGCCCGGCTGCGTGCTGCGCGCCATTGCCGGGCCCGACATGGTCGTGCTGCGCACGCCGGCGCAGGTCCACGGCGAGAACCTGTCCACCGTCGCCGAGTTTTCCGTGGCGGCGGGCGAAGCGATGCCCTTCGTGCTGACGCATGCGCCGTCGCACCGCCCGCTACCCGCATCGATCGATGCCATCGAAGCCCAGAGCGACACGGAGCCCCGCTGGCGGGCCTGGTCCGGCCGCTGCCGGGGCGCCGGCGAATGGGCCGATGCCGTCGAACGCTCGCTCATCACGCTCAAGGCGCTGACCTACCATCCGACCGGCGGCCTGGTGGCCGCGCCCACCACCTCCTTGCCCGAGCAGCCCGGCGGCGTGCGCAACTGGGACTACCGCTACTGCTGGCTGCGCGACGCCACCCTGACCCTGCTCGCGCTGATGAACGCGGGCTACTACAACGAAGCCCGCGCCTGGCGCGCCTGGCTGGAGCGCGCGGTGGCCGGCAGCCCGGCGCAGATCCAGATCATGTACGGCATCGCCGGCGAACGCCGCCTGGGCGAGTGGACCGTGCCGTGGCTGCCCGGCTACGAGGGCGCGCAGCCGGTGCGCATCGGCAACGCGGCGGCCCTGCAACTGCAACTGGACGTGTACGGCGAGCTGATGGACGCGCTCTATATCGCCCGCAAGGGCGGCCTCGACGGCGACATCGCGTCCTGGCGCCTGCAGATCGCGCTGATGACGCACCTCGAAGCCATCTGGCAGTCGCCCGACGAGGGCATCTGGGAAGTGCGCGGCCCGCCGCGGCACTTCACGCACTCCAAGGTGATGGCGTGGGTCGCGTTCGACCGCGCGGTCAAGACCATCGAGCAATTCGGCCTGGACGGCCCGCTCGCCCGCTGGCGGGCCGTGCGCGACCGCATCCACGCGGAAGTCTGCCGCCACGGCTACAGCGCCGAACGCGGCTGCTTCGTGCAGAGCTACGGCAGCCGCGAAATGGACGCCGCCCTGCTGATGCTGCCGCTGGTCGGCTTCCTGCCGGCGTCCGATCCGCGCATCCGGCGCACCGTGCGCGCCATCGAAGACGACCTGCTGGTGGACGGCCTGGTGCGCCGCTACCGCACCGAAACCACGACCGACGGACTGCCCGGCGGCGAAGGCGTGTTCCTTGCCTGCAGCTTCTGGTATGTCGACAACCTCGCGCTGCAGGGCCGCCGCGACGAAGCGCGCGCGCTGTTCGCCAAGCTGCTGGCGCTGCGCAATGACGTGGGCCTGCTGGCCGAGGAATACGACCCCGGCTCGGGACGCATGCTCGGCAACTTCCCGCAGGCGTTCTCGCATATCGCGCTGGTGAACTCGGCCCTGGCGCTGTGCGCGGCGGCCGATCACGTCGGCCAGCGCACCGGCACCTGAGGCGCCCGCCGGGGGGGCCGGTAGAATAGCGGCCATGACCGATCCGACCGCCTTCTTCCCTCCCCCCGGCGACGATGCCGACAGCGATGCCGGCGGCACCCTGTTCGGCCGACCGGACAGCCCGTGCATCGGCATCTGCTCGACACTCTTCGATGAGGTCTGCCAGGGCTGCGGCCGCACCGCGCTCGAAGTCAGCAACTGGGTCTTCATGTCCAACGACGAGCGCAACGCGGTCTGGACGCGCATCCTCGCCGACGGCACCGCGCAGGGCTTCAACCCCGACGGCAGCCGCCGCTGAACGGACAAACCCGGCCGGGGCCGGGTTTCCTGTTTCCTTGCTGGTGGGGAGGATGAGGGCGACGCGTCAGGCCGCCTGCGCGGGCTTGAGCTGCAGCGCCTTGTACTCCAGGAACGCCTCCAGCCCATACTTGCCGTGCTCGCGTCCGTTGCCGGACTGCTTGTAGCCGCCGAACGGCGCCTGCATGTTGAACGGCCCGCCGTTGATGTCCACCTGCCCCGTGCGGATGCGCCGCGCCACGCGGATCGCCCGCGCCTCGTCGCCCGACCACACGCCGCCGGCCAGCCCATAGATGCTGTCGTTGGCGATCCGGATGGCGTCCTCTTCGCTGTCGTAGCACAGGATGGTCAGCACCGGCCCGAAGATCTCCTCCCGCGCCACCGTGTCGGACGGCCTAACGTTGCCGAGCACGGTCGGCCGTACGAAGTAGCCGGTCGACACGCCCTCCGGCTTGTCCGGGCCGCCGGTGATGAGCTCGGCGCCCTCCTCCAGCCCCTTGCGGATGTAGCCCAGCACGCGATCGCGCTGCACGGCCGAGATCAGCGGGCCGAGCCGCGTGGTCTCCTGCGCCGGATCGCCCGGCACGTAGGTCGCCGCGAATTGCTTCGCCAGGGCTTTCACTTCCTCGTACCGGGTGCGCGGCACCAGCATGCGGGTGTGCGCCGAGCAGGTCTGGCCGGAGTTCAGGAAGCACGCCGACAGCGTGCCCTTCACCGCCGCGGCCAGATCGGCATCGTCCAGGACCACCGAGGCCGACTTGCCGCCCAGCTCCAGCGCCACGCGCTTGACCGTCTGCGCAGCCAGCTCGGCCACGCGCTTGCCCGCGCGCGTCGACCCCGTGAACGACACCATGTCGACCTCCGGGTGGCTGGCCAGCACCTCGCCCACCACCGGGCCATAGCCGGTGACGAGATTGAACACGCCCGGCGGCAGCCCGGCGGCTTCGATGACCTCGGCCAGCACAAAGGCATTGAGCGGCGCCACCTCCGACGGCTTGAGCACCACCGTGCAGCCGGCCGCCAGCGCCGGCGCCACCTTCAGCGTGATCTGGTTGAGCGGGAAGTTCCACGGCGTGATGGCCCCCACCACGCCCACCGGCTCGCGCACCACCAGCGAATTGCCGACACGCTCCTCGAACACGAACGACCCCAGCAGCCTGGCGAAATTGCCCCAGTTGTAGACCGGGCCGCCGACCTGGATGGCGCGCGCCAGCTTGATCGGCATGCCGACTTCGCCGGCGATCAGTTGGGCAAGCTCCTCGGCGCGGGCCTTCAGGCCATCGGCGATCTTCTGGAGGGACTCGGCACGCTTGGGGGCCGGCGTGGCCGCCCAACCGTCGAATGCCGCCCGGGCGGCCGCCACGGCGGCTTCAGCGTCGGCGGCGCTGCCTTCGGGGATGCTCCCCATCACCGCCTCGGTCGTCGAATGAATCACTTCGATGACGCCCTTGCCCTGCGGCGCCACCCACTGGCCGTTGATGAACAGTCTGTCGCGTGGTTGCATCGGTGCTGGTCTCGCTCTGGTGGATCCGCGCGGCTCGCGCAAGATGGACTCCGGGTTGCGACTAGGATCGCCAACGCCCCCGGGCGGTTATGATCGCCTTATTGTAGGTAGAGCCAGCAGAGCGCGCACAGCAGACGCGCCCGGCCAAGGGAGAGAGACGACATGACCACCACCATCTACCAGAAGACCGACAAGGGCCTCGACGAAATCCGCACGCGCGCGCATCGGCTCGACCAGAAACACCGCGCGCTGCTGCTGATGGTCAATGGCGAGAAAACCTGCGACCAGATCCTCACCCAGTTGGAACCGCTGGGCATGAACCAGGCGGAGTTCGACGACCTGGAGCGAGGCGGCTACATCCGCCCGCACGTGGCCGATGTCCCTCCCCCGGCTGCGGCTTCAGCACCTCAAAGCGCCTCATTCGATACATCGCCCCCCGCGAATAACGTGGCGCGGGCCCCGGTCGACGGGCACGAGGCCGAAGGCTACCAGCGCCTCTACCGCTTCTACACCGAGACCATCAGCCGCTACCTCGGCCTGCGCGGTTACCTGCTCGAGATGAAGGTCGAAAAGGCCGCCAGCCTCGCCGAGCTGATCGCCCTGCGCGAGACGCTCAAGGCTGCCCTGTCCAAGACACGCGGCGAGCCTGAGACCGGCAATGTGATCGCGCAACTGGATCTGTTGATCGACGAGGCGACGAACTGATCCAGTTGCGCGCCCGATGGAGGCACCGGAACCCGGCCCGGGATCGCTCCCTTTGTCCACGCGACTTGAAGTCGGTCCCGGACCGGTCCCGCCGTTCAAGCAGGACACGCCGATGCGGCCGAAAAAAACAAAGGGCCGCGATGACGCGGCCCTCAGATTGCTGACGAACCCCACATTTTTCGGAGTGTGGGGTTTTGTCTTTTATGCGAAGCGGATTTTGGGTCGGCGGCAGCCGAATCGACCCGAAGGGGTCGAGAAGTGGGCGACGAGCCGGCGCATAGGTGCGCGAGGGCTGCAGAAGTGGCGTAAAAGCGCCCGCATGCGCGCCAGCAGCAGCGCGATCTTCTTGATGTTCTGTGCCGCAGCCGCCAGCAGGCACTGCTCGGCCACGCGGCGCAGCCCCCGCATGCGCGCGTAGCGATGTCCGTGCAATTGCTTGGCATCGGCGAAGCTGCGCTCCACCGTCTCTTTGCGCCGGGCATACAGGCGCTTGCCCCATTCGGTCAGCCGCCTGGCGTCAACCCGCTCCTTGGCCCACTCCCAAACGTGGCGCGTCACCACCTTCACCGCGTTGGCGCTGTTCGTGCACTGCGTGCGCATCATTCGCGATAGCCGCTGCGGTTGGTCGTGCTGTACGGCAGCGCCTGGCCGGCCGGGCAGACATACTCGTCGCGATAGCGGTCGTACTCGTATTGCCGTTTGTAGAACGTGCCCGGCTTGTGATTCGGCGTGCGGTAGCCCATCACCCCGGCAATCTGGCGATCCTCCAGCCCCTTGCAGACAGCGGGAATGAAGTATCCGGCATCCAGCCCCACCGCCTGCACCGCAAAGCCGAAACACTCGCGCTGGCGGTCCAGCCGCTCCAGATACGGTTGGCTGTCGTGCACCGAGGCCGGGGTGACGTGCGTGTCGATGATGATCGCGTGCTTGGCATCGACCGTGCGGTGGTCCAGGTAGAAGAACCCACGGGGCTTGTCGTCGCGCACCATGTAGCCACTGTCCGGGTCGGTGCGGCTGCGCTTGATGTCCTTCTCCTCGGGCTTGCCGCCGGGCGCCCCGCCGTCACCGTCATCGCGCGGCAGCGGCTTCTTGCCGTGCGCGACCCGGTCCGCATCGACCGCCGCATCCAGTTCGGCCAGGTAGGCAGAAGGCGTCTGCTCCACCTTCACCACGTCGTACTTGTTCTTGTTGGCGTTGGCTTTGAGGTGCGTGCTGTCGGTATAGAGCACCCGGCCGTCGACCATGCCGTGCCCCATCGCCTGGCGCACGATCTCGTCGAAGATCTCCTGATAGACCGTGGTGTCGGTGTAGCGCCGGCGCCGGTTCTGCGAGAAGGTGGAAGCATCGGGCACGCGGTCGGTCAGGCGGAAGCGGGCGAACCAGCGATAGGCGACGTTGACCTGCACCTCGCGCATGAGCTGGCGCTCGCTGCGCACCCCAAACAGGTAGCCGATGAACAGCAGCTTGAACATCACTACCGGATCGAGTGCCGGGCGGCCGTTGTCGGCGCAGTACAGGTGCGCGACCTTGGCGCGGATGAATTCGAAATCCACCGCCGCGTCGATCTTGCGCAGCAGATGGTCCTTCGGCACAAGCTCCTCGAGCGTCACCATCTCGAGTTCGTGCTGCGCGGGTGTCGGTGTCTTGAGCATCCCGCTATTAAATACAAAGGAAAGGCCTCGCCGGGGGCGAGGCCTTTGTCAGCAATCTGAGGGCCGCGATGACGCGGCCCTTTCGGCGGATCGGAGCTGACGACGCTCAGATTTCCACGCCCTGGCTCTGCAGGTACTCGTCGTAGGTGCCGAGGTAATCCGTGAGCGTGCCGTTCGGGCGCACTTCGATCACGCGCGTGGCCAGGGCGCTGATCAACTCGCGGTCGTGCGACACGAAGATCAGCGTGCCCTCGAACTTGTCCAGCGCGATCTGCAGCGACTCGATCGACTCCATGTCCATGTGGTTGGTCGGCTCGTCCAGCGCCAGCACGTTATGGCGGCCCAGCATCAGCTTGCCCCAGATCATGCGGCCCTTCTCGCCGCCGGACAGCACCTTCACGTTCTTCTTGATGTCGTCGGCCGAGAACAGCAGGCGGCCCATCGTGCCGCGCAGCGATTGGTCGTCGTCGCCGGCCTGCGTCCACTGGCCCATCCAGTCCATCAGGTCGCGGTCTTCGGGGAATTCTTCGTAGGTGTCCTGCGGCATGTAGCCGACGTTGGCGTGCTCGGCCCACTTGACGGTGCCGCCGTCGATCTCGATGCCGCGCTGCACGCCGGTCTTGACCGAGTGGTTGAGCAGCGAACGCAGCAGCGTGGTCTTGCCCGCGCCGTTCTCGCCAATGATGGCGATCTTCTCGCCGGCACGCACGGCCATGGTCAGGCCATCGAATATCTTGCGGTCGTAGGTCTTGCGCGCGTTCTCGGTTTCCACCGCCAGGTTGTGCAGCTTCTTCTCGAACTCGAAGCGCACGAACGGGTTCTGACGCGACGACGGCTTGATGTCTTCCACCTTGATCTTGTCGATCATCTTCAGGCGCGATGTGGCCTGACGCGCCTTGGACTTGTTGGCCGAGAAGCGGCGCACGAAGTCCTGCAGGTCGGAGATACGCTCCTTGGCGCGCGCATTGGCGGCCTGCAGACGCTCACGCGCCTGCATGGAGGCTTCCATGTAGTCGTCGTAGTTGCCCGGGTAGACCTTGAGCGTGCCGTAGTCCATGTCGGCCATGTGCGTGCAGACCGAGTTCAGGAAGTGGCGATCGTGGGAGATGATGATCATGGTGGAATTGCGCTCGTTGAGCACCGATTCCAGCCAGCGGATCGTGTTGATGTCGAGGTTGTTGGTCGGTTCGTCCAGCAGCAGGACGTCGGGGTTGGAGAACAGCGCCTGGGCCAGCAGCACGCGCAGCTTCCAGCCGGGGGCAACGTTGCTCATCGGACCGCTGTGCTGGTCGGTCGGGATACCGACGCCCAGCAGCAGCTCACCGGCGCGGGCTTCGGCCGTGTAGCCGTCGTACTCGGCGTACTTGGCTTCCAGCTCGGCGGCCTTCATGTAATCGTCGTCGGTCGCTTCCGGGTTGGCGTAGATGGCGTCGCGCTCCTGGGCGGCGGCCCACATCTCGGTGTGGCCCATCATCACCACGTCCAGCACGCGCATGTCTTCATAGGCGAACTGATCTTGGCGCAGCTTGCCCAGGCGCACGCCCGGCTCCAGCATCACATTGCCGCCCGACGATTCCAGATCGCCGCCCAGGATTTTCATGAAGGTCGACTTGCCGCAGCCGTTGGCACCGATCAGGCCATAGCGATTGCCCTCGCCGAACTTGACCGAGATGTTCTCGAACAAGGGCTTGGGCCCGAACTGCATGGTGATGTTGGCGGTGGAAAGCACGTGGAAACCTTGATGAAAAAAGCGGTGAGCAGCGCCGGCCGGCTATCGGGTCCGGCGCCATCTGGAAAACCTGGAATTTTACCACCCGCCGGTGACGCGGATGGATCGCCGGCTAGCCGCGCAGCGTCGGATAGCCGGACAGGTGCAATGTGAAGCCGTCCGCGTCCACATCCAGCTTGGCCTGCGCGCCGATGGGCAGCGTCGCCTTGGTCGGACAATGGCCGAACGGCAGGCCGCTGACCACCGGGATCGACAGGTGCTCGGCCAGGTAGGCAAGCATGGCGTCGAAGTCGTAGCCGGCATCGTAGGGCGTGGTCTTGTAGCCGGAGAAATCGCCCAGCACCAGCGCCTGCTGCCCATCCAGCACGCCGGCCTGTTGCAACTGCAGCAGCATCCGCTCGACGCGGTAGGGGTGCTCGTTGATGTCTTCGACAAAGAGGATGCCGTCGCGGATGTCCGGCAGATAGGGCGTGCCGAGCAGGCTGCACAGCATCGCCAGATTGCCGCCCCACAGCGTGCCGGTGTAGCGGCCCGGGCGCGCGCAGTCGCCGGACTGCGGCGCGTCCACGCGCAGGGTGTAGGCCGGATTGCGCAGGATGCCCCAGAAGTGCTCGACCATGAACGGATCGACCGTCTCCAGCCCGAAGTCCGAGCACACGTGCGGCCCGGCGAACGTCACGCCGCCGGTCGCGGCCAAGTAGGCCAGCGAGAATGCGGTGAAATCGCTGTGGCCGACGATGATGGCGTCGGTCGCCTGCGCGCGCCGGCCGATGCCGATGAAGTCGATGCGCTCCAGCAGCCGCGTCAGCCCGTAGCCGCCGCGGATGGCCATGGCGATCTCCTGGCCGCTGCCGGTGCCGATCTGGTGCAGATCGGCCAGCCGCGCCAGTTCGCCGCCGGCAAAGCGCTGGTGCTGGCGCGCCAGGCACGCCTGGTTGACCACCGTGCAGCCCTGCCCCTGCAGGAACGCCAAGCCGCGCTCGGCAATGGCGGGATCGTTCGGATAACCGGAGGGCGCGATCAGGCGGACAGTGGTCATGCGGCGGAGGCGGAATCGTCGGAGGCGGAAGCCATGCGCGCGGCGCGCTGGCTGGCGCGCCGCTCGGCAAAGAAAGCGCGCAGCATGTCGCCGCATTCCTGCGCGAGCACGCTGCCGAGGATGACGGTCTGGTGGTTCAGGCGCGTTTCGGCAAACAGGTCCAGCACGCTGCCGGCAGCACCGGTCTTGGGGTCGGGCGCGCCATAGACCACGCGCGCCACGCGGGCGTGCAGCATGGCGCCCGCGCACATCACGCACGGCTCCAGCGTCACGAACACTTCGCATTCGGGCAGGCGGTAGTTGCCCAGCGTGACGGCGGCCTGCCGCAGCGCGCGCATCTCCGCGTGGGCGGACGGATCGTGCGTGCCGATCGGCGCGTTGTAGCCGACCCCGACGATCTCGTTGCCGCGCACCACCACCGCGCCCACCGGCACCTCGCCCTCGCCCCACGCCAGCCGGGCCTGCACCAGCGCTTGCTGCATCCAGTAGCCGTCGCGCTCGTGGGCGGACATGCCGGGCGGCGGCGTCAGCACGTGGGGCGTCGTCATGCGGTTCGGATGGCGCGGATCAATCCTGCTCGTGCGGACGCGCGAGCTTCACGTCCGCCCAGCAATTGGGCGTCTCGTACAACACCAGCTTGGACAGCCGCAGGTGATGCCCGTAGACGTTGCGGAACACCGGCTCGAGGATGTCGAACGCAACCTGCGCGAGGTTCTCGACGGTGGGCACGTCGTCCAGCACCACGGTCTTGTGGCCGCCCTCCATGCCGTTGAGGAACTCGACCAGCCGGGTGTCGCCGCGATAGACCAGGAAGGCATGGTCCCACTGCTCGACCAGGTGCTTGACGGCAAGCGTCTTCACGTCGCCGAAGTCGAGGATCATGCCATCGTCGGTGGCCTTGTCGTTGTGCAGCACTTCGCCGCTCAGCGTCAGCTCGAGCTGGTAGCGGTGGCCGTGCAGGTTGCGGCATTGGCCGGCGTGGCCCGGGATGCGATGGCCGGCATCGAATTCGAGCCGGCGCGTGATGGAAACGGTCTTGGTCATGGAGCGAAGTGGCGGCAGCGCGGGCCGCGCGACGGCGGGATCGGACTGGACAGGGATGCAGCCGCCTTCAGCGGATGCCCAGCATCTTATGGGTTTGCAGCGACAGATGCCAGCGCGGACGGCGCTGGCACAGCTCGACGGCCAGTGCCGTATTCCGGCGCGCCAGCGGCCCGTCCATCGGCTGCAGGAAGAAGTGCCGGAAATCCAGCCGTTCGTATGCCTCGAGATCCTGGCCCGGCTGCGGGATCACCACCTTGAGCTCGTCGCCCCGGGTGACCACCAGTTCGGCGCCCATCTTCGGGCTCACGCAAACCCAGTCGATACCCTCGGGCACGGCGACGGTGCCGTTGGTCTCGACAGCGATCTCGAAACCGCGCGCATGCAGCGCATCGATAAGGCGCCGGTCGAGCTGCAGCAGCGGCTCGCCGCCGGTGCAGACCACCAGCGGCCGGCCACCCGTGGCGTCGGCCGGCCATTGGGCGGCGACGGTGTCGGCCAGGGCATCGGCGGTGGGGTACTTGCCGCCGAGCGTACCGTCCGTGCCGACAAAATCGGTGTCACAGAACTGGCAGACGGCGGCGGCGCGGTCGGCCTCACGGCCGCTCCATAGATTGCAACCCGCAAAGCGGCAGAACACGGCAGCGCGACCGGTGTTGGCACCCTCGCCCTGCAGCGTGTAGAAGATTTCCTTGACGGCGTAAGTCATGTCTGAACGGTGGCATTCACAGGGGTACCACTCCATCCCCCGCGCAAACCGTACCAGTGGTCAACCCGGTATTGTTTCACAAATCGGGATGCCCCGCAGAAGGACGCCGGCGTCACTAGCGTGGATCCGGCCTCCGGCGTCAACCGCGCCGCAAAGACCGGCGCGGCGCCGGCCGCCGCCAGTGCCCATGCATGAAAAATCGCCGTCAGGCGATATGTCGCATTTATCGTCCCAACACGATATTTTGCATTTATCGCCTTTGCGCGATAAACTGCATCCATCTCCCTGGAGCGATCTGCATGGACATGCTGCTAGCCTCGGCGCCGCAACTGTCGGCCCACCTCAAGTCTCTGCGCAAGGCCCGGGGACTCACGCAGGCCCAGCTCGGCGCGCTGCTCAACCTCAGCCAGAACCGCATCGCCGACATCGAAAAAGACCCCGGCGCGGTCGGCTTCGAGCAACTGCTGCGCCTGCTGCACGCCCTTGGCGCCCATCTGCTCGTGCGGACGGCCGCCCCCGCCGACACGGCGGCCGTCCCCGCCGCCGACTGGTAAGCCATGGCCCGCCCCGAACTGCACCTCTGGATGAACGGCGAGCACGTTGGCGTGTGGACGGCCAGCCGCGCCGGCGTGCCGATCCTGCGCTACGACGAGCAGTGGCTGCGTTCGCCCAATGTCCGGCCGCTGTCCCTGTCGCTGCCGATTCCGGCCGGCGTGCCGGAGCTGCGTGGCCCGGTGGTCGACGACTATTTCGACAACCTGCTGCCCGACGCCCAACCCATCCGCGAACGGGTGCGACGCCGTTTCGGGCTCGCCTCGACCGAAGCGGCCGAACTGCTGGCCGCGATCGGCCGCGATTGCGTGGGCGCCGTGCAACTGCTGCCGCCGGGCATGGCACCGGCCGGCTTCGACCGCATTGATAGCGAACCGCTGTCCGACCCACAGGTCGACGCGCTGCTGCGCAACCTCACCCGCCTGCCCGCCCCCGGCGAAGACACCGACGACCTCGACACCTTCCGCATCTCGATCGCCGGGGCGCAGGAGAAGACCGCGCTGCTGCGCATCGGCGACACCTGGCACCGCCCCCTGGGCGCCACGCCGACCACGCACATCCTCAAGCTGCCGCTCGGCCTGATCGGCAACCTCCGCGCCGACATGCAGGATTCGGTCGACAACGAATGGCTGTGCGCCCAACTGCTGGCGGCCTGGGGGCTGGAGGTGGCCCACACCGAGATCGCCCGCTTCGGCGCACGCAAGGTGCTGGCGGTCGAGCGCTTCGATCGCCGCTGGATGGCCGATCGCGGCTGGATCGCCCGGCTGCCGCAGGAGGATTTCTGCCAGGCCACCGGCACGCCCGCGCACCGCAAATACGAAAGCGACGGCGGCCCCGGCCTGCGCGCGTGCCTGGATCTGCTGTCCGCTTCCGAACAGGCCATCGACGACAAGCGCCGCTTCGTGCTGGCCCAGCTCGTGTTCTGGCTGCTCGCCGCCACCGACGGGCATGCGAAGAACTTCTCGCTCGCCATCGGGCGCGGCGGGCGTTTCCGCATGACACCGCTGTATGACGTGCTATCGGTCTGGCCGATCGTCGGCGACGGGCCGAACCAGTTGTCGCCCTATCGCGCGCGGCTGGCGATGGCTCTGCGCGGCAAGAACGCGCACGCGCGGCTGGCCGACATCCACGTGCGCCACTGGCAGGCACTGGCGGCGCAATCCGGCGTGCCGGATGCGTTCGCCCGCATGCAGGCGCTGGTGGAACGCGTGCCGGCGGGCCTCGACCAGGTCGAGGCGATCCTGCCGCCCGACTTCTCCGGCCGCGTCTGGGACAGCGTGCGCATCGGCGTGCTCGCGCAGACCGAACGCTTTATCAACGAACTGGCTGCCGTCACGCCGTGACCACCAACCCGAACGCCCATGTCCTGCACCGCATCCCACCCGGCATCTGGGTGCTGGGCGGCGTCAGCCTGTTGATGGACATCGCTTCCGAGATGATCCACAGCCTGCTGCCGATGTTCATGGTCTCGGTGCTGGGCGCGAGCGCGCTCACGGTCGGCCTCATCGAGGGGCTGGCCGAATCGACCGCGCTGATCGTCAAGATCTTCTCAGGCGTGCTCAGCGACTATCTCGGCCGGCGCAAGGGGCTGGCGGTGTTCGGTTATGCGCTGGGGGCCCTGTCCAAGCCGCTGTTCGCGCTGGCGCCCGGCGCGGGCATCGTGCTGACGGCCCGGCTGCTGGACCGCGTAGGCAAGGGCGTGCGCGGTGCACCACGCGATGCGCTGGTCGCCGACATCGCACCGCCGGACCTGCGCGGCGCGGCCTTCGGGCTGCGGCAATCGCTCGACACCGTGGGCGCGTTTCTCGGGCCGCTGCTGGCGGTGGGGCTCATGCTGCTGTGGGCGAACAATTTCCGCGCGGTGTTCTGGGTGGCGGTGGTGCCGGGCCTGCTCTCGGTCGCGCTGCTGGCCTTCGGCCTGCGCGAACCGGCAGCCCGGGCGACCCCGCATCGCACCAACCCGATCCCCCGCGCCAGCCTGCGGCGGCTCACCCGCGCCTACTGGTGGGTCGTCGCCATCGGCGCCGTCTTCACGCTGGCCCGCTTCAGTGAGGCCTTTCTCGTGCTGCGTGCCCGGCAGGTCGGCGTGCCGCTCGCGCTGGTGCCGCTGGTGATGGTGGCGATGAACGTGGTCTATGCGCTCGCCGCTTACCCGTTCGGCAAGCTATCGGACCGCGTCAGCCATACCGGCTTGCTGGCGCTGGGTCTCGCGGTGCTGATCGCCGCGGACCTCGTGCTGGGCGCCACCGGCCACTGGGGCGCGGTGCTGGCGGGCGTCGCGCTGTGGGGTGTCCATATGGGCATCACGCAGGGGTTGCTGGCGACCATGGTGGCCGACACCGCCCCGCCGGACCTGCGCGGCACCGCCTACGGCGTCTTCAACCTGGTCAGCGGCATCGCCATGCTGGCGGCCAGCGCCGTGGCCGGCTGGCTGTGGGACACTCGCGGGGCGACCACCACCTTCTACGCCGGCGCCGTGTTCTGCGGGCTGGCGCTGGTCCTGCTCGCGATCGGCCGCCCGCGTCGGGCGGCGTCGCATTGACCGCTCAGACCGCATCCGGCCATCGCCCGAACCACTCGGCCAGAAAATCCAGCATCGCCCGCAGGGCCGTCGGCATTTGCCGCCGCGAACCGTAGGCGCCGTGGATGCCGAGCGCTGAGACATGTCGTGTTCTGCCTGACCGTCAGAACGCGCGCACCCTGCCGTTCATCGGCACGGCGGGCTCGCTCGAGGGGTTGGGCGACATCGTGCAGTACACTGCGGCCGAACCGCGCCCACCGGTCAACACGCAGCCATTGCATTGGCACAAACGTCGCGCACGCGGAGGATTACGGACGCGGCCTCACTCACCCCGCATCGCCGCACAGATCGGCAGCCCGTACCAGCCGACGGGCACCCTGCGCATTTCTGGAGACGCCTGATGGCGACCTTGCACTACATCTTCGACCCACTCTGCGGCTGGTGCTACGGCGCCGCGCCGCTGGTGGAAGCGGCCCGCACGGTACCGGGCCTGGCCATCGCCTTCCACGGCGGCGGCATGCTGGCCGGTCCCAACCGCCGCGTGGTGACGCCGCAGTGGCGCAACTATGTGATGCCGCACGACCACCGCATCGCCGAACTGACCGGCCAGCCCTTCGGCACACCCTACTTCGAGGGCCTGCTGCGCGACACCACCGCCATGATGGACTCCGAACCGCCGATCACCGCGGCGCTGGCGGCACAGGCCATCGATGGACGCGGCCTCGACATGATCCACCGCGTACAGCGCGCGCACTATGAGGAAGGCCGGCGCATCGCCGATGTGCCGGTCCTGCGTGAACTGGCCGTGGACCTTGGCCTGTCCGCCGACGCGTTCGATGCCGAATTCGCCCGGCAGTCCGGCACGCTCACGCAGCAACACATCGCGGCCAGCCGGCACTTGCTCGAGCGCGTCGGCGGCCAGGGTTACCCTACCTTCGCACTGGAAGACGGCGACGGCAGGATGGGCGTGGTGGATATCGGCGCCTGGCTGGGCCGCCCCGAGGCATGGGCGCAGGCGCTGGCACACCACCTGGCGGCGGATACCGCAGCACCCGCGGCAGCCGGCGCGGGTGAAAGCGCACCGGTTTGCGGTCCGGACAGCTGCGCGCTGCCCGGTGCGTCCGACTGATCAACTGATCCGGCCGGCCCTCAGGACGATGCGCCGTCCTCCCGCAGCGGCCATCGTCCTTTCTCGTCATAGCGCGTCTTGCCGAGCCAGCTGTCGATCAGCATGAACTCGCGCACCGTCCAGGCGATCGGCTCGACCGGCTTCGGCGCAAAGCCGCCGCGGTCGTACAGCAGCGTGATATGCGGCACGAAGCGCGCCTTCGGGACGCGCAGCCCGGCACGCTCCAGCGCACCGCCCAGCGCGTGCTGGAAATCGATCAACGCATGCAGGCCGGCGCCGCCCGTCAGGACGAAGGGCCGGTGATCGCGCCGCCCATGGAGGCTCACCACCTGGTCGAAGGTCACCTCGAACGGCGGCAGCGCAACGCTGGCCACGGCCTCGCAAGCATGCGCCACCAGGGTGTCCGGCAGTTCGACGAAGTCCCCCAGGTGATGCAGCGTGATATGCAGCCGCTCCATGCGCAGCGGCTTAGCCTTGAAGCCGACCTCCGACCGCAGCAGTTCGACCCGCTGCGCGATGCGCCCGGCCGCATCCGCATCGGGCTTGACCGCCAGGAACAGGCGATGCGCCGGCACCTGCGGCATGGCTTCGAATCCGGGGAGCGTCAGTTGGGTCACGTCAGGGCGGCAAGGCGCGCAAATGGAAGTCCTCCATTATCGGCGGCCGGATGACATCCTGCTCATGCTTGCGTGACAGGCTTGCAAAAAAAACGCCCGGGAGTGCGCAACCGCCGGGCGCCTGCGCCACCGGTGTGGCGCTCAGATATCGAAGAAGACCGTTTCAGCGCCGCCGTCCGGCGTGTCCTGCAGACGGACGTCGAAGGTGTAGACCACCTCGCCGTTGCGCTCGCCGCGCCGGGCGATCAGGGTCTGGCGGCGCACTTCCCATTCGATGCCGGTCAGCACCGGATCGCGGCTGTTGGCCTCGGCCTCGTCGCTGAAGTACACGCGGGTGTGCAGCCCCAGGTTGATACCGCGCGCGAACAGCACCATGCAAATGTGCGGTGCCTGGACCGAATCGCCCCGCCCCGCCACGAGCCCCGGCTTGATGGTCTCGAAGCGGTAGACGCCGGTTTCGAAATCGGCGCCGGTGCGGCCCCAGCCGCGGAACGCCGGGTCGACGGGATTGTCCTGGCGATCGCCGGGGTGGGCGTACTTGCCGTCGGCATTGGCCTGCCAGATCTCGATCAGCACGTCGCGCACCAGGGTGCCGGAGCCGTCGTAGACGCGGCCCTCGAGCTGGATGCGCTCGCCGCGCGTGGCGGGCGTGGTCAGCACATTGCCGAACGCCTTCTCGTAGATATCGAACCCCGCCTGGCGAGGCGCCAGGCCGATGTGCACATACGGGCCGCCCGTCTGCGAGGCGGTTTCGTCGTAGTGCACGAACGGCGGGGTCGTGGTCGGAGCCGTCGACGGACGCCATAGCAACAGTACGCCCGGCTCTGCGCCCGCCCCAAACAAAAACGCCCGCAGCGATGCGGGCGTTCATCCTTCCAGCGAGGCCGCAACCCGGTTCACCTGAGGCCCCGGTAACCGATGATGCCGCTGGCCGCCGCCGTGAGCACCGACATGGCCCATTTCTTTTCTTCCGCCGACGTCTTCGGCGACGGCAGCGGCAGCGCGCGATAGCACAGCAGCACGATCATGCCGAACACCAGCCGCGCGGAGCAGAACAGGGCCTAGTCCTTGAGCCTTCCCGCAAGCTACCTGCCTGTACCTCCATCGGGCCGTGTTTACTATTGATTCGGTATGAATGGACTTGAAATTTCGGTTTGCGCCCTGATGTCGGAGAGATGGAAACGACCGACATGAGAACGCTGTCGCCAGAGGCGAGGCACGAGAGGCGAGTTCAGGTAATCCGGCTGCGTCGCGCAGGGCGCACGTACGAGGAAATCGCTGAGTTGACCGGGCTGAGCCGCACGGGCGTGTTCGACATCTGCAAGCGGCACCAGGCATTGGGAGCGAAGGGTCTGCGCGACGCGCCGGGAGGACGCAAGCCAGGTCAGGGGCGGTCGTTGGACGTGACGCAGGAACTCTTGGTGCGCCAACTGATTGCCGACAAGACACCGGACCAGCTCAAGATGCCCTACGCGCTGTGGACACGCGCGGCGGTGGGCCAACTGATGGAGCAGTGTTTCGGCATTCGGCTGGCGGTACGCACGGTGGGGCTGTACCTGTCGCGCTGGGGCTTCACGCCGCAAAAGCCGATGCGCAAGGCATACGAGCAGTCGCCTGCGGCGGTGAAGAAATGGCTCGAACACGACTCCCCAGTCATTGCTGCGCGGGCCAAAGCCGAAGGCGCCGAGATTCACTGGGGCGACGAGAGCGGGCTGCGCAGCGACGACGTGCGCGGGCGCAGCTATGCCCCCAGGGGGCAAACGCCGGTGGTTCGCGTGAGCAACAAGCGGCACGGCTTGTCGGTGATCTCCACCGTCACCAACAAGGGCGAGATGCGTTGGAAGATCTTCGATGGCGCGCTCAATGCCGACATCCTGATCGACTTC
Organism: Ralstonia solanacearum K60; assembly: GCF_002251695.1. Taxonomy (NCBI): domain Bacteria; kingdom Pseudomonadati; phylum Pseudomonadota; class Betaproteobacteria; order Burkholderiales; family Burkholderiaceae; genus Ralstonia; species Ralstonia solanacearum. Next base: position 234,357 of record NZ_NCTK01000001.1, read on the forward strand.
ATGCAACGGCTCATTCGCGGGGCCAAGAAGAAGATCTTCCTCGTGCTGGACAACCTGCGCGTGCATCACGCCAAGCCGGTCAAGGAGTGGCTGCAAGCCAACAAGGAACGCATCGAAGTGTTCTACCTGCCCAGCTACAGCCCCGAGCTCAACCCGGATGAGATGCTCAATGCCGACCTGAAGCAGGCTGTCACCAAGCTCGCGCCGGCACGAACCAAGCTGCAGTTGGTCAAGGCAACTTCCAGCCATCTGCGAAGCGTGCAGCGGCAACCCGCACGCGTCAGAAAATACTTTGAGCATGAGCCTATCCGCTATGCGGCTTGATTCAAGTGCATTGATGCCGGATCAATAACCACCAAGCGTGGTGGTTGGGGACAAAACGCATTCGGTGTTGGGCTGGCCATCCTGCTTGAGCACAAAGCGAGGTCAGTCAGAGCTGTTGGGCGGGGGGGAGGAGCCGGGAGGAATGGAAGCGAGGATAGTTTCGCGCAAAGTAAAACGCCCCAACCGGTTGAGGTTGGGGCGTTTTGTATGGAGAGCCTGGCGATGACCTACTTTCACACGGGAATCCGCACTATCATCGGCGCGGAGTCGTTTCACGGTCCTGTTCGGGATGGGAAGGGGTGGTACCGACTCGCTATGGTCACCAGGCTATAACTTGTTGCGTCGCTGAGGAGGCTCAGCGCCGCCAATATGGAATGTAGTGTGTAGGGGTTGTGCGTATCGGCACAGCGGTGACTCAACCGGAAACATACCGGTTATAGGATCAAGCCGCACGGGCAATTAGTACTGGTTAGCTGAACGCATTACTGCGCTTCCACACCCAGCCTATCAACGTCCTGGTCTCGAACGACCCTTCAGGGAGATCAAGTCTCCAGGGAATCCTCATCTTCAGGCGAGTTTCCCGCTTAGATGCTTTCAGCGGTTATCTCTTCCGTACATAGCTACCCTGCGATGCCTCTGGCGAGACAACAGGTACACCAGCGGTACGTCCACTCCGGTCCTCTCGTACTAGGAGCAGCCCCCGTCAAGATTCCAACGCCCACGGCAGATAGGGACCAAACTGTCTCACGACGTTTTAAACCCAGCTCACGTACCTCTTTAAATGGCGAACAGCCATACCCTTGGGACCGGCTACAGCCCCAGGATGAGATGAGCCGACATCGAGGTGCCAAACACCGCCGTCGATATGAACTCTTGGGCGGTATCAGCCTGTTATCCCCAGAGTACCTTTTATCCGTTGAGCGATGGCCCTTCCATACAGAACCACCGGATCACTATGTCCTGCTTTCGCACCTGCTCGACTTGTCGGTCTCGCAGTTAAGCACGCTTTTGCCATTGCACTTTAGGTACGATGTCCGACCGTACCAAGCGTACCTTCGAACTCCTCCGTTACACTTTGGGAGGAGACCGCCCCAGTCAAACTGCCTACCATGCACTGTCCCCGACCCGGATTCACGGGCCAAGGTTAGAACCTCAAACAAACCAGGGTGGTATTTCAAGGACGGCTCCACCGAAACTAGCGTCCCGGTTTCAAAGCCTCCCACCTATCCTACACAGATCGGTTCAAAGTCCAATGCAAAGCTACAGTAAAGGTTCATGGGGTCTTTCCGTCTAGCCGCGGGGAGATTGCATCATCACAAACACTTCAACTTCGCTGAGTCTCGGGAGGAGACAGTGTGGCCATCGTTACGCCATTCGTGCAGGTCGGAACTTACCCGACAAGGAATTTCGCTACCTTAGGACCGTTATAGTTACGGCCGCCGTTTACCGGGACTTCAATCAAGAGCTTGCACCCCATCATTTAATCTTCCGGCACCGGGCAGGCGTCACACCCTATACGTCCACTTTCGTGTTTGCAGAGTGCTGTGTTTTTATTAAACAGTCGCAGCCACCATTTTATTGCAACCCCTTCGTCCTTCTGGCGCGAGCCAGTCAAACTACAAGGGCGTACCTTATCCCGAAGTTACGGTACCAATTTGCCGAGTTCCTTCTCCCGAGTTCTCTCAAGCGCCTTAGAATACTCATCTCGCCCACCTGTGTCGGTTTGCGGTACGGTCTCGTATGACTGAAGCTTAGAGGCTTTTCTTGGAACCACTTCCAATTGCTTCGCGACCTAAAGTCGCTCGCCCCACACCCTTGAATCACGCACCCGGATTTGCCTAAGTGCCATCTCCAATGCAGGGACCGGGACATCCAACACCCGGACAACCTTCCGCGATCCGTCCCCCCATCGCATCATACGACGGTGCAGGAATATTAACCTGCTTCCCATCAGCTACGCATCTCTGCCTCGCCTTAGGGGCCGACTCACCCTACGCCGATGAACGTTGCGTAGGAAACCTTGGGCTTACGGCGAGGGGGCCTTTCACCCCCTTTATCGCTACTCATGTCAGCATTCGCACTTCTGATACCTCCAGCATCCTTCACAAGACACCTTCACAGGCTTACAGAACGCTCTCCTACCATGCACTTACGTGCATCCGCAGCTTCGGTGACTGGCTTAGCCCCGTTACATCTTCCGCGCAGGACGACTCGATCAGTGAGCTATTACGCTTTCTTTAAAGGGTGGCTGCTTCTAAGCCAACCTCCTGACTGTTTTAGCCTTCCCACTTCGTTTCCCACTTAGCCAATCTTAGGGACCTTAGCTGGCGGTCTGGGTTGTTTCCCTCTTGACACCGGACGTTAGCACCCGATGTCTGTCTCCCGTGATTGCACTCTTCGGTATTCGGAGTTTGCTATGGCGGGGTAATCAGCAATAGACCCCCCAACCATGACAGTGCTCTACCCCCGAAGGTGAGACACGAGGCACTACCTAAATAGTTTTCGGAGAGAACCAGCTATTTCCAAGTTTGTTTAGCCTTTCACCCCTATCCACAGCTCATCCCCTAACTTTTCAACGTTAGTGGGTTCGGTCCTCCAGTACGTGTTACCGCACCTTCAACCTGGCCATGGATAGATCACTTGGTTTCGGGTCTACACCCAGCGACTGAACGCCCTATTCGGACTCGCTTTCGCTACGCCTTCCCTAATCGGTTAAGCTTGCCACTGAATGTAAGTCGCTGACCCATTATACAAAAGGTACGCCGTCACCCGTTTCCAGGCTCCGACTGTTTGTATGCATGCGGTTTCAGGATCTATTTCACTCCCCTCCCGGGGTTCTTTTCGCCTTTCCCTCACGGTACTGGTTCACTATCGGTCGATCACGAGTATTTAGCCTTGGAGGATGGTCCCCCCATCTTCAGACAGGATTTCACGTGTCCCGCCCTACTTGTCGTACACCTAGTTCCACAATACTGTTTTCGCATACGGGGCTATCACCCACTATGGCCGGACTTTCCATTCCGCTTTGCTAACAATACTGCTAAAGAGTACAAGGCTGTTCCCATTTCGCTCGCCACTACTTTGGGAATCTCGGTTGATTTCTTTTCCTGCAGCTACTTAGATGTTTCAGTTCACTGCGTTCGCCTCTGTTACCTATGAATTCAGTAACAGATGACCCATACGGGCCGGGTTTCCCCATTCGGACATCTGCGGATCAAAGCTCGTTTGCCAGCTCCCCGCAGCTTTTCGCAAGCTACTACGTCCTTCATCGCCTGTGATCGCCAAGGCATCCACCACATGCACTTATTCGCTTGACCCTATAACGAGTATGTCTCGATATAGGCTGAGTTCTCGCGTTGTGCCGTATTCCAAGCGGTCTTTCGATCACTCGTAATACTGGTTGATACAATCACAACCCAGTGTCGCGTTGTTGCGAGCATCTCATCAATGCTCCGCGACACCTTTACTACATTCCATATTGTTAAAGAACAGCCGAGTTATTACTCGTCTTGGCAATGCCAAACGCAAACACCGAAAACTCGATGCTTGCGTTTGGCAACCACAAGGTATTGGTGGAGGATGACGGGATCGAACCGACGACCCCCTGCTTGCAAAGCAGGTGCTCTCCCAGCTGAGCTAATCCCCCAGTCACGGCAGAGACTTCCACCGTCCATAACTTGGTGGGTCTGGTAGGACTTGAACCTACGACCCCCGCCTTATCAAGACGGTGCTCTAACCACCTGAGCTACAGACCCTTGGCTGTAACATCAAACAAACCGATAAGTGTGGACGCCTAACTAGAATGCACGCTCTTAAAGGAGGTGATCCAGCCGCACCTTCCGATACGGCTACCTTGTTACGACTTCACCCCAGTCATGAACCCTGCCGTGGTAATCGCCCCCCTTACGGTTAGGCTAACTACTTCTGGCAAAACCCACTCCCATGGTGTGACGGGCGGTGTGTACAAGACCCGGGAACGTATTCACCGCGGCATGCTGATCCGCGATTACTAGCGATTCCAGCTTCACGTAGTCGAGTTGCAGACTACGATCCGGACTACGATGCATTTTCTGGGATTAGCTCCACCTCGCGGCTTGGCAACCCTCTGTATGCACCATTGTATGACGTGTGAAGCCCTACCCATAAGGGCCATGAGGACTTGACGTCATCCCCACCTTCCTCCGGTTTGTCACCGGCAGTCTCTCTAGAGTGCCCTTTCGTAGCAACTAGAGACAAGGGTTGCGCTCGTTGCGGGACTTAACCCAACATCTCACGACACGAGCTGACGACAGCCATGCAGCACCTGTGTCCACTTTCTCTTTCGAGCACCTAATGCATCTCTGCTTCGTTAGTGGCATGTCAAGGGTAGGTAAGGTTTTTCGCGTTGCATCGAATTAATCCACATCATCCACCGCTTGTGCGGGTCCCCGTCAATTCCTTTGAGTTTTAATCTTGCGACCGTACTCCCCAGGCGGTCAACTTCACGCGTTAGCTACGTTACTAAGGAAATGAATCCCCAACAACTAGTTGACATCGTTTAGGGCGTGGACTACCAGGGTATCTAATCCTGTTTGCTCCCCACGCTTTCGTGCATGAGCGTCAGTGTTATCCCAGGAGGCTGCCTTCGCCATCGGTATTCCTCCACATCTCTACGCATTTCACTGCTACACGTGGAATTCTACCTCCCTCTGACACACTCTAGCCGTGCAGTCACCAATGCAATTCCCAGGTTAAGCCCGGGGATTTCACATCGGTCTTGCACAACCGCCTGCGCACGCTTTACGCCCAGTAATTCCGATTAACGCTTGGACCCTACGTATTACCGCGGCTGCTGGCACGTAGTTAGCCGGTCCTTATTCTTCCGGTACCGTCATCCACTCCAGGTATTAACCGAAGCGATTTCTTTCCGGACAAAAGTGCTTTACAACCCGAAGGCCTTCTTCACACACGCGGCATTGCTGGATCAGGGTTGCCCCCATTGTCCAAAATTCCCCACTGCTGCCTCCCGTAGGAGTCTGGGCCGTGTCTCAGTCCCAGTGTGGCTGATCGTCCTCTCAGACCAGCTACTGATCGTCGCCTTGGTAGGCCTTTACCCCACCAACTAGCTAATCAGACATCGGCCGCTCCTATAGCATGAGGCCTTGCGGTCCCCCACTTTCACCCTCAGGTCGTATGCGGTATTAGCCAGTCTTTCGACTAGTTATCCCCCACTACAGGGCACGTTCCGATGTATTACTCACCCGTTCGCCACTCGCCGGCAGGTAGCAAGCTACCCCCGCTGCCGTTCGACTTGCATGTGTAAGGCATGCCGCCAGCGTTCAATCTGAGCCAGGATCAAACTCTTCAGTTCAATCTGCTGTTTTCGCTCTATTACGAGCGGTCGCTCACTCTCAGAATCTGACTTGAACTCTCGTTCAAACCTTACTTCTGTGCGAGCACTTCATAACTTGTAAGCTAACGAACTTTCGTTCGCCGCATCCGTCATCAAGCGCCCACACTTATCGGCTGTTTGTTTGTTAAAGAACTTCGCGATCAACTTTGTTTATCGCGTCGCTGCGTTGTCTGCAGCAGAGAAACGAGATTATGAAGAGCTTTTTCGTCGCTGTCAACAACTCGTCGAAGAATTTTTTCTCATCAACTCGCTGCCAACTTCCACAACTCCCCGCCGACTCTTACCACCCATCGGCCGGAGAACCGCTCCACACCTGCTTCTCCACCGCCTCGACCACTCCGCTTTCGCTTTCGCGTCTGCGCTGTGTCGTGCAGCGAGGGGCGAATACTAAAGCGTTGATGTGTGCCTGGCAAGTCTTTTTTGAGCAGACCCGAAATATTCTTTGGCCGCCGCCCCCGATAAAGAAGCGGCCGCCCGCTCAACCCTAAGCGCAGGCCCCGCGCCAGCCGTCGCAGCGGATCGCCATGGAGACCATGACGACCGCGCTCGACCGGCTATCGCGCGAGACGCGCCCCGATCACTCCCACTCGATCGTCGCCGGCGGCTTGCCCGATACGTCGTACACCACGCGGTTGATCCCACGCACTTCATTGATGATGCGGTTCGACGCGCGCCCCAGCAGGGCATACGGCAGGTGCGCCCAGTGGGCCGTCATAAAGTCGGTGGTCTGCACCGCGCGCAGCGCAACCACGTAGTCATAGGTACGACCGTCGCCCATCACGCCGACCGACTTGACCGGCAGAAACACCGCAAACGCCTGGCTGGTCAAGTCGTACCAGCTCTTGCCGACTTGGTCTTCGGCGCACAGGCCCGCGGCGACATCCTGCGTGGTGGCTTTGGTGCCGCGCAGCTCTTCGATGAAGATGGCGTCGGCGCGACGCAGCAGATCTGCGTATTCACGCTTGACTTCGCCCAAGATGCGCACGCCCAGGCCCGGGCCCGGGAACGGATGGCGATACACCATCTCCGGCGGCAGACCGAGCGCGACACCCAGCTCGCGCACCTCATCCTTGAACAGATCACGCAGCGGCTCCAGCAGCTTCAGGCCCAGCGTCTCGGGCAGACCGCCGACGTTATGGTGACTCTTGATCGTGGTCGCCTTCTTGGTCTTGGCGCCGCCCGATTCGATCACGTCCGGGTAGATCGTGCCCTGCGCCAGCCATTTCGCATTGGTCAGCTTCTTGGCTTCGGCCTGGAACACCTCGACGAACTCGCGGCCGATGATCTTGCGCTTGGCTTCCGGATCGGTCACGCCGGCCAGGTGGCCGAGGAACTGCTCGGAAGCATTGGCGTGTACGACCTTGGCATGCAGCCGGCCCTCGAACATGTCGAGCACCATCTGGCCTTCGTTCAGACGCAGCAGACCGTGATCGACGAACACGCAGGTCAGTTGATCGCCGATGGCGCGGTGGATCAGCGCCGCAGCCACCGAAGAGTCGACGCCGCCCGACAGGCCCAGGATCACTTCCTCGTCGCCTACCTGCTCGCGGATCGACTTGACCGCCTCTTCGATGTGGTCGCGCATGATCCAGTCCGGCTTGGCACCGGCGATCTCGAGCACGAAGCGCTCAAGCAGCGCACGGCCCTGCACGGTGTGCGTGACTTCCGGGTGGAACTGCACGGCGTAGTAGCCGCGCGATTCGTCAGCCATGCCGGCGATCGGGCAGCTCGGCGTGGAGGCCAGCAGCTTGAAACCCGGCGGCAACTCGGCGACCTTGTCACCATGGCTCATCCACACCTTCAGCATGCCGTGGCCTTCGGCCGTAGCGAAATCCTCGATGCCATCGAGCAGTCGGGTGTGGCCATGGGCCCGCACCTCGGCGTAGCCGAATTCGCGGTGGTCGCTCCACTCGACCTTGCCGCCCAGCTGCACAGCCATGGTCTGCATGCCGTAGCAAATGCCGAGCACCGGCACCCCCAGGTCCCACACAGCCTGCGGGGCACGCAGTTGGTGGTCTTCGTAGGTGCTGGCGTGACTGCCGGAGAGGATGACAGCCTTGGGCGCGAACTCGCGCACGAAGGCATCGGACACGTCGTTCGGATGGATCTCGCAATAGACGTGCGCTTCGCGGACGCGCCGGGCGATCAGCTGCGTGACCTGCGAACCGAAATCAAGGATGAGGACTTTGTCGTGCATGTTGTGGAGGGAGAGAATCGGCAATCGTGTCGACTTCGGTGCCGGGACCGTAGCCCGGCGGCGGCATGTAGGCGGGTTCCTTGCGCTCGACGTCCGCGCGTGCGCGCTCACGCGTGGCAACGGCCTCTTCGCGCGCCTTGGCGGCCCGCTCGCGCTCGGCATGGCGCACGCGGCGCGAGGCCGGAATCTGCACGGCAGCGAACAGCGCCAGCACAGCGGCAAAGGTCGGCAGCCAGATGCGTCCGGCGCCGTCCACCGGCAGGTGGAAGAACAGCAGCCAGGCGATCACCAGCACGGCCACTGTCAGATTCACATGGCCGACCACCTGCGCTACGGCGGTGGTCAGTTGCCCGTTGACGGTGGCGTGCCACAGCAGCCAGGCCAGGCCGATCAATGTCACGCCAAGCAACTGGCCGTACATCGCCGGATCCGGCTGCGGCAGCTGCAGCGCGCCGAAGACGGACGACAGCGGGGACGCCAACAGGACAAGACCGACGCACAGCGCGACAGCCGCATCCAGAAACAGAACGAGTCGCAAAAGCGCTTTCATCATCCCCTCCAGTTGCGGGTGGCCGCCCCGTGCGCCGGCCACCGGGATTGAATCGCCGGAGCATCCGCGCCCCGGCGCCAGTACTGTGTGCCTTCTATCGCGGGTGCGATGACCGGTGCGCCCGGTCAGTCGAGGTGATAGTTCGGCGCCTCCTTCGTGATCTGCACGTCGTGCACGTGCGATTCGCGCATGCCGGCGGCGGTGATCTGGACGAACTGGCTCTTCTCGTGCCATTCGGCGATCGACGCGCAGCCGCAATAGCCCATCGAGGAGCGGATGCCGCCCGTCAGCTGGTGGACGATCGGCAACACCGAGCCCTTGTACGGCACGCGGCCCTCGATGCCTTCGGGCACCAGTTTGTCGACGTTGGCGGTGTTGTCTTCCTGGAAGTAGCGGTCGGCCGCGCCGTCCTTCATGGCGCCCACCGAGCCCATGCCGCGGTAGCTCTTGTACGAGCGGCCCTGGTACAGGAACACTTCGCCCGGCGCCTCTTCGGTGCCGGCGAACATGCCACCCATCATCACGGTGTGTGCGCCGGCCGCCAGGGCCTTGGCGATGTCGCCCGAGTAACGCACGCCGCCGTCGGCCACCAGCGGCACGCCGGTATTCTTGAGTGCCTCGGCCACGTTGGACACCGCGCTGATCTGCGGCACGCCCACGCCGGCGACGATCCGCGTCGTGCAGATCGAGCCCGGGCCGATGCCGACCTTGACGCCGTCCGCGCCGTGGTCGACCAGTGCCTTCGCCGCTTCGGCCGTGGCGATGTTGCCGCCGATCACCTGCACCTGCGGGTACTTGTCCTTAATCCAGCGCACGCGATTCAGCACACCCTGGCTATGGCCGTGCGCGGTATCGACCACGATCACGTCCACGCCCGCCTTGACCAGCAGGTCGACGCGCAGGTCGTTGTCCGGACCCACGCCCACCGCCGCGCCGACGCGCAGCGAGCCACGCTCGTCCTTGGAGGCCAGCGGGTGCTCGGTGGCCTTCTGGATATCCTTGACGGTGATGAGGCCGCGCAACTCGAAGTTGCCGTCGACCACCAGCACGCGCTCCAGGCGATGCTTGTTCATCAGGCGCTTGGCTTCTTCCAGCGAGGCGCCTTCCTTGACGGTGACGAGCTTCTCGCCCGGCGTCATCTTGACGCGCACCGGGGCATCCAGCTCTTCTTCGAAGCGCAGGTCGCGGTTGGTGATGATGCCCACCACCTTATTGCCTTCCAGCACCGGGAAGCCCGAGATGCCATGCTGCGCAGACAGCGCCATCACGTCGCGGACTTTCATGTCCGGGCCGATGGTGATCGGGTCACGCAGCACACCCGACTCGAAGCGTTTGACCTTGGCGACTTCGCGCGCCTGCTCTTCCGGCTTCAGGTTCTTGTGGACGATGCCGATGCCGCCTTGCTGCGCCATGGCGATGGCCAGGCGCGCTTCCGTGACCGTGTCCATGGCAGCGGACACGAGCGGAATGGCAAGCTCGATCGATCGAGTGAGTTTGGTGCGAAGAGACGTATCGCGGGGCAGGACGGCCGAGTAGGCCGGGACAAGCAGCACATCATCGAACGTGAGTGCTTTCTGGACAAGACGCATAGCAAATCCTCTAGGCGCAAAACCGAATTATACGGGAATCTCGCCACGTTTGGTTATGGCCATGCTATGCTTGATAAATTTTTCTTCGCACACCGGCGCATCCGTTGGCGACGGCGTGGCTTTCCGTCAACGAGTGTTCGAATGGGAATTGGCGTCCTCTGCGCCCTGCTGGCCGGCGCCATGTGGGGCATGGTCTTTATTGCGCCACGCGCCCTGCCCGCGTTCTCGCCCTGGGAACTGGCCCTGGGCCGCTACCTCGCCTACGGGGCCATCGCCGCGCTTGCCGCTTCCCCCATCCTCCCGCGCATTGCCCGCAAGATCACCCGCGCCGACTGCCTCGCGCTGGTGCGGCAGTCCTGCAGCGGCAATCTCGTCTATTACGTCCTGCTGGCCTTCGGCGTGCAACTGGCCGGCGTCGCCCCTGTCTCGCTGATCATCGGCGTGCTGCCCATCACGGTGACCGTGCTCGGCCGACGCGACCACGGCGCCGTGCCGCTGTCCCGCCTGATCTGGCCGTTGCTGGTGGTGGCCGCCGGCATCGCCTGCATCAATGTCGACCTGTTCGGCCACGATGCCGCCGACACCCGCCCGGCCTGGCAGCGCATCGCCGGCATCGCGTGCGCGGCGGGCGCGTTGTGCAGTTGGACCTGGTATGCCGTCGACAACGCCCGCTACCTGCAGCGCAACCCGCATTTCTCCAGCAACGAGTGGTCGGCACTGTACGGCATCTCGACCGGCGCGCTGTCGGCCGTGCTGACGGCAGCGGCGATTCTGGTCGCCGGCACCGGCTGGGCGCAGAGCGGCGGACGGGCCTGGACCACCTTCTGGATCGTCAACGCCGCCGTGGCCCTGGGCGCGTCGCTGATCGGCAACAATCTGTGGAACATCGCCGCCCGGCGCCTGCCACTGACACTGTCCGGCCAGATGATCGTGTTCGAGACGCTGTTCGCGCTGGCATATGGCTTCGTGTACGACCACCGCTGGCCACGGCCGCTCGAAATGGCGGCGATTGCCTTGCTGATCGTGGGCGTCGGCTGGTCGGTGCGCTTGCACGCCGACGACAACTCTGCCTAAACTGGGCGTCTTGCCGGGGGGGCGAGTCGGCAGGCCGAATCAGGCCGCCGCCCAGATCAACGCGCGGCGATCACGCTGCCGGGGCCTCCGTGCGCGTCGAGGGGCCGTCGTCGGGTCGGCCAGCGCGCCGTCGGCAGGCCATCGAACGAGAACTTCATGAAACGACTGCACGTCCTGCTGCCGGCTACCGCCACCCTGATCGCCCTCGCCTGCCCTGTCCACGCACAATGGGCCTGGCAATGGCGCGACGAAAAGGGTCAGATGGTCTACAGCGACGTCGCGCCGCCGCCCAGCATCCCGGCGAGCCGCATTATCCGCAATCCAAACGGGCAGATGACCTCTGCATATGAAGCCCTGCCCACGCCAGCCTCCGGCGTGAAGGCCGCCGATCCGAAGGCGGTCGCCAAACCCGGTCAGCCGGCCTCGGGCGTCGCCGCGACCGACCCGGACGCCGAACTGCGCAAGCGCCTGGCCGAACGCGCCAAGCGCGAGCAGGAAGACGCGCAGAAGGCCGAACAGGCTCAGCGCCGCCAGGCCGATTGCGAGCGCCTGCGCAACGAAACCGCGTATCTGCAAGGCGGCCGCCGCTATGCCACGCCGCAGGCGGACGGCACGCTCTCCTATATGGATGACGCGCAGCGCGCCGCCGCCATCCAGCGCAACCAGTCCGATCTGAGCGCGAACTGCAGCAGTTAAAGCTACTACTCGGTCACGCCGTCCTCGGGCGGCGTCTCGTTGCGCAGCCACTTCAGCCCCTCGCGCGTGCCCCCCGCGCGCACGCGCTGCACACGGCGCCGGCGCGCCGTCTTCGGGTCGGCGATCAGCGGACCGGTGATCTCCACCCGGTCGCGCGCATGCAATGGGGCATCGGGCGTCTTGCGCTTGCCGTAGACGCCCAGCCGACAGGCATCGATCGACAAGCCGCCCCCCTCCAGCAGGCCGGAGGCGCGCACCGCATCCGCCACCGTTGCCGAGGCACTCACCTGCACCTGCACCAGCCTTGGTGGCGTGACCGTCGCCAGGCACACCATCACATCGATCCGCTCAGGACTCGCCATAGACGACCTCGGCGCGCTTGATGAAGGAATCGACGAAGGTGTTGGCGATCATGCTGAACACCGGGCCGATCAGCTTTTCCAGGAGCCCGCTGGAAAATTCGTAATGCAGGTGGAAGTTGATCTTGCAGGCGTCGGCGCGCAACGGCGTGAACTGCCAGAAGCCGGTGAAGGCCTTGAAAGGCCCGTCGGCGAACGTCATATCGATGCGGGTGGGCCACACCTGCGTGTTGCGCGTGCGGAAATACTGGTGGATGCCCTTGAAGGCAATGTCGACGCGGGCATCGAGCGAGGTGTCGGTCTGCTCGTAGATCTCCACGCCGCCACACCATGGCAGGAAATTCGGATAGTCCTTGACGTTGGTGACCAGGTCGAACATCTGTTCGGCCGAGTAACCGATCAACACCGTTTTCTCAACGTCTGCCATGCGCCATCCGAAAGCTTTGCCCGCCGCATTCGCGCTGCCGCCCTTCTTGGGCCCGCGACGGATTTGTTAAACTCGCCATTTTATCGCAGCGCATCCTACGCGCTAACCGCCACATCCCAGTATGACCATTGCCGAGAACAAGAAAGCCTTTTTCGATTACTTCATCGAAGAGCGCTACGAGGCGGGCATCGCGCTCGAGGGCTGGGAGGTGAAGGCCATCCGCGCCAACCGTGTGCAGATCAAGGAAGGCTACGTCGTCATCCGCGACGCCGAACTGTTCCTGATCGGAGCGCACATCAGCCCGCTGCAATCCGCCTCCACACACGTCAAGCCCGACCCGACGCGCACCCGCAAGTTGCTGCTGCACGCCGAAGAGATCAAGAAGCTGATCGGCAAGGTCGAGCAGCGCGGCTATACGCTCGTACCGCTCAACCTGCACTACACGCGCGGACGCGTGAAGTGCGAGATCGGCCTGGCCAAGGGCAAGAAGCTCTATGACAAGCGCGAGACCGAGAAGGACCGCAACTGGCAGCGCGAGAAAGCGCGGCTCATGCGCGAGAAGGCCTGATCCGCGCCACGCCTCAGGCTGTCGGCCGTTGCTGCTTCACGATCTGCAGCGCCGACGCAATCATCGTGCTCAGGTCGCCCAGGTTGCCGGGCACGATCAGCGTGTTGCCCTGCTTGGCCAGGTTGCCGAACGCCGCCACATATTCCTCGGCCACCTTCAGGTTGACCGCATCGATGCCGCCTTCGGCACGGATCGCGTGACCGACCTTCTGGATCGCCTGCGCATTGGCCTCGGCCACCGCCACGATGGCCGCCGCTTCACCCTGGGCCCGGTTGATGGCGGCCTGCTTCTCCCCTTCGGACTTCTGGATCGCGGCCTCGCGCGCGCCGGAGGCCAGGTTGATCTGCTCCTGGCGCTTGCCTTCGGAGGCCGCGATCAGGGCGCGCTTCTCGCGCTCGGCGGTGATCTGTGCCTGCATCGCATGCAGGATCTCCTTGGGCGGCGTCAGGTCCTTGATCTCGTAGCGCAGCACCTTCACGCCCCAGTTGGAGGCGGCTTCATCCAGCGCATTGACCACGCTGTGGTTGATGAACTCGCGCTCCTCGAAGGTCTTGTCCAGCTCCAGCTTGCCGACCACCGAGCGCAGCGTGGTCTGCGCCAGCTGCGTGATGGCGATGACAAAGTTGCTCGAACCGTACGAGGCGCGCATCGGGTCGGTCACCTGGAAGTACAGGATGCCGTCCACCTGCAACTGCGTGTTGTCCTTGGTGATGCAGATCTGGCTCGGCACATCCAGCGGGATCTCTTTGAGCACGTGCTTATAGGCCACCCGGTCGACGAACGGCAGCACAATATTGAGCCCCGGCGACAGCGTCGCGTGGTACTTACCCAGCCGCTCCAGGATCCACGCGTGCTGCTGCGGCACGATCTTGATGCTCTGCGCGATCAGCACAATGGCGGCAAACAGGACGATGAGCGCGAGAGTCCCCAGCTCGAACATAAAACCTCCGGTCGATGGAAAGAATTATTTGGGTGCGACAACCAGCACGTTGCCGCGCACCTCGACGATGCGGAATTCGCCGCCGCCGGCCGACGCCTGCGGCGCCAGTTCGACGTCCCACTCTGCACCGCGGTACTGCACGCGCGCACGCCGCTCGGGTGACCAAGCATCCACGCGCAGCACCTCGCCGATATCCAGGTTGACGTTGCGATTGCGGGCGGCATTCTCGCGCGTGACACGGCCGAAGCGCGTACGCCGCAGCCCCGCGATGCCGACCACGGCCACCAGCGCGGCCAGGACAGCCTGCGCGGGAAACCCCAGTCCGGCGATAGCGGCCAGCCCACCCGCCAGCAGCCCGATGGCCACCATCAGCAGGTAGAACGTCCCCGTCATCAGCTCACCGATGACGAGCAGCACCGCCAGCGTCAACCAGACGATCTCTTGCGCCGCCATGCTCCCTCTCCCAACAAAAAACCCCCGCGACGATACACGTCAACGGGGGCTTGTTGCCGCTCCGCCCCCGCCAGCGTTGGACGCCGCCGGGCACTTCGCGTTCTTGTCGGCGCACACCCATTCGGGTGCGCGCCTGTTCTGGCAACGGGCTCAGGCCGAACCCAGCTTCTGCCAGGTGTCGATCACCGAATCCGGATTCAGCGAGATGGACGAGATGCCTTCCTTGGCCAGCCACTCGGCAAAATCCGGGTGGTCGGACGGGCCCTGGCCGCAGATGCCGACATACTTGCCCATCGACTTCGCGGTCGAGATGGCACGCGACAGCATGAACTTGACCGCCGGATCGCGCTCGTCGAAGTCCCGGGCCAGCAGCTCCATGCCGGAGTCGCGGTCCAGGCCCAGCGTGAGCTGCGTCAGGTCGTTCGAGCCGATCGAGAAGCCGTCGAAGTATTCCAGGAATTCCTTGGCCAGGATCGCGTTGGATGGCACTTCGCACATCATGATCAGGCGCAGGTCGTTCTCACCGCGCTTCAGGCCGTATTTGCCCAGCAGGTCGACCACCATGGCGGCCTGGCCCAGCGTGCGCACGAACGGCACCATGATCTCGACGTTGGTCAGGCCCATCTCTTCGCGCACGCGCTTCATGGCGCGGCACTCCATCTCGAAGGCTTCGGCGAAGTCTTCGGCGATGTAGCGCGAGGCGCCGCGGAAGCCCAGCATCGGGTTTTCTTCATCCGGCTCGTAGCGCGAACCGCCGATCAGCTTCTTGTACTCGTTCGACTTGAAGTCGGACAGGCGCACGATGACGGGCTTCGGATAGAACGCCGCAGCGATGGTGGCGATGCCCTCGGCCAGCTTGTCGACATAGAACGCGCGCGGGCTGGCATGGCCGCGGGCCACGCTTTCCACGGCCTTCTTCAGGTCGCTGTCGACTTGCGGGTAGTCGAGGATCGCCTTCGGGTGGACGCCGATGTTGTTGTTGATGATGAATTCCAGGCGGGCCAGGCCCACGCCGCCGTTCGGAATCTGGCAGAAATCGAAGGCCAGCTGCGGGTTGCCGACGTTCATCATGATCTTGACGTCGATCGCCGGCATTTCGCCACGCTGGACTTCCGTGATTTCGGTTTCCAGCAGGCCATCGTAAATCTTGCCCTCGTCGCCCTCGGCGCACGAGACCGTCACGAGGGTGCCGTCCTTGAGCAGGTCGGTGGCGTCGCCGCAGCCGACCACGGCCGGCACGCCCAGCTCACGCGCGATGATGGCCGCGTGGCAGGTGCGGCCGCCGCGGTTGGTGACGATGGCCGAGGCGCGCTTCATCACCGGCTCCCAGTTCGGGTCGGTCATGTCGGCGACCAGCACATCGCCCGGCTGCACGCGCTCCATTTCGGCCGGATCGTTGATCACGCGCACGGGGCCCGTGCCGATCTTCTGGCCGATCGCGCGGCCGGTGGTCAGCACCGGCGCCGAGCCCTTCAGGCGGAAGCGCTGCTCGACCTTGCCGACCGACTGGCTCTTCACCGTCTCGGGGCGGGCCTGCAGGATGTAGATCTTGCCGTCCTTGCCGTCCTTGCCCCACTCGATGTCCATCGGGCGGCCGTAGTGCTTCTCGATGATGACGGCGTACTTGGCCAGTTCGACCACATCCTCATCGACCAGCGAGTAGCGGTTGCGCAGTTCGCCCGGCACGTCGACAGTCTTGACGCGGCCTTCCTCGCCGGCCTGCGTGAACTCCATCTTGATCAGCTTGGAGCCGATCGAGCGGCGGATGATCGGGTACTTGCCGGCAGCCAGCATCGGCTTGAACACGTAGAACTCGTCCGGGTTGACCGCGCCCTGTACCACCGTCTCGCCCAGGCCGTAGCTGGAAGTGATGAAAACGACGTCCTGGAAGCCCGATTCGGTGTCGATCGTGAACATCACGCCCGACGCGCCGCAGTCCGAGCGCACCATGCGCTGGATGCCGGCCGAGAGCGCCACCACGTCGTGGGCGAAGCCCTTGTGCACGCGGTAGGAGATGGCGCGGTCGTTGTACAGCGAGGCGAACACGTGCTTGATCTTGTCGAGCACGTCGCCGATGCCGGAAACGTTGAGGTAGCTCTCCTGCTGGCCGGCGAACGAGGCGTCGGGCAGGTCTTCGGCGGTGGCCGACGAGCGCACCGCGAATGACGCCTCAGCGCCTTCACGGGCCGACACGCGTGCAAACGATTCGCGAATCTCCTGCTCCAGGCGCGGCTGGAACGGCGCCGTGGCGACCCATTCGCGGATTTCCTTGCCGGCCGCGGCCAGCGCCTTGACGTCGTCGACGTCCAGGGCGGCCAGGCGCTGCGAAATGCGCTCGGTCAGGTTGTTGTGCGCGAGGAAGTCGCGGAAGGCCAGTGCCGTGGTGGCAAAGCCGCCCGGGACACGCACGCCGGCGCCGTCCAGTTGGGAGATCATCTCGCCCAGCGATGCATTCTTGCCGCCGACGACCTCGACATCGGTCATCCGCAACTGTTCGAACGGCAGCACGTAGGCGCCGTCCATCGACAGGTTGGTCATACAAGCCTCTTACTAAGTGAAAAACCGGTCGGATGCGCGCGGCACGGTGTTCTTGTCGTCTGGCCGCGCGAATCGCTTAGCTAAACCTTCCGGAAGGCGGCACGCAGGCCGGCCCGAATTGCTTAGCAAAACGATCGCCGCTATTCTACCGTGCCGCCGCCCGATTTCCTCCCGGCGTGCCCGAAAAACTCCTCGTTTCAATGACCGACCTTGCCGCCAAGCCGGGCATCCGCACCGTATTCATCGTGTCGGATGGCACCGGGATCACCGCAGAAACCTTCAGCCACTCCATCCTGGCCCAGTTCGAGATGAAATTCCGCCAGGTGCGGATCCCGTTCGTGGACACCGTGGACAAGGCGCACGTGGCGGTCGGCAAGATCAACGAAGCGTTCCACGCGGAAGGGGTGAGGCCGATCGTCTTCACCACGCTGGTCGATGCCGAGGCCAACCGGATCGTGCACCAGGCCCGCGCGACCATCCTGGACATGTTCCAGACCTTCATCGAGCCGCTGGAACGCGAACTGGGGTTGAAATCCACCCACGCCATCGGCCGCTTCCACCAGAACGCCGACACCGAGGCGTACAAGAACCGCATCGAAGCGATCAACTTTTCACTTGCGCACGACGACGGCCAGTCGCACAAGAACCTGGCCGAGGCGGATGTCATCCTGGTGGGGGTCTCCCGCAGCGGAAAGACGCCGACCAGTCTCTACCTGGCGATGCAGTACGGCGTGAAATCGGCCAATTACCCGCTGATTCCGGACGATTTCGAGCGCGGCAAGCTGCCCACGGTGCTGTACGAGTACAAGAGCAAGATCTTCGGGCTGACCATCGATCCGCAGCGGCTGTCCGAAATCCGCAACGAACGCCGCCCGGGCAGCAAGTACGCCGCGCTGGAGAACTGCCGGTACGAGGTCAACGAGGCGGAGACGCTGATGCGTCGCGAGAGCATCAAGTGGCTCTCGTCCACGCACAAGTCGATCGAAGAGATCGCCACCACCATCCTGCAGGACGTCAAGATGGAGCGCGACGCCTACTGAGTGTGCGCTCCCGCAGCAATGAACGGCCGGCCTTGCACCGGCCGTTTTGCTTTGGCGTACGCCGCCAGGCTGGATCGCGCACTCGGGCCGCAGGAGAACACCCGTGACAAGTTTCTATCGATTCGACAACGTCGCAGTCGTCACACTTTACAAACATGCCCGCGGACGAGGCGATGCGCCCACGAGCATTGCCGAACGATCAGGAGGATCGGTCTCTATTCGTGCATCGAAAGTGAGGTTGACGCAATGGTCAAGGGCGTTGGCAATCACATTGCCCTGGCAACAAAAATCTTTCCCTGAGCGGGATAGACTAATTGCCACCATTTACACGACCGATCACCGTAAAACTGGGCACTGCAATGGCAGTCACCCCTGGTGAGCAGGGGGACACCACGGGCGCCAGCGTTTACCCCCTCTGTCCCTTCACCGTCCGCTGCCGCACGGCCTCGAACAGGCAGATGGCCGCCGCGGCCGCCACATTGAGCGACTCCATGCCGCCCGGCTGCGGAATCGAGATGGGCGTCGTCACCGACAGCCACTGTTCCGACACGCCCGCCCCTTCGTTGCCGAACACCCAGCCGACCGGCTTGCCCAGCGGCACGTCGAACACGGCGTGCCGGGCATGCGACGAAGTCGCCAGCAGCGGGACATGCAGCCGCGCATGCATGGATTCGAACGTGCAGTGCTCGACGATATTGAGGTGAAAGTGCGCGCCCATCGCCGCGCGCAGCGTCTTGGCCGACCATGCGAAGGCACAGCCGGTCGTCATGAACACGTCGCGCACGCCGGCCGCCGCCGCGCAGCGCAGGATCGAACCCACGTTGCCGGCATCCTGGATGCCGTCGAGGATCACGCAATCGTGCTCGATGCGATGCGGCAGATGGCCTTCGGGCGTGTCGATCAGCGCCATCAGGTCGATGCCGTTGACGACCGTCGTCAGTTGCGCGAACAGGCTATCGGCCAGCAGGATGACATGCTGCGGGTCGACGCGCGCGAGCAGCGGCGCCACCTCGGGATGCGCCAGATGCCGCTCCGAGACCAGGCACTGCGCGGGCGTGCGGCCCGCATCCAGGTAAGCCGCCACCAGGTGGATACCGTCGAGCACCGATTGCCCGGCGCGACGGCGCTGCTGGGTCGAGCCCGACAGCGCCTTCAAGTGCTTGAACACCGCGTTGTCGCGGGAGGTGATGTGCTTCACGAGGCGGAGGTGCGGAAGGTCAATCAGTCAATCGGTCAATCGTCCCACGCCGTATCGGCGTCGGTCTGCGGCACGGCTTCGCCGGCCACGGCCGGCCGACTGTCCAGCGCGCGGCGCACGGGCGCGAACGAGCGGCGATGATGCGGCGTCACGCCATGCCGCTCGATGGCGGCCAGATGCTGCGGCGTCCCGTAGCCGGCATGCACGTCGAAGCCGTAGTGCGGGAACGCGATGTGCAGGGCTGCCAGTTGGCGATCGCGCGTCACCTTGGCCAGGATCGACGCCGCCGAAATGGCCGGCACCAGCGCATCGCCCTTGACGATGGCCTCCACCGCGAACGCCACTTGCGGACAGCGGTTGCCGTCCACCTGCACCAGGTCGGGCAGCACACCTTGCGCGGCCACGCCCTGCACGGCGCGCTGCATTGCCAGCATGGTCGCGTGCAGGATGTTGATGCGATCGATCTCCTCGACAGTGGCTTCGGCCACATGCCAGGCGAGCGCCTTCTCGACGATCTCGTCGTACAGCGCCTCGCGCTTCTTCGCGGTCAGCACCTTGGAGTCGGCCAGCCCCTTGATCGGCTTGCGCGGATTGAGTACCACGGCGCCGGCCGTCACCGGTCCCGCCAGCGGCCCGCGCCCGGCCTCGTCGACACCGCACAGGATGCGGCGCGCGCGCTTGCCCGCCGCCGGCGATTGCGACAGCGGGAGCGCGAGTTGCGGGGTCTCTGCGGAATCAGCCGCCATGGGTCTTAAAGTTTGCCACGGCCGCGCAACAGGTCCACCACCACCTGCGCGCCGATGTCGGCCATGTTCTGCTTGAGCGTCAGGTGCATCTGCGTGAAGTGCTCGCGCAGGAATGCCGCGTTGGCGTGGTCGCTCAGTTGCAGCAGCGTCTCGCGGGCAAGTGCCTCGGGTGTCGCATCGTCCTGCAGCAGTTCCGGCACGACAAAGCGGCCGGACAGGATGTTCGGCAGGCCGACGTACGGCAGGTAGCCCTTGCGCTTCATGATCTGCGCGGTCAGCCAGGGCACCTTGTAGGTGATCACCATCGGTTTCTTGTACAGCGCGGCCTCCAGCGTCGCGGTGCCGCTGGCGAGCAGGATCACGTCGGCCGCTTCCATCGCGGCATGCGACTGGCCGTCGACCACCCACAGGTGCAGGCCCGGGTGCTCCGCGCGCATTGCATCGATGCGCTCGCACAGCGTGGCGTTGGCCGCCGGCAGCACAAAGGCGATGTCCGGCTCGACGGCCTGCATGCGCGCCATGGCGGCAAACAGCGTCGGCCCGAGCAGCTTGACTTCGGAGTTGCGGCTGCCCGGCAGCACGGCCACCACCTTGCGGCCGAGCGGCAGCCCGAGGCGCGTGCGGGCGCCCTCCACGTCCGGCTCCAGCGGGATCTCGTCGGCCAGCGGATGGCCGACGTAGGTGGCCGGAATCCCGGCCCTCGCGTAGATTTCCGGTTCGAACGGGAACAGGCAGAGGATATGGTCGACCGCGCGCGCGATCGTCTTGATACGCCCGGCGCGCCAGGCCCAGATCGACGGGCTGACGAAGTGCACCACCGGCACACCCGCGCGCCGCATGGCGATCTCGACGTTGAAATTGAAATCGGGCGCGTCCACGCCGATGAAGGCCATCGGCGGATCGGCCAGCAGGTTCTGCTTCAGTTCGCGCCGAATGGCGAGAATCTCGCGCAGTTGGCCGAGCACTTCCACATAGCCGTTGACCGACAGCTTGTGCATCGGCCAGTGCGATGCGAAACCCTGTTCCGCCATGCGGGCGCCGCCGATACCGTCGTAGGCGATATCCTGCGGCAGCCGCGCACGCAGCCCCTTGAGCAGCAGCGAAGCCAGCAGGTCGCCGGACGCCTCGCCGGCAGCCATGCCGATGCGGCGTGCCGGCGACGCGAGCGGCTGCGTCAACGCACGATGCCGCGCTTGGTGGCGGCGATGAAGTCGGCGAAGGTGCGCAGCACCTCACGGCTCGGGGCGTCTTCCGTCTGGATGACCTGCTCGGCGAGTTCAGCCTGGGCCTGGTCGAAGCTCAGGTCGCTCTTGTAGAGCAGCTTGTAGGCCTGGCGCAGGCCGGCGATCTGCTCGGCCGAGAACCCGCGACGGCGCAGGCCCTCCACGTTGACACCATGCGGGGCCGCCTTGTTGCCGCCCTTGTCGCTTGCAGCGATCACGAACGGCGGCACGTCCTGCACCAGCGCCGAGGCGCCGCCCAGCATGGCATGGGCGCCGATGCGCACGAACTGGTGCACGCCCGACATGCCGCCCAGGATCGCCCAGTCGCCCACTTCCACGTGGCCGGCGATCTGCGCGTTGCTCGAGAACACCGTGTGGTTACCGACGCGGCAATCGTGCGCGATGTGCACATAGGCCATGATCCAGTTGTCGTCGCCGATGGACGTGACGCCGACATCCTGCGCCGTGCCGGTATGGATCGTGGTGAATTCGCGGATGGTGTTGCGGTCACCGATGATCAGCCGGGTCGGCTCGTCGCGGTACTTCATGTCCTGCGGACGACCGCCCACCGAGGCGAAGTGGCCGATGCGGTTGTCGCGGCCCAGCGTGGTATGGCCCTCGACCACGGTATGGTGACCGATGTGCGTCCCCGAATCGATGCGCACGTTCGGGCCGATCACGGTGAAGGCGCCGACTTCGACGTCCGAGGCCAGTTCGGCCTTCGGGTCGATCACCGCAGTCGGGTGGATCTTCTGAACCTGCGTCATGCCTCGCCCTTGGACTTGTCTTCGCGCACTGCGCACATGATCTCGGCTTCGGCCGCGACTTCGTTGTCCACGGTCGCGAACACCTTGAACTTCCACATGCCGCTCTTGGAGCGCAGCAGTTCGGCATTCAGCACCAGCTGGTCGCCCGGCGTGACCTGACGCTTGAAGCGTGCCCCATCGATGCTGACGAACAGATAGAGCTGGTTTTCCTGGCGCTTGTGATCGGACTCACCGAAGGTCAGCAGCGCGGCGGTCTGGGCCAGCGCCTCGAGCATCAGCACACCGGGCATCACCGGGTGGCCCGGGAAGTGCCCGTTGAAGAACGGCTCGTTGAAGGTAACGTTCTTGATCGCCTTGATGCGCTTGCGCGGCTCCAGTTCCAGCACACGGTCGACCAGCAGGATCGGATACCGGTGCGGCAGCAGCTCGAGAATCTTCTTGATGTTGAAATCGCTGACGAGGCTCGTCGTCGCAGTAGAGGCGTCGGTCATGATGATTGCTGCAGATGCTTGACCTGCTGTTCCAGTTGTTGCAACCGTTCGCGCATGCGCGTCAGGCCACGGAGGATGGCCGCGTTACGTTCCCAATCCGCGTGCGGCATGAACGGGAAGACGCTGGTGAAGTGGCCAGGCTTGGTGATGGACTTGGTGATCGACGTGCCGCCCGAGACGGTCACGCGATCGGCGATGGTCAGGTGACCGGCGAAATTGGCCGCGCCGCCGATGATGCAGTAGCGCCCGATCCGGGTGCTGCCCGAAATGGCCGCGCAGCCCGCGATGACGGTATACGCCCCCACGTGCACGTTGTGTGCGATCTGTACCTGGTTGTCGATCTTGCAACCCTGCTCGACCACGGTATCAGCCATGGCGCCGCGATCGATGGCAGTGTTGGCGCCGATCTCCACGTCATCGCCGATGACAGCCCGGCCGGTCTGCGGAATCTTCACCCACTCGCCGCCTTGCGGGCCGAAATCGGGCGCGAAGCCGAAGCCGTCCGCGCCGATCACCACACCGCTATGGAGAATGCAGCGCGCGCCGACCACACAGCCGTGATAGATCGAGACGTTGGCATAGAGCAGCGTGTCGTCACCGACCTGCGCGCCCGCGCCGACAAAGCTGTTGCCCGCGATCCGCACGCGCTCGCCCAGCACCGCGCCGGCTTCGATCGTGACATTCGGGCCGATCGAGCACGAGGCCGGCACGACGGCCCCCTCGCCCACGCTGGCGCTGGGGTGGATGCCGGCCGCCACCGGCCGCGCGCTCAGCGCGACGAAGCGCTGGGCGACACGCGCGAAGACGGCATACGGGTTGGCGGCCACGAGCCAGTTGCGGGCCTCGGCATGGCCCTGGGCCGCGAGCGTCTCCAGGTCGCGGGGCGATACGATGATCGCGCCGGCGCCGGAGGTCACGGCCTGATTGAGGTACAGCGGATTGGAAAGGAAGGCGAGCTGATCGGCGCCCGCCTGGTCCAGCGGCGCGATCGACTTGACGATCAGGCCGGCGTCACCCTGGACGGTCGCGCCGAGCGACGCGGCGAGTTCACCAAGCGAAAACGACATCGCGACACCCTCATTTCGCCGATTGCGAGGCGTTCAGTGCCTTGAGCACATCGTCGGTGATGTCGATGCGCGGGTTCACGTACACCGCTTCCTGCACGATCAGGTCGTACTTGCGCTGCTCGGCGATCTGGCGGATCACGCGGTTGGCGCGCTCAAGCACGCTGGCCAGCTCTTCGTTGCGGCGCTGGTTCAGGTCTTCGCGAAATTCGCGCTGCTTGCGCTGGAAGTCGCGGTCCATGTCGGCCAGTTCGCGCTGGCGGCGCGTCCGGTCGGAATCGGCCAGCACGGCGGTGTCCTTGTCCAGCTTGTCCGACATCGACTTGAGCTTGGCGGCCATGTCCTGCAGCTCGCGGTCGCGCTTGGCGAACTCGGCTTCCAGCTTGGCCTGGGCAGCCTTCGCTGGCTGCGAATCGCGCAGGATGCGCTCGGAGTTGACGGCCGCGATGCGGGCTTCCTGGGCAGCGGCCGGCAGCGCAAAGCTGACGGCGGCCAACGCCGCGAAAACAGCGGACGCGCCCATGCGGGACAACGTGATGCGCGTGGATTTCATGATGGTTGCGGTCATTAGAATGCAGTCCCGATCTGGAACTGGAAGCGTTGCGTCTGATCCTCGGCCTTCTTCTTGATGGGGAAGCCCATGCTGATCTTCAGCGGACCGATCGGCGACAGCCACGACAGGCCGAAACCGGTCGAATAGCGCATGTCGCCGACCTTGAACGGCTGGCCTTCCGCGAACACGTTACCGTAGTCGAAGAAGGTGAACAGGCGGACGGTACGGTCCACGCCCGAGCCCGGCAGCGGGAAGATGAATTCCATGTTGCCGACGAACTTGCTGGCGCCGCCGACCGCCACGCCGTTGGCATCGCGCGGACCCAGCGTGCTGGTCTCGTAGCCGCGCACGGAGCCGATACCGCCGGCGTAGTAGTTCTTGAAGACCGGGAAGTCCTTGCCGCCGTAGCCGTGGCCGTAGCCGACCTCGTTGTTGAAGGCCAGCGTGAACGATTTCGACACCGGATAGAAGTACTGGTGCTGATAATACGCGCGGTAGTACTGCAGGTCGCCGCCCGGGATGCCGACTTCCAGGTTGGCCTGCTGGTAGCGGCCGCGCGTCGGCACCAGGGCGCTGTCGCGCTGGTCCTTCGACCAGCCGATGGTGATCGGGAAGTTGTTCGAGATGCGGCCGTTCTTGGCAACGTAGTTCTGGTAGACCAGCGGCGTGTTGGCGGTCACGTCGATGGTCGTGCGCTCGTAGCCGATACCGAAGAACACGGTGTCGGTTTCCGAGAACGGCACGCCGAACTTGATGTTGCCGCCCTGCTGCACGATGCGGTAGTCCTGGTCGCCGGTGTAGTACAGCGGGCGGTACGTGCGGTAGTACAGCTCGGTCGAGCGGCTGATGCCGTCCACCGTGAAGTACGGGTCGTACTGCGTCAAGGCGATGGTGCGGTTGGACTTGGAGGTATTCACGTCCAGGCCCAGGCTGGTACCGGAGCCGAACACGTTGTCCTGGCGGATACCGGCCGACAGCACCAACTTGTCGGTCGACGAGAAGCCCACGCCCAGGCTGATCTGGCCGGTCGGCTTTTCGGTCACGTTGACGTTGACGTCCACCTGGTCGGACGTGCCCGGCACGTCTTCGGTGGTGATGTTGGTATCGGTGAAGTAGCCCGTGCGGTTGATGCGGTTCTGCGAGAGCTGCAGCTTCTCGCCGTCGAACCACGAGGACTCCATCTGGCGCATCTCGCGGCGCACCACTTCGTCGCGCGTCTTGCTGTTGCCGACCACGTTCACGCGGCGCACATACACGCGGCGGCCCGGATCGACCACCAGCGTGAGCGCGACCGTGCGGCTCTTCTGGTCGATCTGCGGCTGCGGATTGATGGTCGCGAAGGCGTAGCCGTAGGTGCCCAGCAGGTCGGTGATCGCCTTGGTGGTGGCCGACAGCTTGGCCGACGAAAACACATCGCCCTGCTTGAGCTTGATCAGCTTCTCCATCTCGGCCTGCTTGGACAGCAGCTCGCCGGTCAGCTTGATGTCGGATACCTTGTACTGCTCACCCTCGTGGATGTTCAGCGTCAGGTAGATGTCCTTCTTGTCCGGCGTGATCGACACCTGGGTCGATTCGATGGCGAATTCCAGGTAGCCGCGATCCAGGTAGAACGAGCGCAGCGCTTCCAGGTCGGCCGTCAGCTTCTGCTTGGAGTAGAGGTCGTTCTTGGTGTACCACGACAGCCAGTTGGGCGTGGACAGCTGCATCTCGTCGCGCAGGTCGCCCTCGGAGAAAGCCTTGTTGCCGACGATGTTGATCTGACGGATCTTGGCGACCGGGCCTTCGTCCACCGTGAACGTGACGGCCACCCGGTTGGCATCGACCGGCGTGACGGTGGTCTGCACGTCGGCGGCATAGTAGCCGCGCGAGACGTACTGGCGCTTGAGTTCCTGCTCGGCACGGTCGATCAGGGACTTGTCGTAGTAGCGCGCCTCGGCCACGCCCACGCCGCGCAGCGAGCGCCGCAGCGTGTCCTTGTCGAATTCCTTGATGCCGATGAATTCCAGTTGGGAGATTGCCGGACGCTCTTCCACGCGCACCACCAGCACATTGCCCTCGGCGCGGATCTGTACATCCTTGAAGAAACCCGTGTTGTACAGCGCGCGGATCGATTCGGCGCCCTTGTCATCGGTGAAGGTTTCACCCACCTTCACGGGCAGATAGCCGAATACGGTGCCGGGCTCGACGCGTTGCACCCCCTCCACGCGAATGTCCTTGATGACGAACGGCTCCACGGCATGAGCCTGACCGGCGCAAACGGTCAGCACGGAAGCCGCCAGCATGCTGAGCGGGAAGCGATGTTGTCTGATCAATCTAATCCCCTAAATTGGATCCGTTCGGGATCCACTTCCGAGTGTTTTTCAAAACCCTGGGTTTCCGCGCGTCTGCGGCAACGATGGCCGGACCCGGCGACTGCCTAGCCGTGAGCCAGGAACAGCCGGCTCAAGTCGTTGTACAAGGCGAGCGAAGTGAGAAGCAGGATGCAGGCGATGCCGATCTTTTGAAGTACCGCTTGCCAGGATTCCGGCACAGGCTTGCCTGTCAAAAATTCCACGCAATAATACAGCAAATGCCCCCCATCCAATACCGGAACGGGCAACAAGTTCAGCACCCCGAGACTCACGCTGATCAACGCAAGAAAGCCGACGAAGGATTGCCAGCCAAGGCTCGCCGCCTTGCCCGCGAAGTCGGCGACAGTGATCGGACCGCTCAGGTTCTGCAGCGATGCCTGCCCCACGATCATCTTGCCCAGCACCTTCAGCGACAGCATCGACGTCCGCCAGACCTCGCGCATCGCGTGCACGAATGCCTGGACCGGTTCGTCGCGGATCAGTTCCGTTTCCACGTGCTGCGAGAGCTGCGCACCGAGCTTGCCGACTTTGGGCCCACTCGGATCCGCAGGGTCCGCGTCGGCGCCCAGGCGCACCGGCAGCGTCATCGGTTGGCCGCCGCGCAGGATGTCGATCGAAGCGTTCTGCTCGGGCATGGCGCGGATCCAGCGGATCAGGTCGGAGGCCTGGTCCGCGGGCTGGCCGGCGAAGCGGACGATCTGGTCGCCACGGCGCAGTCCGGCGCGCTCGCCGGCGCCGCCGGGCAGGACCTCGGCAATGGTGACCGGACCGCCCAGCAGGCGCAGCCCGATCTGGTCGATCACGTCGGCCTGGGGCGAGCGGGCAGCGCTGGGCAGCCCGCGCAGGCGTGCGATCCGCTCCGCGCCGTCGGCACCGCGCACCCGGACAATGGCATCGCGCCCGCTGATACCTGCCTCATACAGACGCATGCGCACATCGCTCCAGGCGCGCACCGGCGTAGGCGCCTCGTCGTCGGTGCCCACTGCGATCACGCGATCCTTGGCACGCAGGTCTGCTTGCGCGGCAATGCTGCCGGGCGGCGGCGCACCGAGGATGGGCAACGGCTCCTGCGCCCCCACCCAGGCCAGCAGCGCATACAGCACGATCGCCAGCAGGAAATTGAAGACCGGACCGGCTGCCACGATGGCAAAGCGCTTGTAGACCGGCTGATGATCGAAGGTGCGAGGCAAGTCCTCGGGGAGGATGGGCGGATCCCGCTCCGGGTCGCGGGCGCTCTCGCCCAGCATCTTGACGTAGCCACCGAGTGGAATGGCGCAGATCGTCCATTCGGTGCGATCCGGACCGCGGCCGATGCGGCGGAACAAGACTTTGCCAAAACCGACAGAGAACCGCAGCACCTTGACGCCGCACAGCCGTGCGACGCTGTAATGCCCCAGTTCGTGAACGACGATCAGAACGGCGATCGCGAAAACAAACGCTAAAACGGTCAGCAAGAACCTTCTCCGGATACGTCGACGAGCCAGCACAGGCGCCGCCCGTGCGAACGCGTTATGTTACCCGCTTGCGCCGACACGCCGCTTGCTCGTGAGCCGACGGCCTCACGAATGAACGCACGATGCGGCGATATAGTGCTCGGCGCGGCGGCGCGCCTGCGCATCGGCGGCGAACACCGTGTCGAGCGAATCCGCCGGCCCAATGGCGGTGTGCGCCAGCGTATCGTCCACCACCGCGGCGATCTCGGTAAAGCGGATGCGGCGCTGCAAAAATGCCTCGACCGCCACCTCGTTGGCCGCATTCAGCACAGCAGGCGCCGTACCGCCGGCGCGCAGTGCATCGAAGGCCAGCGCCAGGCACGGGAAGCGGTGCAGGTCGGGCGCCTCGAACGCAAGCGTGCCGGTCGCGGCCAGATCCAGCAGCGGCACACCGGCCTCGATGCGATCGGGATAGGCCAGCCCGTAGGCGATCGGCGTCCGCATGTCGGGGTTGCCGAGCTGCGCCAGGACCGAGCCGTCGTCGTAGGCAACCATCGAATGGATCACGCTCTGCGGGTGGATCAGCACCTCGAGCTGCTCGACCGGCACGTTGAACAGCCAGTGCGCCTCGATCACCTCCAGCCCCTTGTTCATCATGGTGGCGGAGTCGACGGAAATCTTGCGGCCCATCACCCAGTTCGGGTGGGCGCAGGCCTGCTCGGGCGTGACCTCGGCCAGCGTCTCGATGGCACGCGTGCGGAACGGGCCGCCCGAAGCCGTCAGCACGATGCGCGCCACGCCGCGCCCGAACTGCGGGCGCGGCTGGGGCAGGCATTGGAAGATGGCGTTGTGCTCGCTGTCGATCGGCAGCACCGTGGCACCGTGCTGGCGCACCGCATCCATGAAGAGCGCGCCGGACATCACCAGCGCCTCCTTGTTGGCCAGCAGCACGCGCTTGCCGGCGCGCACGGCGGCCAGCGTCGGGCGCAGGCCCGCTGCGCCGACGATTGCGGCCATCACGGCATCGCAATCGGGATGGGCGGCGGCCTCTTCCAGGGCTTCGGGGCCGAAACGGATGTCGATGCCGGCGGCCTCCGCGCCAAGCTGGTCCCGCAGCGCGGCAGCCGCGGCGGCCGAGCCGACCACCACCATCGCCGGATGGAAATCTCGGCACAGCGCAGCAAGCTTGTCGACCTGCGCGTTGGCGGTCAGCGCGAACACGCGGTAGCGGTCGGGGTGGCGGCGCACCACGTCGAGCGTGCTGTCGCCGATGGAGCCGGTGGCGCCAAGAACGGTAATGCGCATCATGTCCGGAAAGCGCCTCAGGTCAACAATACGGCCAGCGGCAGCACGGGCAGCAGCGCGTCGATACGGTCGAGCACCCCGCCGTGCCCGGGCAGCAGGCGGCTGCTGTCCTTCATGCCAACCTGCCGCTTGAGCAGCGACTCGAACAGGTCGCCGCCGATGCTGGCAGCCACCAGCACCACGGTCAGCGCCAGGGCGATCACGGCGCCATGCTGGTCGAACTGGCGCGAAAACCAGGTCGGCGCGAACCAATGCGTCGCGCCGGCAACCACCGCAATGATGCCCACCAGCAGCGCGCCGCCGATGGCGCCTTCCCACGATTTACCGGGGCTGATGCTCGGCGCCAGCTTACGGCGGCCGATCGCCTTGCCGACAAAATACGCGCCCACGTCCGCAGCCCACACCAGCACCGCTACCGATAGCAGGAAGGCGATCCCCTGCGCGCGCAGTTCGATCACCGCATGCACAAACGCGGGCAGGATCACCCAGCCCAGCAGCGCAAACAGCGCGCGGCGCGTGCCCGTCAACTCGCGCACACCGCCCGCCAGCAGCATCCAGGCCACGGCCCACGCGATCACATCGGCGTAGAACAACGGGCGCGTGTCACCGTGCACCGGGATGTCGTACCAGGCAATCGTCAGCACGACCGCCACGACCGCATACAGCACCGGCCCCCACCAGCCCGGCAAGCGCACCAGCCGCCCCCATTCCCAGGCGGCCAGCGCGGCAACCACCGCCACCAGCCCGGTCAGGCCGGCGGGCGGGGCAAAGAACAGGATCGGCAGGATGACAATCAGCAGGCAGACAGCGGTAATGACGCGAGTCAGCAGCATGTATCAGGCTCCGGCAGACAGCGCGCGGGCGGTATCCGGTTCTTCCAGCTGTGCGCTGGTACGACCGAAGCGCCGCTCGCGGTTGCGATACCAGGCGAAGGCACGATCCATTTCGGCGGCGTCGAAATCGGGCCAGTAGCGCTCGGTGAAGTAGAGCTCGGAATACGCGAGCTGCCACAGCATGAAATTGCTGATGCGCTGCTCGCCGCCGGTACGGATGAACAGGTCCGGTTCCGCGGCATAGGCCAACGCCAGGTACGGCGAGATGGCCTCTTCGGTGATGGCTTCGGGCGCGATGTCGGGCTGATCGGCCACCAGCGCGCGCATGGCCTGCAGGATGTCCCAGCGGCCGCCGTAGTTGGCGGCGATGGTGACGGTCAGCCCGGAGTTGGCTGCCGTCTTGGCCTCGGCCTCGCGGATCAGCAACTGGATGCGCGGGTTGAACGCGCTCAGGTCGCCCACGACGCGCAGGCGGAAGCCACTCTCATGCAGCTTGCTCACCTCGCGCCGCAAGGCCGTCATGAACAGCTTCATCAGGAAGGAGACTTCCTCGGCCGGACGACGCCAGTTCTCCGAACTGAACGCGAACAGCGTCAGGTAGCGCACGCCACGGTTCCCGGCGGCCTCCACCACGGCGCGCACGGCATCGAGGCCGCGGCTGTGCCCCGCCATGCGCGGAAGGTGGCGTTCGGTGGCCCAGCGGCCGTTGCCATCCATGATGATGGCAACGTGGCGCGGCGTATCGGCGGTGTCCGGCACCGCCAGTGTCGAGCTGATATGCATGAATCGGGGTTCCCATAGCCGACACACGATGTGCCGGCTGGTGGGAGACGGCCTTAAACCGTCATGATTTCCTTGTCCTTTTCGGCGACAAGCTTGTCCACCTCGGCCACGAAGCGGTCGGTCAGCTTCTGGACGTCATCCTGGCCGCGGCGCTCGTCATCTTCGGAGATGGCTTTGTCCTTGACCAGCTTCTTGAACTGCTCGTTGGCGTCGCGGCGCACGTTGCGCACCGCCACCTTCGCATCCTCGCCCTCGGACTTGACCACCTTGGTCAACTCCTTGCGGCGCTCCTCGGTCAGTGCGGGCATCGGCACGCGGATCACGTCGCCCATGGTCGCCGGGTTCAGGCCCAGGTCCGCTTCGCGGATGGCCTTCTCGACGGCGGACACCAGCTTCTTTTCCCACGGCTGCACACTGATCGTACGCGCATCGGCCAGACCCAGATTGGCGACCTGACTGATCGGCACCATCGAACCATAGTAATCGACCTGTACGTGGTCAAGCAGACCCGTGTGGGCGCGACCGGTACGGACCTTCGCGAGATCGGCCTTGAAGGCGTCGATCGACTTCTGCATCTTCTGCTCGGCACTCTTCTTGATATCGGCCACGCTCATACTTCCTCCGAACGATAACGGCGGTCGTGCCGCATGTGCGACCGGGACATCGCACCCGGCGCCGGCACAACCTGAAAAACAATAGGCAATTTTACATGGAAGCCGCGCGCCGAAGCCATTTGCGTCGACCCGGCGAGGCAACCGGAAAGGGGGGATACGATGCCGCTCAGACGTGCACCAGCGTGCCCTCGTCCTCGCCCATGATGACGCGCTTGAGCGCGTTCGGCTTCTGGATCGAGAACACCTTGATCGGCAGCTTCTGATCGCGGCACAGCGCGAAGGCCGTCGCGTCCATCACCTGCAGGTTGCGCGAAATGGCCTCGTCGAAGCTGATGGTGGTGTAGCGGGTCGCGCTGGGATCCTTCTTCGGGTCGGCGGTGTAGACGCCGTCGACCTTGGTGGCCTTGAGCACGATCTCCGCGCCGATCTCCGAGCCGCGCAGCGCGGCGGCGGTGTCCGTGGTGAAGAACGGATTGCCGGTGCCGGCCGCGAAGATGACAACCTTGCCCTCTTCCAGCTGACGGATCGCGCGCGGACGAATGTACGGCTCGACCACCTGGTCCATGCGCAGCGCGGACTGCACGCGGCCTTCGATGCTGGCGTGGCGCATGGCGTCCTGCAGCGCCAGCGCATTCATCATGGTGGCCAGCATGCCCATGTAGTCGGCCGTGGCGCGGTCCATGCCGGCGGCGCCGCCCGCGACACCGCGGAAGATGTTGCCGCCGCCGATCACCACGGCCACCTGCACGCCCAGCCTCACGATTTCAGCGATGTCGTTGACCATCCCTTCGATGGTGCTGCGATTGATGCCGAAGGCATCGTCGCCCATCAGGGCTTCGCCGGAAAGTTTGAGTAGAACGCGCTTGTAAGCAGGCATGGATATCCTCGTGACGATTCCTGGACGGGGTCAGGAAAGGGGGAAAACGCGCCAGCGCAAGGCTGGCCGTCTGAACGGAAGATGGCGGCCACGACAGCCGGAACGGGAGTTCCGGCCATCCCGCAACCGACTTGCGCCGAAACCGGCTGGCCACATGGCCAGCCGATGTCCGCGCAAGCAGGCTGCACCTGCAAACAGGGCACCTTGCGGTGCCCTGTTTGTTCGGCATTATACGGTCGCGCCGATGGAAGAAATGGCACGCCCCGGTCTACCACACCGGAGGGGTACCGCCGGCCGCGACCGCCGCGGCATTACGCCTGCTGCTTGGCGGCGGCCACCTGGGCAGCCACTTCGGCGGCGAAATCGTCCTGCTTCTTCTCGATGCCCTCGCCCACCACGAACAGCGTGAAGCCCTTCACGGTCGTGCCGACAGCCTTGAGCATCTGCTCGACGGTCTGCTTGTCGTTCTTCACGAACGGCTGGTTCAGCAGCGAGACTTCCTTCAGGTACTTCTGCACGCTGCCTTCCACCATCTTGGCGACGATCTCGGCCGGCTTGCCCGATTCGGCGGCCTTCTGCTCGGCGATGCTGCGCTCCTTGGCGATCAGCTCGGCCGGCACTTCGTCCGACGACAGCGACACCGGCTTCATGGCCGCGGCGTGCATTGCCACGTCCTTGGCGGCGACTTCGTCACCTTCGAACGCCACCATCACGCCAATGCGGGTGCCGTGCAGGTACGACACCAGCTTCGAGCCTTCGAAGCGCTTGAAGCGGCGGATCGTCATGTTCTCGCCGATCTTGCCGATCAAAGCGGTGCGAACCGCGTCAACGGCCTGGCCGTCGATCTGCAGTGCCGACAGCGCAGCCACGTCGGCCGGGTTTTGCGTGGCGACCAGCTTGGCGACCTGGTTGGCGAAGGCGAGGAAGTCGTCGTTGCGCGACACGAAGTCGGTTTCGCAGTTCAGCTCGACCAGCGCGCCGACCGTGCCGTCGATGTACGAAGCCACCACACCTTCAGCGGTGATGCGGGCGGCAGCCTTGCCAGCCTTGTTGCCCAGCTTCACGCGCAGGATCTCTTCGGCCTTTTCCATGCTGCCTTCGGCTTCGGTCAGGGCCTTCTTGCATTCCATCATCGGCGCGTCGGTCTTCGCGCGCAGTTCTGCCACCATGCTTGCGGTAATTGCCGCCATTCTCATGCTCCTTGTTTCAGATCGCCGTCCGGTCGCGCGCGGATCCGTGATCGCCTCGCGCCGCCCTGCCATCCGGTTTGCATCCGGACGCTCCACGAAATACGACGCGGACGGGACATCCAAATGACAATTTTCAAAAAAAAGGGGCGTTTGGTATGCGCCCCTGTCTGGCCGCCCGCCCGATGCCTGCGCACCGGTGCGGCCTGACGCGCGTCCCGCTCGGCAATGCGGCGGGCACGCGTCTTCTTGTGTTTTAGCCTTCCTGGACTTCGACGAAGTCGTCGCCGCCGCGAGCGGCTTCAACCACTTCCTGGACCGCGTTGGCGCGGCCTTCCAGGATCGCGTCGGCCACGCCGCGCACGTACAGTGCGACAGCCTTGCTCGAGTCGTCGTTACCCGGGATGACGTAGTCGATGCCTTCCGGCGAGTGGTTGGTATCCACCACGCCGATCACCGGGATGCCCAGCTTGGCAGCTTCGGTCACGGCAATCTTGTGGTAACCGACGTCCACCACGAAGATGGCGTCCGGAATGCCGCCCATGTCCTTGATGCCGCCGATGGACTTTTCCAGCTTGGCCATCTCGCGCTCGAACATCAGCGCTTCCTTCTTGCTCATGGTGTCCAGCGCGCCGGCTTCCTTGGCGGTTTCCATGTCCTTGAGGCGCTTGATCGAGGTCTTGACCGTCTTGAAGTTGGTCAGCATACCGCCCAGCCAGCGGCTGTCAACGTACGGCATGCCGGCACGAGCAGCTTCCTCGGCCAGGATCTCACGCGACTGGCGCTTGGTGCCGACGAACAGGATGGTGCCCCGGTTGGCTGCCAGCTGGCGCACATACTTCAGTGCGTCCAGGTACATCGGCAGCGTCTTTTCCAGGTTGATGATGTGAATCTTGTTGCGATGGCCGAAAATGAAGGGGGCCATCTTGGGGTTCCAGAAGCGGGTCTGGTGGCCAAAGTGGACACCGGCTTCCAGCATTTCGCGCATGGTCACGGACATGAAATTCTCCAGTCGGGTTGGGTCTGAAGCCGCCTCAGACATCCCTCGCATGCGATACAAGGAACACCCGCGGTGAAGCGGCTCGCGATTTCACTTCAAGCCTCGCCGCCAGCGGAAAAACCAACCGGCCGGGCGACGGCTTAGCCCGCAATTATAGTCACAAAAACCCAATCAACTCAAGACCTTCCATAGACCCCGCATACCGCCCCGGAGCCGGACATCCGCCCCACCCGCGATGCCCGGCCGGACCGCTTTGGTGCGATAATCCATACTTTGGACATCACGCCGCACGATCGCTGCCGCGTGCAGAAAGAGTCACAACATGGCCGTTACCCTCAAGACCGCCGAAGACATCGCACACATGCGTGTGGCCTGCCGGCTGGCGTCGGAAGTACTCGACTACATCACACCGTTCGTCAAGGCCGGCGTTTCCACCGGTGAACTGGACCGCCTGTGCCACGCCTACATGCGTGACGTGCAAGGCACCGTGCCGGCACCGCTGAACTATGCGCCGCCGGGCTATCCGCCCTTCCCCGGCGCCATCTGCACGTCGGTCAATGACGTGATCTGCCACGGCATCCCGGACGACAAGAAGATCCTCAAGAACGGTGATGCCGTGAACCTGGACATCACCGTGATCACGCCCGAGGGCTATTACGGCGACACCAGCCGCATGTTCATCGTCGGCGAGGGCTCCATCCTGGCCAAGCGGTTGGCGCAGGTGACATATGAGTGCATGTGGAAGGGCATCGCCGTGGTGCGGCCGGGCGCGCGCCTGGGCGACATCGGCCACGTGATCCAGCAGCACGCCGAAGCCGCCGGCTACAGCGTGGTGCGCGAATATTGCGGGCACGGCATCGGCAAGGTCTTCCACGAAGATCCGCAGATCCTGCATTACGGCCGCCCGGGCACGGGCCTGGAGCTGAAGGCCGGCATGATCTTCACCATCGAGCCGATGATCAACGCGGGCAAGCGCGACATCCGCACCATGCCCGACCAGTGGACGGTCAAGACGCGCGACCGCAGCCTGTCGGCCCAGTGGGAGCACACGATCCTGGTGACGGAAACCGGCTACGACGTGCTGACCGTATCGGCGCACACGCCGGCGCCGCCGGAGTTCGTGGGCGACGGCACGCCTGCCACGGCCTGACCGGGGCAGGCATCCCGCTGCCACCGGTGCGCCACAGCGGTCGCGCCGGCCCATGTTTTTCCGCAACGACCGGACCGCTCCGGTCGTTGTTCCATTGACGCTCAACGCATGCATACCGCTGCTGCCGCCACTCCCGTCCTTTCGCCGCGCGACATCCTGAAAGCCGAGCGCGCGCACCTGTTCGCGCAGTTCGAGCAGCACGCCAACGTCAATCAGCTGGGGGCGAGGCTGGCCCGTGCCGTCGACAACGCGCTCGTCCAGCTCTGGCAGACCGAGGGGATGCCCGACGATTGCGCCCTGATTGCCGTGGGCGGCTATGGGCGCGGCGAGTTGTTTCCGTATTCCGACGTCGACATCCTGCTGCTGTTGCCGCAGGCCGCGGACAAGGCACTCGAAGCGCGGCTGGAAGCCTTTATCGGCCGTTGCTGGGACATGGGGCTGGACATCGGCTCATCGGTGCGCACCGTCGATGAGTGCATCAGCGAGGCCGAGCAGGATGTGACGGTACGCACGTCGCTGCTCGAGGCGCGCCTGCTGACCGGCGACGAAGGGCTCTACCGCACTTTCGAGACGCACTACCAGGGCCATCTCGACGCCGCCGATTTCTACCAGTCCAAGATGCTGGAGATGCGGCAGCGGCATGCCAAGTACCAGGACACGCCCTACTCGCTCGAGCCCAACTGCAAGGAAAGCCCGGGCGGCCTGCGCGACCTGCAGGTGATCCTGTGGATGACGCGCGCGGCCGGCTTCGGCTCGAGCTGGAACGAACTGCTGGCCAACCAGTTGCTGACGCGCCGCGAAGCCAAGGAACTGGCCGCCAACGAGCGCCTGCTCAAGACCATCCGGGCCCGCCTGCACCTGCTGGCCGGGCGCCGCCAGGATGTGCTCGTGTTTGACCTGCAGACCCAGTTGGGTGAGGCCTTCGGCTATCGCCCGAACGCGGCCAAGCGCACCAGCGAACAGCTGATGCGCCGCTACTACTGGGCGGCCAAGGCGGTCACGCAGCTCAACACCGTGGTGCTGCAGAACATCGAGGCGCGGCTGTTCCCGACCGAGCTGGGCATCACGCGGACCATCAACGCGCGCTTCGTCGAGCGCCAGGGCATGCTGGAGATCGCCGATCCCGACCTGTACCAGCGCGAGCCGGCCGCGATCCTGGAAACCTTCCTGGTGTACGAGCAGACGCGCGGCGTCAAGGGCCTGGCCGCCAACACGCTGCGCGCGCTCTACAACGCCCGCACGCTGATGGATGGCAAATGGCGCAACGCCCCGGCCAACCGCGCGATGTTCCTGTCGATCCTGCAGCAGCCGCAGGGCATCACGCATGCGCTGCGGCTGATGAATCAGACCAGCGTGCTGGGCCGCTACCTGGTCAACTTCCGGCGCATCGTCGGACAAATGCAGCACGACCTGTTCCACGTCTACACGGTCGACCAGCACATCCTGATGGTGGTGCGTAACGTCCGCCGCTTCGCCATCGTCGAGCACGCGCACGAGTTCCCGTTCTGCAGCCAGCTGATGGCGAACTTCGACAAGCCCTGGGTGCTGACCGTCGCGGCGCTGTTCCACGACATCGCCAAGGGGCGCGGCGGCGACCACTCGGTGCTGGGCATGACCGATGCGCGGCGCTTCTGCAAGCAGCACGGCATTGCCAGCGAGGACGCCGACCTGATCGTCTGGCTGGTCGAGCATCATCTGACCATGAGCCAGGTCGCGCAGAAGCAGGACCTGGGCGATCCCGAGGTCATCCGCCACTTTGCCGACCTGGTGGGCAGCGAGCGCTACCTGAGCGCGCTGTACCTGCTGACGGTGGCCGATATCCGCGGCACCAGCCCGAAGGTGTGGAACGCCTGGAAAGCCAAGCTGCTGGAAGACCTGTACCGGATGACGCTGCGCGTGCTGGGCGGCGCGACCACCGACCCGCACGCCGTGCTCGAGAGCCGCAAGGAAGACGCGCGCGCACTGCTGCGCCTGGCCGCGCTCGACTCGCATGCCCACGAGGCGCTGTGGGCCCAGTTGGACGTGGGCGTGTTCCTGCGCCACGATGCGCGGGACATTGCGTGGTTCACGCGGCATTTCTACAACCGCGTCGATACCACCGTCCCGATCGTGCGGGCACGGATCTCGCCGGTGGGCGAGGGCCTGCAGGTGGCGGTGTACTCGCCCGACCGGCCCGACCTGTTCGCGCGCATCTGCGGCTACTTCGAACGCAAGGGACTGACCATCCTCGACGCCAAGATCCACACCACCAAGCATGGCTACGCACTCGACACCTTCCAGGTGGCCGATTCCGGCACCGGCCTGGTGGAGCCCGGGCACTACCGCGACATCATCACGCTGGTCGAACACGAGCTGGCCGAAC
This sequence comes from Ralstonia solanacearum K60, assembly GCF_002251695.1. Taxonomy (NCBI): domain Bacteria; kingdom Pseudomonadati; phylum Pseudomonadota; class Betaproteobacteria; order Burkholderiales; family Burkholderiaceae; genus Ralstonia; species Ralstonia solanacearum. Next base: position 272,441 of record NZ_NCTK01000001.1, read on the forward strand.
TGATCGCATGGGAGACCGCCCTGCCCGAGCCGCCGCGCGGGCGCATCTCGCGCCAGTCGCGCAGCTTCCCGATCAAGCCGCGCGTGGACCTGCGCCCGGACGAGCGCGGGCAGTATTGCCTGCTGTCGCTGTCGGCCACCGACCGCACCGGACTGCTGTACGCCATCGCCCGTGTGCTGGCGCACCATCGCGTGTCGGTGCATACCGCGCGCATCAACACGCTGGGCGAGCGCGTCGAAGACGTCTTCCTGCTCGATGGCAGCCGACTTACGCAAGACAACAAACTGCAGCTCGCGCTTGAAAGCGAGCTGCTCGAGGCACTCGCCGTCTGAGTGCTTCGCCTGATGGATTTGACCCATGACTGATTCCGACGATCTTCCCGGCGACGACGCCAAGCGCCTCGCCAACGACCCCACGCAGCGGGCCACGCGCCCGGGCAAACGCGCCACGCTCGGCGTGCGCCGCGACGATGCGGGCAATCCGGTGCGCACCACCGGCAAGCCGCTGCGTGCCTCCGACCTGAACCGCGACCGCCAGCCACTGCGCCCGTCGCAGCGCCGGCCCGAGCCGCAGGAAGGCGCCGCCAGGAAGCCGTCCCGCCCACGACGCGACGACGACGGCCAGCCGCCGCGCGATGCCAAGCCGCGCCGCATGCAGGGGGACCGTCCGCCGCGCCGCTTCGAGGACGAACGTCCGCCGCGCAGGTTTGGTGACGATCAGCGGCCGCCACGTCGGTTCGATGATGAGCGGCCACCTCGCCGCTTCGAAGACCGTCCGCCGCGTCGTTCCGATGACGAACGCCCGCCGCGCAGGTTTGGCGACGATCAGCGCCCGCCACGTCGTTTCGATGATGAGCGGCCGCCCCGCCGATTCGAGGACCGTCCGCCGCGTCGTTCCGATGACGAACGTCCGCCGCGCAGGTTTGGCGACGATCAGCGCCCGCCCCGTCGGTTCGATGATGAGCGGCCACCTCGCCGCTTCGAAGACCGTCCGCCGCGTCGTTCCGATGACGAACGTCCGCCGCGCAGATTCGGCGACGATCAGCGTCCGCCCCGTCGATTCGACGATGAGCGGCCGCCCCGCCGATTCGAAGACCGTCCACCGCGTCGTTCCGATGACGAACGCCCGCCGCGCAGGTTTGGCGACGATCAGCGCCCGCCCCGTCGGTTCGGCGATGAGCGGCCACCTCGCCGATTCGAGGACCGTCCGCCGCGTCGTTCCGATGACGAACGCCCGCCGCGCCGCTATGGCGACGACCGTGCTCCACGCCGGTTTGATGACGAGCAGCGTCCGCCGCGGCGCTTCGAGGATCGTCCGGCCCGCGCGCCGCGCCCCGAGCGCGAGGAACGCGCCCCCCGTCGCGAGGATGAACACACGCCGCGGCCGGCAGCCCAGGCGGAATCGTCGGGCCTGGTGCGGCTGTCCAAGCGCATGTCCGAGCTCGGCCTGTGCTCGCGCCGCGAGGCGGACGAATGGATTCCGCGCGGCTGGGTGCTGGTGGACGGTGAGCCCGTCACCGAGCTGGGTTCGCGCGTGCGGCCGGATGCCGAGATCGAGATTCTCCCGGCCGCGCGCTCCGAACAGGGCGAGCGCGTGACGGTGCTGCTGCACAAGCCCATGGGCTATGTGTCCGGCCAGGCGGAAGACGGCTACGAACCCGCGGCCACGCTGTTCACGGCGGAGAACCAGTGGGAGGAAGACCCGACCCACAAGCGCTTCGCCGCCTGGCAGCACAAGGGCCTGGCGCCGGCAGGCCGGCTGGACATCGATTCCACCGGCCTGCTCGTGCTCACGCAGGACGGCCGCGTGGCACGCCACCTGATCGGCGAAGATTCGACCGTCGAGAAGGAATACCTGGTGCGCGTGGTGTGGGATGCGCCGCAGGGCCCCGTCGAGCACGATATCTCCAAGGTCTTCCCCGAGGAACTGCTGGAGAAGCTGCGCCACGGCCTGTCGCTGGACGGCGAGGCGCTCAAGCCCGCCAAGGTCAGTTGGCAGAACGAGGAGCAGTTGCGCTTCGTGCTGCGCGAGGGCAAGAAGCGTCAGATCCGCCGGATGTGCGAACAGGTCGGCCTGACGGTGGTGGGCCTCAAGCGCATCCGCATGGGCAGTGTCGTGCTGGGCGACCTGCCGGTGGGCAAGTGGCGCTTCCTGGGCCGGTTCGAGAAGTTCTGAGGCGACGCCGCCCCGTCATGAACGGCGCCGGACCGCATGGCCGGCGCCGCGCGTCCTTGCACCGATCGCGCTAGCGCTGCGGCGGCCGGCATGCCGCACCGGTCGCATTGGCGGCCGCCGGCATGCCGAAGACCGCCTGCGCGCCGCAGCGCGAGCCGAACATGCGCGCCTGGTCGTGCCCCACGCCGATGACCTCGTAGGCCTGATGCCGGGATGGCTTGCGCGCGCCCGCCAGGTAGCGCTCGTAGCGCAGGTAGTTACGGGCGCGGTCCAGCCGCGTCGGGCCCTCGGCCTCGGCGCCGCACGCCTTGTCGAGCACGCGGTGGTTGGGATCATTGTCGTTGCCGCCCACGAGGTAGGTCACTTGGCGCTGAGCGTAGCGCTTGAACAGCGTCATGCCGTCCATGCCCGCCGCGTAGGGGACCATGTCGACCATGCCGTATTTGTAATGGTCGTAGTCCGGGCAGGCACTGGCGTCGTAGGGGGCGAAACCGCGGCCGCGGGGCCGCTCCGGCGTGAAGTAGAGGTACGACGATGGATTGGCCACCACGTAGCGCAGCTCCACGCCGCGCGCGCGGATGCGCTCGTCCACGTTGTTGAGCACCGCGTAGCGATGCACGATCTGCGCGCCGCCGGAGTGGCCGGCCACCGTCACGCGCCAGACGTTGGGCAACCGGGCCGGATCGGTGACGAAGGCGATCAGGTCGTCCAGCACCTGCAGCGAACTCAGGCCCGTATAGGGCGCGTTGACGGCATTGAAGCCGCCGAGCCAGCCCTCCACCGACCACATCGGCATGCGGTCGAAGCCCTTGCCGATGTCGGGCTCGCCAGGAAAGCTCGGGGCCACCAGCAGGATCTCGTCGGGATCGCGGCCGCTGGCCTGCAGCAGCTCGGCGCCAGCGGCGAAATAGTCGTTGCCGTTGCGCTGCAAGCCGTGCTGCACGAACACGACCTCGCGGATGCCGCGCAGGTCGCCATCGAGCGGATGGTTGGCATAGACCGGGAAGTCGTAGCCGGCGCTACTGCTGCTGCCGAGATGGATGCGCTGCCAGGCCGGGCCGCTGGCCGCCGCCGGCACCTGGACGGGTGCCGCAGCCGGGGGCGACGCCTGCTCCGGTCCGGCGCAGGCGCCCAAGCCGAGGGCCGCCATGGCACACCCCGCCAGCGCCAGCCGGCGCAGTCCCCTCAGCACATCGCGCTCCATATCGTCTCCGTGGTGGATCGTGAACCCACCCGGCGACGCGGGTGAGGCACCCCGCTGCCGCGCTCAGTCGTCGTGATGGGCGGGCAGTTCGGGAAAGAGGATCTCGGTGAAGCCGAAACGGGTGAAATCGCGCACGCGCATCGGGTACAGGATGCCCTGCAGGTGATCGCACTCGTGCTGCACCACGCGCGCATGGAAGCCCTCGGCGATGCGATCGATGGCGTGGCCGTGCTGGTCGAAGCCGGTATAGCGCAGGCGCGTGTAGCGCGGCACCACGCCGCGCAGGCCGGGCACCGACAGGCAGCCTTCCCAGCCGTCCTCCATCTCGTCGGACAGCGCCTCGATGGTCGGGTTGATCAGGACCGTCTTGGGCACGGCGGGCGCATCCGGATAACGCTCGTTGCGGTCGAACCCGAAGATGACGACCTGCAGGTCCACGCCGATCTGCGGGGCCGCCAGGCCCGCGCCGCGCGCCGCGTCCATGGTGTCGAACATGTCTTCGATCAGCGCGGTCAGCTCGGGCGTCTGGAAGCGCTGCACGGGCTGGGCCACACGCAGCAGGCGGCTGTCGCCCATCTTCAGGATCGGTCGGATCATGCGGAATCTCCCGGCGGGTTCTGCAACAGCGCGAGCATACCCGCTTCGTCCAGAACCTTCACGCCCAGCTCCTCGGCCTTCGCGAGCTTACTGCCCGCCTCTTCGCCGGCCACCACGTAGTCGGTCTTCTTCGACACCGAGCCGGACACCTTGGCGCCGGCCGCCTCCAGCATGGCCTTGGCCGCGTCGCGGGTCAGGTTGGGCAGCGTGCCGGTCAGCACCACGGTCTTGCCGCTCAGCGCGCCTTCCTCGGCGGTCTCGGCCGGCATGGCGGCGAGCAGCTCGGCACGCAGCGCGTCGAGCTGCGCCAGCCGGGCGCGATGGCCGTCGGCCTCGAGCCAATCGAGCAGCGACGCCGACACCTCGGCGGGCAACCCCTCCAACTGCGCGGCATCGGCAGCGGCCAGTTGCGCGAGCGTCGGCACCAGCGCCGCCAGTTGCTTGCTGCGGATGGCCGTCAGCTTGGGCACGCCCAGCACGGCGTACAGTTCGGCGGGCTCCAACTGGCCGCGCAGCTTCGCGCTCGGTGGATGCTCGCCCTGGGGGGCCACGCCGGCGGCGAGCAGGGCATCGAGCGCCTGCTGGTTTTTCGGCTCGTCGAAGAAATCGGCGATGGCCTCGGCAACCGTCGCCCCCACGTCGGGCAAGGTCAGCAGCAGCGGCGCCGGCGCGCGGCGGATCACCGCCAGGCTGCCCAGCCAGTCGGCCAGCGTCTTGGCGGTCGATTCGCCGACATGGCGGATGCCCAGCGCGAACAGGAAGCGCGCCAGCGGCGGCGTCTTGCTGGCCTGGATGCCGGCCAGCAGGTTCTCGGCCCATTTGGTGGCGATCTTGCCGGCGGCCACAGTCTCGGGCGTCACACCGTCGCGCTCGTCGGCGCGGCGCTTCATTTCCAGGAAATCGTCCAGCGTGAGCCGGTACAGGTCGGCGATGCCGTGCACGTATTCCAGCTCGACGAGATTGTCGATGTAGCGCTCGCCCAGGCCTTCGATGTCCATCATGCGGCGGCCGGCGAAATGGCGGATCGCTTCCTTGCGCTGCGCCGAGCAGAACAGGCCGCCCGAGCAGCGCGCCACCGCCTCGCCCTCTTCCCGCACCACGTGCGAGCCGCAGACCGGGCAGCTCTTGGGCAGTTCGAACGGTGGATACTTGGGCTGCTGCGCGGGGTTGAACAAGTCGCCGCCCGGCACGTCTTGCATCGGGCGACGTTCGGGCACCACGGCCACGACTTCGGGGATCACGTCGCCGGCACGGCGCACGATCACGGTGTCGCCCACGCGCACGTCCTTGCGGCGGACTTCGTCTTCGTTGTGCAACGTGGCGTTGGTGACCGTCACGCCGCCGACGAACACCGGCGCCAGCCGCGCCACCGGCGTGATGGCGCCGGTGCGCCCGACCTGCACGCCGATCGACTCGACGGTGGTCAGCGCCTCCTGCGCCGGATACTTGTGCGCCACCGCCCAGCGCGGTTCGCGCGTGCGGAAGCCCAGCTCGCGCTGCAGCGCCAGCGAATTGACCTTGTAGACCACGCCGTCGATATCGAACGGCAGGCTGTCCCGCTTGGCGCCGATGGCAGCGTGGAATTGCACCAGCCCTTCGCCGCCCTTCACCGCCGCACGTTCCCGGCTGACCGGAAAGCCGAGGGCGACCAATGCGTCGAGCATGCCGGAATGCGTCTCGGGCATCGCGCTCCAGCCGGTCGCCTCGCCCAGGCCATAGGCGAAGAACGACAGCGGGCGTTCGGCGGCCATCTTCGGATCGAGCTGGCGCACCGCGCCGGCGGCGGTGTTGCGCGGGTTGACAAAGGTCTTCTCGCCGCGTTCGCGCTGGCGGGCGTTGAGGCGCTCGAAATCGTCACGCCGCATGTAGACCTCGCCGCGCACTTCGAGCACGTCGGGCACGGCACCGTCGACGGGCCGCAAGCCGAGCGGGATCTGGCGGATGGTGCGGATGTTCTGTGTAACGTCTTCGCCGGTGGTGCCGTCGCCGCGCGTGGCGGCCTGGACCAGGAAGCCCTGTTCGTAGCGCAGGTTGATCGCCAGGCCGTCGAACTTGAGTTCGGCCGCGTACTCGACGGGCGGATCGGATTCGGCCAGCCCCAGCTCGCGGCGCACGCTGGCATCGAAGGCGAGCGCGCCGTCGGCGGTGGTGTCGGTCTCGGTGCGGATCGACAGCATCGGCACCACGTGCCGCACTGGGGCAAACTCCGGCAGGGCGGCGCCGCCCACCCGCAGCGTGGGCGAATCCGGCGTGCGCAGTGCGGGGTGTTCGGCTTCCAGCGCTTCGAGCTCGCGATAGAGCCGGTCGTATTCGGCGTCCGGCACGCTGGGCTGGTCCAGCACGTAGTACTCGTGGGCGTAGCGGTTCAGCGCCGCGCGCAGCGAGGCTGCCCGCGCCTCGGGTGTTGCGCCGGACGCGGGGTGTTCGGTCTTGCTCATCGGTGATCGGTCAGTGGCTGAACAAGCGCACCGCCGCGCTGGAACCGGCCGGAAGGCCGCGCGACTCGAGCTTGTCGTACAGCACGCGCAGGTGCTTCTGGATGGCGATGAAGGACTGCTCGGTCAGCGGGTGCTGGTTGTCGTCCACCACCTGCGCGCCCATGCGCTGCGACAGCGTGTAGGCGTATTCGCAGATCTGCTTGAACGGCTTGGTGGCCTCATCGGCCAGCGGCACGTCGAGCAGCAGCGTGATCTGGCGGCCGCCCTTGGCGGTCAGGTCATCGCGCAGGAAGTTGGTGTCGCCGAACTGCAGCGTGAACAGCGCGCGCTGTACGCCGTCCGCGCCGGCATGGAAACGCGTGAAGCGCGTGCCGTCGCGCGACAGCACCAGGCCGTCCTGCGTGGCCACGGTCTGCACGTAGGCGGCGGACCACGGCGCGCCGTCGGAGATCACGCTCACACCCAGATGCACATCGCACTCGGCGGCGAAGGCGTCGAGCTCGCGGCCGTTGGCCAGCGTCTCGTTCATCTCGGGCAGCTCGGGCGTGGCATCGGCCGCTTCGCACAGCGGGTCGATGGCGTTGATGAATTCGGAGAACTCGAGCGCGTTCAGCGGGCCGGTGCGGTTGGCCAGTTGCACGGCGACCTGCAGATCCAGGTAGCGCTGGCCGGCACGGATGATCTCCCATGCGTTGGCCGCCGGGTTCAGGCCCTCCACGTGGATCTGCTTGGTGCCCGCGCGGCGCAGCTTGGACATCGCCGGCAGCAGGCGATCGCCCGAGACTTCGCGGTCAGGGTGCAGCGGCACGATGCAGTCGATCAGCGGGTCGATCATGCCCGAGGCCGGCTCCAGCGCGCCGGGCACGCCTTCCACGACCTCCGTGGCTTCGACCGGCTCCAGCGCGGCCGCCTCGCCCGACGGCGCGAGTTCGGCGCCGATCACGCCGGCTTCGGTCTCGGCGCTGCCGGTGGACGGCTGCGCCTTGGCCGGCGCCAGTCCGGGTTCGAGCCGGGGCTCCACGCGGCCGCCTTCATCGGCGTCGCCCAGCGCCGGCTCCTGGCGCTCTTTCCGGGCCCCGGTGCGCGTGCCTTCGTCGGCCAGCGGGTTGTAGGCCTCCGGGCCGCGCGCCTTGCGGATCTGCCATTGGTTGTAGGCCACGATCACCAGCACGAAGACAACGCCGGCGCCCAGCAGCGCCATGACCAGGTTGTTGTCCTGCATCACGCGGCCTCCGCCATGGTCAGGGCGGCATCCATGTCCACCGCCACGATCCGGGACACGCCCTGTTCCTGCATGGTCACACCGATCAGCTGTTGCGCCATTTCCATCGCAATCTTGTTATGGGAGATAAAGACAAACTGCGTTTTGTCGGACATGCGCTTGACCATGTTGGCGTAGCGCTCGGTGTTAGCGTCGTCCAGCGGTGCGTCCACCTCGTCGAGCAGGCAGAACGGCGCGGGGTTGAGCTGGAACATCGCGAACACCAGGGCGATGGCGGTCAGCGCCTTCTCGCCGCCCGACAGCAGGTGAATGGTCGAGTTCTTCTTGCCCGGCGGCTGCGCCATCACCTGCACGCCGGCATCGAGGATCTCCTCGCCGGTCATGATCAGCTTGGCCTGGCCGCCGCCGAACAGCGTCGGGAACAGCTCGCCGAAGTGGTAATTGACCTGGTCGAACGTGCCCTGCAGCAGCGCGCGAGTCTCCTGGTCGATCTTGCGGATGGCGTCTTCCAGCGTGGTGATGGCGTCCAGCAGATCGGCCGACTGCGCATCGAGGAAACCCTTGCGCTCGCGCGCGGCCGCCAGTTCGTCGAGCGCGGCCATGTTGACCGGGCCGAGCGCGTTGATGGCGTTGTTGATGCGCGTGACTTCGCCCTGCAGGTACGACGGTTTGAGGTCGCCGCTCAGGCGCTCGGCCAGCGCGGCTTCGTCGACGCTGGCGGCGGTCAGTTGCTCGGAGAACTGCTCGCAGTTCAGGCGCGCGGCCTGCTCCTTGAGCTGCAGCTCGGTGATGCGATCGCGCAGCGGCTGCTGGGCGCGCTCGGCGACCAGGCGCTGTTCGTCGGACTGGCGCAGCTGGGCCGACAGCGCGTCGTGCTCGGTGCGCGCCAGCGTCAGCTTTTCTTCCTTCCCGGCGCGGCGTTCCAGCGCGTCCTGCAGACCGGTGTGGGCGGTCTGCTCGTTGATGGTCTCAAGCTCCACCCGGGCGTTTTCCAGCGTCAGCACGATCTGCTGGGCCTGGTCGGTCGCCACCTGGATGTTGCGCTTGAACTCGGCGATGCGGTTGTGCAGGTTGCGTTCGGCGAAGTGGGCTTCCTGCGCGGCGCGCTCCAGGTCGCGCAGGCTGGTGCGCGCGTCGCCCAGGCGCACTTCGAGCGCTTCGAATGCCTGCTGGCTGTCTTCGAAGCGGGCCTGCATGTCGGCGAGGGCGGCATCGTGCTGCTCGAAGCTCGCCTCAGACTCGGCGCGGATGGCGCGCTGCTCTTCGATCTGAGCACGGATCTCCGCCAGTTCGCCGTCGATCTGGCCGCTGCGGGCGGTGTAGCGCTCCATGGCCTGCGACAGCTTGAGCACGTCCATCTGCAGCGTGTGCACGCGGCGCGTGGCCTGCTCGGCGCCGACACGGACCTGCGCCAGCGTCTGGCTGGCCTGGCTGTAGGCGGCATCGGCGCGCACGGCGGCGCTTTTGGCCTCGTCGGACAGCAGCATCTGCGCGCGCACCTGCTTGTGCAGGTTCTCGATCTCCTGCGCGCGGGCCAGCATGCCGGCCTGCTCGGAATCCGGCGCGTACAGTTGCACCGAAGACCGGCCGATCAGGTGCCCGGCCTTGACGACGAAGGTGCCGCCCTCGGGCAACGTCTGGCGCGCGGTGAGCGCACCCTGCATGTCGTCGGCGACGTAGACATCGGCCAGCCAGTCCTGCAGCACGGCGCGGATGCCCGGTTCGGTCACCTGCACCAGCGCCATCAGCGGACGCAGGCCGGCGGGCGGATCGGCCGGACGCGCGGCGGGCGGCGGCGTATAGAAGGCCAGCTTGGCCGGCGGCGCGTCGGCGGCGAAGGCTTTGATCCAGTCGAGGTTGGAGACTTCGAGCGCGGCGAGCTTCTCGCGCAGCACGGCTTCGAGCGCCGGCTCCCAGCCCGGTTCGATCTGCAGCTTCTTCCAGAAGCGCGGCAGCTCGGCCAGGCCGTGCTTGGCCAGCCAGGGCTGGACCTTGCCGTCGGTCTGCACGTTCTCCTGCAGTTGCTTGAGCGCGGCCAGGCGGGCTTCGAGGCTGGCGATGGCGGCGGCCTCGGACTGCACGCGGTCCTGCGCGGCGCGGCGGGCATCGTCCAGTTGCGGCAACTGCGTCTCGGCGTCTTCCAGCACGGCTTGCGCTTGCGCGAGGATTTCTTCCTGCTCGGCCAGTTCGGCGCGCAGCGTCTCCAGTTGCACGTCGTCGGGCTTGTCGAGGCCGCGGGCTTCCTGCGTCAGGCGCTCGCGGCGCTGTTCGAGCTGCTGGAGCGCCTGGTCGGCGTTGCGCTGGTGGGCGGCTTCGAGCTTGAGCGCCTGCTCCGATTGCAGGATGGCGGCGCGCTGGTCGTTCAGCGCGGTCTGCGCGTCGCGCCATTGCGCTTCCAGGCCGGGCAGTTCGTCGGACTTGCGCGCGACCTCTTCCTGCCCCTGCGCGGCGCGCTCTTCGGCCATGGCGAGCGCTTCCTCGGCGGCGGCCAGATCGGCCTGGGCCTGCTCGCCCTGCGTGTGCCATTGGTCCTGCTGCGCGGTCAGCGTGGCGATCTGCTGCTGGATGCGGTTGCGCGACTCCACCACGTAACGGATCTCGGCCTCCAGGCGGCTGACTTCGGCGTTGGCCTCGTACAGGGCACCCTGCGCGGCGTGCATCGCATCGGACGAGGCGTAGTGCGCCACGCGCATGGTTTCGAGCTCGGCCTCGATATGGCGCAGTTGCGCGGTCTGCGCCTCCAGGTCGATCTGCGCCTGCTCGATGGCGCGCTGGTGGCGTTCGCGCTCGGCCAGCGCCTCGCGCTTGCGCAGCAGCCACAGCAGATGCTGCTTCTCTTCGCCCTCGGCCTGCAGCGCCTGGAAGCGCTGCGCGACTTCGGCCTGGGCCTCGAGCTTTTCCAGGTTGGTGCCGAGTTCGCGCAGGATGTCTTCGACGCGCGTGAGGTTTTCGCGCGTGTCGGCCAGGCGGTTCTCGGTCTCGCGGCGGCGCTCCTTGTACTTGGAGACGCCCGCGGCCTCTTCCAGGAAGATACGCATGTCGTCGGGCTTGGCCTCGATGATGCGCGAGATCATCCCCTGCCCGATGATGGCGTAGGCGCGCGGGCCCAGGCCCGTGCCGAGGAAGATGTCCTGGATATCGCGTCGGCGCACCGCCTGGTTGTTGATGAAGTACGACGAGGTGCCGTCGCGGCTGAGCACGCGCTTGACGGCGATCTCCGCGTACTGGCTCCACTGGCCGGCGGCGCGGCCTTCGGCGTTGTCGAACACCAGTTCGACACTGGCGCGGCCGGCCGGCTTGCGCTGGGTGGAGCCGTTGAAGATGACGTCTTGCATCGACTCGCCGCGCAGCTCGGCCGCGCGTGATTCGCCGAGCACCCAGCGCACGGCGTCGATGATGTTGGATTTACCGCAGCCGTTCGGGCCGACGATGCCGACAAGCTGGCCCGGAACGTGAAAATTGGTCGGATCGACGAACGATTTGAAGCCTGCGAGCTTGATCGAGGAGAGGCGCACGTTGAGGTCGTCTCGAAGGGATCAGTAAGTGGTGAAGCGGGCACCCGGACCACGCGTCCGGCGGATCACACAGCGCTGAGCGGAGGCGGAACGACGGAGGCTCGCGCGGGGGGGGCGCGGATGGCGTCATCATACCATCGGCCCTCCCCGCTCCAGCCCCTGCATGGGGCACAAAATCGACGAAATACGCCCCATCGGACGCTCAATTGCATCGGATTTGTAAGCAATCCGTATGACGCGCACGGATTCTGCTCAGTCGGGGCGCCGGGTGCGCGCGGGCTCCGGGCTGGCCAGCCATTCCAGCAAGGCGTTGTGCAACGCAACCGGCACCTGGATCTGTGGCGCATGGCCCGCCTCGGGAAACTCGACCAGCGTGGCGTGCGGGATCGCCCGCGCGGCGGCCCGGCCCAGCTCGGGATAGTTGCCCAACTGCGCGCGGACTTCCGGCGGCGCGGTGTCCTTGGCGATGGCCGTGGTGTCTTTCTGGCCGATCAGCAGCAGCGTCCACGGACGCAATTGACCGAATTCGTAGACCACCGGCTGGGTGTAGATCATGTCGTACAGCAGCGCGGAATTCCATGCGACCAGGTCGCGCCCGGGGCCGCGGTACATGCCCGCCAGCATCTGCACCCACGGTTCGTAGTCGGCGCGCCACTGGCCGGCGTAGTAGGTCGACTGCTCGTAGGCGCGGATGCGATCGGCGGTGGTCTGCTTTTCGCGCGCATACCACTGGTCGACCGTCATCGGCGGCACGCCCTTGGCCTTCCAGTCTTCCAGGCCGATCGGGTTGATCATCACCAGCCGCGACACTTCGGCCGGATACATCAGCGCGTAGCGCGTGGCCAGCATGCCGCCGGTGGAATGGCCGATCACGATGGCCTGGCGGATGCCCAGCGACGCCAGCAGCGCATGCGTGTTGCCGGCCAGTTGCTGGAACGAATACTGGTAGGCGCGCGGCTTGCTCGACTTGCAGAAGCCGATCTGGTCTGGCGCGATCACGCGATAGCCCGCGCCGGCGAGCGCGTCGATCGTGCCGGCCCAGGTGGCCGAGCAGAAGTTCTTGCCGTGCAGCAGCACCGCCACCTGGCCGTTGGGCTGCCTCGGCTCGATGTCCAGGTACGCCATCTCCAGCGCATTGCCCTGCGATTCGAACTTGTACAGCTTGACCGGCGCCGGATAGTCGAAACCCTCCAGCCGCGGGCCATAGGTGGCCGCGCCATCGACCGGCGCGGCGTGCAGTGACAACGACCATGCCGCCATGGCGGCAACCGACGCAGCGGCAATCCAGCGCAACATATGGGCTCCTTGACTGAGCTGAGGTTGAATGTTCCGGCGGCGCGGCCCTACGCGCGCCGCGCCAACGCCGACAATGCACCGGCGAGGATGATGCAGGCGCCGCCCACCATCTCCTGCGTGGACAGGCGCTCCGCGGTCAGCCACGCCGACGACACCGCGGCCACCACGATCTCGAACAGCATCAGCAGCGCCGCGCTGTTGGCCGACAGGCGCTGCAGGCCGCGCTGCACCATGGCGTTGCCCGTCACCAGCACGGCGGCCATGCCGCCCACCAGCAGCCACACGCCGGGCGCGGCCAGCGCGGCCGGCGCTCCCTGCCCGCCCTCCAGCCAGATCGCCGCGGGCAAGCCGACCACCGCGCAGCCGGCGAAGACCACCACCGTGCGCAGTTCCGCGCGCATGGCCGGCAGACGCTGACTCGCCAGCCGCGCCAGGACGTTGTTGCAGGCAAACGTCACGCCCGCGACCAGGCCGGCCCATTCGGCCGACGTGCCCGGCCAGGGCACCCCCGCATTGCCCGCCCCCAGCATCAGGCCGGCGCCGGCCAAGGCCACCACGAGCAGTGCCGCACCGCGCGCGCCCAGCCGCTCGTGCAGCCACAGCCGGGCCAGCAGCGCGGTCCACAGCGGGGTCAGGTAGAACAGCAGCAGCACGCGCATGATCGTGCCGTGCACTGTGCCCCAGACGAAGCCGGCATTGGTCACGCCCGCCGCCAGCCCCAGCGCCGGAATCAGCCAGGACCACCGGAACGTGTGGAAATGCCGCCGCAGCGCCACCGCCGCGACGATGGCCGCCGCCGCGCCCGTCATCGACGAGGCCAGCAGGCTGCCCAGCCCCCAGCCGTTGAGCAGGCGGTACGGATACCAGGCAATGCCCCAGACCGAGGCGCCCAGCAGGATGTACAGCGCGGACGCCCAGTGCGGCGCGTCGTGGGTGGCGGTCTCCGCCGGAGAAGCGATCGATGTCATGTGACCAATAAAAAACGGCGGAAAACCGCCGCTTCCAGCAATGTCTTGGGGTGCCCGACGCACGTTGGCCGTATAATTTCGGGCTTCGTCCGCAAGCGCCGCGCTTGCTCACCCATCCAGCCCATTCCGGCCCATCCGGTCCATGCCCAACACCGTGAACCCGCGCCTGTCCAGCCTCCAGCCGTATCCGTTCGAGAAACTGAAAGCGCTCGTCAAGGACGTGGCGCCCAGCCCCGCCCATGCGCCGATCAGCTTCGGCATCGGAGAGCCCAAGCACCCGACGCCGGCGCTGGTGAAAGACGCGCTGACGGCCTCGCTGGCCGGGCTGGCGAATTATCCCACGACGGCCGGCTCCGATGCGCTGCGCCAGTGCATCGCCGCCTGGCTGGAGCGCCGCTACGGCCTGCCCAAGGTCGATGCCGCCACCGAGGTGCTGCCGGTCAACGGTTCGCGCGAAGCCCTGTTCGCCTTTGCGCAGACCGTGATCGACGGCAGCAAGCCCGGCGCGCGCGTGCTGTGCCCGAACCCGTTCTACCAGATCTACGAAGGCTCGGCCCTGCTGGCCGGCGCGCAGCCGCTGTTCGCCAACAGCAACCCCGCGCGCAATTACGCGCCCGACTACGACGCCATCACGCCGGAGGAATGGCGCAACGTGCAGCTCGTCTTCGTGTGCAGCCCCGGCAACCCGACCGGCGCCGTGCTGACGCTGGAGGACTGGAAGCAGTTGTTCGCGCTGTCCGACAAGTATGGTTTCGTGATCGCGTCGGACGAGTGCTATTCCGAGATCTACTTCGACGAGGCCAACCCGCCGCTGGGCGCGCTGCAGGCCGCCCACCTGTTGGGCCGCGGCTTCGAGCGGCTGGTGATGTTCTCGAGCCTGTCCAAGCGCTCCAACGTGCCGGGCATGCGCTCGGGCTTCGTGGCGGGCGATGCCAAGCTGATCAAGGCCTACCTGCTGTATCGCACGTATCACGGCAGCGCGATGAACCCGGCGGTGCAATCCGCCAGCATCGCGGCCTGGAACGACGAGACCCATGTGCGCGAGAACCGCGCGCAGTACGTCAAGAAGTTCCAGTCGGTCACGCCGATGCTGGCCGAGGTGCTGGACGTGGCCCTGCCCGATGCGGCGTTCTACCTGTGGGCCAACGTCAAGCGCACCGGCCTGTCGGATACCGCATTCACGCGCGAACTGCTGGCCGCCAAGAACGTCGCCGTGCTGCCGGGCAGCTACCTCGCCCGCGAGGCGCATGGCGTCAATCCGGGCCAGGACTACGTCCGCATCGCGCTGGTGGCCGGCGTGGACGAGTGCCTGGACGGCGCGCGCCGCATCGTCGAGTTCTGCCAGCAACGCTGATTTCCCCCTTTCTATCCAAGAGCCATAGAACCATGTCGCAACAACTGCAATCGCTGATCGAACAAGCGTGGGAAGACCGCGCCAACCTGTCGCCCAAGGCCGCGCCGGAGGACATCCGCGCCGCCGTCGCCAACGTGATCGGCCAGCTCGACCAGGGCGCGCTGCGCGTGGCCGAGAAAAAAGAAGGCCAGTGGATCGTCAACCAATGGGTGAAGAAGGCCGTGCTGCTGTCGTTCCGCCTGGAAGACAACGTGCCGATGACGGCCGGCGGCTTCACGCACTTCTATGACAAGGTGCCCAGCAAGTTCGCCGGCTACACGGCCGACGATTTCGCGCGCGGCGGCTTCCGCGTGGTGCCGCCGGCCGTGGCGCGCCGCGGTTCGTTCATCGGCAAGAACGCCGTGCTGATGCCCTCGTACGTGAACATCGGCGCGTACGTGGACGAAGGCACCATGGTCGACACCTGGGCCACCGTCGGCTCGTGCGCGCAGATCGGCAAGAACGTGCACCTGTCGGGCGGCGTGGGCATCGGCGGCGTGCTGGAGCCGCTGCAGGCCAACCCGGTCATCATCGAGGACAACTGCTTCATCGGCGCGCGCTCGGAAGTGGTGGAAGGCGTGATCGTCGAAGAGAACTCGGTGATTTCGATGGGCGTGTACCTGGGCCAGAGCACCAAGATCTACGACCGCGAAACCGGCGAGGTGCACTACGGCCGCGTGCCGGCGGGCTCGGTGGTGGTGCCGGGCAACCTGCCGTCCAAGGACGGCAAGTACAGCCTGTACTGCGCCGTGATCGTCAAGAAGGTCGACGCGCAGACGCGCGCCAAGACCAGCCTCAACGAGCTGCTGCGCGGCGATTGAGCACGATTGAGCGCAACGGCGGGCATGTCCGGTAGTCTGGCGGACATGCCAACTCTCGAGCGCAGCGATGTCCGAACCGAACGCCACAGGCTCACGCTGGGGCAAGCTGCGCCAACGCATCATGGGTCTTGATCCGAACACCATCGGTACCGTCCTGTCCTTGCTGCCGACCATCCTGGAGCAAGCCAACAAGACCATCGACAAGTTCAAGAACCGCAGGACGGCCGGCACCGGCACCGCACGCGCGGACGGCGCCCCGGCCGACCCGGACGCCCGCATCGCCGAGCTGGAAGCGGCGATCGCGCAGCAGGCCGAATCCGTCAAGCTGCTGGCCGAGCAGCACGCGCTGACCATCGCAGCGCTGCGCGAGGAAGCGGCCCGGCTGGAACGCCGGCTCAAGCGGATGACGTGGCTGGCCGCCGCCGGCTTCGCGCTGGCCGTCGCGGCCCTCGTCTTCGCGCAACAAGCCCTTCGACACTGACCCCGATCATGACGATCACCGCCGCCGTGCTGCACGGCATTCCCAATTGCGACACCGTCAAGAAGGCCCGCACGTGGCTGGAATCGAACGGCGTCGACTACACCTTCCACGATTTCAAGAAACAGGGCGTGAGCGCCGAGATGCTGGCCGGCTGGCTCACGCAGGTGCCGCTCGCCACGCTGCTCAACCGCAAGGGCACCACGTGGCGCGCGCTGTCGGATGCCGACAAGGTAAAAGCCGAGGATGAAGCCGGCGCCATCGCGCTGATGCAGGCCAACCCGTCGCTGATCAAGCGGCCGGTGCTGCTGCACGGCAAGACCGTCAGCGTCGGCTTCTCGGCCGACCAGTACGCCAACCTGTTCTGACCCGACGACACTCCCCCATTCACCGTGACCGCCATGTCGCCCACGCTTGCCCTTACTGAAGACCTGATCCGCCGCCGCTCCGTCACCCCCGAAGACAAGGGCTGCCAGGATGTGCTGATCGAACGCCTGAGCGCCGCCGGTTTCGCATGCGAAACCGTGGTCAGCGGCCCGGACCACTTCCGCGTGACCAACCTGTGGGCCGTCAAGCGCGGCCGCGCGGGCACCGACGGCAAGCTGCTGGTTTTCGCCGGCCACACCGACGTGGTGCCGACCGGCCCCGTGGAGCAATGGCGCTCCGACCCGTTCGAGCCCACCCACCGCGACGGCAAGCTGTACGGCCGCGGCGCCGCCGACATGAAGACCTCGATCGCCGGCTTCGTGGTGGCCTCGGAAGAATTCGTCGCCAAGCATCCGGACCACGCCGGCTCGATCGGCTTCCTGATCACCAGCGACGAGGAAGGCCCGGCCCACGACGGCACCGTCAAGGTGTGCGACCTGCTGCGCGCGCGCGGCGAGCGGCTGGACTACTGCGTGGTCGGCGAGCCGACCTCGGTGTCCACGCTCGGCGACATGGTCAAGAACGGGCGACGCGGCTCGCTGTCGGGCAAGCTCACCGTCAACGGCGTGCAGGGCCACATCGCCTATCCGCACCTGGCCAAGAACCCGATCCACCTGGCCGCGCCGGCGCTGGCCGCCCTGGTGGCCGAAAAGTGGGACGACGGCAATGCCTACTTCCCGCCGACCACCTGGCAGATGTCCAACATCCACGGCGGCACGGGCGCGACCAACGTGATCCCGGGCCAGGTCACCATCGACTTCAACTTCCGCTTCTCGACGGCGAGCACGCCCGAGGGCCTGAAGGCGCGCGTGCATGCCCTCCTCGACGCGCACGGCCTGGACTACACGCTGGCCTGGACGCTGGGCGGCGAGCCCTTCCTGACCGAGCGCGGCGCGCTGTCGGAGGCACTGTCGTCGGCCATCCAGGCCGAGTGCGGCGTTGCCACCGAGCTGTCGACCACCGGCGGCACGTCGGATGGCCGCTTCATCGCCAAGCTGTGCCCGCAGGTGATCGAGTTCGGGCCGCCCAACGCCAGCATCCACAAGATCGACGAGCACGTCGACGTGGCCTTCATCGAGCCGCTGAAGAACGTGTATCGCCGCGTGCTCGAGACGCTGATCGTCTGAAGCCGCCGCGCATGGCCCGCAACGTCGAGATCAAGGCCCGCGTGCGCGATGTGGCGGCGCTGACGGCCCGCGCCGCCGCGCTGGCCGAGGCCGGCCCCGAGCACATCGAGCAGGACGACACGTTCTTCGCCTGCGCCCACGGGCGCCTGAAGCTGCGACAGTTCTCGCCGGAGCGCGGCCAGTTGATCCACTATTTCCGTAGCGATGTGGCCGGGCCGCGCCTGTCCGACTACCACATCGTGCCGACCGCCGCGCCGGACGCGCTGCGCGAGACGCTCGCCGCGGCGCTCGGTGCCACCGGCCGCGTCGTCAAGACGCGCCGGCTGTACCGGGCCGGCCAGACGCGCATCCACGTGGATGCCGTCCGCGGCCTGGGCGATTTCGTCGAACTGGAAGTCGTGCTGCGCGACGACCAGTCCGAAGACGACGGCACGCGGATCGCCCGCGCACTGATGTCCTCGCTCGGCATTGCCGAGGCCGACCTGCTCGACGTCGCCTACGTCGACCTGCTGGCCGCCACCCAACGTTGAATCCGAACATGACCGTCCCTGCCCTGCCCGCCTCCCATCCGTTCACCACGGTGCGCGACCTGCTGCGCTATGCCGTGTCGCGCTTCACCGCCGCCGGCCTGGTGTTCGGCCATGGCAGCGAAAACGCCTACGACGAAGCCGCCTACCTGATCCTGCACACGCTGCACCTGCCGCTCGACACGCTGGAGCCCTTCCTCGATGCGCGCCTGCTGCCCGAGGAGGTCGCCGCCGTGCTGCGGGTGATCGAGCGGCGCACCGTGGATCGCGTGCCCGCCGCCTACCTCACGCATGAAGCGTTCATGCACGGCGTGCGCTTCTACGTGGACGAACGCGTGATCGTGCCGCGCAGCTTCATCGGCGAGCTGCTGGAGAGTGGACTGGACCCGTGGATTCCCCACGAGGACGGCCCGACCGACGTGCTGGAACTGTGCACCGGCTCCGGCTGCCTGGCCATCCTGGCCGCGCTGCAATGGCCGAACGCGACGCTCGACGCGGTCGACCTGTCGCCGGATGCGCTGGTGGTGGCGCAGCGCAATGTCGACGATTTCCATCTGAACGACCGCATCCGCCTGCACGAAGGCGACCTGTACGCGCCGCTGCCGCCGGGCGTGCACTACGACGTGATCCTCACCAACCCGCCGTACGTGAACGAGACCTCGATGCAGGCGCTGCCGCCCGAGTACCGTGCCGAGCCCCGCATGGCGCTGGCCGGCGGCACCGACGGCATGGACATCGTGCGCCGCATCTTGGCCGATGCGCCGCGCCACCTGAAGCCGCACGGCGTGCTGGTGGTCGAGATCGGCAACGAGCGCGGGAACGTGGAGGCGGCCTTCCCCGACCTGGACCTGGTCTGGCTGCCGACCAGCGCGGGCGAGGACCAGGTGTTCCTGGTCACCCGCGAAGCACTTTAAGCGTCAAGGCTCAAGGCGCGACCTCGTCGCAGGCGTCCTTGACGACGCACATGGAAAAACGTTTGTCGAACACCTGGCCGCTCGGGCAGTGGTCCAGCGTGGCGTGCGACTGCGCATCGCAGATGGCGTAGGCGCGCGTGCAGTTGGTGCGCACCGGCTGGTTCGGGCCGCGGTTGGTGCCGTCATCGAAGAGGTAGCGGCCGGACGGCGCGGGGCATTTGAAATCGGCGACGGCGCGGGCCCGTTCAGCCGCCTGGGCGGTCTGCGAGGTCTGCGGTGTGGGCGGTGCGGACGGGCGGCGCTCGCACCCCGTCAAAGCAAGTGCGCACAGCAGCGTGCACAGCGTGAGCGCGCGGGTCATGGCGATCTCCTTCAAGGGCTTCATCCCCGAAGTTTGACGCCTCGCACGGCGCGCTGCAACGCCGGCCGCTCAGCGCAGCATGAACGACATGGCCGACAGGCTGTTGAGCATGCGCACCGCGTGTTCCACCGAATCGGCCGCAAAGCGCAGCAGGGTACCGTCCACCCGCTCGAGGGCGGGCCACTGGCAGAACAGGTCGGCCAGCGCGGGCGTCTGCGTCTGCAGGCGGCAGACGATGGGCGGCCGGATGCGCAGCGGCATGCTGAAATGCCCGCGCTGCACCGCCTCGCGCACCGCCGCCAGGATCGCGTCGCACGACCGCTCGGACGACAGCGACATCCCCGCGTTCATGCCCTCGGCCTGCTTGGTCTCCACAAAGGTGGTGTACGGCAGCAGCGGCCGGGTCTCCTTGATGAACACATCGTCGCCGCTGGCCACCGCCACCGGCACGCCGCGCTCGCCCGCCAGCGCACCGTACAGGCCGGCCTCGCCCAGTTCCTGTTCGTTGAGCCAGACACGCGCGAAGGCGAAGCTGTTGATGGTGTGCGCCAGCGTGCCGCGGCTGCCGGCGCGGGCGTGGTAGCCGATCATGCAGACCGCGTCGCAGCCCTCCACGCCGGCCATCATGCCCAGGGTGCGCGGCTTGCCCAGCACGAAGCGCGCGCGGGCGTCCATCCAGTCGGGCACGAGGTTGCGGAAGCCGCCGTGGGAATCGTTGACGATGACCTCGGTGGCGCCGCCCTCGAAAGCGCCGCGCACGGCGGCATCGGCCTCGGCGGTCATCCAGCGGCGGGCGCGTTCGTATTCGGGGTTGCCGGCGCGGGTCTGCTCCGGGTGAAAGACATTGGCGACGCCTTCGATGTCGGCGGAAATCAGGATGCGCATGGGCATTACAACAGTTCGGTCAGGGCACGCCGCGTGTGGCCGTCGCGGCCGGTGACGGTTTCGGCGTAGAAGAGTGCATGCACGATGGCCTGCTCGATGCTGTCGGCGGCGGCCTGGAACAGCGGGTCGAGGTGGGTCTCGTGCGTCATGGCGACGGCCGGCATCGGACGCGAGCCGAGATGGGGCACGGTGTAGGCCGTGGAAAACGCCAGCGCGATGTCGCCGCTGCCATGGCCGAACACCGAGCCGGTACGTGCCAGGCCGGCGCCCGCGCGCAGCGCCACGCGCCGCAGCTGGCGCGCGTCGAGCGGCGCATCGGTGGCGAGCAGCATGATGATGGAGCCCTTCTCCGGCCCCGGCGCGTCCTCGGCAAGCACGCGGGCGATGTCCGCGCCGATGCGGCGGCCGGCCAGCGTCAGGCTCTCGGTGACGCCGAAGTTGGCCAGCACCAGCGCGCCGACCGTGCGCCGGGTGCCGTCGGCCAGCGTGACCACGCGCGAGGCCGAGCCGAGCCCCCCTTTCACGCCGAACGCCGACATGCCCCGGCCCGCGCCCACCGCGCCCTGCGCGAAGGCCCCGCCCGCCGCCAGGTGCGCGGCGTGGTAGTGCAGGTCGCGCACGGCGAAGGCCTGCAGGTCATTCAGGTAGCCGTCGTTGCATTCGAAGACGAGCGGGTTGACGGTGGGCCAGGCGCGCCCGATCTGCGGATGCGCCTCCACGGCCTGCTGGATCTGTCCCCGAGCCACGTCGCCCACCGAGAAGGTGTTGGTCAGCGCGATGGGCGTCTCGAGCACGCCCAGCTCCTCCACCTGCAGCAGGCCGACGCTCTTGCCGAAGCCGTTGAGCACGGCGCACGCGGCGGGCACCTTGT
The DNA here is from genome assembly GCF_002251695.1 of Ralstonia solanacearum K60. Taxonomy (NCBI): domain Bacteria; kingdom Pseudomonadati; phylum Pseudomonadota; class Betaproteobacteria; order Burkholderiales; family Burkholderiaceae; genus Ralstonia; species Ralstonia solanacearum. The sequence goes on from NZ_NCTK01000001.1 coordinate 293,659, forward strand.
CGACGAACGGATCGCCGCCATGCGGACGCACCACCGTCACGCCGGTCTGCACGCTGCCGCCGGCCAGCGTGGCGTGGCCGACCGTGATGCCGGCCACGTCCGTGATGCTGTTGCGTGCGCCGGCCGGCAGCACGCCGATATGAGCCATGCTGTGGGTCATGTCAGCGCCGGTCGATCTTGGGGTCGAGCGCATCCCGCAGGCCGTCGCCCAGCAGGTTGAACGCCAGCACGGTCAGGAAGATGGCGAGACTCGGGAAGATCGCCACGTGCGGCGCGGTCACCATGTCGGCGCGCGCCTCGTTGAGCATCGCGCCCCACTCCGGCGTCGGCGGCTGGGCGCCCAGGCCCAGGAACGACAGACTCGCGGCCGTGATGATCGAGGTGCCGATCCGCATCGAGAAATACACCACGATGGACGAGATCGTGCCCGGCAGGATGTGGCGCAGGATGATGGTCCAGTCCGACGCGCCGATGCTGCGCGCGGCCTCCACGTAGGTCAGGTGCTTGAGCATCAGCGTATTGCCGCGCACCAGCCGCGCGAAGGCCGGAATGCTGAACACCGCCACCGCGAAGACGACGTTGGCCATGCCGCTGCCCAGGATGGCCACGATGCCGATCGCCAGCAGGATGCCGGGAAAGGCGAACAGCACATCGCAGATGCGCATGACGATGCGGTCCCACCAGCCTTCGTAGTAGCCGGCGAGCAGCCCCAGCACCGTGCCGATGATGGCGCCGATGACGACGGACACGAAGCCGGCCTCCAGCGAGATCCGCGTGCCCATCAGGATGCGGCTGAGGATGTCGCGCCCGAGCGAATCGACGCCGAACCAGTGCGTGGCGGACGGCCCGGCGTTGAGCGCGTCGTAGTCGAAATAGTTTTCCGGATCGAACGGCACGATGTGCGGCGCCAGGATCGCCACCGCCACCAGCGCGATCACGAACACGCCGGCGCCGAGCGCCAGGTGCTGCTTGCGGAACTTGCGCCAGAACTCGCTCCAGGGCGTGCGGACGGGTTCGCTGGCGGCCTGCGGGGTCACCGCCGGGCTGGATGCCTGTGTCATGGCGGACTCCTTACTTCGCGTAGCGGATGGTCGGGTTGATCACGGTGTACAGGACGTCCACCACCAGGTTGATCAGGATGAACTCCAGCGAGAACAGCAGCACCTCGGCCTGGATGACGGGGTAGTCGCGCATCTCCACCGCGTCCACCAGCAGGCGCCCCAGGCCCGGCCAGTTAAACACTTTCTCCACCACGATCGAGCCGCCCAGCAGGAAGCCGAACTGCAGGCCCATCATGGTCACCACCGGGATCATCGCGTTGCGCAGGCAATGCTTGGCGACCACCACGGTCTCGCGCACGCCCTTGGCGCGGGCGGTGCGCACGAAATCTTCCTGCAGCACCTCGACGAACGAGGCACGGGTGAAGCGCGCCATCACGGCGGCCACAGCCGCGCCCAGCGTCAGCGACGGCAGGATGTAGTGCTTCCAGCTGTCGGCCCCGATCGAGGGCAGCCAGCCCAGCTGCACGGAGAACACCTCCATCAGCAGCATGCCCAGCGCGAAGGCCGGGAAGGAGATGCCCGACACGGCCAGCGTCATGCCCAGCCGGTCCGGCCATTTGTTGCGCCACACGGCGGATGCGATGCCGATGGCCATGCCGAAGACCACGGCCCACACCATGCTGGCGAGGGTCAGGTTGAGCGTGGGCAGAAAGCGCTCGCCGATCTCGTCGCTCACCGGCCGCTTGGTCCGCAGCGACGTGCCGAACTCGCCGCGCGCGGCATTGGCGAAGAAGCGCACGAACTGCTCGTGCATCGGCTTGTCGAGGCCCAGGTCCTTGCGCACCAGCTCGACGGTGGCGGTATCCGCATCGGGGCCGGCGGCCAGCCGCGCCGGATCGCCCGGCAGCAGATGCACGAACAGGAACACCAGCACCGCCACGATCAGCAGTGTCGGGATCACGCCCAGCACACGTTTTACGAAGTAATTCAGCATGGCATTCACCACGGGCGGAAAGGCCCGGCCCGCGCGCAGGCAGCGTGCGCGGGCCGGTGCGGCATTACGGCATTAGGGCTTGATGTCGATATCGTCGAAGCTGAACGAGCCGTCCGGCGCCACATAGGCACCCGACAGGCGCTTGGCGCGCGCGTAGACGATCTTCTCCGTCACCAGGAAGGCCCACGGCGCGTCTTCCCAGATGCGCTTCTGGGCATCGGTGTAGAGCTTGGTCTTCTCCGTGCGATCCGTCGTGCGCAGCGCGCCGGCGATGTCAGCGTCGACCTGCTCGTTCTTGTAGTACGCCGTGTTCAGTTGCTTGGGCGGCATCGCCTCGGAAGACAGCAGCGGACGGATGGCCCAGTCGGACTCGCCCGTCGAGCTCGACCAGCCCATGTAGTACATGCGCACGCCGGCGTCCTCGGGCTTCTGCACGCTCTCGACCCGCTCGACGCGCTGACCGGCCTCCAGCGCCTGCACCTGCGCCTTGATGCCGACCTGCGCCAGCTGCTGCTGCACGAACTGGATGATCTTCTGCGCCGTGGTGTGGTTATAGGCCGACCACAGCTGCGTCTCGAAGCCGTCGGGGTAGCCCGCCTCCTTCAGCAGCTCGCGCGCCTTGGCCGGGTTGTACGGCCACGGGCCCAGCTTGACGGCGTAGTCCACGCCCTGCGGCACCACCCCGTCGGCCGGCACCGCGTAGCCCGAGAAGGCCACCTTGGTGAGCGCGTCCTTGTTGATGGCGTAGTTGATCGCCTGGCGCACCTTCGGGTTGTCGAACGGCTTCACGCGGGTGTTGAACGTGATGTAGCGCTGGATGATCGACGGCGCGGCGATCAGGTCGACCTTCGGGCTGCCCTTGAGCACGGCGGCCTGCTCGAACGGGATGCTGAAGGCGAAATCGGCCTCGCCCGTCTGCATGACGGTGGCGCGGGTGTTGTTGTCGACCACCGGTTTCCAGGTGATGGTGTCGATCTTCGGCAGGCCGGCCTTCCAGTAGCCGGCGAATTTCTTGCCCTTCAGGTAGTCGGTCTGCTTCCATTCGACGAACTCGAACGGGCCGGTGCCGACCGGGTGGAAGGCGATGTCCTTGCCGTACTTCTGCAGCGCGGCCGGCGAGATCATCGCCGCCGACGGGTGCGCCAGCACGTTGACGAACGGCGAGAACGGCTCCTTGAGCGTCACGCGCGCGGTGTACGGGTCCACCACCTCGGTCTTGGCCACGCGGTTGAACAGCGTGTAGCGCTTGAGCTTGTTGGCCGGATTGGTCACGCGGTCGAGGTTGGCCTTGACGGCGTTGGCATCGAACGCAGTGCCGTCATGGAACTTCACGCCGTGGCGCAGCTTGAAGGTGTAGACCAGGCCGTCCTTGCTGACGTCATAGCTCTCGCACAGCACGTTGACCAGCTTCATGTCCTTGTCGAAGCCGAACAGGCCCTGGTAGAACGACTTCGCGGCGCTGAACGACAGTGTGTCGTTGGCGTCGTACGGATCGAGCGTGGTGAAGGTCGAGTAGACCGCCATCACGGCATCCTTGGCGGCCAACGCCGGCAAGGCGCATGCCGCCAGGGCCAGCCCGCCGGCGAGCATCGCGGCACGCGGGCCGAAAGCGAATCGATTGAGCATTTCCTTCCTCCTCATCAAAGACGATGTCCTGCGTTCAATAAGCGCCGCCGATCGCATGGCGGGCAACAAAGTGGTCTGGCGCCACTTGCTCCAACGGCCGCACCACCGGCGCATCGCCGAGGGCGCGGATCGGGCTGGGAATCTCGTGCGTGGAAAGCTCGCGCTTGAGGTGCCGGCGCGCCGGGTCCGCGATCGGCACCGCCGACATCAGCTTCTTCGTGTACGGATGCTGCGGGTTCTCGAAGATCGCCCGGCGCGGGCCGATCTCGACGATCTGGCCCAGGTACATCACCGCCACGCGGTGGCTGATGCGCTCCACCACCGCCATGTCGTGCGAGATGAACAGGAAGGCGATGCCGAATTCCTTCTGCAGATCGAGCATCAGGTTGACGATCTGCGCCTGGATCGACACGTCCAGCGCCGAGACCGATTCGTCGGCGATCACCACCTTCGGGTTCAGCGCCAGCGCCCGCGCGATGCAGATGCGCTGCCGCTGGCCGCCCGAGAATTCGTGCGGATAGCGCGCCGCGTGCGCCGCCTGCAAGCCGACCTTGTCGAGCAGCCATTCGACGCGTTCCTGCGCCTGCCGGCCGGAGGCCGCCCGGTGCACCAGCAGCGGCTCCATGATCGAGTAGCCGACCGGCACGCGCGGGTCCAGCGAGGCGAACGGATCCTGGAAGATGAACTGGATGTTCCGCCGCAGCGTCTGCAGCGCATGCCCCTTGAGCGCGCCGATGTTCTGGCCGGCGAACTCGATACTGCCGCTCTGGCTGTCCACCAGGCGCAGCAGCGACCGTCCCGTGGTCGACTTGCCGCAGCCCGATTCGCCCACCAGCGCCAGCGTCTCGCCGGGGTACAGGTCGAAGCTCACCTGCTCCACCGCATGCACGCGCCGCGTGACCCGGCCGAACAGCCCGCTCGGCACATCGAAGCGCGTCACCAGGTCGCGCACGCGCAGGATCGGCTGCCCGGCGTGCGGCACGGCCGGCTGCGGTGCGGTGTCGACCGGCACGCCGGTGCCGTCCACGCGCATCAGCGGAAAGCGCGCCGGGCCGTCGGTGCCCGCCATCGCGCCCAGCCGCGGCACCGCCGACAGCAGCGCGCGCGTGTACGGATGCGCCGGCTGCGCGAACACCGTGGCCGACGGCCCCTCCTCCACGCGCTCGCCCTTGTACATGACGAGCACGCGGTCGGCCACCTCCGCCACCACGCCCATGTCGTGCGTGATGAAGACGACCGCCATCCGCATCTCCTGCTGCAGCGCGCGGATCAGCTGCAGGATCTCGGCCTGGATGGTCACGTCCAGCGCCGTGGTCGGCTCGTCGGCGATCAGCAGCGACGGCCGGCACGACAGCGCCATCGCGATCATCACGCGCTGGCGCATGCCGCCCGAGAGCTGGTGCGGATAGCGCGCCAGCACCCGCCGCGCCTCGGGAATGCGCACCTGCTCCAGCATGCGCAGCGCCTCGGCGCGGGCCTCACCGCGCGATTTGCCCTGGTGCAGCCGGATCGATTCGGCGATCTGCTCGCCCACCGGGAAGACCGGGTTGAGCGAGGTCATCGGCTCCTGGAAGATCATGGCGATGTCGGCGCCGCGCACGCCGCGCATGGCGGCCTGGCTGGCGTTGGCCAGGTCGAGCAGCTCGCCGCCGCGCCGGCGCAGGTGCATGCGCCCCCCGACGATCCGGCCGCCGCCGTGTTCCACCAGCCGCATCAGCGCGAGCGAGGTCACCGACTTGCCCGAGCCCGATTCGCCCACCACCGCCAGCGTCTCGCCGCGATCGACGTGGAACGACAAGCCGCGCACCGCGTCGACCACGCGCTCGGACGTGGCAAAGCGCACGCTCAGGTCCTGCACCTGCACGATGCGCGGCTCCGGCATCGCGATGGTGGTCTGCTGGTTGGCTGCGGTCACGATGGCTCTCCTGCGACGTCTTGCGCGCGAACGCGCTTTATCGGTAGATCGACACGACCGGCGCTTCGGCGCCGCGCGCGAAGCCCCGGTACATGCCTTCGGTGTTGAACGGCAGCGCCACGTTGCCGTGCGCATCCACCGCGACCAGGCCGCCGCGCCCCCCGATGGCGACCAGCTTGCGCATCACCACGTCATCGCAGGCCTCGGCCAGCGGCTTGCCGGCGTACGCCATCTGCGCGGCCACGTCGTAGGCGGCCACGGCACGGATGAACATCTCCCCGGTGCCGGTGCACGACACGGCGGCGGTACGGTTCGCATAACAGCCGGCGCCGATCAGCGGCGTGTCGCCCACGCGGCCGACCTGCTTGTTGGTGAGGCCGCCCGTCGACGTGGCGGCGGCCAGCCGGCCCTGCGCGTCGCACGCGACCGCGCCCACGGTGCCGAACTTGCTGTCGGGATCGATCGGCTCGGCATCCTTGGCCAGCAGCGTGGCGGCATCGTGGTCGAGCAGCGCCATACCGGCGTGCTGGCGGGCCCGCTGCCACTGGGCATAGCGCGCCTCGGTGTAGTAATGGTCCGGCCCCACGCATTCCAGGCCCTGTGCCTCGGCAAACGCCTCGGCACCCTCGGAGGTGAACAGCACGTGCTCGCTGTGCTCCATCACGGCGCGCGCGGCCAGCACGGGATTGCGCAGGCGCTTGACGCAGGTCACCGCGCCGGCGGCCAGCGTAGTGCCGTCCATGATCGAGGCATCCAGCTCGTAGGTACCCGCGCGCGTGAGCACCGAACCCCTGCCGGCGTTGAACAACGGGCACTCTTCCAGCAGGCGCACGGCTTCGGTCACGGCGTCGAGCGCGCTGCCGCCGTCGGCCAGGATGCGCCGGCCGGCCAGCAGGATGCCGTCGAGCGCCTGCCGGTAGCCGGCTTCCTGGTCGGCGTCCATGGCCGCCCGGGTGATGGTGCCGGCGCCGCCGTGGATGGCGATGATCGGGGTGGGCATACAGGTGGGTCTCGGAACGCTCGGGATCAGTCGGCCGACGCGCGCTTGCGGCTGCGCCGGGTGGTGGCTGCGGCCGCGCCGGCCGTGTCGGGATTCGCGGCCGGGGTGGCGCGCGGCACCTGGCCCGCATGCAGCCAGGGCAGCACGAAGGCCGTCAGGTTGGCGGCCGATTCCAGCGAATGCTTCGAGCGGTGCGCCACCGCGCCGCACAGCGCCTCAATCAGCGCCGCCGTGGCCGTGTCGGAGGTGGCGGCGAACTGGCGCTCCGTGCGCGCGTAGAGCGCGATGTCGGCCAGCGGCGCCAGCGGCGAGGCCGGCCCGTCGGTCAGCGCCAGCACACGGCCGCCATGGTCGCGCACGCGCTTGGCCAGCGTGATGGTGTCGGCCGCGTAGCGCGGAAAGGCGATGGCGATCAGCAGATCGTCGGGCGCGATCTTGCGCAGTTGCCGCGCCGCGTCCGACGCCCCGCCCGGCTGCGACACCGACAACACCGTGTCGCAATACAGATCCAGCCCATGCCGCAGCAGCCCCGCCAGGTAGCCGCTGGCACCGAACCCCACCACGTAGATGCGCGGCGCGCCCAGGATGGCGTCCACCGCCCGCTCGCAGGCGGCCGGGTCGAGCATGCGGCGCGTGGCCTCCAGGTTGCCGATGTCTTCGTTCAGCGAGGCGGCGAAGATCTCCGCGCTGCTGGCCGGGCGCGCCAATTCGTGCCGCAGCTTCTCGACTGGCGCGAGCGTCGCCTCGAAACCGCGCACCAGCTCGGCACGGAAGCGCGGATAGCCGTCGAAGCCCAGCGCGTGCGCGAAGCGGTTGGCGGTCGCCACCGACATCCCCACCGCCTCGGCAAATTCGTCGATGCGCATGGTGGCCGCGCGGAACGGGTTGGCCAGTACGTATTCGGCCATGCGCTGGTGCGCGGGCGTGAGCGTGGCAAGCGTGGCCGCAATGCGTTCGGAGATCGACGCATCGGCTGCAAACGCGGCTTGCGGCGCGTCCGGATGCTTGCTGGAAGGTTTGGCCATGACCGGTGATCGTGGAAGTCTTCTGTAAATGTATTTACACAATATTCACCTGTAAAGAAAAAAACTTTCACGACAACTCATGGTTTTCCCTAGGTCCAGGGACACCGCACTGCCCCGGGGCATCCCATGCCGCAGCACAGTGCAATGCACCACTGCGGACGCACCGCCTGCCACCGGATCGTGCAGGGCGGCGCGCTACAATCGCACCCTTGTCCTGATTCCACTGGCGCAGTTTTTCGTGATCCGCTTCGACGACCTCGTACTCCAGCGCGGCACCAAGGTGCTGTTCGACCATACCTCGGCCACGCTCAACCCCGGCGAACGCGCCGGCCTGGTCGGCGTGAACGGCAGCGGCAAATCGACGCTGTTCGCGCTGCTGCGCGGCGAACTGCACGCCGACGGCGGCGAAGTGGCCATCCCGCCGACCTGGCAGGTCGCGCATGTGGCGCAGGAGACGCCCGCGGTGGAACGCAGCGCGCTCAACTACACCCTCGATGGCGACACGCGCCTGCGCGACATCGAGCGCAGCCTGGCCGATGCCGAAGCGCGCCACGACGGCCACGCCCAGGCCGAAGCCCACGCCGCCTTCGCCGATGCCGACGGCTACACCGCCCCGGCGCGCGCGCAGGCGCTGCTGCTCGGCCTCGGCTTCACCATGGCGCAGACGCAGCAGCCGGTAGCGAGCTTCTCGGGCGGCTGGCGCATGCGGCTGAACCTGGCGCAGGCGCTGATGTGCCCGTCCGACCTGCTGCTGCTCGACGAACCCACCAACCACCTGGACCTCGACGCCGTGGTGTGGCTGGAAGACTGGCTCGCGCGCTACCCCGGCACGCTGGTGATGATTTCGCACGACCGCGAATTCCTCGACGCCGTCTGCAACGTCACGCTGCACATCGAGCACTGCAAGCTCAAGCGCTACGGCGGCAACTACACGCAGTTCGAGACGCAGCGCCTGCAGCAGATGGCCCTGCAGGAAGCGGCCTACTCGCGCCAGCAGAAGCAGATCGCGCACCTCGAATCGTTCATCACGCGCTTCAAGGCCAAGGCCAGCAAGGCCAAGCAGGCGCAGAGCCGCGTCAAGGCACTCGAGCGCATGGAGCGGCTCGCGCCGGTGCACGCGGCCGCCGGGTTCACGTTCGAATTCCGCGAGCCCGAGGCCGCCCCCAACCCGATGCTCACGTTCGAGGGCGTCGATTGCGGCTACCCCGGCCCCGATGCGGGTGCCGAGGCCCCGATCACCATCCTCCAGCACCTGACGTTCTCGATCCAGACCGGCCAGCGCATCGGCCTGCTGGGCGCCAACGGCCAAGGCAAGTCGACGCTCGTGAAGACGCTGGCCGACACGCTCGCGCCGCTGGACGGCAGCATCCGGCGCGGCAAGGGCCTGCAGATCGGCTACTTCGCCCAGCACCAGTTGGAGACGCTGGACGACCACGCCTCGCCGCTGCTGCACCTGGCGCGGCTGGCGCCCGACGTGCGCGAACAGGAGCTGCGCGACTTCCTCGGCAGCTTCAACTTCCGCGGCGACATGGCCACCGCGCCCATCGCACCGTTCTCAGGCGGCGAGAAGGCGCGGCTGGCACTCGCGCTGATCGTCTGGCAGCGCCCCAACCTGCTGCTGCTCGACGAGCCGACCAACCACCTGGACCTCGACACGCGCGAAGCGCTCACCATGGCACTGGCCCAGTTCGACGGCACGCTGATCCTCGTCTCGCACGACCGGCACCTGCTGCGCGCGACCACCGACCAGTTCCTGCTGGTGGGCCAGGGCACCGTCGCCCCGTTCGACGGCGACCTCGACGACTACCGCGACTGGCTGCTCAGGCAGGCCGCCGCCAAGCGCGCCGCGGCCAGCACGCCGGCCGCATCGGCCACCGCAGGCACCGCGGGCACCAACGGTAACGATGCGGGCGCGGCCCCCGCCGCCAACCGCCGCGACCAGAAGCGCGAGGAAGCCGAGCAGCGCCAGCGCCTGGCCGCCCTGCGCAAGCCGCTGCAGAAGGATGTCGCCGCCGTCGAGAAGCGCATCGCGCCGCTGCAGCAGGAAAAGACCGTGCTCGAAGCCTTCCTCGCCGACGGCGCCGCCTACGAAGACGCCAACAAGCCGCGCCTGGTGGAAAGCCTGCGCCGCCAGGCCGAGGTCAACGCCGAGCTGGACCAGCTCGAAGAACGCTGGCTCGCCCTGCAGGAACAGCTCGAGCAGATCGGGTAAGGCCGGCCCGTCCAGCGAAGGAGACCTGTCGATGACATCCACCGCGCCGGACCCCGCCCCCCACCGGCCGCTGACCGGCGTGCGCGTGCTCGACCTGACGCGCCTGCTGCCCGGCCCCGCCGCCACGCGCCACCTCGCCGACCTGGGCGCCGAAGTCATCAAGATCGAAGACCCCGGCCCCGGCGACTACGCGCGCGACATGCTGCGCACCCCCGCCGACCGCGCCGCCGGCCGCCCCAGCCTCTTCTTCCGCGCACTCAACCGGGGCAAGGCCGAACTGCGGCTCGACCTGAAACGGGCCGAAGACCGCGAGGCCCTCATCGGGCACGCGCGCCACGCCGATGTCCTGATCGAGAGCTTCCGCCCCGGCGTGATGGCGCGCCTGGGCATCGGCTGGGAAACGCTGCGCGCGGCCAATCCGGCGCTGGTGATGTGCTCGATCAGCGGCTACGGCCAGGACGGCCCGCTGGCGCAGGCGGCCGGTCACGATATCAACTACATCGGCTACGCGGGCATGCTGGACCAGCTCGCCGGCGACAACGGCACGCCCATCGTGCCCAACGTGCAGATCGGCGACCTGCTGGGCGGCGCGCTGACGGCGGCGGTGGGGATCCTGGCCGCGCTGGTCGACGCGCGCGCCACCGGGCGCGGCCGCCACATCGACGTCTCGATGACGGATGCGGTGTTCGCGCACAACCTGATGGCGTTCTTCGCGGTCGGCGCGCACGGCCGGGCCAGCCGCGCCGGCACCGACCTGCTCAACGGCGGCGTGCCGTGCTATGGCGTCTACCGCACGGCGGACGGCCGCTTCATGGCCGTGGGCGCGCTCGAGCTGAAGTTCTGGCAGGCCCTGTGCGATGTGATCGGCAGGCCGGAATGGAAGGGGCGGCACTGGTCATGCGGCCAGCCCGTCGGCGGCGACGAAGCGCGCGCCCTGCGCGACGCACTCGCCGCGCTGTTCCGCAGCGCCACGCAGGCCGAGTGGATCGCACGCTTTGCCGGCACGGACTGCTGCGTCACGCCCGTCCTGCGCATGGAAGAAGCCCTGCAGCACCCGCTCTTTGCCGAGCGCAACAGCGTGGTGAAGGAGAACGGCGAACCCGTACAGCTCGCCCTGCCATTACGTTTCCACGACTGAAGGCGAAGCGCCCCGTTTCAAAATCACGACCACGCCACAGGGCCGTCGCAGTGATACCGGGCACCCACCTGTGCGGGAACGACGGGCAAGTTGACGCCACGGCCTGCATACGACGGTGTGGCCGTTCCTGCCCTGGATGGCACCTTGAATTTCTGTTGCGGGGAGGAAAAAGAGAGCGGGCCTGTCTGAGCGCAGCGAGTTGCCCGCTCTCCCTCCCTTCAACAGAAATTCAAGGAGGTTGCCGCCATCTCGGGCGCGCCTTTCTTTGCTGACTTTCTTTGGCAAGACAAAGAAAGCGAGTCGGGCCCGGCAGGGCACGAAACCGGAGGTGAACCACCAACAACAAACCGGCAGCCCAATCCCCTTTACCGCTCCCCTTACCGCTTCTCGCGGCGGATCATCGCCACCACCAGCGTCAGCGCCAGGATCACCATCCAGATCAGCGACCACACCGGGATCGACACGCCCAGCACCGGCGGCAGCGGCGCCGTGCACAGGCCATCGGACTCGAACACCTGCGGCAGCCATTTGGCGGTCGGCAAGGCGTTGACCCAGTTCTCGATCGGGTCGATGCCGCAGCTGGCCTTCGGGTTCAGCAGCAGCGAGACGTGATATCCCGCCACGAAGATGCCGCCCAGCCCCGACAGCATCCCTAGCCCGTGCCACAGCAGCCGCGTGGCCGACGACAGCGCCGCCAGCAGCGAGAACACGCCGATGCCGACGAAGGCGAACCGCTGCAGCACGCACAGCGGGCACGGCTGCAGGCCCTCAACGTGCTGCAGGTACAGCGCATACCCGACCAGCCCGAAGGCGATCACGGCGATCAACAGGAAAAAGGCGCGCGAATTGGCTTGCATGGCGGCATCGAATGGGTCAGAAAAGTGGACGGATTATCGCACCGCAACGGCACCGGGACCTTCAACAACATCGTCGGCGGACCTTCAAAATTTTTATGTTTCCAGCCCGCGCACCCGGTCGATGGCCTGCTCGATGCGCTCGACGGCAATCACCTGCAGGCCGTCGATCGGCTGCTTGGGCGCGTTCGACTTCGGGATCACGGCAATCGAGAAGCCCAGCTTGGCGGCTTCCTTCAAGCGTTCCTGGCCACGCGGTGTCGGGCGGATCTCGCCGGCCAGCCCGATCTCGCCGAACACCACCAGCCCGCGCGGCAGCGGCTTGTTGCGCATCGACGAATGGATCGCCAGCAGCACCGCCAGGTCCGCCGCCGGCTCGGTGATCTTGACCCCGCCCACGGCATTGAGGAAGACGTCCTGGTCGAAGCACGCGATGCCCGCGTGCCGGTGCAGCACCGCCAGCAGCATCGCCAGCCGGTTCTGCTCCAGGCCCACCGCCAGCCGCCGCGGATTCGGCACGCCCGCCGCGTCGACCAGCGCCTGGATCTCCACCAGCAGCGGGCGCGTGCCCTCCTGCGTCACCAGCACGCACGAGCCCGGCACGGTCTGCTCGTGCTGCGACAGGAACAGCGCCGACGGATTCGCCACGCCGCGCAGGCCGCGCTCGGTCATGGCGAACACACCCAGTTCGTTGACCGCGCCGAAGCGGTTCTTGAACGCCCGCACCAGCCGATAGGCCGAATGCGTATCGCCCTCGAAATACAGCACCGTGTCGACGATGTGCTCCAGCACGCGCGGCCCCGCCAACGCGCCTTCCTTGGTCACATGGCCGACCAGGATAGTGGTCACGTCCAGCCGCTTGGCGATGCGCGTGAGCTGCGCCGCGCATTCGCGCACCTGGGCCACCGAGCCCGGCGCCGAGGTCAGCGCCTCCGAGTACAGCGTCTGGATCGAATCGATGACGACCACCTCCGGCTTCTCCGCCTCGATGGTCGCCTGGATGCGCTCGAGCTGGATCTCGGCCAGCAGCGCCAGGTTCGGGCTCTCGATGCCCAGGCGCCGCGCCCGCAGCGCGATCTGCGCGCCGGACTCCTCGCCGCTCACGTACAGCACGCGCCGGCTGACCGCCAGGTTGGACAGCGCCTGCAGCAGCAGCGTCGACTTGCCGATGCCCGGATCGCCGCCGATCAGCACCACGCCGCCGCCGACCAGGCCGCCGCCCAGCACGCGATCGAATTCATCGATGCCGCTGGAGAAGCGCGGCACGTCCTCCGCGTCGATGTCCGCCAGCTTGCGCACCGTGGCGCTCGATGCCAGCGACTGGAAGCGCGCGCCGGCGGCCGGCTGCGCCACGGTTTCCACCAGCGTGTTCCATTGCTGGCAATGCGGGCACTGCCCCGCCCATTTCGGCGACGTGCCGCCGCATTCGGTACACGTATAGACCGTCTTGCTCTTGGCCAAACAACCCCCTGCCCGCGGCCGCCGCATGCCGGCGCGGCCGCTTGATTTCTTTGTCTTCGGTGTGAGTGATGGGAACGCAGCGCTCAGGCCGCCTTGCCGAGCGTCTCGCCGGCCTCGGCCGCGCCGACCGGCTCGACCGTCACCGGCACGCGCAACGCCAGCGCGCACATCAGCTCGTAGCCGACCGTGCCGGCGGCATGCGCCACCTCGTCGATGGGCAGGCCCTGCCCCCACAGCGTGACGGGCGTGCCGACCCGGGCGCCGGGCACCTCGGTCAGGTCCACGGTGATCATGTCCATCGATACGCGGCCCACCATGCGCGTGCGCACACCGTCCACCAGCACCGGCGTGTGGTCGCCGCCCCAGCCGGGGGCATGGCGCGGATACCCATCGGCATAGCCGCACGCGACGATGCCGATGCGCATCGGCTGCTCGACCTGGAAGCGCGAACCGTAGCCGATGGTCGCGCCCGGCTGCAGGTCCTGGATGGCGATCAGCTCGCTCTTGAGCGTCATGGCCGGCATCAGGCCGGTGCCTTCGATGTCGGTGGCCACGCCGGTCGGCGAGGCGCCGTACAGGATCACGCCGGGACGCACCCAGTCCCGGTGCGCCCTCGGGTGCCAGAGCGTGGCGGCGGAGTTGGACAGGCTCGCCTCGCCGGGCAGCCCTTGCGTGGCCTGCTCGAAGGCGGCCAACTGGTGGTCGATGCCGCGCGGGCCGTCGGCATCAGAAAAGTGCGTCATGTGGACGATGGTGCCGATGCCGGAGATGGCCCGCGCACGCTCCCAGGCGGCGCGGTACGCGGCGGGCGCAAAGCCCAGGCGGCTCATGCCCGTGTTGATCTTCAGCTGGACGCTCACCGGCCCTTTCAGTCGCGCCAGTTCCAGCATGCGCACTTGCTCTTCGCAATGGATGGTGGTGGTCAGGCGGTACTGCTCGAGCAGCGCGAGATCTTCCGGCTTGAAGAAACCTTCGAGCAGCAGGACCGGCCCCTGCCAGCCCAGTTGGCGCAGCCGGACGGCCTCGTCCAGGTCGAGCAGGCCGAAGCCGTCGGTCTGTCGCAAGCCCTCATAGACACGCTCGATACCGTGGCCGTAGGCGTTGGCCTTGACCACCGCCCAGACGCGCGAGTCCGGGGCGTGGCGGCGGGCCACCTGGAGATTGTTGGCGAGTGCGGGGCCGTGGATCACGGCCTGGATGGGTCTTGGCATGACGGCAAACCTGCAAAGTGAGGATGGCGGCGCGCGCGGCGCGCCATCGATGCTGCGGTGCAATAAGCATGCGAGGCCGGCGCGCGGATGGTGCGCTGCGCGGCACGCGATCAACGTTCTATTTGACCACAGGACGCCGCCGGGTTCGCGAAGTTGAGCAGCGGCTGAAAAGAAAGTGCGCCGCCGTCACCGGGCAAGCGCAAGTTTCGTGATATAAAGCCGTTCAATTTAGGCAGGGGAACACCTACGTGATGCAGTCGCGGCATAAGGAAAGTCGGGCGTTGTCCACCTCTTTGTGCGCAGCCGGATCACATGGATTCCCGGCATGACGGCAGGCAAGTACAAAACACGCTGCGGGCGGAACACGCGACCCGGCCGCCTGTCTGTGAAGATTCCCATGGGGATCCGGCGATGCGTGCCGGCCCCGGCAAAGGGAACTCGGGCGGGGAAGCCCGCGCAATGACCGGCCCGCATGCCGGCCATCGCGCCCATGCGCATCGCGCGGCCGGCGAGCCGCCGCACCGCATTGCCGGCTGCCCCGGGGACGGACTCCCGCGCGCTGGCGCCCTGCCGGCAATTCGGGAAGACGGGAATGGCACCGCGCTCTACGGGGACGAATTCGAAGGTATGAAGAAGGGCTTTTACACCATCATGGCGGCGCAGTTTTTCTCGTCGCTGGCGGACAATGCGCTGCTGATCGCGGCCATCGCCCTTCTGACCGAGATGCACTCGCCGCAGTGGATGACGCCGCTGCTCAAGCTGTTCTTCGTGCTCTCTTACGTGCTGCTGGCCGCCTTCGTCGGCGCCTTCGCCGACTCCATGCCCAAGGGCCGGGTGATGCTCATCACCAACGCCATCAAGCTGGCCGGCTGCGGCGTCATGCTGACCGGCCTGCACCCGCTGCTGGCATACGGCGTGGTCGGCTTCGGCGCGGCGGCCTACTCGCCGGCCAAGTACGGCATCCTGACCGAACTGCTCCCGCCCGAAAAGCTGGTCGCGGCCAACGGCTGGATCGAGGGGCTGACGGTGGGCTCGATCATCCTGGGCACGGTGCTGGGCGGCGCGCTGATCTCCAAGCACATCTCGACCTGGCTGCTGTCGATCGACGTGCCGGGGCTGGAAGCCATCGACACGCCCGCCGAGGCGGCCATGCTCGTCATCATGGTGATTTACCTGGTCGCGGCGCTGTTCAACCTGCGCATTCCCGACACCGGCGCGCACTATCCGCAGCAGGAGAAGAACCCGGTGCGCCTGATCGCCGAGTTCGCCGACTGCTTCAACGCGCTGTGGCGCGACAAGCTGGGCCAGATCTCGCTGGCGGTGACGACGCTGTTCTGGGGCGCCGGCGCCACGCTGCAGTTCATCGTGCTCAAGTGGGCCGAAAAATCGCTGGAGCTGAACCTGTCGCAGGGCGCCATCCTGCAGGCCGTGGTGGCCGTGGGCGTGGCGGCCGGTGCCATGGCCGCCGCGGTGAAGGTGCCGCTGCGCCGCTCGCTCGACGTGCTGCCGGTCGGCGTGGCGATGGGGGCGCTGGTCATGCTGATGGCGTTCTACACCAAGCACACCATCCCCGAGGTCACGTTCCACATCGGCCAGATGAAGCTGCCGCTGTACATGCTGATCGCCTACGCGTTCCTGATGCTGGTCGGCGCCATGTCGGGCTTCTTCGTGGTGCCGATGAACGCACTGCTGCAGCACCGCGGCCACGTGCTGTTGTCGGCGGGCCACTCGATCGCCGTGCAGAACTTCAATGAGAACGTGTCGGTGCTGCTGATGCTGTGCCTGTATGCCCTGCTGATCAAGCTGGACGTGCCGGTGGGCGTGGTGATCGTGGCGTTCGGCGTGTTCGTCTGCGTGACCATGGCGCTGGTGATGCGGCGCCATCGCCGCAACGAGCGGATCTATCACACCGCCGCGCTCATCGGCGAAGACAAGCACCACTGAGCAACGGCGCCCTCATCCTGCCGGCGCCGTCCCTCCCCTCACACACAACTTGCCCCGGCCTGATTACGCGCCGCCGCGCTCGGTGTAGACCTTGCGCGCCAGGCACAGGTCCTCCCAGGCGCGCGCCTTGTCGGTCAGCGTGCGCAGCAGGTAGGCCGGATGGTAGGTGACCACCACCGGCACGCCGTCCACCTCGTGTACCTTGCCGCGCAGCTTGCCGACCGGCGTCTGGGTCTGCAGCAGGCTCTGCGCGGCAAAGCGCCCCAGCACGATGATCACGCGCGGCTTGACCAGCGCGATCTGGCGCTTGAGATACGGATCGCACATCGCCACCTCGTCCGGTTCCGGATCGCGGTTGCCGGGCGGGCGGCACTTGAGCACGTTGGCGATGAACACGCCGGTCTCGCGCGACAGGCCGACCGCGCGCAGCATGCTGTCGAGCAGCTTGCCGGCCTGGCCGACGAAGGGTTCGCCCTGCCGGTCCTCCTGCTCGCCCGGGGCCTCGCCGATCAGCATCCATTCGGCCTGGCGGTCGCCGACGCCGAACACGGTCTGCGTGCGGCGCTCGCACAGCTTGCACGCGGTGCAGCCGGAGACGGCCGCCTCCAGTTGCGCCCAATCGAATGCGGCGATGCGCTGTGCACGCGGCAACTCGGGGGCGACGGGAATGTCGGCCATGGGAGCTGCGGCCGGCGCCATCGGCGGCGGCGCCTCGGACACGATGGCACGAGGCTCGATGACCGGGGGCTCGATGATGAAAGGAGCCGGCTCGTCCGCCACGGCCACCTCGACCATCTCGGCCTCGATCGCAGGCGCCGCGGGCAGCTCGACGCCGCGCAGCTTCCATTCATTGGATACGCCCAGCGCTTCCAGCATGCGGGCTCGACGGTTCATGCGGCCGCCTCCGGATGGTTGTGGGTCACCGATGCGCGCGTGCCGGCCGTGCGACGTTTCTGCCCGCCGCTCATGCCGCCTCCACGTCGCCGGCCGCGCAGGCGATGCGCATCACCAGCGCGTCTTCGCGCGTATTGTTCTCGGCCGGGTAGTAGCGCTTGCGCCGGCCGATCTCGGCAAACCCGACGCGGCGGTACAGCGCGATCGCGCCGGTATTGGACGGCCGCACCTCCAGCAGCAGGCTGCCGAAGCCGTGCGCCAGCGTCAGTGCCTGGGCGGCACGCAGCAGCCAGCGGCCCAGCCCCTGCCGTTGCCAGACAGGCGCCACCGTCACGTTCAGCAGGTGCATCTCGTCGACCACCGGCATCAGGATCAGGTATCCGGCGACCTGGTTGCCGCCGTCGCGCAGCACGATGCCGAGATGGCCGGCCTTGAGCGAATCCTCGAAGTTGCCGCGCGACCACGGAAAGGCGAAGGCCGATTGCTCGACCGCCGCCACCGCGGCCGCGTCCAGCGCGGTCATGCGCTCTGCGCGCCAGCCGGCAGGCAACGGCGTGCGTGCGGCCACGTCGGCGAGGGCGTTGTCGACCTGGCTCATGCCTGCGCGCCCGCCGCGGCCTTGGCCTGCTGTACGGCCTGGCGCTCTTCGATGGTCAGCGCGACCTTGTCGCGCACGTACAGCGGGGCGGCCTCTTCGGGGCGCACCGTGTGGCCGGCGGCCAGCAGGCGCAGCCCGACCGCGACGATCTCGCGCGCGTGCGGCGCCACGTCGGGCAACACGGCGGCCGCACCGGCCGCTGCCGCGAGCCGATCGCCGAACACCGCGGCAGCGTTGCCCGCCAGCCAGTACGGCTGCGACGGCGCCGCCACGGCCTGCGGTGCGCTCACCTGGATGGCCGACAGCGCGTGCCAGCCGGAGGCATCGTCGGCCACGGGCACGAAGCTGGCCCAGTAGCACTCGTCCATGCGGGCATCCAGCGCGATCGTGACGGCGGTGCCGCCCGGCAGCGAGGCGCGCGTCTGCTCGGCGCAGGCCACCAGCGAATTGACGGGCACCACCGGCAGGCCGGCGCCGAAGGCCAGGCCCTGCGCCACGCCGCACGCGGTCCGCAGGCCGGTGAACGAACCGGGGCCGACGCCGAACGCGATGGCCGCGCAGTCGCCGAGCGCGATGCCGGCTTCGGCCAGCAGCTCGCCCGCGGCGGGCAGCACACGGCCGCTGGAACGCGCGCCGGTATGTTCGTGGCGGAACAGCGTGCGCGTGCCGTCACCGAGGGCAACGGAACAGAATTCGGTGGAGGTATCGAAAGCAAGGATCCAAGGCATGGCGGCATTGTACCGGCTGGTGCCCCGCCCGGCCGCGCCTGCAGGCGACAAGCGCGCGCGAAAACCGAGGGCATCCTCGAATTCAAACGGCTCGGCCGGCGCAAGCGCGGGGCTATCATCGGCCGACCATCGTTTTCCAGCCGGGAACCATCATGAGCGACCTGCAAGCCCGTTTCGACCAGGCCCAACTCGACGTCAAGGGCCTGCCCGAGCGCCCGAGCAATATGACGCTGCTGCGCCTGTACGCCCTCTTCAAGCAAGGCAGCGACGGCGACGCGCACGGCGACAAGCCGGGCTTCACCGACATCGTCGGCCGCTACAAGTACGAAGCGTGGGAAAGCCTGAAGGGCACCTCGCAGGACGAAGCCCGGCAGAAGTACATCGAGCTGGTCGAAGAACTGAAGAGCGGCGCGACGACCTGAGCGCCGGCCGCCGCGTACATGCACCGGGCCGCGTGCCCGGTTTTTTATCGCCCCGCGCCGGCCGGCCTGCGATACCGCTCAGCCAAGGCGGCCGGTGGCGGCGAATTCGCGGATGCGGCGCACGGTGTCGATGTCGGCTTCGCGGTAGGCCGATTTGACGATCTCGGCATAGCGCGTGTCGCCGGTCTCGTCGGCGCTGGGCAGCGTGGTGTCGTAGACGAAGCGGATGAAGGCGGCGTTGGCCTCGCTGGTCTCGATCGTCATGGTGAGCGAGCCGCCGGCGTGCTCGCCGGTGGCCGCGGTGGTGTAGGTGACGCGGCTGTGCGGTTCCAGCGTCACGCGATCCTGGATGCACGCCTTGCCGAAGCGCAGTTCGCGCTCGACCCAGCCGTCGCCCTGCGCGGTGATGATGCCCTCGTCCAGGCCTTCGACGAATTCGGTCGGCTCCAGCACGCGCAGCACCAGACCTTGCCAGATCTGGTTGAGCGTGAGCGCCTCCATCAGCGGGTTGAGTGGGTCGTTGACTTCGACCAGGTGTTCGAAACGCAAAGCGGCCTCCGCAAAATTTCCGACATTATGGCGCGGCGACCGCCCAAATGAAAAACGCCGGCCCGGGTCGCCCCGGGCCGGCGTTCCGCACCAGGCAAGCGGCTCAGATTTCTTCGTACAGCGGCAGCGTCAGAAATTCGGAGAAGGACTCCGACGTCGACATCTGCTCGAAGAGCTGCGCGGCGCGATCGAAGTGGCCCACCGCGCCGTCCGCCTTCACCTTGGCCAGCTCTTGCGGGATCAGCTTGCGCACCAGTTCGGCCGTGACCTTGGTGCCGTCATCCAGCGTGCCCTTGGGCGAGCGGATCCACTGCCACACCTGCGAGCGCGAGATCTCGGCCGTGGCCGCGTCTTCCATCAGGTTGTGGATCGGCACGCAGCCGTTGCCGGCCAGCCAGGCGCCCAGGTAGTGGATGCCGACGTTGATGTTCATGCGCAGACCGGCCTCGGTGATGGGCTGCTCGGGCTGGAAGTTCAGCAGGTCGGCGGCCGCCACGCTCACGTCGGGGCGCTGCTTGCCGATCTGGTTGGGGGCCTCGCCCAGCACGTCCACGAACGCCTTCATGGCCGCCTCGACCAGGCCCGGGTGCGCCACCCAGCCGCCGTCGTAGCCGTCGGTGGCGTCGCGCTTCTTGTCGCTGATGATGCCCTGCATGGCGATGGCGTTCTTCTCCGGATCGTTCTTGATCGGGATCAGCGCGCTCATGCCGCCCATGGCCGGCGCGCCGCGCTTGTGGCAGGTCTTGAGCAGCAGCAGCGCGTAGGCGCGCATGAACGGCGAGGTCATCGTGACCTTGGCGCGGTCGGCCAGGCAGAAGTTCTTGTCCATCTTGAACTTCTTGATGCACGAGAAGATGTAGTCCCAGCGGCCGGCGTTCAGGCCGGCGCTGTGCTCGCGCAGCTCGTACAGGATCTCGTCCATCTCGAACGCGGCGAGGATGGTCTCGATCAGCACGGTGGCCTTGATGGTGCCCTGCGGCAGGCCGATCGCCTGCTGTGCGGCGATGAAGATATCGTTCCACAGACGCGCCTCCAGGTGGCTCTCCATCTTCGGCAGGTAGAAGAACGGGCCGGCACCGCGCGCGAGCTGTTCCTTCGCGTTGTGGAAGAAGAACAGCGCGAAGTCGAAGAGGCCGCCCGAAACGCGCTGGCCGTCCACCGTCACGTGCTTCTCGTCGAGGTGCCAGCCGCGCGGGCGCACCTGCAGCGTGGCGATCTTGTCGTTGAGCTTGTAGGACTTGCCACCCGACTCCAGCGTGAGCGTGCGGCGGATGGCCGCCTTCAGGTTGACCTGGCCCTGGATCTGGTTGTGCCAGCTCGGGGCGTTCGAATCCTCGAAGTCGGTCATGTAGCTGTCCGCGCCCGAGTTGAACGCGTTGATGACCATCTTGGCGTCGACCGGGCCGGTGATCTCCACGCGGCGGCATTCCAGGGCGGGCGGAATCCTGGCGATGGTCCAGTCGCCCTCGCGGATGTGCCGGGTCTCGGGCAGGAAGTCCGGGCGCTCGCCGGCGTCCAGGCGCTTGGCGCGCTCGGCGCGGGCGGCCAGCAATTGCCGGCGGCGCGGCTCGAAGGCCCGGTGCAGCCGGGCGACGAGGGCCAGGGCATCGGGGGTCAGAATGTCTTCATAGGCCGGCAGGATCTCGGCCTTGATCTCCATGCCCTGGGGCAGCGTCAGCTCCATGGTCGCCATGGTGGTTCTCCTGAGGATGAGGGTGAGGGTTGAACGGGCCCGGCGTTGTCAGCCGATGTCGGGGTTGGGGTTGGGGTCCTGCTACCGCATGGATTGCCGGGCCTGCACGAACTGCAGCAGGTCCCGCATGTCGTGGCCGGCCGCGGCGGGCGCCACATCCAGCGCCTCGGGCGGATGCCCCAGGCGGTTGATCCAGAACGTCGTGAAGCCGTACCACGTCGCACCGCAGGCATCCCAGCCGTTGGACGACACGAACAGGATCTGCGCGGCCGGCACGCCGAACGCCTGCGGCGCCAGCGCGTACGCGGCCGGTGCGGTCTTGTATTGCCGCACCGCATCGACCGACAGCACGTGGTCGAACAGCCCCGACATGCCCGCGCTCTTGACCGCGATGTCCAGCATCTGCGGGTTGCCGTTGGACAGAATGCCCAGCGGCAGCCGCATCTCGCGCAGTTGCCGCAGTACCGGCACGTTCTCCGGGAACGCAGACAGGCACGCGTACTCGCGCATCAGCGTGGCCTCGTCGTGGGCGCTGAGCGCCAGGCCGAGCCGTGCGCACGCATAGCGCAGCGCGTCGACGGTGACATCCCAGAACGGTTTGTAGTGCTCGCCCGAGGGTCCCGCCAGCGAGCGGATGCGGGTGTAGTCGATCTGCCGGTCGCGCCACAGCACCGACAGCGCCTCGCCCCTGCCGGGAAACAGCTGCTCGGCGCGCGCGGCCACCGAGTACACGTCGAACAGCGTGCCATAGGCATCGAACACCACCGCGCGAATCGAAGTCATGCCGGGCTCCCACGGACCTGAAGGCCACGCCCTGCGCATGCCGCGCAGCGGAACGCCTGGCCGACCTTCGCAACGTGGGCCATTGTAGAAAAGCCGACGCGGTGCACAAAGGCGCTCCCAGTCACTTGATCTTTAACTTTTACCCACCGAATACGGAGTGATAACCTCTATATTCATCACAATCCGCCCACCCTCCCGTCTTCCCCGCCGGTGTCATGTCGCTCTGGTCCCAACGCTCGTTTGTCGCACAACGCGTTCCCGTCGGCAGGATCGTCGCCTATGGTGGCACGGCGCGGCTGGCCGGACTGGCGGCCGTGAAAATCGGCCTCGCGCAATGGCGCCGGCGCCGAACCTCAACCCCGGCGGGCACGCCCGCCTGAACGCGCCGCTGCGGCGCCCGCATCGACATGGCCCACTTCAAGCAGCTCGAAACCTTCGTCGCCGTGGCCACGCGCGGCAGCCTCTCCGCCGCCGCCGCCGCCGAGGGCGTGGCGCCGGCCATCATCGGCCGCCGCATCGACGCGCTGGAAGAACGCCTGGGCGTGAAGCTGCTGGTGCGCACCACGCGCCGCATCACCCTCACCTTCGAGGGCTCGGCCTTCCTGGAAGACTGCCAGCGCATCCTCAACGACCTGCACAACGCCGAGGCCAGCGTGTCGGCCGGCGGCGTCAAGGCCAGCGGCCACCTGCGCGTGACGGCGCCGGCGGGCTTCGGCCGCCGCCATGTCGCGCCAATGGTGCCGGACTTCCTGGCGGCGCATCCGGACGTATCGATCACGCTCGACCTGGGCGACCGCATCGTCGACCTGGTCAACGAAGGCTTCGACTGCGCCATCCGCTTGGGCGACCTGCCCGATTCGAGCCTCGTGTCGATCCGCCTGTGGGAGAACCGCCGCGTGGTGGTGGCCGCGCCCGCCTACCTGGAGCGCCGCGGCCGGCCCGAGCAACTGGAACACCTCGCCGGCCACAACTGCCTGGCCTTCGGCGCCAGCGCCAACGTGCAGCGTGGCTGGGTGTTCCAGCAGGACGGCAAGACCGTCACCGTCAAGGTGGGCGGCACCATGGAGTGCACCGACGGCGCCGTGCTGCGCGAATGGTGCCTGCAGGGACACGGCCTGGCCTGGCGCTCGTGGTGGGAGGTCGGCCACGACATCGCCACCGGCCGGCTGGTGACCGTGCTCGATGCTTTCGAGGCGCCGCCGATCGGCATCCACGCGGTGTTTCCGCAGCGCAAGCACCTGCCACTGCGGGTGCGGCTGTTCATCGACTTCCTGAAGAACACCTACGGCAACCCGGCCTATTGGCGCCGCGCCGATCCACCCCTGCTTACGGATTAGTCCGATGTGCGGTACCGAGCGCGCCGCCTACAATCAAGACAGTTCCGCTCTCACCCACAGGAGGCCGCATGTTCAAGCACATCCTCATCCCGACCGACGGTTCCGAGCTGTCGCGCAAGGCGGTGGCGGGCGCGCTCGACTTTGCCAAGACGCTCGGCGCGCGCCTGACGGCATACACCTGCCTGGAGGAATACCCGTACACGCCGTTCTCCGAGATCGTGGTGGAGACACCGCAGGCCTTCAAAGACCGTGTGGAGGCACAGGCACGCGTGGTCCTCAAGGACGTGGAGGACGTTGCCCGCGCCGCCGGCATCGACTGCGACACCGACATGTCGTGCTTTGCCGTGCCCTACATGGGCATCATCGACGCGGCCGAACGCCATGGCTGCGACGTCATCTTCATGGCCTCGCACGGCCGGCGCGGGCTGGCCGGGCTGCTGCTGGGCAGCGAGACGCAGAAGGTGCTCACGCACACGGACATTCCGGTGATCGTCTACCGCTGAGCCGGGTCGCCCGGACAGCGCCGGGCCGTCCCGTCGCACAGTGGCGGCCTCCCGGCCCGGGCGTAAAAAAACCGCGCCGGGGGGCACGGTTTTGAGCGGCCGGCGCGTGGTCAGGGCGCCGGCCCCGGTATCCTGGGTGCCGGATGCGGCGACACCTCAAGCGACCTTCTTGGCTTCCGCCTTTTCTTCGAAGAACTGTTCGTCCTCGGTCGAGCCCTTGAGCGCCGTGGTGGATGCCTCGCGCTCGATGGTCTGCGTCACGGCATCGAAGTAGCCGGTACCGACCTCACGCTGATGCTTGACCGCGGTGAAGCCCTTCTCGGCCGCCGCGAATTCGGCTTCCTGCAGCTCGACGAAGGCGCTCATCTGGTTGCGGGCATAGCCGTGCGCCAGGTTGAACATCGAGTAGTTCAGGGCATGGAAGCCGGCCAGCGTGATGAACTGGAACTTGTAGCCCATCGCGCCCAGCTCCTTCTGGAACTTGGCGATGGTGGCGTCGTCCAGATTCTTCTTCCAGTTGAACGACGGCGAGCAGTTGTAGGCCAGCATCTTGCCGGGGAACTTGGCGTGGATGGCCTCGGCAAACTTCTTGGCGTACTCCAGGTCCGGCTTGCCGGTTTCGCACCACACCAGGTCGGCGTAGTCGGCGTAGGCCAGGCCGCGCGCGATGGCTTGCTGCAGGCCCGGCTTGGTGCGGTAGAACCCTTCCACGGTGCGCTCGCCGGTGCAGAACGGGCGGTCGTTGTCGTCCACGTCGGTGGTCAGCAGGTCGGCCGCCTCGGCATCGGTGCGGGCGATCAGCACGGTCGGCACGCCCATCACGTCGGCGGCCAGGCGCGCGGCCACCAGCTTGGCCACCGCCTCACGCGTCGGCACCAGCACCTTGCCGCCCATGTGGCCGCACTTCTTGACGGCAGCCAGTTGGTCTTCGAAGTGCACGCCCGAAGCGCCCGCCTCGATCATCGCCTTCATCAGCTCGAACGCGTTCAGCACGCCGCCGAAGCCGGCTTCGGCATCCGCCACGATCGGGGCGAAGAAGTCGATGTCGTCCTTGCCTTCCGACCACTGGATCTGGTCGGCGCGCTGGAACGTGTTGTTGATGCGCTTGACGACCTTGGGCACCGAGTCCACCGAGTACAGCGACTGGTCGGGATACATCTCGCCGTTGCTGTTCGCGTCGCCGGCGACCTGCCAGCCCGACAGGTAGATCGCCTTCAGGCCAGCCTTGACCTGCTGCATGGCCTGGTTGCCGGTCAGCGCGCCCAGCGCGTTGACGAACGGCTCGTTGTTCATCAGGCTCCACAGCTTCTCGGCACCGCGGCGGGCCAGAGTGTGCTCGATCTGCAGCGAGCCGCGCAGGCGCACCACGTCTTGCGCGGTGTAGCCACGCTTGATGCCCTTCCAGCGCGGGTTGGTATCCCACTCCTGTTGCAGCTTCTTCACTTCGAGTTCGCGCGACATGACTCTCTCCTTGTGATCGCATCCATCAGACAAAACCGGGGTATTCACTCTGCGCCTTGAGCCTACGGCACCTTTTCGAGTGTCGCCAGCGGCTCAAGTCATATGTCTTATATAAGAGTGTAGAGAAACCCAATGCGCCGCAACAAGCAGAACATCATCACGCGCTTGAATTTTTATTCCTTATTTTTCAAAAAGATACAAACCATTTTCCATATCGCGGGAAGTTTTTCCCCATCATGAAAGGCATTCATGGTGCCCCGCGATGTGCCATTTTTGCGGACCAAAATATCTTTCCGCATTATGAAAAATGGGGAATATCGATCCGCGTCCCGCAACTGGAAGCCCAATGCACACCTTCCGAAATGCTCGTCAAATGTGATCGGTCAAACCAAAAACGGCTCGACCGGGATGCCCCCGGCCGAGCCGTCATGGTGATGTGACGCGCAGCGGCACACGCTGCCGTGCGTCGAAGCGCGGACAATGCCGCCCCGCCTCAGTCCCGGTACGAATCGCGGATGAAATTGGGGTCGTCGGGCGTGCCCGTGATGCGGATGTTCTTCTCCAGCGCCTTGGCTCCCGCCTCGCCCATGCTGGTATCGCGCGCATCGAGCGAAGTGAGCGACTGGCTCTTGGCCAGTTCCTCTATCCCCTGCGGGCCAAGATCGTAATTCCAGCGCACGCTGAGCGAGGTGAGCACCGGATTGCGGGCCAACTCCGGCACGGCCGCTGGCGTCATGCTGGTGAAGGCCACGTTCAGCGAGGTCAGCGTGCGGTTCTTCGCCAGCGCGATGACAGCATCGTCACCGCATAGGTTGCCTTGCACGCTGAGCGAAGTCAGCGAACGGTTCTTGGCCAGGGCCTTGGCTCCTGCTGCGGTGATCTCATTGGCGGTTTTGTCGTAACCGGCTTGCTCCGCCTCGTTTCCTGTTTCGGTGACCAGGTTGCCCAGGTCGAGTGACTTCAGCGTGTGATTGCGCGCCAGCGCCTCGACGCCGGCGTCCTTCACGAGGCAATTGCGCACGGCAAGCGTCGTCAGCGACTTGCTGCCCGCCAGCGCCTTCACGCCCTTATCGCCGATCTTGTTCTGGGTCAGATCGATCGCTTTGAACGTATCGTTTGTGGACAGATGCTTGGCACCGTCGGCCCCGATCAGGTTGTTTTTCAGCGAGATCGAGACCGTCCCGGCCGGGGGGGCCGACAGCCATTGCGCCGCGTGATCGTTAAACCAGTTTCCATCCGCCTTGAGCGAGGTGAGCGGTGTAGCGCGCACCATCATCCCTTCGGCCAGTGCGTATGCCGTCAACTCCCCCTCATACTCCTTCTGCTGCTGCCGCGCCGGCGTGTGCGGTCGGTTACAACTGACATCGAGCTCGCTCAGCGAGGGGCTGGCGGCCAGCTCCTTGAGCGCCTCGTTACCGAGGTAGTTCCCGCTCACGTCGAGCGAGGTCAGTTGGTTGTTTTTCGCCAGCGCCGGGATCCCCGGATCGGTGACGCCGCAGCAGCACAGGCGCAGCGTCTTGATCGACTGACTGCCCGCCAGATGCTCCGCGCCCTGGCCGCCGATCCGGTTGCCGCTCATGTCGAGCGACTCAAGCGCCGGGCTGTCTTTCAGCGCTGCGCAGCCCACCACGCCGATCCCGCCATCCGCTACGTTGAGCGTCTTGAGCGAGCGGTTGCCGGCAAGCAACTGTGCGCCGCGGTCGCCGATCCGGGCGCCCTTCACATTGAGCGATTCAAGCGGCAAGGTGGCGAGATACTCGATCGCGGCTTGCGATTTGGCCCCGCTGGCGGGGTCGCACTCGCCCAGGTCGAGGTGGCGCAACGTCGGAGGAAGCTTTTTCAGCTCATCGAGCGTGATGTTGCCCCGCAGACGCAGGCTTTGCAGATTGGGATAGAGGTGCAACTTGCCAAGCATCGCCTTGTTCCAGGCCTGCATGTGCGTCTGGCTCGCTCGGGCGGCTTGATTCATGGTGGAGCTCACCGTGCTCAGCGCCCGCCTGGACCGGGGGTCCAGGAAGCTGGCTGCATGCTGCAGTATCCCGATCGGCATCTCCTGGAGGTACTGCACCTTGGAGGGCCCGGAAGGCGCGGGAGGCAGTTGGCGGCGGCGCGGCATGGACGCCATGTCCGCCGCCGATCCACCATTCAGCTTCATTGCAGCCAGCTCGCCCAGGTCCGACAACGCAATCCCGGCCGACGAACGGGAGGGCGAGTAAGCCCGCGGCGACCCGCCCGGCTGGCTTGGCTCCAGCGGGAAACCGCCCTCCGGCAACAGAGGTGCGGATGGCTCCGGAGGAACATAAGGCGTATTGGAGGTGAGCTTGACCATCATCGGCTCCGTTGTATGACCATGACAAGCGCGAGCCTGCCGGAATCCGGCCAGGAAGGCTGGCGGCGCCACGAAAGAACATGGCGGCGAACGAACGGCTCAGCGCGCCGAAAGCAGACTTGCCGCAGGCCGGGGCGCAAGCGCGCACGCCGGTATGGCCGATACGGTAAGGACGCCGCGCAGGCAACCGGCCCGGGGCCGTCATCGCCCCTAGCGACCGCCAGCCGGCACACGTCACATCTGATCCAGCCGCCGCAGCCCATCCAGCCTTAGCCCTGGCACATCCTCCACCAGGAAGTTCGGGTTCTGCTGCGTGCCCGTCAGCCGGGTATTGGCCTCCAGCATCTTGGCGCCGGCCTCGCCCATGCCGTTATTGCGCGCATCGAGCGAGGTCAGCGAAGTGCTCTTCTCGGCGAACGCCCGCGCGCCGGCCTCGCCAATGGCGTTGTCGCTCACGTTGAGCGTGGTGAGCACCGTGCTGAGGCTCAGCGCCTCGGCCCCCTCGGGACCGAGGCGGTTCTCGCTGAGATCCAGCTCGGTCAACGTGGCGCTTTTCGCCAAGTGCTGCGCACCATTGGGTCCGATCCGGTTGCGGCCCAGGTTCAGCAAAGTCAACCGGGGATGCTGCGCCAGTGCCGCCGCGCCGTTATCGTCGACCTCGTTGCCGTACAGGTTGAGCGACGTCAGAGCGCTGTTGCCCGCCAGCGCCTGGGCACCCGCGTCGTGGATGTTGTTTCTGATCAGGTCGAGCGACGCGATGGAGCGGCTCTGCGCCAGCGCCGTGGCGGCCCGGTCGCCAATGCTGCAGCCGGTCAGGCTGAGCGAGGTGAGCGACGCGCAGGTCGCCAGCAGCCGCGCTGCCTTCGGCATCGATTTCGATGCCATTCAGGCTGAGCGACTTGAGCGGCCGTGTGGCGAGGAGCGCCAACCCGGCGTTGGACACGCCGCTGCCCGTGCTGCGGCCGATCTCCAGGTGCTCCACTCCGGGCGGCAGGGCTTTCAACGCCTCGAGCGTGAGTTCCCCCTTGAACCGCACGCTCTTGAGCGCCGGATACTTGCCCAGGTGCCCGAACATCGCCGGGTCGCGAATGGTCAGGTGCGTCACGACGGCCCGCGAGGCATTCCGCAGTTCCCGGTTGACCTCCCGCATGGCCCGCCGGGGCCGGCCCCGGCACTGGCGCCGATCCGCTGCCACAACTCGGTTGGAAGCGTCTGCTGAAGGGGCGCGCTGACGGCGGCCCGGATGTCCGGCGTGGATCGCGCGCCCGCCGAGGACGCCCCCCATCTGAAGTTCGCCAGACCGCGCAGCATCGACGAAGCGCGCCCGATCGCCGAACGGGCGGAAGACGGCAGCCAGCGGCTGCGCTTCGGGTCCGCCCCGTTCGGGGGCACGGTCTCGGTGGCGCGCCGCAAAGCGGGTTGAGGGGCGCCGCTTGGTTGCGTGCTGCCTCGGGTGCGCGAAGCCATGCTCGACTCCATTGCAAAGTGGAGCCGGGAAGATTGGCGCAATCGTGCCGCGACGCGCCGCCGGCACGGCGAAAAAAACAGCCTGCCAGCGAACCGGGCCGCGCAATCTCCGCACGCCCACACCTTTGTCTGCCCGCTCAGTGCGGGCCGCCGGCCCGTCCCCTTGCGAAGGCAGCCTTCAACCCGGTCCGGGAGCGCCGCGAGCCCGGACGGACTGCTCCCGCGCCTGCCGGTAGGCCACCCAATCCCCCCCGGTGATGACGTGCCGCCCCGCCGCCTGCGCGGCTTCGACCGGGTAGACGACGCAATCGAGCGGCTCGCTGCCCAGCATCACGGTGTGGGTCTCGCGCAGGAACAGCGCATCGCCGCCGGGATAGACCTCTTCGATTTCATCCAGCACCGGCACGAGCCCGGGGTCGATGCGGTAGACGTCGCCGCGCACGGCGGTGCCGGTCGGGTCCGGCACCAGGCCGGGGTAGGCGCCGAAGTCATACAGCCGGCCGTGCAGCGTCGCATGGCCGATCAGTTTCGGTTCTGCGATGCCGCGCCGGGCCGCGGCGAGGCACAGGTCGTTGGCCTCGCCCGCGCGCAGCGTGCCGTAGACGAAGACGAAAACGTGGACGGCCTCAGTCATGCAGCTTCTCCCGCGCGACCAGCACGCCGTCTTCGTCGCCGTAGATCCACTCGCCCGGGAGGATGTAGGCACCGGGCATCTGCACGCCGATGTCGCGCTCACCCTGGTTCTTCTTGACGCTTTTGCGCGGATGCGCGGCCAGCGCATGCACGCCGACGTTGCATTCGGCGAGTTCGCGGGTGTCGCGCACGCAGCCGTTGACGAGGACGCCCTCCCAGCCGTTGTCCTCAGCCAGCTTGCCGAGGTTGCCGCCCACCAGCGCGCAGCGCAGCGAGCCGCCGCCGTCGACGACGAGCACACGGCCGCCGCCCGGCTGCTCCAGCACGGCGCGCACCAGGCCGTTGTCTTCAAACACCTTGAGCGTGGCGGCCGGCCCGGCAAAGGCGGCCCGCTTGCCGAAGCTGCGGAACACCGGCACGAGCACGCGCACGGCGCCGCTGGCGAGTTGGTCTTCGTGCGCGTCGCACAGGTCGGTCACGGGAATCATCGTCGTCATGGCGGTGTCGAGGTGAGTGGAATCCGGGCGTGAAAGTGAAACGCGGCTCAGCCGCGCGCCTGCGCGCGCAGCGACTGGACGGTCGCGCGCGGGCTGATGATCTCGGGGTCGGTCTGCACTTCGATGACGGTGGCCACCGGCGCCGCCAGCGCCGCTTCCATCGCAGCCTGGAAGCTCTCCAGCGAACGCACGGTGTAGCCCTCGGCGCCGTAGGCGCGCGCCAGCGCGGCGAAGTCCGGGTTGCGCAGCTCGGTGCCGCTCACGTGCTCCGGATACGCGCGCTCCTGGTGCATGCGGATGGTCCCGTACATGCCGTTGTTGACCACGATGAAGATCACCGGCGCGTCGTACTGCATGGCGGTCGCCAGCTCCTGCCCGTTCATCAGGAAGCAGCCGTCGCCGGCCAGGCAGATCACCGGGGTCTGCGGGCAGACGATCTTGGCGGCCACGGCGGCCGGCGCGCCGTAGCCCATCGCTCCGCTGGTCGGCGCCAGCTGCGTGCGCGTGCCGGCGGCCAGCGGCCCGTACTGATAGAAGCGATGCAGCCAGGTGGCGTAGTTGCCGGCGCCGTTGGTCAGGATAGCGTTGCGCGGCAGCCGCTCGCGCAGCCATTGCATGGCCTGGGCCAGGTCGATGCCCCGCCCGGCGAACGGCGGCGGCGCGATGTTGGCGAGGTAGTCCGCGTGCGCGGCTGCGGTCCAGGCCTGCCAGCGCGGCGCGGCCTCGGGCGCGACGCCGTCCAGCGCCTCGGCAATGGCGGGCATGGCGGCCTGGATCATCAGGTCCGCCTGGTAGACGCGGCCCAGTTCTTCGGCGCCGGCGTGCACGTGGATCAGCGTCGGCTTCGGGCGCGGCACGTCGAACAGCGTATAGCCCGAGGTCGCCACCTCGCCCAGGCGCGTGCCGATGGCGAGCACCACGTCCGCCTCGCGCACGCGCGCCGCCAGCTTGGGGTTGATGGCGATGCCGACATCGCCGGCGTAGTTCGGGTGGCGGTTGTCGAACAGGTCCTGCCGGCGGAACACGCAGCCCACCGGCAACTGCCAACGCTCAGCAAACGCCTGCAGGCGCGCGGCGGCCTGTGGCGTCCAGCCGGAGCCGCCCAGCAGCACCAGCGGGCGCTCGGCGCGCTCCAGCAGCGCCTTGAGCCGCGCCAGGTCATGCGGCGCGGGCCACGCCATCGCGCGCGGCATCGGCGGCACATCGGCCACGGCAGCGACCTCGGTCAGCATGTCTTCGGGCAGCGCCAGCACCACCGGCCCGGGGCGCCCCGCCGTCGCGGTCTGGAACGCGCGCGCGATGTATTCCGGGATGCGCTCGACGCTGTCGATCTGTGCGACCCACTTGGCCATCTGGCCGAACATGCGGCGATAGTCGATCTCCTGGAAAGCCTCGCGGTCGACGCAGTCGCGGCCGACCTGGCCAATGAAGAGGATCAGCGGCGTGGAATCCTGGAACGCGGTATGCACGCCGATGCTGGCATTGGTCGCCCCCGGGCCGCGCGTGCAGAACGCGATGCCGGGGCGGCCGGTCAGCTTGCCGTAGGCGTCGGCCATGTTGGCGGCCCCGCCCTCCTGCCGGCACACGATGAAGCGCGCGCGGTCGCGCCGCTGGTAGAAGCCCTCCAGCACGGCGAGGTAGCTCTCGCCCGGCACGCCGAAGGCGAAGTCCGTGCCATGGGCGATCAGGGCATCGACCAGGATCTGTCCGCCATGCCGGGGCACGGGATGGGATGCGTGCTGGGCCGATTGGGCGGATGCGGGGCGGGCAACGGCTGTCTCCATGGCGTGTGGTCTCGCTCACGATGCGTTGACGACACAACGGAGCATAGCGGAAGGACCGCCCGCGCACACGCCCGCACGCCAGCGCTACATCTGTCGGAACAGGTGCACGGCGCTGGACACATGCGCCACGTGGACCACCGTGCCGCGATGCGCCTGCCAGAAATGCGCGAACGGCTCATAGGCGGTCACGAACGCCGCCAGCGGGCGCTGCGCCCCCTGGGCAAAGCGTGGCGCTCCCGTGGCGGGGGCCGCCGGGCCGCCGGGCCGCTAACGGCCGCCTTGCGACGGCCCTGCGCCGACCACCATCTGCACGAGCACGCCGCGCCCCGAGAGCCTCAGCAGGAGCCGGTCCTCGGCCGCCCGGACCTTCTGCGTAAACACCTGGGTCCGCTCCGCGTAAGCGACCCGCTCCTCCAGGAATTCCAGCCCCTCGGCATCCGTGGGCTGGGGCGGCGCCTCCTCTGCGAGGGCGGCCTTTTCCGGGGCAAAGCGGTTCTTGAGTTGGGTGAACGCAGCGGAGTGCAGCGTCTGCATGGCGGTGCGCCACGAGTCGTTGCTGAGCAGGTACTTGGCCAACCCGGCCGGATCGGCTTCCTTGGCCCGCACGGTTTCGGCCAGCCTCTTGAGAGTCGCCTTGCCGAGCACGCTGGCGCGCGGGTACATCATGCGGGACGGGATGTTCTTGGGCAGGTCGAGTTCCTTCTTCAACGCGACTTTCGCATGGAGCATCGTTTCCACCGGCTCTCTCTCCAACTGCCTATCGGTCACGGTGGCGGCACGCCCCTCGCGGTTTCGACTGCGCGCCGTCATTTGGTTGACTTCCGTGATCAGGCTGTCCAAGCGGTATCGCTGGCGCGCCCAGGACTCCAGCTTCGGCTGATCGATCTCGCCGCTGCGCACCTTCGCCACCAGCTCATGCGTGTCAACCATCGTCACGATGTTGGAAAATCCTTCAACCACGTTGTCGCCGCAGCTCCCCAAGGCGGTCTCCGCCGCACTGAACACGCTCTTACGCAGATCGGCATCCTTCGCAATGGCCCGGATGACCATCGCCCCGTCGGCGACAACCGGATCGCGGCTGGCAAGGAAGGGAATCAGGCTCCCCGGCCGGCGGCGCTCCAGCAGACGGGCAAACGCATCGGCATCCGCTTCGTGATCGAAGGCCTTGGCGTCCGGCAAAGACTTGCCCCCCGCAAGCTTGAGCCACGCCTTGATCTCCGACCCGAGCGGGCGCCGCTGTCGCTGGATGTCGTCGGCAGTCGCCCGTCGCAGGCGTGCCGCAGCGTCGTCGGACCCGCTCGCCTGTGCCGAGGTGGAGGCCCTCGCTGGTGCGTTTGCCGCCGCGCGCACGGATGCCAGTTGCCTGGCCAGCGACTCCGCCCGGATCGAACCCGGCTGGGCGCGTTGCTGCTCCGTTTCCAGCGCTTGGAGATACAGCGCCGGGGGGACGCCGCGTCCCGCCTGCTGGATCACGGCCTGCCGCTCCAGCGCGGTCAGCCTGGCGTGTTCGAAGTCCTCGCTGACCTGGTACCCGCTTTCGGCCAGCCCCATCACGCCCTGCTGTTCGAGCTGGGCGCGTTCATGCCGGGCGATGGTCTCTTCGCTGCGCCAGTGGTACTCGAGCTGCGCCGCGACCTGCTGGCGCGTCGCCTGGCTCAGCGAGGGGTCTCCGATGACGCGCATGAAGTTGTTGAACGCGGCACGGTATTCCGGCCGCAGCGGAGAGGAGTAGTACCGCCGCCGCTGCGTGCGGTAACCCAATGCCATCAGCGGGATCGGAACGCTCCAGACCGCCGTTTCAAACTGTTCGACGTTATGGTGATGTCGATGCCCGCTGGTATGCGTGCGCAGCCGTGCCTGCTGGACCGACAGCCACATGGTCAGCGCGGCATCCCTGTGTTCGGCGGTGGCGGCCGGATTGCGAAACCGGCGCTCCAGCGCCCGCTCCAGTTGCCCGCGCTGGCGTGCCGTCAACGCCTTGGCGTACAGGTACTGCGGCGAGGCGGATTTCTTGAGCCATCGCGTGTGCCGATCCGATGAACGCCCGGCCATGTCGTTGATCGCGCTCTCCACGTTCCACGTGCCCGCCTGAGCGGCGTGCACGTTCGCCGCACTGACACGCGGTGCGTTGTTCTGACGCTGGAGCAGTTCACCGAACTGCGGATCTCGCCGGCGCGCGGCGGGCGCCGTGGACGTCGCCGGCTGAGAGGCTGAGGCTGAGGACGCCGCCGATGTCGAAGCCGTTCCCACCGCGTGGTGGGATTGGCCAACCGAGGCGGAAGGAACGCGCGAAGGCATGGTACGGGGCTCGTGGATGGCTCTCCGCGAGCCTACCGGCCTCCCCCCGCTGCACCACAGTGCAACCCGAAGCCGCCGCCGGGTTTCCGAAGCCGGGCCGCCACCGCGCCGGCCGACCGCCGCGCGATGTGATCAGTGCCCGACTTCCGTCAGGCCGCCAGCGTCTGACGCCCGGCCGCCACCAGCGCCGGCCGCGCCGCCGGCGTCACCACCGTGGACGCCACCGCCTCCGCCACGGTCTCGCGCGACAGGTGCGGCGCGAACATGCCGATGAAGTCGTGCGCATAGCCGCGCAGGTAGGCGCCGCGGCGCACCGCCACGCGCGTGGTGTTGGGCTCGAACAGGTGGTCGGCGCCGATGCAGACGAGGTTGTCGTCCTTGCGGCCGTCGTAGGCCATCGAAGCGATGATGCCCACGCCCACGTCCAGCGCCACATAGGTCTTGATCACGTCGGCGTCCATGGCCGTCAGCACGATCTCGGGGTGCAGGCCGGCACCGGCAAAGGCGGCGTCGATATTGCGGCGGCCGGTGAAGCCGGCGTCGTAGGTGATCAGCGGATACTGCGCCACGTCTTGCAGCGTGGGCAGCGGGTTCTTGGTGAGCGGATGCTCGGGGCTGACCACCAGCACGTGGCGCCACCGGTAGGCCTCGAACGAGGTCAGGCCCGGCTCGTTGGCCACCGCCTCGGTGGCCACGCCGATGTCGGCCTGCCCGGTCAGCAGCAGCTCGACGATGTGCGAGGGCGAGGCCTCCTGCAACGCCAGCGTGACGTGCGGATAAGCCTTGCGGAACGCCTGCACCACCTTGGGCAGCGCATAGCGGGCCTGCGTGTGCGTGGTCGCCACGGTCAGGCGCCCCGACCGGCGGCCGGAGAATTCCTCGCCGGCCTGGCGCAGGTTCTCCGCCTCCAGCAGCAGGCGCTCGACGATGCGGACGATCTCGCGGCCGGGCTCGGTCAGGCCGGTCAGGCGCTTGCCGTAGCGCTCGAAGATCTCCACGCCGAGCTCATCCTCCAGCTCGCGGATCTGCCGCGACACACCCGGCTGCGAGGTGTAGAGCGCGTTGGCGACTTCGGTCAGGTTGAACTGGCGGCGCACCGCCTCACGGATGGAACGCAATTGCTGGAAGTTCATGCTCGTGTCCTCTCGTGTCGTGGTCGTGGACTCAGGCCGCCGCCTGCGTGGACGCCGCTCGCCCGCCGCCCTGCGCGAACACGCGGATGGCGCGCGGACGGACCACCAGGGTTTCGCCTTCGCGCAAGCCCTGGGCGCGGAAGCGCTCGATGGGCAGGGAGACTTCGATGATGTCGTCGCTGTCGGTGCGCTCCAGCTCCAGCTGCGCGATGGCGCCCAGCGTGAGCGCGCGGCGCAGCGTCACGGGAATGCCCTCGGCGCCCGGCGCGTAGCGCTCCAGGTCGATCTCGTGCGGCCGCACGAAGGCCACCGCCTGGTCCGCGCGCGCGGCATCCACGCCGCCCGACGGCACAGTAATGGCCGACTCGCCGACGTGCAGCACGCTGGCGCCCCCGGCCTCCTCCAGCCGACCGTGGAACAGGTTCACGTTGCCAAGAAAGCCGTAGACGAACGGCGTGGCGGGCGTGTTGTAGACCGCGTCGGGACTGCCCACCTGCTCCACCTGGCCGCGGTTCATCAGCACCACGTTGTCGGCCACCTCCAGCGCCTCTTCCTGGTCGTGCGTGACGAACAGGCTGGTCACGTGCAGGTCATCGTGCAGGCGGCGCAGCCAGCGGCGCAGTTCCTTGCGCACCTTGGCGTCGAGCGCGCCGAACGGTTCGTCGAGCAGCAGCACGCGCGGCTCCACCGCCAGCGCGCGCGCCAGGGCGATACGCTGGCGCTGGCCGCCGGACAACTGCGGCGGATAGCGGCCAGCCAGCCAGTCGAGCTGCACCAGCTCCAGCAGTTCTTTCACCTTGGCGCGGATCTGCGCCTCCGACGGCCGCTGCGCGCGCGGCTTGACGCGCAGGCCAAAGGCCACGTTCTCGAACACCGTCATGTGCTTGAACAGCGCATAGTGCTGGAACACGAAGCCGACCTGGCGCTCGCGCACGTGCTGGTCGGAGGCATCCTCGCCGTTCAGGCGGATGGTGCCCGCGTCCGCATGCTCGAGGCCGGCGATGATGCGCAGCAGCGTGGTCTTGCCGCAGCCCGACGGCCCCAGCAGCGCGGTCAGCTCGCCCTGCTTGAAGTCGAGCGAGACATCGTCGAGGGCGACAAAGTTGCCGAAACGCTTGGTGACGTGTTGAACCTGGATGCTCATGCGGCGCCCCCTTCGAGCGGAGATTGCACGCAAACGTGCGTGGGTGAAATCGGTGACGGCGGGACCTGCTGGCCGGGGCCCTCCCCCACGCCAGCATCGGCGTCGGCCGACTCGCGGCGGCTGCGCCATTCGACCAGCGTCTTGAGCGCCAGCGTGACCAGCGCCAGCAGCGTCAGCAGCGAGGCCACGGCAAACGCGGCCGCGAAGTTGTATTCGTTGTAGAGAATCTCGACATGCAGCGGCATCGTGTTGGTCAGCCCGCGGATATGGCCCGAGACCACCGACACCGCGCCGAACTCGCCCATCGCCCGCGCGTTGCACAGGATGACACCGTACAGCAGCCCCCACTTGATATTGGGCAAAGTCACGCGAAAGAAGGTCTGCCAGCCTGACGCGCCCAGCACGATGGCCGCCTCCTCCTCTTCGCTGCCCTGGGCCTGCATCAGCGGAATCAGCTCGCGCGCCACGAACGGGAAGGTGACGAACACGGTGGCCAGCACGATGCCCGGCACGGCAAAGATGACCTTGAAATCGTGCGCGGACAGAGCAGGTCCGAACCATCCCTGCGCGCCGAACAGCAGCACGTAGATCAGCCCCGCGATGACCGGCGAGACCGAGAACGGCAGGTCGATCAGCGTCAGCAGCAAGTGCTTGCCGCGAAACTCGAACTTGGCGATGGTCCACGCCGCCGCCACGCCGAACACCACGTTGAGCGGCACCGCAATCGCCGCGACAGTCAGCGTTAGGGTGATGGCGGACAGCGCATCGGGCTCGACCAGCGCCTCCCAGTAGACGTCCAGGCCCTTGCGCAGCGCTTCGTAGAACACGCTGGCCAGCGGCACGAACAGGAACAGCGCCAGGAACGCGAACGACACCAGGATCAGCGTCGCGCGCACCCACGCGGCTTCGGCGGTGGCGCCGCGGCGCGCGGCCGGTGCGCGGCCGGGTTGACGGGAAACGGTACCGGCCATGTCAGGCTCCTGCGGCGGCATCGGCGGCGCTGGCGCCAGCCAGGGGTTCGGGGGCGCGCGCGAGCGCGTCGTTGCGGTTGCCGCGCCGGCGCGTCCACGCCTGCAGCAGGTTGATCACCAGCAGCAGCGCGAAGGAGATCGCCAGCATGACCACGGCGATGGCCGTGGCGCCCGCGTAGTCGAACTGCTCCAGCTTGGAATAGATCATCAGCGGCGTGATCTCGGAGATCATCGGCATGTTGCCGGCGATGAAGATGACCGAGCCGTACTCGCCCGTGGCGCGCGCGAAGGCCAGCGCGAAGCCGGTCAGCAGCGCCGGCAGCAGGGTCGGCAGGATCACGCGGATGAACGTCTGCCAGCGCGTGGCGCCCAGGCTGGCGGCCGCTTCTTCCAGCTCGGCCTCCAGGTCTTCGAGCACCGGCTGCACCGTGCGCACCACGAACGGCAGGCCGATGAAGGTGAGCGCCACCACGATGCCCAGGGGCGTGAACGCGACCTTCAGCCCCAGCGGCTCCAGCCGCGAGCCGATCCAGCCGTTGGGCGCATACAGCGCGGTGAGCGCGATGCCGGCCACCGCCGTGGGCAGCGCGAACGGCAGGTCGACCAGCGCATCGACCAGCCGCTTGCCCGGAAAGCGATAGCGCACCAGCATCCACGCGACGATCAGCCCGAACACCAGGTTGATCGCCGCCGCCAGCAGCGAGGCGCCGAAGGTCAGCCTGTAGGACGCCACCACGCGCGGCGCGGTCACCGTGCTCCAGAACGCGTCCCACGTCATGCTGAAGGTCTTGAGCACCGTGGCCGACAGCGGGATCAGCACGATCAGCGCCAGGTACAGCAGCGAGAAGCCCAGCGCCAGCCCGAAGCCGGGCAGCACATTGGCGGGCTTGCGCCGGCGGGCGGCGGAAGAGAACGGAGAGGACAGGCTCATCGGCGCAACCGATCAAAATGGCCGCGAAACTGCGGCCGGGATGCAGATGAACCGATTGTGGCGGGCGCGTCTTATGAATAAAACGAATATTTGCGCATGTGCATCATCGTTTTAGATATATGGTGTGCTCGGCAGGACATCCCACTGCGCCTGCCAGTCGGCGCCATCGCGAGAGGCTTCCGGGGCACATGCGCGGCTGATCAGGCGCTCGAGCAGCGCCAGGCCCGGCTCCCATTCGCCCAGGCCGGAATCGGCATTGATATGGCCGGCATGGCCCGCGTCGACCACCTCCGCGCCCCAGCGTGCGCCCCACTCCACCGCCTGGCCGTAGCCCAGCCACGGATCGTTGCGGCTGGCGACCAGCACGGCG
This sequence comes from Ralstonia solanacearum K60, assembly GCF_002251695.1. Classification (NCBI taxonomy): domain Bacteria; kingdom Pseudomonadati; phylum Pseudomonadota; class Betaproteobacteria; order Burkholderiales; family Burkholderiaceae; genus Ralstonia; species Ralstonia solanacearum. Next base: position 332,565 of record NZ_NCTK01000001.1, read on the forward strand.
GGAAACGGCAGCGCGCGCTGCGGCAGCCGGTCCGCCACACCGAACTTGTCCGGGTCGGCCGGCGCGACCAGCAGCACGCCCGCCACCGCGTCCCGCGCCTGCGCCGCCCAGTGCAGCGACGCCAAGCAGCCGAAGCTGTGCGCGACCAGCACGGCGCGCGCGGCATGGCGCGGCCGCTCCGCCTGGGCGGCCCGCACGGTCTGCCCCACCCGGCCCGACCAGCACGCAAGATCGGGCGTCGACCAGTCGTCCTGCTCCACGCGGCGCCAGCCCGGGAAGCGGCGCTCCCAGCGGCTCTGCCAATGCGCCGGGCCGCTGCCGTGCAGCCCCGGCACGGTCAGCACGATGAGGCCTGCCGGCCAGTGCCAGTCGGATGCGGCGGGTGCGGTCTGCGCAGCGGTGCGTGCCATCGTGTGTCCTTGTCGATCCGTCGAAACGTCATGCTCATTCGGTGAGGGAAACATCTGCGCGCCATTGCCGCGGCGCCAGGGGCACCTGGGGCTCGGGGACTTGAGCCTGCGGCATGCGCGCCGGGATCCCGGCCAGGGGCTGGACGGCCGGCTCGGGCGGGTCGGGAGGGTCCGATTCTGCGCCGGGCAGCACGCTGCCCTGCACGTAGCGGATGCCGGCGGCGCGGGCCAGGTCGAGATCGTCCGGCCGCTCGCACCGGCGCAGCGCGAGCGTGACGCCCAGCTCGCGCGCCGAATCGGCCAGCGCCGTCAGGTTGCGTGCCTGCCAGCCGCGCCGCGCATCGAGCTTGAGGAACGCCGGCCGCACATGCACCATCAGCACCCCGGCCTCGGCCGGATCGGACGCCTGCACCGCCACGGCAAACCCGTTGCGGCGGTAGTTGTCCACCACGAACAGCAGCAGGCCCAGATCGTCGTTGGCGGTCGAGGGCACCTGGATCACGAACTGCTCGGGCGACAGGCCCAGCGCCGCCACCGCGCGTTGGAACGCCTTGCCGTGATCGGCCGCCACCGCCGCCAGCAGGCGGCCGTGCACGTTGACCACCAGCCGCCGCGCATCGGTGCGCACGAAATAGTTGAGCGTATGCACCAGCCGGCACAGGCGGTCGAGCTCGACGAGCGTGGTGTCGTCGGCGGCGAGCGAGAACATCTTCCAGGGGTTCAGGCCGGCCTCGCCGTCGCGCGTCCAGGTGCGCATCAGCGCTTCATGGCCGTCGGCCATCAGCGCGCCGTCCGCGCCCAGGCGCCAGACCGGCTCGAACAGGCTGGTCAGCGCGCAATGGAAGAACTGGCCCTGCACGCGCCCGCCGGCGTCGCGCCATAGTTGGCGCTCGGGCGTGGGGGCGCTCGGCAGGGTCCCGAGGAATTGGGCGAGTGCGGTGGTGTGCATGAGACTCATGGGATTGGGCTCCTTGAAGTCGCCGTCTCCTCCCCGTCCTTACAGCTTGGCGATCGAGACTTCCGTCGCCTTCACCAGCGCCACCACTTCGCTGCCGACCTTCAGGCCGAGGCTGTCGACCGAGCGCGTGGTGATCACCGAAGTGACGACGCCGGCCGGCGTCTGCACGTCGATCTCCGAGAGCACGTCGCCCCGGATGATCTCCTTGATCTGGCCGCGGAACTGGTTGCGTACGTTAATCGCTTGGATGCTCATGATGTTCCTTCTTAGATGACAGCGGCGCAACGCGCCAATGAATGTTTTCTGCAGAATTGCTTTCGGTCGATTACACGGCCCAGCGCACCGCCGCGGCCGACACATCCCAGGGTGACGGCCGCGCCGTGTGCGCACGCACATCGGTCACTTCACCGGGATCGGGCCGGCGCTGCATCACGCGGTCGAGGATCGCCGCCTCCAGCCGCGCGAACGCCGGCGAACCGCGATGCCGCGGGCGCGGCAGGTCGATGCGCGCGTCCAGCGCGATGCGGCCGTCCTCGATCAGCACCACGCGGTCGGCCAGCACCACCGCTTCGGCCACATCGTGCGTGACCAGCACGGCGGTAAAGCCCAGGCGCTGCCATAAGCCTTCGATCAGGTTCTGCATGTCGATACGGGTGAGCGCATCGAGCGCGCCCAGTGGCTCGTCGAGCAGCAGCAGGCGCGGGCGATGCACCAGCGCGCGGGCGAGCGCCACGCGCTGGCGCTGGCCGCCCGACAGCCGCGCCGGCCATTCGCCCGCGCGCTCGGCCAGGCCCACCTGCGCGAGCACCTCGGCGGCCGGCGCGCGCTGCGCCCTGGGCAACCCGAGCGCAACGTTGTCGAGCACGGTCTTCCACGGCAGCAGGCGAGCGTCCTGGAACATCACGCGCGCGTCGTCGTGCAGGCCGTCTCCGGCATCGCCGTCGCGGCGCAGGCTGCCGCCGTCGATGCCCTCCAGCCCGGCGATCAGCCGCAGCAGCGTGCTCTTGCCGCAGCCGCTGCGCCCGACGATGACGACGAACTCGCCCGGTACGATCTCCAGGTCGATGCCGTGCAGCACCTCGCGCCCGCCGTAGCGCTTGACCACGCGGTCGATGTGCAGCGCTGTCCCGTGGTCAATCGCGTGGTGTTCCACGCGTTCCAGCGCGGCGTGTCCGGTGGCATTGCTTTGCATGGCGTTCGTTCTCCTCAGGCCGCCGCTTGATAACCGGGGTGCCAGCGCAGCCAGAACCGCTCCAGTGCCCGCGACAACAGGTCGGCCAGTTTGCCCAGCAGCGCGTAGAGCAGGATGCCGAGCAGCACCACGTCGGTCTGCAGGAACTCGCGCGCGTTCATCGTCATGTAGCCGATGCCGGCCTGCGCGGACACCGTCTCGGCGACGATCAGCGTCACCCACATCAGCCCCAGCGAAAAGCGCACTCCCACCAGGATCTGCGGCAGCGCGCCGGGCAGGATCACCTCGCGGTACAGCCGCGCGCGCGACAGGCCGTAGCTGCGCGCCATCTCCACCAGCGCCGGGTCGACCGCGCGGATGCCGTGATAGGTGTTCAGGTAGATCGGGAAGAACACGCCCAGCGACACCAGGAACAGCTTGGCCGACTCGTCGATGCCGAACCACAGGATCACCAGCGGAATCAGCGCCAGCACCGGGATGTTGCGGACCATCTGCAGCGTGGTGTCGAGCAGCGTCTCGGCCGTGCGGAAGGTGCCGGTCAGCAGCCCCAGCGCCAGCCCCGGCGCGCCGCCGATCGCAAAGCCCAGCAGCGCGCGCCAGGTGCTGACCGCCACGTGCCGCCACAGCTCGCCCGAGCGTGCCAGCTCGATGGCCGACCGGGCCACCTCCAGCGGCGCAGGCAGGATGCGGTTGGACAGCCAGCCCCATTGGGCCGAGGCCTGCCACGCCACCAGCAGCGCCAGCGGCACCAGCCACGGTGCCAGGCGCCGGCGGGCCGCGCTCAAAAAGGTCTTCGATTTCAATTTCGATGCCATCGCCCGGCTCCTTCAGCTCGCAGCCACCTTGGGCACGATGCCGGTGGCCATCACCTCGCCGAACGGCCCGTTCAGCACGTTGCCCGGCAGCCGCTCATGACCCGCGCGCACCGAGCGCGGCAGCAACGGGAACACCAGTTCGGCAAAGCGGTAGGCCTCTTCCAGGTGCGGATAGCCCGAGAGGACGAAGGTGTCGATGCCGAGATCCGCGTATTCGCGCAGGCGCGCGGCGACGGTGTGCGGATCGCCCACCAGCGCGGTGCCCGCGCCGCCGCGCACGAGCCCGACGCCCGCCCACAGGTTCGGGCTGATCTCCAGGTCGGCGCGGCTGCGCTTGACGCCGCTGGCGTGCAGCGCGGCCATGCGCTGCTGGCCGGCGGAGTCCATCTTGCGGAAGGCCGCCTGCGCGCGGGCGACGGTGTCGTCGTCGAGCCGGCTGATCAGGTTGTCGGCGGCCTGCCAGGCGGCGTCCTCCGTCTCGCGCACGATCACGTGCAAGCGGATGCCGAAACGCACCGTGCGGCCATGGCGGGCGGCGCGCCTGCGCACGTCGGCGATCTTCTCGGCCACGGCGGCAGGCGGCTCGCCCCAGGTCAGGTAGGTATCGACCTGCTCGGCCGCCAGCTCGTGCGCCGCCTCGGACGAGCCACCGAAGTACACCGGCGGATGCGGCCGCTGCACCGGCGGATACAGCACCTTGGCGCCCCGCACGCTCAGGTGCTTGCCGGCATAGTCCAGCGCCGCGCCCTCGTGGCTGGCGGCCAGCGTCTCGCGCCAGATGCGGATGAACTCGTCCGAGGCCTCGTAGCGCTGCGCGTGGTCCAGGAACAGCCCGTCACCAGCCAGCTCGCCCGGATCGCCACCGGTGACGAGGTTGACCAGCAGCCGCCCCTGCGACAACCGGTCGAAGGTGGCCGCCATGCGCGCGGCCAGCGTCGGCGCCATCAGGCCGGGACGCACCGCCACCAGGAAACGCAGGCGCCGGGTGGCCTGGATCAGGCTGGCGGCGACGATCCATGGGTCTTCGCACGAGCGGCCGGTCGGGATCAGCACGCCCTCGTAGCCGAGCGTATCGGCGGCCACGGCCACCTGCTGCAGATAGGCATGGTCGACCTGGCGCGCGCCCTCGGCCGTGCCGAGGTAACGGCTGTCGCCGTGCGTGGGAAGGAACCAGAAGACTTGCATGACGAAACGCCTCGGATCGATTCGGTTCGGATCAGGCGCGGGCGATGGCCAGTTGCGCGGGCGTCGGCTGCCAGACGATCTCCGCCGGCCGGACCGGGCGCGGGATCAGCCCAAGGCCGTGGAAGGCATCGGCCACGCGCTGCTGCTCGGCAATCGCCTCGGAGGTCACCGGCCGCACCGGCGACGGCGGCCGGCGCGACAGGAACAGGTGCACCGTCGCCAGCGACAGCCCCGAGAAATCGGCGATGCGCTGGGCGGCTTCCTTGCGGTTCTCCTGCACCAGGCGGTCGGCGCGCGAGAGCGCCGCGAACAGCGCCGCGATGGTGTCGCCGTGCTGCTCGGCAAAGGCGCGCGGCGTGAAATAGAACGAGTTGTTGGACGACAGCCCGCGCCCGGTGGCCAGCACGCGCGGCTGGATCGCCAGTTCGGTGGCGGCGTAGTACGGGTCCCAGATGCCCCAGGCATCGATGCTGCCGCGCTCGAAGGCGGCACGCGCATCGGCGGGGGTCAGGTAGACCGGCTGGATGTCGGCAAAGGTCAGCCCGCCCTTGCGCAGGCCGCTCACGATCAGAAAATGCGCGCTCGAGCCCTTCTGCAGCGCCACGCGCTTGCCCTTCAGGTCGGCCAGCGTCTTGAGCGTCGAGCTTTGCGGCACCAGGATCGCCGAGCTGTCCGGCTTGGGCGGCTCGACGCCGACGTAGCGCAGGTCCTTGCCGGCGGCCTGCGCGAACACCGGCGGCGTATCGCCCGTGAAGGCCACGTCCAGGCTGCCGGCGGACAGCGCCTCCAGCTGCTGCGGCCCGGCGGGAAACTCCAGCCAGCTCACCCGGGTGTCGGGAAAGCGCTGCTCCAGCGCGCGGCTTTCCTTGACGATCACCAGGTTGACGGCGCTCTTCTGGAAGCCGATGCGCAGTTGCGCGGGCGGCACGACCTTGGGCACGGCGTCGGCGGGCGTCGCGGCACGCGCCAGGGGCCCCAGCGCGGCCAGCGAAGCACCTGCCGTGGCGGCCGTGAGCCAGTGCCGGCGTTGGATATCGATCGTCATGATGCGTCTCGTTTCTCGGATCAGGTGTGGGGTCAGCGTGCGGCAGGCTGTGTTGCCGGTTGCGCAGCCGGCTGCCAGGCGGCATCGGCCACCTTCACCGGGCGCGGGATCAGCTTGAGCGCGTGGAAGGCATCGGCGATGCGCTGCTGGTCCGCCAGCGCCTGCGCCCCCACCGGCCGGATGCCGTAGGCCAGGCGCGACACCGAGCGCGCCACCACGACCGGCTCCAGGCCCAACTGCGGGCCGAGGATGGCGGTGACCTCCTTCGGGTGGGCGGCGCTCCAGGCGTCGGTCTGCTTCAGTTCGTCCAGCACGACGTTGAGCACATCGCCACGCGCCTGCGCATAGCCCCGCGCGGCCAGGAAATACTGCGCGTTGTCGACCACGCCGGTGCCGTCGGCCAGCACGCGCGCGCCCAGTTGCGTCTCGGCCGCGGCGAGGAACGGGTCCCAGATGACCCACGCATCGACCGCGCCGCGCTCGAAGGCGGCACGCGCATCGGCGGGCGTCAGGTAGACCGGCTGGATGTCGCCGTAGGGCACATTGGCCTGCTCCAGCAGCCTGACCAGCAGGTAATGCACGTTCGAGCCCTTGTTCAGGGCGATGCGCTTGCCGCGCAGGTCGGTCACGCGCGTCAGCGCCGAGGCCTTCGGCACGACGATGGCCTCGCCCGACGGCGCGGGCGGCTGATTGCCGACGTAGACCAGGCGCGCGCCGGCGGCCAGCGCGAAGATCGGCGGCGCTTCACCGGTCGAGCCGAAATCGATGGCACCGACGTTCAGGCCCTCCAGCAGTTGCGGACCGGCCGGAAACTCCGTCCACTTCACGTCGATGCCCTGCGCGGCCAAGCGCTTCTCCAGCGTGCCGCGCGCCTTCAGCACGGTCAGCGTGCCGTACTTCTGGTAGCCGATGCGCAGTGGCTTGGCCGCGGTCGGTGGCGCGGCATCGCTCTGGGCAACCGCGGACGTCGTCAGCCCGCTCAGCGCAGCGAGCAGCGACACGACAGCGAGGGTCAGGTTTCGGCGCAGGGGCGAATACGTGTGCATGGCAAATCGGTCCATCAGGAAATCGGAAAACAGTGGGCGGCACCCGCCGCGCGCAGTCGATGGGCGCGGCATGGCAGACAACGGCATGGTGGTCACCCGGCGGATGCGCGCTCAGCGCACCACGGGCCCCATCAGATCAGGCGGGACATCGCATTCGCTGCGCGTCGGCGGCCTGGGGGTTCGGGTTGGCTTTGGCATTGACGCTCGCGCGCGCCTGGAACGCGGCGCGCACAGCGCTGCGGCTGGCGACGATCACCTGCGCCACGGCCGGATGCCGCGCCAGCGCCAACGCCTGGTGCACGCGCTCGATGCCATCGTCCAGGCGCTGCTGCAGGGCCGGATCGACCACCAGCCCCGCGTCGGACGCCACGATCTGCGTATCGACGGCAAAGATGCCCGGCAGGATCGCGCGCGCCGCCAGCGACGACAGCACCGGCCGCAGCGCATAGTCGATCGCCAGCGTATGGGCGAGACTGCCGCCGGTGGCGATCGGCAGCACGACCTTGTCGCGCAGCCCGCTCTGCGGCAGCAGATCGAGAAAGGTCTTCAGCAGCCCGCTGTAGGCCGCCTTGTAGACCGGCGTGGCGAGGATCACCACCCCGGCCGCTTCCACCCGCGCCAGCGCCTCGGCAATGGCGGGGTGGGCGGTCTGCGCGCCGAGCAGCGCATCGGCGGGCAAGGCGCGCAGGTCCAGGTCGTCCGCCGACTCACCGGCGCGCTCCAGCTGGGCGCGCACATGGCCCAGCAAGCGCGCGGATCGCGATTGCGCCGAAGGGCTGCCGGAGATCGTCAGGATGGGCATGATGCGGACCGCCTGGTGGCGTGGCTGAGGCTTACTTGCTGCCGGGTTGATAGAGCTGGTCGAACTGGCCGCCATCGGCGAAGTGCGTCTTCTGCGCCTTCTGCCAGCCGCCGAAGGTGTCGTCGATGGTCACCAGCGTCACCTTCGGGAATGCGCTCTCGTGCTTCCTGGCCACGGCCGGATCGGTCGGACGGTAGAAGTTCTTCGCGCCGATCTCCTGCCCCTGCGGCGAGTACAGGAACTTGAGATACGCCTCGGCCACCTTGCGCGTGCCCTTCTTGTCAGCCACCTTGTCGACCACCGCCACCGGCGGCTCGGCCAGGATGGAAACGGACGGCACCACCACGTCGAACTTGTCCTTGCCCTCCACCCGCGCGGCCAGCAGCGCTTCGTCCTCCCACGCGATCAGCACGTCGCCGATACCGCGCTCGGTGAAGGTCGTGGTGGCGCCGCGCGCGCCGGAATCCAGCACTGGCACGTTCTTGTACAGCTTCTGCACGAACGCCTTGGCCGTCGCCTCCGAGCCGCCCGGCTGCTTGAGCGCATAGGCCCATGCGGCCAGGTAATTCCAGCGGGCGCCGCCCGAGGTCTTGGGGTTGGGCGTGATGACAGCGATGCCCGGCTTGACCAGGTCGTTCCAGTCCTTGATGCCCTTCGGGTTGCCCTTGCGCACCAGGAACACAATGGTCGAGGTGTACGGCGAAGCGTTGTGCGGCAGCCGCTTCTGCCAGTCCTTGCCCGTCAGTCCCTTCTCGGCGATGGCGTCGACGTCGTAGCCGAGCGCCAGCGTCACCACGTCGGCCTCCAGGCCGTCGATGACCGAGCGGGCCTGCTTGCCCGAGCCGCCGTGCGACGCGCGCAGGGTCACCTCTTCACCGGTCTCGGCCTTCCACTTCTTGGCGAACTCGGCGTTGATCTCCTTGTACAGCTCGCGCGTCGGGTCGTACGATACGTTCAGCAGCGTCGTGGCGGCGTGCGCGCCCACGGTTCCCCCCGCCACAATGGCCGCCGCGATAGCGTTGAACACAAACTTGCGAATCATCTTGCTGGCTCCCGTTGCTGTGTTGTGCGTGGCCATGCCACGTTGTCCGGATAGGAGCGAGACTACCGAGCGTCCCATCTACGGGGAACGAATGGTTTCAGTGAATCTTCATCGGTTTTTGCATAAGCGCTGACCGGCATGCCCGGCCCCGGAGGAACAACGCCATCGCCATACCTCCCGAGCAATTACCGTCCGCGCAAAGAAAAAGCCCGGCACCTGCCGGTAATGCAGTTCAGTTAAGCGTGACTTGGATGGCTCGCAGCAACGCGAACTGAGTCAACAACAAGGAAAAAGGCCGCCCCGACGTCAATCGGGGCGGCCTTTTTTGCCTTAACTGAACGGCATTACGGCACCTGCCGGGCTGTTCAAGGATCCGCCGTGCGGCTCAGTGCACGAGACGCTCGAATGCGAAGTGGCCATCGTGATAGTCCACCGGCACCACGTCCTTCGGCGCGAACCGGCCTTCCAGGATCATCCGCGCGATCGGGTTTTCGATCTGCTGCTGGATCGCGCGCTTGAGCGGCCGCGCGCCGAACACCGGGTCGTACCCCACCGAGGCCAGCTTGGCCAACGCCTCGTCGCTGACATCCAGCGTCAGGTCCATATGCGCCAGACGTGCCGCCAGGCGCTTGAGCTGGATGCGCGCGATCGACTCGATGTTGCCCTGGTCGAGCGAATGGAACACCACCACCTCGTCGATGCGGTTCAGGAACTCGGGGCGGAAATGCGTCTTCACCTCCTGCCACACGGCGCCCTTGATCACATCGAACGATTCGCCCGCCATCGACTGGATCAGTTGCGAGCCCAGGTTGGAGGTCATCACGATCACCGTGTTCTTGAAGTCCACCGTGCGGCCCTGGCCATCGGTCAGGCGGCCGTCGTCCAGCACCTGCAGCAGCACGTTGAAGACGTCCGGGTGGGCCTTCTCGACCTCATCGAGCAGCACCACGCTGTACGGCTTGCGGCGCACGGCCTCGGTCAGGTAGCCGCCTTCCTCGTAGCCGACATAGCCCGGGGGCGCGCCGATCAGACGGCTCACCGAATGCTTCTCCATGAACTCGCTCATGTCGATGCGGATCAGGTGCTCCTCCGAGTCGAACAGGAAGCCGGCCAGCGCCTTGCACAGCTCGGTCTTGCCCACGCCCGTCGGGCCCAGGAACAGGAACGAGCCGTAGGGCTTGTTCTCGTCCGCGATGCCCGCGCGCGAGCGGCGGATGGCGTCCGACACCAGCCGCACCGCCTCGTCCTGGCCGACCACGCGCTCGTGCAGGCGGTCTTCCATGCGCAGCAGCTTGTCGCGCTCGCCCTGCATCATCTTCGACACGGGGATGCCCGTGGCGCGGCTCACCACCTCAGCGATCTCTTCGGCGCCCACCTGCGTGCGCAGCAGCTTGTTGGGCGACTTCTGGCCGCTGGCCTCCGCCGCGGTGGCGGCCTTCAGCTTGCCCTCCAGCTCCGGCAGCTTGCCGTATTGCAGCTCGGCCACCTTGTCGAGCTTGCCTTCGCGCTGCAGCCGGGTGATCTCCAGCTTGACCTTGTCGATCTCCTCCTTCACCGCCGCCGCGCCCTGCGCCGCGCCCTTCTCGGCCTTCCAGATCTCTTCGAGGTCCGCATACTCCTTCTGCAACCGCTCGATTTCCTGCTCGATCAGCTCCAGGCGCTTCTGCGAGGCCTCGTCGGTTTCCTTCTTCACGGCCTCGCGCTCGATCTTCAGCTGGATCAGCCGGCGGTCGAGCTTGTCCATCGCCTCGGGCTTCGAGTCGATTTCCATCTTGATGCGCGCGGCCGCCTCGTCGATCAGGTCGATGGCCTTGTCGGGCAGGAAGCGGTCGGTGATGTAGCGATGGCTCAGCTCGGCCGCCGCCACGATCGCCGGGTCGGTGATCTCCACGCCGTGGTGCAGTTCGTACTTCTCCTGCAGGCCACGCAGGATGGCGATGGTCGCCTCCACGCTCGGCTCGTCGACGAGCACCTTCTGGAAACGGCGCTCCAGCGCGGCATCCTTCTCGATGTACTTGCGGTACTCATCCAGCGTGGTCGCGCCGATGCAATGCAGCTCGCCGCGCGCCAGCGCCGGCTTGAGCATGTTGCCCGCGTCGATCGCGCCCTCGGCCTTGCCCGCGCCCACCATGGTGTGGATCTCGTCGATGAAGAGGATGGTCTGGCCCTCTTCCTTGGCGATGTCGTTGAGCACGGCCTTGAGGCGCTCCTCGAACTCGCCGCGATACTTGGCGCCGGCCAGCAGGCCCGCCATGTCGAGCACCAGCACGTGCTTGTTCTTCAGGCTCTCGGGCACCTCACCGTTGACGATGCGCTGCGCCAGGCCTTCGACGATGGCGGTCTTGCCCACGCCCGGCTCGCCGATCAGCACCGGGTTGTTCTTGGTGCGGCGCTGCAGGATCTGGATCGCGCGGCGGATCTCGTCGTCGCGACCGATGACCGGGTCGAGCTTGCCGATGCGGGCCTGCTCGGTCAGGTCGATGGTGTATTTCTTGAGCGCCTCGCGCTGGCTCTCGGCCTCGGCGCTGCCGACGGTCTGGCCGCCGCGCACCGCGTCGATGGCTGCTTCCAGCGCGCGGCGCGCCAGGCCGTGCTCGCGCGCGATGCGGCCGGCCTCGCCCTTGTCGTCGGCCACGGCCAGCAGGAACAGCTCGCTCGCGATGAACTGGTCGCCGCGCTTGATACCTTCCTTCTCGGTCTGCTGCAGCAGGTTGCCTAGATCGCGGCCGACCTGCACCTGTTCGCCGCCCTGCACCTGCGGCAGGCGCTTGATAGCGTTGTCGAGCGCAACCTCCAGCGCCCGGGCATTGACGCCCGCGCGCGACAGCAGGTTCTTGGTGGCCCCATCCGGCTGGCGCAGCATCGCCAGCAGCAGGTGGACCGGTTCAATATACGGATTGTCGTTGCCCAGCGCCAGGCTTTGCGCGTCGGCCAGTGCTTCCTGGAAGCGGGTGGTCAGTTTGTCCAAACGCATGAAAAAACCCCTTGCGGAAAATCGTTCACTGTTCCGAAAGATAGGGAGCGTCGGTGGCATTTCAAGCCGGGGCGGACGGCTTTTGATGGCGTTTTGTGTCAGGTCAAGCCGCGGCGGGCTCCCGCGCCACCCGCCACCACCGCCCGCCCCGGAAAACCGTGTCAGTTCGGCACGGAAACCGTCGCCACGCCGCCCGACACACTCACGCTGATGCCATCGCCCGCCGTCGGCGTCATCGTGAAATTCGGCACATTGGCCGCCGTGATGGCCGGCGCGGCACCGGCCGTACCACCCCGTGGCGTGGTGCGCACCACTTGCGACGGCGGCAACGGCGTGCCGTTCTTCAGGTTGGCATACACCGCGTCGAGCGCGCGTTGCTCATAGAGCACCAGCGGTACGAACAGCGTGTCATAGCCCGGCACGAGGTCGATGAACCCATCGAAATGCTGCGCATTCATCACTTCGATATACGACAGCCGACTGCCGGCATCGACCTGAGCATTGAGCCCCAGATACGGCCGCGCGCCGTGGTTCACCGGCAGCAGCGCATCGCTGCGGCCCTGCACGATCAGCGCCGGCTTGCCGCGCAGGTTGCCCGTGCGCAGCGTCTGCGCAAGGCCGGTCTGCAAGGCCAGCGAGGTGGCGTCGCCGCCCGTCAGCAGGTTGCGCAGGCACTGCGCACCGTCGAGGTTGGCCGCCTGCGTGCCGGACGAATCGACTGACTGCTTGCTTTGCGTGGGCCCGCCCTGCGCGAGGTTGTTGATGAGCTGCACGCCGGACGTCGGCGGAATGCCGCCGCCGAGCGCCGCCATCTGCGCCAGCGCGGTGGCATTCACCGCCATCGGATGGAATGCGCCATCCACCGCGGCAAAGCTGAAGTTGCACAGGTTGTCGAACACGCTGGCGCGCGCCAGCGCATTGCCGAAGGTGGTCGCCACCGACGGGTCGATCTCGAAATACGACATGGAGGCATGCACCAGGTCGGACTCCGGCTCCCAGCCGTAGGTGTGCAGCTTCTGCAGCGCCTCGTCGGCCTGCGCGGCCGCCGTGCCCGACGACAGCAGGCCGCCGGCGCGCAGCGCGGCGCAACGGTTGGCCTGCACGCTGGCCGGCCAGCCGACCGCACCGGCAAAGAACGACTGCGTGGGCGCGGCCGACACACTGGACGACGAGGCCGCGCACAGCCGGAACAAGTTGGCATAGCTCACGTAGTCGAACAGCGGCTTGCCGCTCACCGGCAACGCCACCCCACCGCGCACCACCTGCACGTCGGCCGAGGGCGGCAGATTCAGCCCGGGCTCGCCCACGGCCACGCCGTCGATCCAGCCCGCCGTATCCTGCTCGGCCGCCGCGATGGCCGCGCCGCCGCCGTTGGAGACGCTCGACGCGATCACGATGGTGTTGTCGCGCCGCACCGGCAGGCTGCCGGCCGACATACCGGAAGCGCCCAGCTTGTCGTTGATAGCCCAGAAAGCGAACTGCACGGCCTGCAGCGTGAACAGGCCCCAATCCTTCTCAGGGTTGCGCTGCGAATGCGCGTGCTTGAACGCCAACCGGTTGGGCGTGGCGGCATTGAACGCGGCCAGTTGGCTGCTGGTAAGCGGCGCGGCGAACTGCGCGTTGCTGCCGGCGGCCGTGCGCGTGGTACGCGTGCCGTCCTGCAGCGGCACCGTATCGGTGGCGAGATCGTGCGGGCCGGCCCCGGTGCCCTTGTCGGTATAGGCGACGGCGCACTTGTGCTTGAGCCCCCATTCGCCGGTGGAGATGGCACCGTAGATGCCGCGCGAGCCAGACGAGGTCGCCGTGATGATGCAGGGGTTCGCAGGATCGAACGCATCGGGAATCTGCACCAGCAGCACCACGTTCTGCTGGCCGGTGCCGTCGTCGGAATACGCAACGTACTCCACGCCCGGCACCATGCCGCTGCCCGAGGTGGCATTGCCGTTCACGTCGACGCTGGGGCCATACAACGTGCCGTAGCCGCCGTTGGCCGCGGTATCGACCAGCGCACGGTAGTTGGCGTAGATCGCCAGGCGGCGCAGCTCGGCCGCGGTGGGCGCGGTCGGGGTGGCGACCGACGGCGCCGAGGCGGAAGCCAGCCCGGCCGCGCCCAGGCCGGCTGTCAGCAGATCGTCGTTGGCGCCGTCATGGCGTGTCACGGTAACGGCACCGACAAACGACGGTTTCACGTTGCCGGAAAGGCTGCTGTTGTTGTCGCCGCCGCAACCGGCCAGGCCCAGCACGCCGCAGCCCGCCAGCAGGAGGCTGCCGGCCAGCGCCAAGCCGCTCAGCGATGCGCGCCGCCGCAAACGGTTCGCGTCTCGGGTCGTGTTCATTGCATCTCCTTCCCGTAATCGATGGGGAACTGCACAAACGACCCACGGCAACCGCCGACATATTGCGTCCTACGCTACCGCAGGCACAATCAGTATGTGAATCGAACGCCCTGCCTTCAAGCGCAATCCTGCCTCGTCCGGATGCGCGGGTGCATGGGCCACGCTCAACTGAGCGTGCGCACCGTCCACAGCCCCAGCAGGGTCAGGAACAACGAGCCACCCAAGTGCGCCGCGACGTGCAGCATGCCGACCGCGTAGTCGCCGGCCAGGATGTTGGCGATCACCTCGCTGGAAAACGTCGAAAACGTGGTCAGGCCGCCCAGGAACCCCGTGACCGCCAGCAGGCGCCACTCCGGCGGCAGGCCCGCATGCGTATCGAAGAAGCCGACAGCCACGCCGATCAGGTAACCCCCCAGCAGATTGGCCGCCAGCGTGCCATACGGCAGGGCCGGGTTGATCGCATTCCACAGCACCGCGAATGCCCAGCGCAGCCACGCCCCCAGTGCGGCGCCCACGCCTACTGCCACCAACCCCATCCCGCTCATGGTGCTCAGCCCTTGGCGTTGTCGGTTGAAGCTGCCTGGGCGGTGGCAGCCGAGGCGTTATCGGTAACGATGCCCCAGCGCGCCAAGGCCCGGTCGTCGGTCACGCGCGCGTCGACCCAGCGGGCACCCTGTTCCGTCTGTTCTTTCTTCCAGAACGGGGCCTCGCTCTTGAGGTAGTCCATGATGAATTCGCAGGCGGCAAAGGCTTCGCCGCGGTGCGTGGACGCCACCGCCACCAGTACGATCTGGTCTTCGGGCCTGAGCTTGCCGACGCGGTGGATGACCAGCGCATCGATCAGGTCCCAGCGCCGCATCGCCGCGTCGGCGATATTGGCCAACGCCTTCTCCGTCATGCCCGGATAGTGCTCCAGCTCCATCCCGGACACGCCGCTGCCTTCGTTGATGTCGCGCACCGTGCCGATAAAGCTCGCCACCGCGCCGATCTGCGGGCGGCCGGCGCGCAGCGCGGCAATCTCGGCGCCCAGGTCGAAATCCGCTTCCTGTACACGTACCACGGGCATGGTGCCTCCCCTCCTCAGCCGCCCGTCACCGGCGGGAAGAACGCGACCTCGCAGCCGTCGCTCAGCGGCGCATCGGCGGTGACCACGTCATGGTCCAGCGCCATGCGCAGCGCGCGGCCCTCGGCCAGGATCTCGCCCCACAACGGGCCGCGCGTGGCCAGCCACCGGCGCAGTTCGCCGACCGTGCGCACCGTGTCCGGCACGGCGGCCGCCTCGTGCGAAGTGCCCAGCTGCTCGCGCACGCTGGCGAAAAAACGCAATTCAATCTGCATGAACATCACTCCTTACACCAGCCCGGCAAACGGCAGGAACGCCACCGTGTCGCCCTCCGCGATCGGCTGGTTGGGCGGATTGTCGATCAGCCCGTCGCCCCAGACGGTGGAGGTCAGCACCCCCGAACTCTGGTTCGGAAACAGGTCCAGCCCACTGTTGGCATTGATGCGGGCACGCAGGAATTCGTTGCGTCGATCGCCCTTGGGCAACGCGAAATCCGCCCGCATCGGGATGCGCTTCGGTGCCACATCGGCGACACCCTGCAGGCGCAGGACGAAAGGCCGCACAAACAGCAGGAACGTCACGAAGCTCGACACCGGATTACCCGGCAGGCCGATGAAGAAGGCCGTCGACCCGCCCACCATGCCTTCGGGCCGGCGCACCTCGCCGAAGGCCAGCGGCTTGCCCGGCTTGATGGCGATCTGCCATAGGTTCAGGCGCCCTTCGGCTTCCACCGCCGGCTTGATGTGGTCTTCCTCGCCCACCGACACACCGCCCGACGTGATGATGAGGTCGTGCCCCTCGGCCGCCTCGCGCAGGGTGTCGCGCGTGGCCTGCAGCGTATCGGGCACGATGCCGAAATCGGTGATCTCGCAGCCGAGATTTTCCAGCAGCGCGCGCAGCGTGAAACGGTTGGAGTTGTAGATGGCACCCGGCTTGAGCGGCTCGCCCGGCATGGCAAGCTCATCGCCGGTAAAGAACACGGCCACGCGCGGACGGCGCGCCACCTGCAGGTTCGCGCAGCCGACCGAGGCGGCCAGCCCGAGTTGCTGCGCCCCCAGGCGCGTGCCGCGCGGCAGGATCTCGGCGCCGGCGGTGATGTCCTCGCCGGCGCGGCGGATCCATTCGCCGGCTTCAGGCACATGGTCGACGACGACGATGCCGCTGTCCGGATCAGCCTTGCATTGCTCCTGCATGACCACCGCATCCGCGCCCGGCGGGATCAGCGCACCGGTAAAGATGCGCGCCGCCTCACCCACATTCAGCGGCTGCCCGACGTGGCCCGCGGGAATGCGTTGCGCCACCTTCAGGCGCGTGCCCGGCGCGGCGATGTCGGCCGCACGCACGGCATAGCCGTCCATCTGCGTGTTGTCGGCCGGTGGCACGTCCAGGCCACTGCGCACGGCCTGGGCCAGCACGCGGCCGTTGGCGCGCAGCGTCGGCACGGTTTCGGTCTCGGTCACCCCCCGCGCGGCGGCGAGCAGTTGCGACAGCGCCGCATCGAGCGTCAGCAAGGATGGTTTGACGGTGGAAGCATCGTTGGCGGACATGCGGGAAAAACGAAATCAGGAGTGGGATTTCGATTGTATCGGTTCTGCCCGGCACCACGCATCGGCACCGTCCTATTCCGCGAATGCGGCCGCCAGCGCCGCCCGCAGTTGCGGCACGATGCAAGCGTCGAACCACGGGTTGCGCTTGAACCAGGCCAGGTTGCGCGGGCTCGGATGCGGCAAGGGAAACAGGACACGCCCCTCAGTGTCCCGCACCGGCCCATGACGGACCACATCGGTGAGCGACCCGCCCGGCGGCACATCAAGGTAGTAGCGCTGCGCATAGCCGCCCACCAGCAGCGCGAGCTTCAGATCCGGCATCGCCGTCAGCAGCGGCCGGTGCCATTGCGGCGCGCACTCGGGCCGCGGCGGCAGGTCGCCGCTGGGGCCTGTGCCGGGAAAGCAGAAGCCCATCGGCACCACGGCGATGCGCTTGTCGGCATAGAAATCGTCGTAACCGATCTGCAGCCACTGGCGCAGGCGATCGCCCGAACGGTCATTCCAGGGAATGCCGGTTTCGTGGACGATGCGCCCGGGCGCCTGCCCGACAATCAGCACACGGGCGCGCCGGTCGGCCATGACAATGGGCCGGGGTTCCTGCGGCAGCACGCCCGCGCACAGGCGGCAGGCGCGGACATCGTGCAGGCAGCGCGCGAACGCCGCCTCGGCCGCGTCGTTCCGCGCCGCTGCCATGGCTTACAAGCCGGTGTGCTGGACGATGTACGCCTTCACGCGATCCGCATCGGCCGGCATCACCTCGAAGCGCTGCGGCAGCGATTCGATGTCGGCGTAACCGGCCGGGCGCTCCGGCTCGCGGTCCAGCGCCTCGCGGATGGTGTCGCCGAACTTGGCCGGCAGCGCGGTCTCCAGCACCACCATCGGCACGCCGGGCGATAGATGCTCGCGCGCGACCTTGACGCCGTCGGCGGTGTGCGTGTCGATCATCGTGCCGTAGCGCGCGAACACGTCGCGGATGGTGTTGACGCGGTCTTCGTGCGTGCTGCGGCCCGACACGAAGCCGAACGCGGCGATGCGATCGAACTCCGGCTTGCCCGTCAGCGAGAAGCCGCCCTTCTCCTCCACGTCGTGGAAGAGTTGCGCCAGGCGCGCCGGATCGCGCTCCAGCAGGTCGAACACGAAGCGCTCGAAGTTGGACGCCTTGGAGATGTCCATGCTCGGGCTGGACGTGTGATACGTCTGCGCCGCCGAGCGCACGCGGTAGGTGCCGGTGCGGAAAAACTCGTCGAGCACGTCGTTCTCGTTGGTGGCGACCACCAGCTTGTCGATCGGCAGGCCCATCATGCGCGCGATGTGGCCCGCGCAGACATTGCCGAAGTTGCCCGACGGCACGCAGAACGACACCTTGTCGCCGATCTTGGGCGCGGCCAGCAGGTAACCTTTGAAGTAGTACACCACCTGTGCGACCACGCGTGCCCAGTTGATCGAGTTGACCGTGCCGATCTTCTGGCGGGCCTTGTACTCCAGGTCGTTCGAAACGGCCTTGACGATGTCCTGCGCGTCGTCGAACACGCCCTCGATGGCGATGTTGAAGATGTTCTGGTCCTGCAGGCTGAACATCTGCGCGGTCTGGAACGCGCTCATCTTGCGGTGCGGGCTCAGCATGAACACGCGCACGCCGCGCTTGCCGCGCATGGCGTATTCGGCCGCGCTGCCGGTATCGCCGGAGGTGGCGCCCAGGATGTTCAGCTCGGCGTGCTCGCGGTCGAGCGCGTATTCGAACAGGTTGCCCAGCAGTTGCATCGCCATGTCCTTGAAGGCCAGCGTCGGGCCGTTGGACAGGCACAGCAGCGACAGCGACGTGCCGCCTTCCTCGCCCAGGCGGTGCAGCGGCGTGATGTCGGCGGTGCTGTCGCCGGTGCGCGCGTTGCAGTAGACCTCGGGCGTGTAGGTGCGGCGGGCCAGCGCGCGCAGGTCATCCTCGGGGATGTCGGTGGCGAACTTGCGCAGGATCTCGAACGCGAGATCGGCGTACGGCAGGTCGCGCCAACGGGTCAGCTCCTCGACGCTGACTTGCGGGTACTGCTCGGGCAGGTACAGGCCGCCGTCCGGCGCCAAGCCGCCCAGCAGGATGCGGGAAAAGCTCTGCGGCTCAGCGTGGCCGCGCGTGGATCGGTATTGCATGCTCATGGCGATCTCGGAAACGTCGGGCGCGTCAGTTCAGGGCTTCCATGCGCAGGCGCGTGACCTTGGACAGCACGGTCGGCAGCGCCTCGATGGCGGCGATGGCGGCATTGACCTGCTTCTCCACCACCACGTGCGACAGCATGATGATGTCGGTCTGCGGCTCGTCCTCGGGCGATTCCTTCTGCAGCATCGCGTCGATCGAGATGCCGGCCTCGGCCAGGATGCGGGTAATGTCGGCCAGCACGCCGGTCTCGTCGGCCACACGCATGCGCAGGTAATAGGCCGAACGCACTTCGTCGATCGGCAGCACCGGCGTATTGGACAGCGCATCCGGCTGGAACGCCAGGTGCGGCACGCGGTGTTCCGGGTCGGCCGTGTGCAGGCGCGTCACGTCCACCAGGTCGGCCACCACGGCCGAGGCGGTCGGCTCGGCACCGGCGCCCTTGCCGTAGTACAGCGTCGGGCCGACGGCGTCGCCCTGCACCACCACGGCGTTCATCGCGCCTTCCACGTTGGCGATCAGGCGCGTGGCCGGCACCAGCGTCGGGTGCACGCGCAGCTCAATGCCCGCTTCGGCGCGACGCGTCAGGCCGAGCAGCTTGATGCGGTAGCCGAGCTCCTCGGCGTAGCGGATATCGACCGCCTCCAGCTTGGTGATGCCCTCGACATGAGCGCGCTCGAACTGCACCGGCACGCCGAACGCGATGGCGCTCATCAGCGTGAGCTTGTGCGCCGCATCGAAGCCCTCGATGTCGAAGGTCGGATCGGCCTCGGCATAGCCCAGGCGCTGGGCCTCGGCGAGCACCGTGCCGAAATCCAGGCCCTTGTCGCGCATCTCCGACAGGATGAAGTTGGTGGTGCCGTTGATGATGCCGGCGATCCACTCGATGCGGTTGGCCGTCAGCCCCTCGCGCAGCGCCTTGATGATGGGAATGCCGCCGGCCACCGCGGCCTCGAACGCCACCATCACGCCCTTGTCCTGCGCGGCCTTGAAGATCTCGTTGCCGTGCACCGCCAGCAGCGCCTTGTTGGCGGTGACGACATGCTTGCCGTTGGCGATGGCGCGCAACACCAGTTCGCGCGTCAGGTCATAGCCGCCGATCAGCTCCACCACGATATCGATCTCGGGCGAGTCCACCACCGCGAACGGGTCGTTCACCACCGGCACGCTCGCGCCGGCCTCCTGCACGATGGCGCGGGCCTTGTCGACATTGCGCACCGCGATCAGGGCGACCTCGATGCCGCGCCCGGCGCGACGCCGGATTTCTTCCTGGTTCCGTTGCAGAACCTTGAGCGTACCGCCACCGACGGTACCGAGCCCGAGCAGGCCGATCTTGATGGGTTTCATGAGACTCAATCGCTAAACTGAAAGGCAAAAAACAGACGGGGCAGGCACTCCGGCCTGCCCCCGCAACAGCGTAACCAGCGGAATTGACCGAATTTATGCGGCCCGGATGCCAGTACCGTGACGCATGCGGTACCGCTCCAGGAAGCGCGCAATTCGGCCGATGGCCTCGCGCAGATCGTCCTCGTGCGGCAGGAAGACGATGCGGAAGTGGTCCGGCGAATGCCAGTTGAAGCCCGTGCCCTGCACCAGCAGCACGCGCTCTTCTTCCAGCAGTTGGCGGATGAAGGTCTGGTCGTCGTCGATCGGGTACACCGACGGGTCCAGGCGCGGGAACATGTACAGCGCCGCCTTGGGCTTGACGCAGGTCACGCCCGGGATGGCGGTGATCAGCTCGTAGGCCAGGTCGCGCTGGCGGCGCATGCGGCCGCCCGGCGCCACCAGGTCCTTGATGCTCTGGTAGCCGCCCAGCGCCGTCTGGATTGCCCACTGCCCCGGCACATTGGCGCACAGGCGCATCGACGACAGCATGTTCAGGCCTTCGATGTAGTCCTTGGCCGGCCGCTTGTCGCCCGACACCACCATCCAGCCCGCGCGGTAGCCGCACGAGCGGTAGCTCTTGGACAGGCTGTTGAAGGTGACGGTCAGCACGTCCTCCGACAGCGAGGCCATGGCGGTGTGCCGGTTGTCGTCGAACAGCACCTTGTCGTACACCTCGTCGGCGAAGACCACCAGCCCGTGCTCGCGCGCGATGGCGATGATGCCGCGCAGCAGTTCGTCCGAGTACAGCGCGCCGGTCGGGTTGTTCGGGTTGATGACGACGATGCCCTTGGTGTTGGGCGTGATCTTGGCGCGGATGTCGTCCAGGTCCGGCATCCAGCCGTTGGACTCGTCGCACAGGTAGTGCACCGGCGTGCCGCCCGACAGGCTGGCCATGGCGGTCCACAGCGGGTAGTCGGGCGCGGGCAGCAGCAGTTCGTCGCCGGCATCGAGCAGCGCGTTGGTGGCCAGCGCGATCAGCTCGGAGGCGCCGTTGCCCAGGTAGATGTCGTCCAGCCCGACGTTCTTGATGCCCTGCTGCTGCGTGTAGTGCATCACCGCCTTGCGCGCCGCGAAGATGCCCTTGGAATCCGAATAGCCGGCCGAGTTGGGCAGGTTGCGGATCATGTCCTGCTGGATCTCTTCCGGGGCGTCGAAGCCAAACGGGGCCAGGTTGCCGATGTTCAGCTTGATGATCTGGTGGCCCTCTTCCTCCATCTGCTTGGCCTTCTCCAGCACGGGGCCGCGGATGTCGTAACAGACGTTGTTGAGCTTGGCGGATTTCTGGATCGTTTTCACGGGCGGCGTCGAGGCTGGCTTGGTGTTGGGCGTAATGTGCTGCCTGGGTGCGGCCGGGCTGCGATCGTGACGCGGTAGCGCTGGCGCACACACGGGCGCGGCTGGCTCTGCACGCTCCATCTGCTCCGGCGCAGCTTGTGGCGCGGCGGGCGACAGAGAGAAAAAGATATAATTTAGCCCATTATGACAGACTTCGGCGCGCATTTTTGCAACGCAGCGAGGCCCGCCGGCCCGCCGTGCAACAGCGCCTCGAAACGCCACGCACCGGCCGGTGCCTGAAACCCCGCACACCCTGCCGCCCTCGCGCCGCAGCCGGTGCGCCCGATGGGATTCCCGCCTTGAAGCTCCATTCTTCCGATCCGTCCAACGCTCTCAACACCTTCACCGCCTACGGTGACGGCTACATCGAAATCAACAAGGTGCGCTACGAGCAGTCCCTGCTGGTGATGCCCGAGGGCGCCGTCGTACCGTGGGACGTCGCGCGCTTCGAAGACCTGGCGCCCGAGCATTTCGCCCGCCTGCTGGACCTGGCGCCCGAACTGGTGGTCTTCGGCAGCGGCAGCCGGCTGCGCTTCCCGCACCCGCGCCTGACCGCCGTGCTGGCCGCCCAGCGCATCGGCGTGGAAACCATGGACATCCAGGCCGCCTGCCGCACCTACAACATCCTGATGGCCGAAGGCCGAAAAGTGGCCGCCGCGCTGCTGATCGAGCGCGACTGACCGCATGCCGATCGACCGCTCCCATACCGCGCCGGCCCTGCCCTGGCGCACGTCCACCCTGTGGCTGCTGGCGGCCGCGCTGCTGGCCCTCTGGCTCGGCACGCTGGGCTACCGCCACCTGATCCCCACCGACGAAGGCCGCTACGCCGAGATCGCCCGCGAGATGTTCACGACCGGCGACTGGGTGACGATCCGCTACAACGACCTGAAGTACTTCGAAAAACCACCGCTGCAGATGTGGGGTACCGCGCTGGCCTACACGCTGTTCGGCGTCGGCGACTGGCAGGCGCGCCTGTTCGCGGCGCTGTCGGGCCTCATCGGCATCGCCTCCACCATGCTGGCCGCCGCGCGCTGGTGGGGCAAACGTGTGGCGGTGGTCAGCGCATTGGTGCTGGCGAGCGCGCCGATGTGGAACGTGGGCGCGCATTTCAACTCGCTCGACATGGGCGTGGCGGGCTGCATGACGATGGCGCTGGCCGCGCTGCTGCTGGCGCAGCATCCGGACGCCTCGCCGGCGCAACGGCGCGGCTGGATGTGGGCCTGCTGGGCCGCGATGGCCCTGGCGGTGCTGAGCAAGGGCCTGATCGGCGTGGTGCTGCCGGGCTTCGTGCTGGTGGTCTATACGCTCGTCGCGCGTGACTGGGCGCTGTGGAAGCGCCTGCACCTGCTGACCGGGCTGGTGGTCTTCTTCGCCGTCGGCGCGCCCTGGTTCGTGCTGATCTCGGCGCGCAATCCCGAGTTCGCTTGGTTCTTCTTTGTGCACGAACATTTCCAGCGCTTCACGTCGACCGTGCATCACCGCGATGCGCCGCTGTGGTATTTCATACCGCTGCTGGTGGCCGGCTTCCTGCCGTGGCTGGCACAATTGCCCGGCGCGGCAAGACTGACGATGGCCCGGGACCAGGCCGCCGCCAACGGCTTCCGGCCCACCCTGCTGCTGGGGCTGTGGGCCGTGCTGATCTTTGCGTTCTTCAGCGTGTCGAACTCCAAGCTGCCCGGCTATATCTTTCCGATCGTGCCGGCGCTGGCGATCCTGGCAGCGCTCGTGCTGGAGCAGGCGGACGAGCGCATGTGGCGCTGGCAGCTCAAAACCTTCCTGGGCGTGAGCCTCGTCGGCCTGGCTGCCTGTGGCTACCTCGCCACGATGTCGTCGGAGATGTACCCGAACGCCGTCTTCGCGCGCTTCGCCGCGTTCCTGGCCGCGGCGTTCCTGGCCGCGGCGGTGCTGACGTGGCTGGCACTGCGGCTCGCCGCCCGGCGCTTCGAGAGCCTCGCGGCATTCGCCTGTGGCTGGTTCCTCACGTTCACCATCGCGCTGCTCGGCCACGAAGCGTTCGGGCGCTCGATGTCGGGTATCGATCTCGTGCCGGCCGTCAAGCCCTGGCTCAAGCCCGGCGTGCCGTTCTATGCGGTGGAGCGTCTGGACCATACAATGCCGTTCTACCTCGACACGCCGGCCGTCATGGTGCAGGAACCCGACGAACTGGCCTTCGGCGTCGCGCACGAGCCGGCCAAGTGGATTCCGACCACCGACGCCTTCGTCGTCCGCTGGCGCGACGGCGGCCAGGCCGTCGCCATGATGAGCCCAGGCACGTACCAGCGCCTCGCCGCGCAAGGCGTGCCGATGACGGTCATCGCCCAGGACACGCGCCGGGTCATCGTGCGGCGCCAATGAATGTCCCGCCAAGGCGTGCTGAAAGGGGCACGCAAGCGGATTTGTCGTAACATGCCGCCCGCGGCACCGGGGGAAACATCGCCGCGGTCGGTCAAACAACTACACAACACATGAATCTCGTCACTTTCGGGCTGATCCTGACGGGCGTGATGCTCAACGCCTGCGCCCAGTTGCTGCTGAAGGCAGGCGTCAACGCCATCGGACGCTTCGCCTTCTCGGTGGAAAACATCGTGCCGATCGGCATCAAGCTTGCGACCCAGCTGCCCATCATCGGCGGGCTGACCTGCTACGTGATTTCCGTGGTGGTGTGGATCCTCGGGCTGTCGCGCGTGGATGTGACCATTGCGTATCCGATGCTGTCGCTGGGCTACGTGGTCAACGCGATCCTGGCGTGGTATCTCTTCGGAGAGGTGCTCACGGCCCAGCGGCTGATCGGCATCGCCATCATCCTGATCGGCGTGTTCGTGCTGGCGCGCTCCTGACCTGCCCTCTTCTCCTGACCGACATCACATGACCCAAACCAACGCCGTCGCCGATCAGCCGTTCCTGCCTTTCGTGCGCCCCGCCATCGACGAGGCGACCATCGCCGCCGTGGCCGATGTGCTGCGCTCGGGCTGGATCACCTCGGGCCCCAAGGTCGCCGCGTTCGAAGCCGCGCTGTCGGACTATTTCGGCGGCCGCCCGGTGCGCACCTTCGCCAACGGCACGGCCACCATGGAAGTCGCGCTGCGCATCGCGGGCATCGGCCCCGGCGATGAGGTCATCACCACGCCGATCTCGTGGGTGGCCACCTCCAACGTGGTGCTGACGGTCGGCGCCCGGCCCGTCTTCGTCGACATCGACCCGATCACCCGCAACATCGATCTGGACAAGATCGAGGCCGCCATCACGCCACGCACGCGCGCGATCATCCCGGTCTACCTGTCGGGCCTGCCGGTGGACATGGACCGCCTGTACGAGATCGCCCGCCGCCACAAGCTGCGCGTGGTGGAAGACGCCGCGCAGGCGATCGGCTCACGCTGGGGCGGCAAGCGCATCGGCCAGATCGGCGACCTGGTCAGCTTCAGTTTCCAGGCCAACAAGAACATCACCACCATCGAGGGCGGCGCGCTCGTGCTGAACACCCCGGAAGAAGCCGTACTGGCCGAGAAGTACCGCCTGCAGGGCGTGGTCCGGACCGGCTTCGACGGCATGGAGGTCGACGTGGTGGGCGGCAAATTCAACCTGACCGACGTCAACGCCGCCATCGGCCTCGGCCAGTTCGCCCAGCTGGAGACCATCACCGCGCGCCGCGCCGCGTTGGCCCGCCGCTACTTCGCCGCCATGCGCGCGGCGGACATCGAATCGTTCGGCATCGAACTGCCGGTGGAAGACTTTGCGCACACCAACTGGCACATGTTCCAGATCGTGCTGCCGCTCGACCGCCTCAAGGTCGACCGCGCCGGCTTCATGGCCGGCCTGAAGGCCATGGGCATCGGCGCGGGCGTGCATTACCCGCCCATCCACCTGTTCAAGCTGTACCGCGAGCTCGGCTGGGCGCCGGGCATGTTCCCGGTGGCCGAGCGCATCGGGCGCGCCATCGTGACGCTGCCGATGTTCGCGGCCATGGAAGATTCCGACGTGGACCGCGTAGTCAATGCGGTCCGCCAACTCTGCATCCAACACCAATAATGAAGACACCTGCTCTCTCGGTCGTCATTCCCGTCTACAACGAAGAAGACGGGCTCGCCGCCCTGTTCGCGCGCCTGTACCCCGCCCTCGACGCGCTCGGCATCGCGTACGAGGTCGTGTTCGTCAACGACGGCAGCCGGGACCGCTCCGCCGCCATGCTCGCCGAGCAGTTCCGCGCCCGGCCCGACGCCACCCGCGTGGTGCTGTTCAACGGCAACTACGGCCAGCACATGGCCATCCTGGCCGGCTTCGAGCATGCCCGCGGCGAGCGCGTCGTCACGCTGGACGCCGACCTTCAGAACCCGCCCGAAGAGATCGGCCGCCTGGTCGCCAAGCTCGACGAGGGCTATGACTACGTCGGCACCATCCGCCGCAACCGGCAGGACACCTGGTTCCGCCGCACCGCATCGCGCTTCATGAACTCGCTGCGCGAGCGCATCACGCACATCAAGATGACCGACCAGGGCTGCATGCTGCGGGCCTACAGCCGGACCATCGTCGACACCATCAACCGCTGCCGCGAAGTCAACACCTTCATCCCGGCACTGGCCTACACCTTCTCCAAGAACCCGACCGAGATCGAAGTCGACCACGAGGAGCGCTTTGCGGGCGAATCCAAGTATTCGCTCTACAAGCTGATCCGCCTGAACTTCGACCTGGTGACGGGCTTCTCGGTGGTGCCGCTGCAGTGGTTCTCGGCGATCGGCATGCTGCTGTCGTTCGCCTCGGCGGTGCTGTTCATTCTGCTGGTCGTGCGCCGCTTCGTCCTCGGCGCGGAAGTCCAAGGCGTGTTCACGCTGTTCGCCATCACGTTCTTCCTGATGGGCGTGCTGCTGTTCGGCATCGGTCTGCTGGGCGAGTACATCGGCCGCATCTACCAGCAGGTGCGCGAGCGTCCGCGCTACCTGGTGCAGGGCGTGCTGGAAGACACGCCCAACCTGCACGAGGCGGGCGCCACCGACCTGAACGCGTCCAAGCCGCAGCGGGGCGTGGCATGACGCGGCGCGCGGTCGTCTTCGCGTACCACAACGTCGGCGTGCGCTGCCTGCGCGTGCTGGCCGCCCGCGGCATCCAGGTCGAACTGGTCGTCACGCACGAGGACAACGCCGCCGAGAACATCTGGTTCGGCAGCGTGCGTGCCACCGCGCAGGAGCTCGGCATCCCGTTCGTCACGCCGGAAGACGCGCGCGGCGAAGACCTGTACGCCCGCATCGCCGCCCTCGCGCCGGATTTCATCTTTTCGTTCTACTACCGACACATGATCCCGATGCGCCTGCTGGGCCTGGCCACGCAGGGCGCGTTCAACATGCACGGCTCGCTGCTGCCGAAATACCGCGGCCGCGTGCCGATCAACTGGGCGGTGCTGCACGGCGAGACCGAAACCGGCGCCACCCTGCACGAGATGATCGAGAAGCCGGATGCCGGCTACATCGTCGACCAGACCGTAGTGCCGATCCTGCCGGACGACACCGCGCACGAAGTCTTCGAAAAGGCCACCGTCGCCGCCGAGCAGACGCTGTGGCGGGCCCTGCCGGCCATGATCGCCGGGCGCATCCCGCGGCACCCCAACCGGCTGGAGGACGGCAGCTACTTCGGCGGCCGCAAGCCCGAAGACGGCCGCATCGACTGGTCCGGCCCGGCCCAGCAGGTCTACAACCTCGTGCGCGCCGTGGCGCCGCCCTATCCCGGCGCCTTCACGGACGCCGGCGGTGAACGCTACATCGTCGCGCGGGCCCGGCTGGCGCGACAAACCTTCTCGAATTTGCCCCCAGGGTTGCACGTCGTGGATAATGCGATGTTTGGCGTGTGCGGCGATGGGGGAGCCATCGCCATCCACGAGCTCTGGCGCGTCGAGCCCCAGGCGCCGTCCTCGACCACGGTCGTGACCGCGCAACAGCTCGCCAACCGGCTCGCCCTCTCCTGTTCTTGAGTTTGCCTTCATGAAGAAAGTACTGATCCTCGGCGTCAACGGCTTTATCGGCCACCACCTGTCCAAGCGCATTCTGGAGAGCACGGACCCGGAAATCTCCCAGTGGGAGGTCTATGGCATGGACATGCAGACCGAGCGCCTGGGCGATCTGGTCAACCATCCGCGCATGCACTTCTTTGAAGGCGACATCACCATCAACAAGGAGTGGGTGGAATACCACGTGCGCAAGTGCGACGTGATCCTGCCGCTGGTGGCCATCGCCACGCCGTCGACCTACGTCAAGGCGCCGCTGCGCGTGTTCGAGCTGGACTTCGAAGCCAACCTGCCGATCGTCCGCTCCGCCGCCAAGTACGGCAAGCACCTGGTGTTCCCGTCGACCTCCGAGGTCTACGGCATGTGCGGCGACGACGAATTCGACCCGGAAGCCTCGCCGCTGGTCTACGGCCCGATCAACAAGCCGCGCTGGATCTACGCCTGCTCCAAGCAACTGATGGACCGCGTGATCTGGGGCTACGGTATGGAAGGCCTGAACTTCACGCTGTTCCGCCCGTTCAACTGGATCGGCCCGGGCCTGGACTCGATCCACACCCCGAAGGAAGGTTCGTCGCGCGTGGTCACGCAGTTCCTCGGCCACATCGTGCGCGGCGAGAACATCCAGCTGGTCGACGGCGGTCAACAGAAGCGCGCCTTCACGTATGTCGACGACGGCATCGACGCGCTGGTGCGCATCATCGCCAACAAGGACGGCGTGGCGTCGGGCAAGATCTACAACATCGGCAACCCGTCGAACAACTATTCGGTGCGCGAGCTGGCCGACATGATGCTGAAGATGGCCGGCACCATCGCCGAGTACAAGGAAAACGCCCAGAAGGTCAAGCTGGTGGAAACGACCTCGGGCGCCTACTACGGCAACGGCTACCAGGACGTGCAGAACCGCGTGCCGAAGATCGCCAACACCATGGAAGAGCTCGGCTGGAAGCCGACCACCGCCATGGAAGACACCCTGGCGAACATCTTCGAAGCCTACCGCGAGCACGCCGCCGAGGCGCGCAGCCTGGTCGACTGAACCGGAGCGTCCGCGCAGGTCCATGGCCCTCATCGTCCTCAAGATCGACGTCGACACCCTGCGCGGCACGCGCGAAGGCGTTCCCAACCTCGTGCGCATGCTGCGCGCGCACGAGGCGGGCGCGACCTTCCTGTTCAGCCTGGGGCCCGACCACACCGGCTGGGCCCTGCGCCGGGCCTTCCGCCCCGGCTTCCTGAAAAAAGTGTCGCGCACCTCCGTGGTCGAGCACTACGGCCTGCGCACGCTGATGTACGGCGTGCTGCTGCCCGGCCCCGACATCGGCCGCAAGGCCGCCGCCGAGATGCGCGCGGTTGCCGAGGCAGGTTTCGAGACCGGCATCCACACCTGGGATCACGTCCGCTGGCAGGACAACGTCCGCCAGCGCGATGCCGCCTGGACGGCCCGCCAGATGGGTGCCGCCCACGCGCGCTTTGCCGAGATCTTCGGGCATGCGCCTGTCACGCACGGCGCCGCCGGCTGGCAGATGAACGACCACGCCTTCCGCCAGATCGACGCCTGGGGCATGGCCTACGCCTCCGACGGCCGCGGCACGCATCCGTACATCCCGAGCGTCGACGGCCAGCCGCTCAGGCATGTGCAGTTGCCGACCACCTTGCCGACGCTGGACGAACTCATCGGCGTGAACGACCTGACCTCCGACAACGTCGCCCGGCATATCCTGAAGACAACCGAATCGGACCGCGACCAAGTGTTTACCTTGCATGCGGAGCTTGAAGGGCAGAAACTCGCCCCGATCTTCGAAGAACTGCTGCGAGGCTGGCGCGCCCAGGGCCATCGGCTGGCGTCAATGGGCGACTACCATGCAACGCTGGACCGCAGTACCCTCCCCGTGCAACCCGTCACGTGGGGCGAAATCCCGGGCCGCAGCGGCAGCCTGATCGTGCAGCCGGCCTGAGCTGAGTACGACGCTGTCACGGGGCGGCGCGAGGTCCAGGTCCTTGCCGCGTCACCTTCGCCGTATCACGTCTTTCCCTGCGGTCTTCCGGAACACCATCATGCCCGTCACGCTCGACCAGCCTCTTCCCGATTTCTCCGCGCCGGCCACCAGCGGCCTCACGTTTTCGCTGGCCGGGCAGCGCGGCAAGGTCGTGGTGCTGTATTTCTACCCGAAGGACAACACGCCCGGCTGCACCACCGAGGCCATGAACTTCCGCGACCAATACGAGGCCTTCGAGGCCGCTGACGCCGTGGTGTTCGGCATCTCCCGCGACAGCCTGAAGTCGCACGAGAACTTCAAGGCCAAGCTGGAAATGCCCTTCGAGCTCATCTCCGATGCCGACGAAGCGCTCTGCGCACTCTTCGACACCATCAAGATGAAGAAGATGTACGGCAAGGACGTCCGGGGTATCGAGCGCAGCACCTTCCTGATCGACCGCAAAGGTGTGCTGCGCCAGGAATGGCGTGGCGTCAAGGTGCCCAACCACGTGGACGAAGTGCTGGGGGCGGTCCGCGCGCTGTAGCCGATCGCGTATGGAAGCGCCCGCCGGTCCACGCCGGCGCTCGCTTTGCCCGCTGTTTCGCGCCTCCGCAACGCGAGCCCGGCCGTCACATCCGGCCGATTGCAAATCACAAAAGCTTCCGATACAGTCGGAACCGATGAGTACGAAATCCGGATGCCATTCCGATTGCCCACGACGGTACCGGCGGCCCAGTCGGCCTGATACCGCTTCCGCGTCCTCCCCGGAACATCGCCCGGGTAGAACGTCCGGATCGTGCAGCTTGTTGTGGCGTTCCTCCAGGCCGCCCCGCCTCCCGCAGGTTTCGGCGGCTTTTTTGTGGCCGTCGCCCGGGCGCCGCCTTCAGTGCGCTTCTCCCCATTTCCACCTGCACCGCCCCGCTGACAACGGGCGCGGTGTTCCGTCGTCGTTCCCTCCAGAGAGGTAAGCCAAGCATGCCGCTGCCGACCATGCCCACCCAGCCAGCCCAATTGCTCGACCCGGCTGAATTCAAGCCTTTCGGCAAAGCCGCAAGGCCCAAGGCGGGTCAGGAACCTCGAAAACCGGTGCCGGCCCTCGAACGCGAGGCGCTGTCCGAAACCGGCCGCGCACAACCCAAACGCAGCACCACCCGGGCCCGGCTTGGCGAGACATCGCCCATGGCCAAGGAAGATGCCCGCCAGCGCCCCACCGGCGTCGCCAAGGCCGTCGATAAGGTCAGCACGACGGGCAAATCGACCGAAACCGCCACCCGCCGCCGGGCACGCCGCGACGATGGGCCGACCAAGCTCTTCGTGCTGGACACCAACGTGCTGATGCACGACCCGTCCTCGCTGTTCCGCTTCGAAGAGCATGACGTCTATCTGCCCATGATGACGCTGGAGGAGCTGGACAACCACAAGAAGGGCATGAGCGAAGTCGCGCGCAACGCCCGCGCGGTCAGCCGCACGCTCGACCACCTGGTGGCCGGCACCGATGGCGTGATGGAAGATGGCTTGCCGCTGTCCAAGCTGGGCAACCGCGACGCGCAGGGCCACCTGTTCTTCCAGACCCGCCTGAACGACATCAAGCTGCCCGACGGCCTGCCACAGGGCAAGGCGGACAACCAGATCCTGGGCGTGGTGTCCGCGCTGCAGCAGCAGCGCCCCGATCGCCATGTCGTGCTGGTGTCGAAAGACATCAACATGCGGATCAAAGCGCGCGCCCTCGGCCTGCCGGCGGAGGACTATTTCAACGACCGCGTGCTGGAAGACACCGACCTGCTCTACAGCGGCGTGATGTCCCTGCCCATCGATTTCTGGCAGAAGCACGGCAAGAACATCGAGAGCTGGCAGGACCCGAAAACCGGCACGACGTTCTACCGGCTGTCGGGCCCGCTGGTGCCGTCGTTCCTGGTCAACCAGTTCGTCTTCCTGGAGCCCAACGACGGCAGCCTGCCGCTGTACGCGCAGGTCAAGGAGCTCAACGGCAAGACGGCCGTGCTGCAGACGCTGAAGGACTACACGCACCAGAAGAACAACGTCTGGGGCGTGACCGCGCGCAACCGCGAGCAGAACTTCGCGCTCAACCTGCTGATGCACCCCGAGATCGACTTCGTCTCGCTGCTCGGCCAGGCCGGTACCGGCAAGACGCTGCTCGCGCTCGCCGCCGGACTCGAGCAGGTGCTCGATCAGAAGCTCTACAACGAGATCATCATCACGCGGGCCACGGTGCCGGTGGGCGAAGACATCGGCTTCCTGCCGGGTACGGAAGAAGAAAAGATGCAGCCCTGGATGGGCGCCTTCGACGACAACCTTGAGGTGCTGCAGAAATCCGACGACAACGCCGGCGAATGGGGCCGCGCGGCGACCCAGGAGCTGATCCGCTCGCGCATCAAGGTCAAGAGCATGAATTTCATGCGCGGCCGCACCTTCGTCAACAAGTTCCTGATCATCGACGAAGCACAGAACCTGACGCCCAAGCAGATGAAGACCCTGGTCACGCGCGCGGGCCCGGGCACCAAGATCGTCTGCCTGGGGAACATCGCGCAGATCGATACGCCGTACCTCACAGAAGGGTCGTCGGGCCTGACCTACGTGGTGGACCGCTTCAAGGGCTGGAGCCACGGCGGCCACATCACGCTGGCGCGCGGCGAACGCTCGCGCCTGGCGGACCACGCGTCGGACGTGCTGTAGAGACCACAAGGCAGCCGCCCAGCCGGACGGCTGCCAATCCTGCTGCCATGGGGCCGCGCACTTGCGCGGCTTTCTTTTTGCTACGCAATGGGTACCCGTGTATTTCAACGGAGGCCCCATCATGCATGTGCAGCGAAACCCGCAGTTCCGTACGCGCTCGACACTGCCGTCGGTCGCACTGGCGATGCTGTTGTCCGCCGGCGCGTCCGTCGCGCTTGCCGACAACCTCACGCCACAGACCGCCGGCCAGATCAGCTACGTCTGCGGCGGTATCGCGCAAGATGAACAAGATGCCTTGAATGCCCAGGCGCGCAACTACAACCTGTCCTTGCTCTTCACGCAAGGACCACGCGGTGAATACCTCGCCGATGTCGATGTCCAGCTCACGCGGCACGGCAAAGAAGTCGCCAGCTTCCGCGCCGACGGCCCGCGCTGCCTGATCAAGGCACCGCCGGCCAGCTATAACGTCATCGCCACTTACGAGGGCGCGACCAAGCGCGCTACCGTACAGACCGGCAGCACGCGCAACGTCCAGTTGCGCTGGTAAGCCGCGCCGCAACAGGGTCCGGCTGGACGGACCCGCACCGCGCCTGGCGTTGCGCCCTGCCAACACGCGGTTTGGCTTTCCCGTGCGGGGCGCATAGCATGCGAGCTATCCGGACTTCACAGATAGCCCATGCCGAACCGGCACGGTTCTCCGCGCATCCGCACGCAGTGGGCGGGCCTCGCGATCATCGCGCTGGCCTGCCTGCTGTCCGCCTGCTCCTCCACGCCGACCCGCTCCACCGCCTCGCGCGACACGTCGGGACTGCGCACGCGCGGCGCCACGATCAACGATCCAAGTGCCGGGCTGGAAGAGATCTCCATCGAGGCGATGGCGCTGGTCGGCACGCCGTACCGCTACGGCGGCAACACGCCCGACAGCGGCTTCGACTGCAGCGGGCTGGTGCGCTACGTCGTGCAGCGCGCCGCCTCGGTCAACCTGCCGCGCACGGCGGCGGAAATGGGCACGCGCGGCTTCGCGCTCGAGCGCCGCGACGTTGCATCGGGCGACCTGGTCTTCTTCAACACCACCGGCCGACCAAATTCGCACGTCGGCATCTACGTGGGCCAGAACCGCTTCGTGCATGCTCCGGCCACCGGCGGCACCGTGCGGCTGGACGACATGACCAAGTCCTACTGGGCCAGCCGCTACATGGGCGCACGCCGCGTGGTCGCGGTCAGCAACCTGCCGGATCTGCCCACCACACCCGCTGCGGCCGCGCCGAGCATCGCAGCGGTTCCGGCCGCGCCCACGGCACCGGCCCGCCCGAGCGACGATGACCCGCTTGGCACACTGATGCGCGCCCGCAGCACACCGTCCACTGCCGACGACGATCCGATCGCCCAATTCGGCACGCGATAGCCTGCCTGACGCACCAAGCAAAACGCCCACCAATCGGTGGGCGTTTCGTTTCTGTTTGAGCGGACGGCTTCGGGTTCAGAGCAGTTGCCGGCCGATCCACCAGGCGATCGCCGCCATGAAGGCCGATGCCGGGATCGTCAGGACCCAGGCCCAGACAATATTGCCGGCGACGCCCCAGCGCACGGCCGACGCCTTCTGCGCTGCGCCCACGCCAACGATGGCGCCGGTGATGGTATGCGTGGTCGAAACCGGCACGCCCATCGCCGAAGCGAGGAACAGCGTCAGCGCGCCACCGGTTTCAGCGCAGAAACCGCCCACCGGCTTGAGCTTGGTGATCTTCTGCCCCATGGTCCGGACAATACGCCAGCCTCCCAGCAGCGTGCCCAGCCCGATCGCCACGTAGCAGCAGACGATCACCCAGATCGGCGGCTCATGCGCCGTCGCCGAAGCATAGCCGCCGGCGATCAGCAGCATCCAGATGATGCCGATGGTCTTCTGCGCATCGTTGCCGCCGTGGCCCAGGCTGTACAGCGAGGCCGACAGCAACTGCAACCGCCGGAACCATCGGTCCACCTTGGAAGGCGGCGTGCGGAAGAACAGCCAGGACACCGCGATCATCAGGCACGAGCCGAGAATGAACCCCAGCAGCGGTGAAATCAGGATGAACGCCACCGTCTTGAGCAGCCCGCTGGCCACCAGCGAGCCCGTGCCCGACTTGGCCACGGCCGCCCCGACCAGTCCGCCGATCAACGCGTGCGACGAGCTGGACGGAATCCCGTAGTACCACGTGATGATGTTCCAGGCGATCGCCCCGAGCAGGGCACCGAAGATGACGTAGTGGTCGACGATGCTCGGGTCGATGGTGTCGCGCCCCACCGTCGTCGCAACCTTGAGGTGAAAGATGAAAATGGCGATCACGTTGCAAACCGCGGCCATCGCCACCGCCTGCTGCGGCTTGAGCACGCCGGTCGACACCACCGTGGCGATGGAATTGGCCGCATCGTGGAAGCCGTTCATGAAATCGAACAGGATGGCCAGCGCCACCAACAGGACGACCACCCAAAGACTGATCTGGAGTGTGTGCATGAGGCGTCGTCTCGTCAGGCGTTCTCGAGCACGATGCCTTCGATGATGTTGGCGACATCCTCGCAACAGTCAGTGATGCTCTCCAGTTGCTCGTAGATCGCCTTGAGCTTGATCAGCAGCTTGATGTCGCTCTCGGTACGGAACAGCTTGGCCATGGCGGCGCGCATGACACGATCGGCTTCGGATTCAAGGCGATCGATCTCCTGCGCGATGGTCAGGATCTGCCGGCCGTTGTTCATGTCGTCGAGCAGCGCCA
The DNA here is from genome assembly GCF_002251695.1 of Ralstonia solanacearum K60. Lineage (NCBI taxonomy): Bacteria > Pseudomonadati > Pseudomonadota > Betaproteobacteria > Burkholderiales > Burkholderiaceae > Ralstonia > Ralstonia solanacearum. The sequence continues at coordinate 367,247 of NZ_NCTK01000001.1, forward strand.
CCGCCTTGCGCACCTCCTCGCAGCACGACACGCTGATCGACGCGAGCTGGCGGGCTTCGTCCGTCACGTTGGTCACGTCGTACAGCGAGATGGTCAGCGACACGTCCTCCATCAGGTCGAGGATGTCGTCCATGGTCGTGATCAGCTTGTGGATCTCGTCGCGATCCAGCGGCGTGATGAACGTCTTGTGCAGCAGCTCGACCGTGTCGTGGGTAATGCGGTCTGCCTTCTTTTCGATGCTCTGCACGTTGCGCGCGTGCATCTCGGCATTGGGCAAGTCGTTGACCAGATCCTTCAGCGCGTGGGCCGCCTTCACGGCGCACTCGGCATGCTGGTTGAAATATTCGAAAAACTTGCCTTCGGTGGGCATGAAGCGACCGAACATGATGCTCCTTGGAAAAGGAAGAACGCTGAAATTGAGTAGAGCAACGCCGGCACAACCGGCCGGCGTTGTCATGAAAACGCAATATTTTACCGGAGCCGCTGCCCTGCCAGTCACGCGCCGTTGTGGCGGCCTGACATGCGGCTTGCGTCAGGTGTCGTTGTCGAAGAAGGCGTTGCCGCCGGTGAAGTTGTCGAACTTCGTGTATTCGCCCAGGAACGTCAGCCGGACTGTACCGATCGGGCCGTTACGCTGCTTGCCGATGATGATTTCGGCGGTGCCCTTGTCCTGGGAGTCGGGGTTGTAGACCTGGTCGCGGTAAATGAACAGGATCACGTCGGCGTCCTGTTCGATGGCGCCGGATTCGCGCAAGTCCGACATCACGGGGCGCTTGTTGGGGCGCTGTTCCAGGCTCCGGTTCAGCTGCGACAGTGCGATCACCGGGCAGTTGAGCTCCTTGGCCAGGCCCTTGAGCGAACGCGAGATTTCCGAAATCTCGGTCGCGCGATTCTCGCCGCCGCCACCCGATCCCGACATCAGCTGCAGGTAGTCGATGATGATCAGGCCAAGCTGCCCGCACTGCCGGGCCAGCCTTCGCGAGCGCGCACGCAGTTCCATGGGGTTCAGCGCCGGCGTCTCGTCGATGAACAACTGCGCGTCGTTCATCTTCTGGATGGCATGCGTCAGGCGCGGCCAGTCCTCGTCGAGCAGGCGACCCGTGCGCAGGCGGTGCTGGTCCAGCCGGCCGACCGAACCCAGCATCCGCATCGCCAACTGCGTGCCCGCCATTTCCATCGAGAACACTGCCACCGGCAGGCCCTGCTCCACCGCCACGTGCTCACCGATGTTGAGCGAGAATGCCGTCTTACCCATCGAGGGGCGCCCGGCCACGATGATCAGGTCGCCGCCCTGCATGCCGCTGGTCATGCGATCCAGGTCGACGAAACCGGTCGGCACGCCGGTGATGTCGTTCTGGCTATCGCGGTGGTACAGCTCGTCGATGCGTTCGACCACCTGCGTCAGCAGCGGCTGGATCTCCAGGAAGCCCTTCTGTCCGCGCGCGCCCTCTTCGGCAATCGCGAACACCTTCGACTCGGCCTCGTCCAGCAGTTGGCGCACGTCGCGGCCCTGCGGGTTGAAGGCCCCGGCGGAAATCTCGTCGGCAATCGTCACCAACTGGCGCAGCACGCCGCGATCGCGAACGATCTCGGCATAGCGGCGGATGTTGGCCGCGCTCGGCGTGTTCTGCGCCAGCGCGTTCAGGTAGGCCAGGCCACCGACCTCTTCCGCCTTGCCCGCCGCCTGCAGCTGCTCGTACACCGTGATCACGTCGGCCGGCTTGGCCTGCGAGATCAGCTTGCCGATGTTGTGGAAGATCAGCCGGTGGTCGTAGCGGTAGAAATCGAATTCGTTGATGAAGTCGGCGATGCGATCCCACGCGGCGTTGTCCAGCAGCAGGCCGCCGAGCACCGACTGCTCGGCCTCGATGGAATGCGGCGGAACCTTGAGGGATTCGAGCTGGGGATCGGTCGGCGCGTTCATGGCGGGATTATAGCGGCGCGGCGCATTCATCAATCGGGCTCCCTGCGGCAAACAACAGACAAACGGCAACAAAAAAGGCAGAGACTTTCGTCCCTGCCTTCTTCACGCCTCGCGCCGGCTGGTTGCCCGGTCGCCGCGAGGTGCAGCGTGCGTGCTTAGACGGTCTCGCCCAGCACCGACACGGTCACGTCGACCGCCACATCGGTGTGCAGCGACACGGAGACCGGATGGTCACCCACGGTCTTCAGCGGGCCGTTCGGCAGGCGCACCTGCGCCTTTTCGACCTTGAAGCCTTGCGCAGCGAGCGCGTCGGCGATGTCGTGGTTGGTGACCGAGCCGAACAGGCGGCCATCCACGCCAGCCTTCTGCGACAGTTGCAGCGTCAGGCCGTTCAGCTTCTCGCCTTCGGCTTGCGCGGCAGCCAGCTTTTCTGCGGCCAGCTTTTCCAGTTCGGCGCGGCGGGCTTCGAATTCCTTGATCGCCGAAGCCGTGGCACGACGTGCTTGCTTCTTGGGGATCAGGAAGTTACGTGCGTAACCGTCCTTCACACGCACCACATCGCCCAGGTTGCCCAGGTTGATGACTTTTTCGAGCAGAATAATTTGCATTGTGTGTTCTCCTTATCCGCGTCGATTAGTGCTTGTGCTGATCGGTGTACGGCATCAGCGCGAGGAAACGCGCGCGCTTGATCGCCGTGTCGAGCTGGCGCTGGTAGTGCGAGCGCGTACCGGTCAGACGGGCCGGGGTGATCTTGCCGTTCTCGCCGATGAAGTCCTTGAGCGTGTCGAGATCCTTGTAATCGATCTGCTCGACGCCTGCCACGGTGAAGCGGCAGAACTTCTTACGCTTGAACAACGGGTTTTGCTGCTGGAAGCGCTTCTTGTTCTTCGCGTCGCGCTGCTTCTTGTTCATGAATGCCATGATTCAATCCTTTACGAATACGTTACATCCGGAGATGTGAAAGACCAGTGCCTTGCTGCTGCGGTGCTTGCGAGCCAGAAACCCGACGCAGTCCAGGACGGTGCCCGGCGCGATGCGGTCCAGGACGGAGGCCATCTTGCCGGCGCCCAGCGCTTCGATCGAAAACTCGACCTGCCGCGCGGTCTGCGCTTCCATCGCCTGCCCGCTGTAACTCAGCAGGCAATTGACGATGGGCACACCGGCGGGGGTGTATCGCATCACCTCGCGCTCGACCAGTGTGGCGACGAGCTGCAGGCGGTTGATGGCGTTGCCCCCGAGGTTTCCGTCCATGCTCGCGGTGCGCGGTTAGCTTCGCGCCGCACCGCGCGGCATCAGGCGGCCTGTTCGGTCTGAGCGGCGGCCTTCTTGGCCTCTTCGCGCGCCACTTCCTTCATCATCGGCGACGGGGCCGTTTCAGCCTTCTTGGTCTGAACGATGAGGTGACGCAGCACGGCGTCGTTGAACTTGAACGCATGCTCGAGCTCAGCCAGGGTTTCCTTGCCGCACTCGATGTTCAGGCACACGTAGTGGGCCTTGGCCAGCTTCTGGATCATGTAGGCCAGTTGGCGACGGCCCCAGTCCTCGACGCGATGCACTTGGCCGCCTTGCGACGTGACCGTGCCCTTGTAGCGCTCGATCATCGCGGGCACTTGCTCGCTCTGGTCCGGATGGACGATGAAGACGATTTCGTAATGACGCATTGACGCTCCTTGTGGATGAAGCTGCCCGGGCGTCACACTCCGGTGCAGCAAGGTTGAATAGCCTGCCATTATACGCAGACCCCGACGATTTTTTCAATATCGATCAATGACTTGCTGCAGGGAGGCCGTTTCTGCCTGGGCACGATCAGCGGCAATCAACAGCATCAAGAGCACGCGCGCCTTGTACGGATTGAGCGTACCGGACGACGCCCAGCCCTGCCCGTCGGGATGCGCCGGCACCACGCCGGCCCCGGTACGCGTCGAACGCAGCACGATCACGCCCTGCTTGGCCGCCTGCTGCAGCGCGGCCTCCAGATTGACATGGACGGACCCCGCTCCCGTCGCAGCAATAACCAGCCCCCGCACGCCGGCGGCCACCAGGGTATCGACCAGGCGCGCATCCGGCTGAGCATAGCTCGACAGGACCTCCACCCAGGGCCATTGCCCGGCAGGCGGCATCGGCAGCACATCGGCAGCGTCCGGCAACCGGGTGGCGCGCCGGTATTGCACGGAGGCGTCCAGCACAAAGCCGAGCGGACCGGTCTCCGGCGACACAAACGCCTCGACCGCGTAGGTGTGCCCCTTCTGCACATCGCGCGCCGCATGGACGCGCTGGTTCAGCGCCACCAGCACGCCGCGCCCGCGCGAGGCGGGATTGGCGGCCGCGCGCACGGCATTGAGCAGGTTCAACGGACCGTCCGCCGACAACGATGTCGATGGCCGCATCGCCGCGGTCATGACGATGGGTACATCAGTCTGCACCACCAGGTGCAGCAGCATCGCGGTTTCCTCGAGCGTGTCGGTACCGTGCGTGATGACCACGCCATCCACGCGCTCCACCTCGATCCAATGGCGGATCCGCGCCACCAGCCGCTCCCACACATCGAAGGTCAGGTCCTTGCTGTCGATCTGAGCGACCTGCTCGGCGCGCACGTTGGCGACACGCTCCAGACCCAGCTTGCTGGCCGCCAGCAACTGGTCGATGGGCACGGCACCGGCGCGATAACGGGCGGCGGAAGCGGAGTCGTCAGCCGAACCGGCAATGGTGCCGCCGGTGGCGAGAATGGCGATAGTGGGCAACGAGGACATCAGCGCGACTGACAGGAAATTGTGACGCGGCGCATTGTATCCGCCTGCCACGCTTTCGCGGCAAATGAAAAGGCTATGTCTGAATAAACTGTTGAGGTCGCGCTCTGCCCAAGCTGAGCGCGATGCATAGCGGCGGGGAGATGGCGCCGCCTGAGCGTTCCAGCATGCGGCGCCAGCCCAGATAGTTGGGCAGGTACTTGGTGGCAACCCCGTGGAATCGGCGCATCCACCCCTTGAGACGACTGGCGTAGGCGTTCACGTTTTGCACGTGATAGACCTTGCCGACGACCTTGATGCCGGCACGTACATTGACGAAGCGATGGGTCAACTTGTGCTCGCGCGCTACGGCGGCATACACGCCCGAACCGCCACCGTCGGTGCAAAGGATGGCGTCTTCCGCCAGCAAGGGCTTCAGGACAGCGCCAATATGCTTCTTGTCGGCCTTGGGTAGGACGAAGTCGACCGTCTCGCCTACGCGGTCACGCGCAATCAGCACAGGAATCTGCTCTGCCGATAAGCCCCGTTTGGCAGCTTTGCCGCCACGCTTGCGTGGCGCACGAGGCAACTGGCGGCTGCCTTTGAACGACTCCAGGAAATAGGTTTCGTCGGCCTCGACGATACCGCTCTCGCGCTTGGCTTTCTGTTCGGCAGGAAGCCGCAGGAAGCGATGGCGCCACAGAAAGGCGGTGTTCTTATCTACCCCACATCGCTCGGCTGCCTGGCGAACCGACTGGCCCTCAATCAGGGCCAGCATGAAGGTCTGCCATTGCTCACGGTGACGCAACCGGGCCAGCGGCGTCCCAGTGAGGGCGTTGAAGGTCTTGCTGCAGCCTTTGCAGCGATAACGCTCCAGACCGCCACTGCTGCCCCACGGCCCCACCTCGGCATGCCCGCAATGCGGGCAACGTTCGACCGGACCGCTCAATTGCGCAATCAGGCGTTCCGTGGCCCGACGCGGGTCGCCGCAGCGCAGTTGTTGCTCAACCGACTCGCGCTGATGTGCCGTGAGCGTCGCCAGCTTTGCCAACCACCGTTGAAACTCTGCCGCCTTCATTTGCCTGCCATCCGTCATCCAACATCCGTTTGACACAGTGAAGTCGCAACAGTTTATTCAGACATAGCCAATGAAAAACGCCGGCACAAAGGCCGGCGTCCTTTTGGCAAGCGCGAAATCGCGTCACTTCTCGACGAAGGCGCGCTCGATCACATAGTCGCCCGCCTCGCCCATGCGCGGCGAGATCTTGAAACCGCGCGCATCCAGCAGCTTGCAGGTGTCGTCCAGCATGGCGGGACTGCCGCAGATCATGGCGCGGTCCACCGCCGGGTCCAGCGGCGCGAGGCCGATATCGGCGAACAGCTTGCCGCTGTCGGCCAGATCCGTCAGGCGCCCCATATTGCGGAACGGCTCGCGGGTGACGGTCGGGTAGTAGATCAGCTTCTCGCGCACCTGGTCGCCCAGGAACTCGTTGTTCGGCAGTTCGCTGGTGATGAAATCCGCATAGGCCAGTTCGCTGACCTGGCGCACGCCGTGCAGCAGCACGACCTTCTCGAAGCGCTCGTAGGTCTCCGGATCCTGGATGATGCTCATGAACGGCGCCAGGCCGGTGCCGGTGCCGAACAGGTAGAGGTTCTTGCCGGGCAGCAGATCGTCCAGCACCAGCGTACCGACCGGCTTGCGGCTGACCAGCACGGTGTCGCCAACCTTCAGGTGCTGCAGGCGCGAAGTCAGCGGGCCGTTCTGCACCTTGATGCTGAAGAACTCCAGGTGTTCTTCGTAGTTCGGGCTGGCAATGCTGTAGGCACGCATCAGGGGCTTGCCCTCGACCTCCAGACCCAGCATGACGAAGTGGCCGTTATGGAAGCGCAAGGCCTTATCGCGCGTGGTACGGAAGCTGAACAGCGATTCGTTCCAGTGGTGGACGCTCAGAACGGTCTCTTGATTGAAAGCGGACATGGTGACGTTCGGGTGCAGCCTTGCGGCAGTGCAAAAATGCGGTCAAGGCCTTGATTTTATGCGATTCCCTCGCACCGCGCCTGCATGGATTGCACATAAGCTTCTAACCGGCCGCATGGGTTTTGACCCAGGTCAGGCGCTTGCGGACAGCCAATGCGTCGGTTCGACAACACGTCACAATAAAATCACTTGCGCTCCACTTCTCACTGTATAAAATCACAGCACCTGTTCAGATATACAGTACACCGATGGCCACCCTCACCCCTCGCCAGCAGCAGATCTACGATCTGATCCGCCAAACGATCCAGCGTACCGGCTTCCCACCGACACGCGCCGAGATCGCTGCGGAGTTCGGCTTCTCGTCGCCGAATGCGGCCGAGGAGCACCTGCGGGCGCTGGCCCGCAAGGGTGTGATCGAACTGACGCCTGGGGCATCGCGCGGCATCCGGCTGCGCGCGACGGGCGATGCGTCGCCGCACCAGTTCTCGCTGCCGTCGATGGGGCTGATGCAGCTGACGCTGCCGCTGGTGGGCCGTGTTGCCGCAGGTAGCCCGATCCTGGCAGCCGAGCACATCGACCGGCAGTACCAGGTCGATCCTTCCCTGTTTTCCAGCCGGCCGGATTTCCTGTTGAAGGTGCGCGGCATGAGCATGCGCGATGCCGGCATCCTCGACGGCGATCTGCTGGCGGTGCAGCGCGCCAACGAGGCCACCAACGGCAAGATCGTCGTTGCACGGCTGGGCGATGACGTGACGGTCAAGCGCTTCCAGCGCAAGGGCCGGCATGTCGAGCTGATTGCCGAGAATCCCGATTTCGAACCCATCCACGTCGATCTCGATCGCGACGAGTTTCAACTGGAAGGTCTGGCGGTCGGCCTGATCCGGCCAGCCGCCCCGTAATCCCTCGGCGCAACGCGCCGTTTCCCGCGCATTTTTGCCCAACCTGGAGGTGAGCCGATGGCTCGCCGCGGCGGTCTGCTGCCGTCCGCTTTTCCACCGAACCAAGAGGTTTGCCATGCGACTCGGATCGATGCCCCCCCGCCGCCACCCGGTGAAACCGGTGCCTTTCCGCCAAACCCAAGGCGTGCGCATCTATCAAGGGGAGCAGCGGCGCACGATGGTGGGCAGCATGGCAGCAATCTGCCGCATGCTGGACGCAATCCCGTCAGCCTCGCTGGCCACCGGCGCAGAAGGCTACTGAGCGGGTATGTGCGGGGGATCGATCAGGGCATACCCCAATGCTGCCGCCGCAACCGATTCCATAAACTGGACTCACCCTGAGGACAGGGCTTTCTTCAACTGATTTTCGGCCCGCCGCTTGTGCGGGCCGTTTTTTGTGACTGCATGTTGCTGCAGCACCACATCCGACGCCACTCCACCGGCCAAACGAACGTTAACCAAACGTTTACCCGGATTTTGTTTGGCGCGGGGGACAGTAGTATTGCCACTGCCCTCAGGGGCAATTGAGATCACCGAATTCAAAGCCCGCAGGCCTGCGGGCTTTTTTTTGGCCCCGGCAACCGCTAACCACTAGACGCCCGCCCTCTCGATCACGGGAATGCGCGCCTCACCGTGCGACTGCGCCACGTGCATCGCAGCCGATGCCGGCAAAGAAAAGATCGCCGGCACCCAGTGTCGCAATCCGCTCCTCACCGACCACCCGGTAACGCATATCGCCGGTTCCGTCGAGCACCACAAAGACCTCCTCGCCGTCATTCACATGCCAGCGGTCCGTCCTGTGCAGGCGTGTGGTGATGCCGTGTCCATGTTGGCGATATCCAGCGCACCCCAGGCACGTTCCGCGGTGAACGATTTGCTGCGGATGATCTTCCTGGTGGTAAGCCGACGCTTATTGCATCGACGGCAGGTTGCCGATCCGGACCAGCATCTCGGTGAACATCTGCATGTCCAGATCGAGATCCGGTACCGCCTTGTACTCCTTGGCGTTATGCGCCGTGTACTTCTTGCCGGGCATGGCCGGACCAAAATTGACGGCGTTGGGCATCAGCTTGGCCGTGGTGCCGCCGGCAGTCGGCACGGGTCTGGCGTCCAGGCCGGTGGTCTCGCCGTAGATGTTGAGCAGCGTTGCGAGCCACGCGCCCTTCGGATCGCGCGCCATCCAGTTGCCCTGATCGTGGCGGATCTCAACGGCGATGCGGCTGGCATTGGCCCAGGCGTTGATCTTGTCGGCAATCTCGCCGCGCAACGCCTCGGACGTCTTGCCGCGCGGCATGCGTACGTTGACGGTGACTTCAACACGACCATTCTTGTCGCCGATGACGTTAGGCGACAGGGTCAGCGGGCCCATGAAGCCGTCCTGGTAGGCGACGCCCATCGGATTGCCAAGGTAGTCCGTACCATACAGATCGGTCAGGTAGCGCACGGCATGGGCATAGGCGTTATCGGCCAGATCGGGATCGGCGGCGCGCAGGAACAGCGCCAGGCGCGGCAGCGGATTGACGCCCTCTTCCGGCCGAGAACCGTGCGCGGACGTGCCCGTCACCTTGACAACGACGCTGTCCGGCCCGCGCGTGACATCGATGGAGAACGCGCCTTGCGCGGCGAGGCCGCGGACGAAGGCATCGCGCCTGGCCTCCAGTGCGGCGGCCACCACGCCCAGGTCACCGCCCTTGAGCGTCGCAGTGGCGGTCTGTGGCACAGCGTTGGCCGAAGCGGCGCCGGTCATCGCCACGATGGCGAGACGGTTGGCCTCCACCGCCTGCGCCGGAAACGCTACCGTCAATGCACCCGAACCTTTCTCGGCCACCACGGCGGGATACTTGCTGTCGAGCACGACGTTGTACGCGGGCAGTTGGGTACGCTCGCGGTAATACTTCATGCCATCGCCACCGGTCTCTTCGGTGGTCTCGATCATCAGTCGGATCGTCCGCGCGATCGGCACGCCACTGTCCTTGACGGCCTTCATCGCATACAGCGCAGCAGCGATCGAGCCCTTGTCGTCGATGGTGCCGCGCCCGTACAGCAGATCGCCGACACGCGTCACCTTGAACGGATCGAGCCGCGTACCGTCGTCCAGCACCCATTCCTCGGCGCGCGCGGGCACCACATCGGCGTGTGTCAGGATGCCGAATTCGTCCGAACCGGCGCCGGGCAGCGTGACCTCGAAGACGCGGTTGTCGACGTTGCGGTAGCGCAGCCCGAAATCGCGCACCATGCCCTCGACCAGTTTGCCGAACGCAACGATGGCGGGGTTCTCGTGCTGCGGAATCTTGTCGTCGCGCACCGTCGGCAGCGCGACCATCGCTTCGATCGAGGCGATCGCCGCCTGCCGGTTGTGCAAGCGGTTGTACAAGCCGAGCAGGCGGCCGATGTTGACCAGATCGTCGCCGACCAGCGGCAACTGGTTCCGGTAGGCCGCGACGCTGCCTGCCACCTGCGGGTCCGCCTTGGCGGCGGCTGCCAGAAAGTCCGACAGGTCGGACGGCATGGCCCCCGACTGCCCGGCCGAGGCCAGCGCATCGAGTTCCGGCTTCTTGAGCGTGGCGGCGCCGACACCCGCGGCCATGGATAGCGACAGCACAAACGTCAGGGCGGACAGGCCGGAGCGGGCGAGACGCGACATCGAAGCGGTTTCCTGAAAGCAAGCGAAGGCAGCATCATAGGCTGGATACCCGGCCCGCGCATCGTGCGCTGCCGTGACGCGGGAAGGCACGCTATGCTTGGACTTTCGCCGGAGACCGCCGCATGGAACCGTGCCTGGACACCGACCCCGCCCTGCTCGACGTGCTCGAAGAGCTGCGACGGCTCGAACCCATCTTTCACCGCCCGGAACGAGGCACCCGCCGCGAAGATTTCGAGCGGATGACCGAAGCGGATTTCTGGGAAGTCGGCGCATCGGGCCAGCGCTACAGCCGCAATTACGTGCTCGGCGTGCTCGATGCCCGGCACGGCCATATCGGTGACGCGTTCTGGCAGACGAGCGATTTCCGCTGCCAGGCCATCGCGCCCGACAACTACCTGCTGACGTATACGCTGGCGCAATCGACCCGGACGACACGGCGGGCAACGATCTGGCGACGCACGGCCGATGGATGGAAGATCGTCTACCACCAGGGGACCGTGGTGGCCCCCACATAGCGAAAGCATGTGCCGGAAAAGCAAAAAGCCCGCGGATGCGGGCTTTTCTACGGAATCTTGGGGTGGCTGATGGGACTCGAACCCACGACGACCAGAATCACAATCTGGGACTCTACCAACTGAGCTACAGCCACCGTCGTTCGAACAGCGTATCGCTGCTCGGCGAAAAACGTGATTATACAAACATTCTTTCGGCGTGACTAGAGGGTTGCGCAATTTATGCGGCGACAGCCTCTTCATCCGCCTCGGCACCGCGGCGCAGGTGCGTGCGCGCCGCTTCGAACAGGGCGCGCGCGTCGTCCTGCGTCTTGACCCGGCCGAGCGCCTTGGCATCCGACAGCACGCGGCGCCAGCCCCGCGCACCGGCCACGCCGCGATACAGCCCCAGCATGTGGCGCACCGCGGCGCCTGCGTAACCGCCCCGCTCCACCCACCGGCCGACATAGCCGATCATCGCGTCTTCGACCTCGGCGCGCGCGGGCGCGACCGTGTCGGCGCCGTAGTAGCGCGCATCGAAGTTCGCCATCAGGTGCGGGTGGTGATAAGCCTCGCGGCCGATCATCACGCCATCGACGTGGGCAAGATGCGTATCGATCTGCTCCAGCGTCTGCACGCCGCCGTTCAGTAGGATCTCCAGGCGCGGGAAGTCGCGCTTGAGCTGGTAGGCCACCTCGTAGCGCAGCGGCGGAATCTCGCGATTCTCCTTCGGGCTCAGGCCCTTCAGGATGGCGTTGCGCGCGTGCACGATAAAGGTCTCGCAGCCGGCCTCGGCGATGGTGCCGACGAAATCGCGCACGAAGTCGTAGGTCTCGATCGCATCGATGCCGATGCGGTGCTTGACCGTGACCGGAATCGACACCGCATCGCGCATCGCCCTGACGCAGTCGGCCACCAGTTTCGGCTCGGCCATCAGGCACGCGCCGAACGCGCCGCGCTGCACGCGCTCGGACGGACAGCCGCAGTTCAGGTTGATCTCGCGATAGCCCCAGCGCTCGCCGAGGCGGGCGGACTGGGCCAGGTCGTCGGGCTCGCTGCCGCCGAGCTGCAGCGCGACCGGATGCTCCGTCTCGTCGAAGTCGAGGTGGCGCGGCACATCGCCGTGCAGCAGCGCGCCGGTGGTCACCATTTCCGTGTAGAGCCAGGTATGGCGGGAAATCTGGCGATGGAAATAGCGGCAATGGCGGTCGGTCCAGTCCATCATCGGGGCGACGGACAGGCGGCGCGGGTTCGGCGTAGAGCGTTCAGCAGACACAGCAACTCAGCAATTCGGATCAGGCGCGCAAGTTTACCGGTTCTAGTCCGGCAGTCCCACCAGCGGATGCTGCTCGCGCCGCCACGGCGACACGAAAAATGCCGCCACCTCGCCCTCGTGCACGGCATCGATGTTGGGGTGGCGCCATTTGGGCGCATGGTCTTTGTCGACTGCCAGCGCGCGGATGCCCTCGATGCCGTCGCCGGCCTCGAACACGTGCGTCATCATGTCCAGCTCGCGGCGCAGTTCGTCGGCGAGCGTGGTGTGGCGGCCGCGGCGGATCTGCTCGAGCGTGACCACCATCATCAGCGGCGAGCGCCGAGCCATCTGCCGCTCGGTCTGCGCAGCCCAGTCGGCATCGGGACTGCCCGCCAGTTCGGCGAGGACAGCGGGCACCGAGGCCTGGCTGAAACAGGCATCGATGGCGGCACGGTGCGGTGCGACCACGGCGTTGGACGCATCGGAATCAGTCGCGGCCTCCGTGAAACAGGCAGCGATCTGCCCCGCGCTCCGCCACGTGCCGTCGCGCAGGCGCCGGACCACCGCGGCGAGCGCATCCGCCGACACATGGCAATCGGCCAGACCGACCGATAGCGCATCCGCCGCCTCGATCGCCTGTCCGGTCACGCCCAGGTATTCGCCCACATGCCCCGGCAGGCGCGCCAGGAACCAGCCGCCGCCGACATCGGGAAACAGGCCGATGTTGGTCTCGGGCATGGCCATGCGGGTACGCTCGGTCACCACGCGCAGCGACGCGCCCTGCGAGATGCCCATGCCGCCGCCCATCACCACGCCGTCCATCAGTGCGATGTAGGGCTTGGCGTAGCTGAAGATCAGGTGATTGAGGCGGTATTCCTCGGTGAAGAACGTGATCAGTTGCGGGTCGCGCGTGGTGGCGGCGCGATGGAAGAAGCGGATGTCGCCTCCGGCGCACAGCGCCTTGCCGCCCTCACCGCGCAGGATCACGGCATGCACCTCCGGATCATGCTGCCACGCCATCAGCGCATGCGACAGCGCACGGACCATCTCCAGCGACAGCGCGTTGAGCGCCTGCGGCCGGTTCAGCGTCAGCCAGCCGATGCCGCCGCGCACCTCGGCGATCACGTGGGCCTGGGTGTCGGCCTGCATGGCGGATGAAGCCGTCGATACGGTGGATTCCATGTCTCTCGTCTGTTGTTGTGGGTATGACGGCTCGCACTGTACACGAGCGGACCGGCTGGCGAGGAAGGGCTCTAACCGCCCCGCTTCCCGGGCACGCGCGTTGGGCCAGATCCATTCGCACAATCCAATCACCCTCACCTTCCACGAATGGCGCGACATGTGGACTGACGTATTCCGCGACCGGGACATCCGCTACCTGTGGAAGCCACCCGAGTGGCGCAGCCCGCACGCCCGGCCGATTGCGATGGTGTACGGGTTCGAGCGCTCTCCCTAGACGTAGACGCAACCAGAAAAACAAAACGCCCCGACGAATCGGGGCGTTTTTGTTGGCAAACCGGCCGAGCGATCAGACCGCTTCTTCGCGAGCCGCGCGCTTGCGCTCGTGCTCCTTCAGATGGCGCTTGCGCAGGCGGATGCTCTTGGGCGTGACTTCCACCAGCTCATCGTCGGCGATGAATTCCACGGCGTATTCCAGCGACATCTGGATCGGCGGGACCAGGCGCACAGCTTCGTCGGTGCCCGAGGCGCGCACGTTGGTCAGCTGTTTGCCCTTGATCGGGTTGACCACGAGGTCGTTGTCGCGGCTGTGGATACCGATGATCATGCCTTCGTACAGCGCATCACCAGGCGACACGAACATGCGACCGCGGTCCTGCAGCTTCCACAGGGCGTAGGCCACGGCGGCGCCGTCGTCCTGCGAGATCAGCACGCCGTTGTGGCGCTCGCCCAGATCGCCTTCCTTGACCGGGGAATAGTCGTCGAAGATGTGGCTGATCAGGCCCGTACCGCGCGTCAGCGTCAGGAACTCACCCTGGAAGCCGATCAGACCACGTGCCGGAATGCGGTATTCGAGGCGGGTGCGGCCCTTGCCGTCCGACGCCATGTCGAGCAGTTCGCCCTTGCGGCGGCCCAGCTCTTCCATCACGCCGCCCTGGTGGCCGTCTTCCACGTCCACGGTCAGGCGCTCGAACGGCTCGTGCTTCACGCCGTCGATGTCCTTGAACACCACGCGCGGACGCGACACGGCCAGCTCGTAGCCTTCGCGGCGCATGTTTTCCACCAGGATGGTCAGGTGCAGTTCGCCACGGCCCGACACTTCGAAGATCGTGTCGTCGCCGGTGTCCTTCACGCGCAGCGCCACGTTGGACTTCAGTTCGCGGTCCAGGCGGTCACGCAGCTGGCGGCTGGTGACGAACTTGCCTTCACGGCCGGCCAGCGGCGAGGTGTTGACGCAGAAGTTCATGGTCAGCGTCGGCTCGTCCACCTTCAGCATCGGCAGCGCGTCCTGGGCGTCCGGCGCGCACACCGTGCAGCCGATGCCCAGTTCTTCGATACCGTTGATCAGCACGATGTCGCCGGCTTCGGCTTCTTGCACGATCTCGCGCTCCAGGCCGCGGAACTTCAGCACCTGGTTGACGCGGCCCTTGATCGGCGCGCCGTCCGGGCCGAACTTGACCACCACATCCTGCAGCGGACGCACGCGGCCGCGCGTGATGCGGCCCACGCCGATCTTGCCGACGTAGCTCGAGTAGTCGAGCGAGATGATCTGCAGTTGGAACGGGCCGTTCGGATCGTCGTTACGCTGCGGCACCTTGTCGAGGATGGTCTCGAACAGCGGCTTCATGTCGCCTTCGCGCACATCGTCGGTCAGACCGGCGTAGCCGTTCAGGCCCGAGGCGTACACCACCGGGAAGTCGAGCTGGTCGTCGTTGGCGCCCAGCTTGTCGAACAGGTCGAAGGTCTGGTTGATGACCCACTCCGGACGCGCGCCCGGGCGGTCCACCTTGTTGATCACGACGATGGGCTTCAGGCCCAGGGCCAGCGCCTTGCGCGTCACGAAACGCGTCTGCGGCATCGGGCCTTCCACGGCGTCCACCAGCAGCAACACGCCATCGACCATCGACAGCACGCGCTCCACCTCGCCGCCGAAGTCCGCGTGACCCGGGGTATCGACGATGTTGATGTGCGTGCCGTTGTACTCGACCGCGCAGTTCTTGGCCAGGATGGTGATGCCGCGCTCTTTTTCGATGTCGTTCGAGTCCATCACGCGCTCGGCGATCTGCTCGTTCTCGCGGAACGTGCCGGCCTGGCGGAGGAGCTGGTCGACCAGCGTGGTCTTGCCGTGGTCAACGTGGGCAATGATGGCGATGTTGCGAAGCGCGCGCATGGGTATGAACTCGGAAACGACGTGACACGAGCCAAAAATGGGGGGGCGAAAAGGCGGCTCGCGGAATAACCCAACATTCTAGCATGCTGCAATGCGCAACGCATGACACGTCCAACCGACAACCGAGAGCAATGCTCAATTAGCGATCTATCGATCACCAATTATTTCTATATCAGCAATCACTCATTCATTACCTTGCCCTTTAGTGCGCCGGTTCGTATATTTGTCCGGACAATGATTGCGCATACATAAGATGTCCGGACAACCAAGATCCGCCACCGAAATCACTCCCGGAGCCCTGTTCCGGGTGGAGGACTACCGCATGTGCGAAAGCATGGGCTACCTCATCGGGCGCACCAAGACGGCACTGTCCATGGCGATCGAACAGGAAGTCGCGCAGATGGACGTGACGCACTCCCAGGCCAGTTGCCTGATGCTGCTCGCCAACGGCCGCTGCCAGACCGCCACCGACCTCGGCCGGGAACTGAACACCGACATCGGCTCGCTCACCCGCATGCTGAGCCGCATGGAGAAGCGCGGCCTGATCGAGCGCGTGCGCAGCGAATCCGACCGGCGCGTCGTCCATCTGGAGCTGACCGACGCCGGTCGCACGCTGGCCGAGCGCATGCCGGCCATCTATACGCAGGTGCTCAACCGCTTCTTCGCCGGCTTCACGCAGACCGAGGTGCAGGCGCTGCGCGGCCTGCTGCAGCGCGTGCTCGACAACGGCACCGACGCCGCGCGGATGCGCCCGGCCAGCGCCTGACACCGCATTGCTCCGACTTTTCCGCTACCCGACACCGCTCCGCATACCCACATGAACGCCTCGATATCCACCCTGCGGGCACACGCTCCGCAACGTCGCGAGCCGGCGCGCTGGCCGGCACAGCTGGCCGTGGCGCTGAGCGCCATCGCCCTGGCCGTGCTGGCCGGCTGCGCCGACCTCGGCAACGCGCACAGCACGCAGACGCTCACCTCGCCCGATCAGTTGGCCAGCGCCGGGACGCTGCCGTCGCAGGGCGGCCGGTGGCCGTCGCAGAACTGGGTCGACCAGTTCAACGATCCGCAACTGCGCGCGCTCGTCGATGAGGCGATCCATGACAGCCCGAAGCTGCAGGTCGCCTTCGCACGCGTGCGTGCCTCGCGCGCCATGGCCGACGCGGCACGCGGCGACCTGTATCCGAGCGTCGGGCTGGATGCGGAGATGACGCGCCAGCGCTTCTCGTCGTACGACCTGTTCGAAGGCACGCCGCTCGGCGGCAACTGGGTCACCGAGTCGAAGATCCAGCTGGGCGTCAGCTACGACCTCGACTTCTGGGGCAAGAACCGCGCCGCGCTGGAATCCGCGCTATCGGACGACCAGGCCATGGAAGCCGAAAGCCAGGCCGCCCGCCTGATGCTGTCGACCTCGGTGGCGCGCACCTACACCAAGCTGGCCGCGCTCTATGCCCAGCGCGATGTGGCCGAGCGCACCATTGCGCAGCGCCGCGAGCTGGTCTCGCTGTCGGGCCAGCGCCTGCGTGCCGGGCTGGATACACAAGTCGAGACCACGCAGGCGCGCGCCAACATCGCCGCGGCACAGACCGAACTGGAACAGGTGGACGAGCAGATCGCCCTGACGCGCAACCAGCTTGCCGCGCTGCTGGGCAAGGGCCCTGACCGCGGCCTCACCATCGCCCGCCCGACCCTGCTGGCGCAGGCCACGCCCCGGCTGCCGGACCACCTGAGCATCGACCTGATCGGCCGCCGTCCGGACCTGGCGGCCGCGCGCTGGCGCGTCGAAGCCGCCGCCAAGAACGTCGATGTGGCCAAGGCCCAGTTCCTGCCCGACATCAGCCTGACCGCGTTCCTGGGCCTGGCCTCCATCGCGCCGGAGAACCTGCTGCTGGGCAACGCACGCCAGTTGGGCATCGGCCCGGCGCTGCGCCTGCCGATCTTCGAGGGCGGCAAACTGCGCGCCAACCTGCGCGGCAAGTACGCCGGCTACGACGCCGCCGTGGCCAGCTACAACCAGACGCTGACCGAAGCCCTGCACGACACCGCCGACCAGATCACCTCGCTGCACAGCGTCGATACGCAGATCGACATCCAGCGGACCGCGCTGGCCGAGGCCGAACGTGCCTACAGCCTGGCCCGCACGCGCTACGGCGCCGGCCTCGGCACCCAGTTGACGGTCCTGAATGCCGAGAGCACCGTGCTGCTGCAACGCCGGCTGGCCGCCCTGCTGCAGGCACGCCGCCTGGATGCGCAGATGGCCCTGATCAAGGCGCTCGGCGGCGGCTATACCGCCGAGGCCCTGCCCGGCGCCAAGCCCGACCACCGCCCGACCGACGCCGCCGCCCAGGCCGCGCCGTCGCACAGCTGATCCGAACCGAGCGTTCCAACGCCTTCTTTCGAGCCCACATCATGAGTGACAACACGCCCCAAGCCGCCCCCTCCACTGCCCCCGCGCCGGCAGCCTCCGCGGCCACCCCGAACGGTAACGGCAATGGCAAGCGCAAGCGCATGCTGACCACGCTGGCCTCCGCCCTGGTGGTGGCCGGCATCGGCTACGGCCTCTACTGGGGCCTGTACGGCCGCTGGTTCGAGTCGACCGACGATGCCTATGTGCAAGGCAACGTGGTGCAGGTGACGCCGCAGGTCGCGGGCACCGTGGTCGCCATCCGCGCCGACGACACGCAGCTTGTCACATCGGGCCAGCCGCTGATCGAGCTCGACCGCGCCGATGCCCGCGTCGCCCTGGAACAGGCCGAGGCCGCGCTGGCACAGGCGGTGCGCCAGGTGCGCACGCTGTATTCGAACACCGGCGCCTATACCTCGACGCTCGCCATGCGCGAATCCGACCTCGCCAAGGCCAAGGAAGACCTGACCCGGCGCAAGCAGATCGCCGGCACCGGCGCGGTGTCGCAGGAAGAAATCGCCCACGCGCAGATTTCGCTGCAGGCCGCCGAGGCCGCCGTCGAAACCGCCAAGGAGCAGTTGCAGGCCAATCGCGTGCTGACCGACCAGACCACGCTGGAGCGCCACCCGAACGTCCTGCAGGCCGCCGCCAAGGTGCGCGAGGCCTACCTCGCCTATGCGCGGACCAGCCTGCCCGCCTCGGTCACCGGCTACGTCGCCAAGCGTTCGGTGCAGGTCGGCCAACGCGTGGCCCCGGGCACGCCGCTGATGGCGATCGTGCCGCTGGACCAACTGTGGATCGACGCCAACTTCAAGGAAGTGCAGGTACGCCACATGCGGGTGGGCCAGCCGGTCGAACTGGTGGCCGACGTGTACGGCGGCAGCGTGACCTATCACGGCAAGGTGGTCGGCTTCTCGGCCGGCACCGGTTCGGCGTTCTCGCTGCTGCCCGCGCAGAACGCCACCGGCAACTGGATCAAGGTGGTGCAGCGACTGCCGGTCCGCGTCTCGCTCGACCCGAAGGAGCTCAAGGACCATCCGCTGCGCGTGGGCCTGTCGATGGAGGCCAAGGTCGACATCCACGATGAAGGCGGCCAAAGCCTCGCCTCGACATCGACCACCTCGCCGCTGCAGACCTCGGTATACGACCAGGCCGGCCAGGAAGCCGACCAGGTCATCGCCAGCATCATCGCCACCAACGCCGGCCGCGGGGGCGCGAGCGCACCGGCCGCCGGCAGCGCGAGCGCTCCGGCTTCGGCCAAGCGCGCGGCGGCGCAACCCGCCCCCAAGGCCTGAGCCATGGCAACCGCCGCGCACCGCCCGCGCCCGCCCCTGACCGGCGCCAAGCTGGCGATCGGTACGGTGGCGCTCTCGCTGGCCACCTTCATGAACGTGCTGGATTCGTCCATCGCCAACGTGTCGATCCCGGCCATCTCGGGCGACCTGGGCGTCGCGCCAAACCAGGGCACATGGGTCATCACCTCGTTCGCGGTGGCCAACGCCATCTCGGTGCCGCTCACGGGATGGCTGACGCAGCGTTTCGGGCAGGTGCGCCTGTTCGTCACGTCGATCCTGCTGTTCGTGCTGTCGTCCTGGGCGTGCGGACTGGCGCCCAACATGGCCACGCTGATCGCCGCGCGGATCGTCCAGGGCGCGGTGGCCGGCCCGATGATCCCGCTGTCGCAGTCGCTGCTGCTGTCGACGTATCCGCCGACCAAGAGCACCATGGCGCTGGCGCTATGGGGCATGACCACGCTGGTCGCGCCGATCATGGGGCCGATCTTCGGCGGCTGGATCTCCGACAACATGACCTGGCCGTGGATCTTCTACATCAACATCCCGGTCGGCATCCTGGCCGCGTACGCGACCTGGGTCATCTACAAGGACCGCGAATCGCCCACGCGCGCACTGCCGATCGACCGCATCGGCCTGGCGCTGCTGGTGATCTGGGTCGGCTCGCTGCAACTGATGCTCGATCGCGGCAAGGAGCTCGACTGGTTCAACTCCGGCGAGATCGTCCTGCTGACCGTGGTGGCCGTGGTGGGTTTCGCCTTCTTCCTCATCTGGGAGTTGACCGAAGACCACCCGGTGGTGGACCTGACGCTGTTCAAGGGCCGCAATTTCAGCGCCGGCGTGGTCGCCATCTCAGTGGCCTATGGGCTGTTCTTCGGCAACCTCGTCATCCTGCCCCTGTGGCTGCAGACCATCGTCGGCTACACGGCCACCGATGCCGGGCTGGTGATGGCGCCGGTGGGAATCTTCGCCATCCTGCTCTCGCCGGTGATCGGCAAGAACCTGCCGAAGATGGATGCGCGCTGGGTGGCAACCACGGCCTTCATCATCTTCGCCCTGGTGTTCTGGATGCGCTCGCACTTCACGGTCCAGGTCGACACCTGGACGCTGATGGTGCCTACCCTGATCCAGGGCGCGGCGATGGCGCTGTTCTTCATCCCGCTCACGTCGATCATCCTGTCGGGCCTCGCGCCCGAGCGGATTCCGGCGGCATCGGGCCTGTCGAACTTCGTGCGGATCATGTTCGGCGGCATCGGCGCGTCGATCTCGACCACGGTGTGGGACAACCGCTCCGCCCTGCATCACGCGCGGCTCGTCGAGCACGCCAACCCCTACAACCCGGCCTATGCCTCGTCGCTCGACCAGTACACGCAGATGGGCATGCCCAACCTGCAGGCCAACGGCGCGATCGAACGGGTGATCTCGCAGCAAGCCGCGATGATGGGCGCCAACGACATCTTCTGGATTTCGGCGGTGCTGTTCATTGTGCTGATCGCCCTGATCTGGCTGACCCGGCCCGCGAAGTCGGCGGGCGGCGCGGAAGCGGCGGCGGGCGCGCACTGACACGACCTTCGCCCCGCCAAAGCAAAAGAGCCACGCGGCAATGCGTGGCTCCAGATTGCTGACGAACCCCACATTTTTCGGAGTGTGGGGTTTTGTCTTTTATGCGAAGCGGATTTTGGGTCGGCGGCAGCCGAATCGACCCGAAGGGATCGAGAAGTGGGCGACGAGCCGGCGCATAGGTGCGCGAGGGCTGCAGAAGTGGCGTAAAAGCGCCCGCATGCGCGCCAGCAGCAGCGCGATCTTCTTGATGTTCTGTGCCGCAGCCGCCAGCAGGCACTGCTCGGCCACGCGGCGCAGCCCCCGCATGCGCGCGTAGCGATGTCCGTGCAATTGCTTGGCATCGGCGAAGCTGCGCTCCACCGTCTCTTTGCGCCGGGCATACAGGCGCTTGCCCCATTCGGTCAGCCGCCTGGCGTCAACCCGCTCCTTGGCCCACTCCCAAACGTGGCGCGTCACCACCTTCACCGCGTTGGCGCTGTTCGTGCACTGCGTGCGCATCATTCGCGATAGCCGCTGCGGTTGGTCGTGCTGTACGGCAGCGCCTGGCCGGCCGGGCAGACATACTCGTCGCGATAGCGGTCGTACTCGTATTGCCGTTTGTAGAACGTGCCCGGCTTGTGATTCGGCGTGCGGTAGCCCATCACCCCGGCAATCTGGCGATCCTCCAGCCCCTTGCAGACAGCGGGAATGAAGTATCCGGCATCCAGCCCCACCGCCTGCACCGCAAAGCCGAAACATTCGCGCTGGCGGTCCAGCCGCTCCAGATACGGTTGGCTGTCGTGCACCGAGGCCGGGGTGACGTGCGTGTCGATGATGATCGCGTGCTTGGCATCGACCGTGCGGTGGTCCAGGTAGAAGAACCCACGGGGCTTGTCGTCGCGCACCATGTAGCCACTGTCCGGGTCGGTGCGGCTGCGCTTGATGTCCTTCTCCTCGGGCTTGCCGCCGGGCGCCCCGCCGTCACCGTCATCGCGCGGCAGCGGCTTCTTGCCGTGCGCGACCCGGTCCGCATCGACCGCCGCATCCAGTTCGGCCAGGTAGGCAGAAGGCGTCTGCTCCACCTTCACCACGTCGTACTTGTTCTTGTTGGCGTTGGCTTTGAGGTGCGTGCTGTCGGTATAGAGCACCCGGCCGTCGACCATGCCGTGCCCCATCGCCTGGCGCACGATCTCGTCGAAGATCTCCTGATAGACCGTGGTGTCGGTGTAGCGCCGGCGCCGGTTCTGCGAGAAGGTGGAAGCATCGGGCACGCGGTCGGTCAGGCGGAAGCGGGCGAACCAGCGATAGGCGACGTTGACCTGCACCTCGCGCATGAGCTGGCGCTCGCTGCGCACCCCAAACAGGTAGCCGATGAACAGCAGCTTGAACATCACTACCGGATCGAGTGCCGGGCGGCCGTTGTCGGCGCAGTACAGGTGCGCGACCTTGGCGCGGATGAATTCGAAATCCACCGCCGCGTCGATCTTGCGCAGCAGATGGTCCTTCGGCACAAGCTCCTCGAGCGTCACCATCTCGAGTTCGTGCTGCGCGGGTGTCGGTGTCTTGAGCATCCCGCTATTAAATACAAAGGAAAGGCCTCGCCGGGGGCGAGGCCTTTGTCAGCAATCTGGAGCCTCGCGGCAATGCGTGGCTCTTTTTTTATCGTGCAGCCCGATGGGGTTCAGAGATGCACGAGGCGCTCCGGCCGCAGCACGCCGTCCTGCCACGCTGCCACACCCAGCAGCGACAAGGCAGCCTCGCCGCGCGCGCCATAGACCCGCACCTGCTCCGCGCTGGACAGGGACAAGCGCAGCGGCAGGCGCTGTCCATGCAAGAAGCGTCGGCTGTCCTCGGCGCCGAGTTCGACGCGCGGCAAGGTCTGCAGCAACGCGTCGACCGGCGCCAACAGCGCGGCACGCTGGTCTTCGGATGCCGCCTCCAGCGCTTGCAGCGTCACCGCGCCGTCCAGCGTGAGGCTGCCGACCTGCGTACGCCGCAGCGCAACGAGATGGGCGCCGCACCCCAGCGCCTCCCCCAGATCCTCGCCCAGCGTGCGGATGTAGGTGCCCTTGCTGCAGCACACGCGCAAGGTCACCGTCGGCGCGGCGGCATCGAGATCCGTCGCCAGAACATCGATGGCGCGGATGGTCACGCGGCGCGCGGCGCGCTCGACCGTCTGACCGACCCGTGCGTATTCGTACAGCGGCTTGCCGTCCTTCTTCAGCGCCGAGTGCATCGGCGGCACCTGGTCGATCTCGCCGATGAAGCGGCCGACGGCGGCGCGCAGTTGCTCGGGCGTGACCGCCACGGGCCGCTCGCTCAGCACGTCGCCTTCGGCATCGGCCGTGCTGGTCTTGATCCCCAGGCGCACCACGGTCTCGTACGTCTTGTCGGCCTCGAGCAGGTCCTGCGAGAACTTGGTCGCCTCGCCGAAACACAACGGCAGCAGACCGGTCGCCAGCGGATCGAGCGTCCCGGTGTGCCCCGCCTTCTTGGCCCACAGCAGGCGCTTGGCGCGGATCAACGCGTCGTTGCTCGACCAGCCGATCGGCTTGTCCAGCAGCAGCACACCGTGCACATCGCGGCGCGGCGGTTTCGCCTGTTGGGGCGGGCGTTGCTCGGCCATCGTCAGTCGTCTTTGGCGCGCGTGGCGTTGGCTTCGTCGATCAGCCGCGACATCTCGATGCCGCGCTCGACCGAACCGTCGTAGTGGAAATGCAGCATGGGCACGGTATGGATGTGCAGGCGCTTGAACAGCAGCGAGTGCAGATAGCCGGCCTTCTCGTTCAGGATCGCTGCGGCCGCATCCGGCTCGGCGCCCAGCACGGTGAAGTAGATCTTCGCGTGCGCGTAGTCCGGCGTGAGCGACACCGATTGCAGCGTCACCAGCCCCATCGCCGGATTCTTGATTTCGCGCTGGATCAGTTCGGCCAGATCACGCTGGATCTGGTCGGCGATGCGCACGTTACGGCCCGAGGCCGATCCCGATTTCTTCGGCATAGTGTGTTCCTCGACACGGTGGACGCCCGGCAGCACAGTCTGCCAGCGCCCAAAAGACAAAACGGTGGCGCGGGACGCGCCCGGGCCACCGTCGCAAAACCACGCCGGACGCCGAAGCGTCCGGCCACAGCGTTACAGCGTACGCGCCACCTCGGTGATCTCGTAGATCTCGAGCTGGTCGCCTTCCTTGACGTCGTTGAAGTTCTTGATCGACAGGCCGCATTCGAAGCCCTGCTTCACTTCCTTCACGTCGTCCTTGAAGCGCTTGAGCGATTCCAGCTCGCCCGAGAAGATGACCACGTTGTCGCGCAGCACACGGACCAGCGACGAGCGCTTGACGATACCGTCCAGCACCATACAACCGGCCACCGCACCCACCTTCGGCACGTGGAAGACTTGGCGCACCTCGACGGTACCCGTGGTTTCTTCCTTCTTCTCCGGCGAGAGCATGCCCGACATCGCTGCCTTCACCTCATCCACGGCGTCGTAGATGATGTTGTAGTAGCGGATATCGATGCCCTGGTGCTCGGCCAGCTTGCGCGCGCCCGCGTCGGCCCGGGTGTTGAAGCCGATGATGACGGCCTTCGATGCGGTCGCCAAGTTGACGTCGGATTCGCTGATGCCACCCACCGCGCCGTGCACGACCTGCACGCGCACTTCGCCGGTCGACAGCTTGTTGAGCGCATGCACCAGCGCTTCCTGCGAGCCTTGCACGTCGGCCTTGATGATCAGCGGCAGCGTCTTGACTTCACCTTCGCTCATCTGCTCCAGCATGGTCTCGAGCTTGGCAGCCTGCTGGCGCGCCAGCTTGACGTCGCGGAACTTGCCCTGGCGGAACAGCGCGATTTCGCGCGCCTTGCGCTCGTCCGGCAGCACGATGACTTCCTCACCGGCGCCCGGCACTTCCGACAGACCCTGGATTTCCACCGGGATCGACGGACCGGCTTCCTTGGCCGGTTTGCCGTTCTCGTCCAGCATGGCGCGCACGCGGCCGTAGGCCGTGCCAGCGAGCACCACGTCGCCGCGCTTGAGCGTACCGCTCTGCACCAGCACCGTGGCGATCGGGCCCTTGCCCTTGTCCAGCTGGGCTTCCACCACCAAGCCCTTGGCCGGTGCGCTGACGGGAGCCTTCAACTCCAGCACTTCAGCCTGCAGCAGCACGTTTTCCAGCAGGTCGTCGATGCCCTGGCCGGTCTTGGCCGACACCGGTACGAACGGCGATTCGCCGCCGTACTCTTCCGGGATCACACTTTCGGCGACCAGCTCCTGCTTGACGCGGTCCGGGTTGGCCTCGGGCTTGTCGATCTTGTTGATCGCCACCACGATGGGCACGCCGGCCGCCTTCGCGTGGGCGATGGCTTCCTTCGTCTGCGGCATGACGCCGTCGTCGGCGGCCACCACCAGAATCACGATATCGGTCGCCTTGGCGCCGCGCGCACGCATGGCCGTGAAGGCCTCGTGGCCCGGCGTATCCAGGAAGGTGATGACGCCGCGCTGCGTTTCGACGTGGTAAGCGCCGATGTGCTGCGTGATGCCGCCGGCTTCACCCGCCGCCACCTTGGCGCGACGGATGTAGTCCAGCAGCGAGGTCTTGCCGTGGTCGACGTGACCCATCACGGTCACGACCGGCGGACGGGTCTCCGCCTCGACGTTCTGCTGTTCCTGCACGCCCTCGACCAGCAGCGCCTCCGGATCGTCCAGCTTGGCCGCGACCGCCTGGTGGCCCATTTCCTCGACCACGATCATCGCGGTCTCCTGGTCCAGCACCTGGTTGATCGTGACCATCTGGCCGAGCTTCATCATCTGCTTGATGACCTCGGCGGCCTTGACGGCCATCTTGTGCGCCAGCTCGGCCACGGAGATGGTTTCCGGCACGTGCACTTCGCGCACGACCGGCTCGGTCGGTGCCTGGAAGGCATTGCGGTTGTCGTCGCCATGACGGTTGCGGCCGCCCTTGGAGCCGGCACGCCAGCCATCGTTGCCGCCGCCGGTGTCGCCGCGGGTCTTCAGACCACCGCGCTTGTTGCCACGCGCGTCGTCCTGCCAACCGCCGGACTTGCCGCCGCGACCACCCTTCTTGTCGCCAGCCGGCGCTGCTGCCGGGGCCGCCGCAGGTGCGGCGGCCTTCTTGGCCGCAGGCGCAGCAGGGCGTGCCTCACCAGCCGGCTTGACCGGCTTGTGCAGCGTGCCCGACTGTTCCGCCTTCTTCTCTTCGGCCTTGCGTTCGGCGGGCGTTTTCAGCACGCGCGCCGGCGCACTCATCATTTCGCGGATGGCACGGGCCTCGGCCTCGGCCGCCTCGCGGCGCTTGCGCGCAGCGTCTTCCTCGGCCTTGATCTTGTCGGCGCGGGCGCGCGCTTCTTCGGCCGCCTTCTGTGCCGCTTCGCGCTCGCTGGCCAGACGCGCAGCGTCCTCTTCCGCCTTGCGGCGAGGCGCCTCGTCCGAGGCTTCAGCAGCGGCGCGGGCAGCGGCGGCTTCCTCTTCCGCCTTCTTGGCGGCGAGTTCGGCCTGACGCCTTTGCTCGGCTTCGGCGGCCTCCTGGCGGGCGCGGCGCTCGGCTTCCTCGCGCTCCATCGCTTCCTGGCGGGCCTTCAGCTCGGCTTCCTGGCGCGCCAGCAATTCAGCCTGCTGACGTTGTTCTGCCTCGCGGCGCGCGACCTCCTCGGCGTCGACCACCGGAGCAGCCAGCGCTACGGACGCTTCCGCCTCGGCCGGCGCGGCACCGTGCTCATCGCGCTTGATCAGCACGCGCTTCTTGCGCACTTCGACCTGCACGGTGCGCGTCTTGCCGGTGGCATCCGCCTGGCGGATTTCGCTGGTTTCGCGCTTGGTGAGCGTGATTTTCTTGCGCGCGCCGTCCTCGGCGCTGCCGTGAGCCCGCTTGAGATAGTCGAGCAGACGCGTCTTGTCCGATTCGGTGATGACGTCTTCGGGCGTCGCCTTTTGCACGCCCGCGGCCTGCAATTGTTCCAGCAGCGCGGCTGCGCTACGGTTCAATTCGCCAGCGAGTTGGGCAACTGTTGTGCTTGCCATTCAAACCCTTTCGATGCTTGGTTTTTCAATGAGGATTGCGGAACGATCAACGCTCGGCAGGCTCACGAAAACCAGTGTTCACGCGCCTTCATGATCAGCGCCTTGGCCTGTTCTTCGTCAACGCCGGTCATGTCGACCAGTTCGTCCACGGCCAGCTCGGCCAAGTCGTCACGCGTCTGGATGTTCCCCTCGGCCAGCTTGCCGATCAGCTCCGGGGTCAGCCCCTCGAGGTCGCGCAGGTCTTGCGACACCTTCTCGACCTTCTCTTCCTTTGCCAGCTCCATCGTCAACAACACGTCACGAGCGCGATTGCGCAGCTCGTTGACGGTGTCTTCGTCGAACGCCTCGATCTCCAGCATTTCCTGCAGCGGCACATAGGCCACTTCCTCGAGCGAGGTGAAGCCCTCTTCGATCAGGATGTCGGCGACTTCCTGATCCACGTCCAGCCGCTCCATGAACAGCTTGCGCACTACGGAGCTCTCCTCCGCTTGCTTCTGCGCAGACTCGGCCGGCGTCATGATGTTGATCTGCCAGCCGGTCAGCTCGGAGGCCAAGCGCACATTCTGACCGCTGCGGCCGATGGCGACGGCGAGGTTCTCCTCGTCGACCACCACATCCATACTGTGCTTTTCCTCGTCCACGACGATGGATTGCACCTGTGCCGGCGCCAGCGCGCCGATGACGAACTGTGCCGGATCTTCCGACCACAGCACGATGTCCACCGCCTCGCCACCGACCTCGTTGCGCACCGCCGTCACGCGCGTGCCGCGCACGCCGACGCAGGTACCGATCGGATCGATGCGCTTGTCGTGCGCCACCACCGCGATTTTCGCACGCACGCCAGGATCGCGCGCGGCTGCCTTGATCTCCAGCAGGCCCTGCTCCATTTCGGGCACTTCGTTCTCGAAGAGCTTGATCAGGAACTCGGGGCAGGTGCGCGACAGCTCGATCTGCGGACCACGTGCGGTGCGGTCGACATTCAGGATGTACGCACGCACACGATCGCCCGTGCGCAGGTTTTCCTTCGGGATCATCTGGTCGCGCGCCAGCAGCGCCTCGACACGGCCGGACTCCACGATCAGGCCCTTCTTGTCGGCACGCTTGATCGTGCCGGTCATGATCTTTTCGCCGCGCTCGAGATAATCGTTCAGGATCTGCTCACGCTCGGCATCGCGGATGCGCTGCAGGATCACCTGCTTGGCAGCCTGCGCACCGATCCGGCCGAATTCGACCGACTCGATCTGCTCTTCAATGAAATCGTCGATGCTGACGTCGGGATTCTGCTCGCGGGCCTCGAACAGGAGGATCTGCTTGTCCGGCTCCTGCAGTCCGGCATCGTCGGGAACGACCAGCCAGCGGCGGAAGGTTTCGTGTTCACCCGACTCGCGGTCGATCGCCACGCGCACCTCCACGTCTTCTTCAAAGCGCTTCTTGGTCGCCGAAGCCAATGCGGCCTCCAACGCCCCGAACACCACATCCTTGTCGACGTTCTTTTCGCGCGCAAGCGCATCGACGAGCAACAGAACTTCGCGGCTCATTGCTTGTTCCCTTTATTTCGATTTCCTTTGAAGTCCAGCACGGGCACCAGCCGGGCGCGGTCGAGTTCCGACAGCGTGAATTCCAGCAGCGCGGGGCCATCCTTGCCCTCGAACTCGAGGCCGATCCGTTCCTGGCCCGGCTCCCCCGCAGGCGCCTGAACGATGCCCATGAAATTCTTCTGGCCATCGACCGGCAGGCGCAACGTCACCTTGACCTCCTGCCCCGCGAAACGCGTGAAGTCCGTCAGCGTGCGCAGCGGCCGGTCCAACCCCGGCGACGAAACCTCCAGCCGCTCGTAATGCACGTTCTCGACTTCGAATACGCGCGTGAGCTGGTGACTCACCTTTTCGCAGTCTTCAATCACGATGCCGGTTTCCGCCTGATCGATGTACACGCGCAGCAACCCGGCCGGCGCACGCTCCACTTCCACCAGCTCATAACCCATAGCGGTGAGGGTTTTTTCAATCAGATCAGTCAGATGCACGTTTTTCCTGAAGAATTTCCCGGTGCTGCCAACCTGCCGAAGCAAAAAAAAATGGGCGCAATGCCCATATCATTCGCCCATCTTCTGCAGGATGACTTTTGATTAGACTCGTATTGTAACGCGTCTCGGGGCAAAACGCAAAATGTGCCCCAAGACGCCCGCCAAATCGCGGCGCCGCGGCGAATAACGCACACAGCACCACCATCATCAGCGCTTGCCGCGCTTGCTGCCGCGCGCCTTGTTGCCGTTCGGCAGACCGCCGCCACCGCCCTTGACCGGACGCTTGTTGCCCTGCGCACGATTACCGTTGGCATTACCGCCGCCGCCCGGCAGACCGCGACCGGCGGCGCCCATGCGGGTCCGCGCGGTCAGCGTGGTCGGCCCGCCGACGTTGATGTAACCCATCGAGGTCTGCATCGGATCCGGCTGACGCGGATTGGACGGGCGACGTGCAGCCGGCAGCGCACGGTTGCCGTTTTCGACACCCTGGCCACGCGACTGGAAAGTCGCCTCGCCCGTGAAGCCCGACGACATCGGCCCCATCAGCATCGGCTGCGCCTCGCGGCGGCGGCCGCCCTGCTGTCGGCCGCCGCCCTGACCACCGCCGGCGCTTGCCGAGGGCACCTTCAGGCCCAGCGACCCCATCAGCACACGAACCTCTTCGGCGGACACCTCCTGCCAGCGACCGCGCTTGAGACCGCGCGGCAGCACAAAACTGCCATAGCGCGTACGGATCAGGCGCGACACCGTCAGGTTGACCGCTTCGAACATCCGCCGCACTTCGCGGTTGCGACCCTCGGTCAGCGCGACGTGGTACCAGTGATTGACCCCCTCGCCGCCGCCATCCGCGCAGCGCAGGAAGTTCGCCTCTCCGTCATCCAGGCGGATGCCTTGCAGCAGCTTCTGGCGATCGGACTCCGCCAGCTCGCCCAGCGTGCGCACCGCGTATTCACGCTCGACGCCATAGCGCGGATGCATGAAGCGGTTGGCGATATCACCCGACGTGGTGAAGATCAGCAAGCCTTCGGTGTTGAAGTCCAGCCGTCCCACGGCGACCCACTTGCCGGTCTTCATGCGCGGCAGCGAGTCGAACACGGTCGGACGGCCCTCGGGATCAGACTGGCTGACGATCTCGCCAGCCGGCTTGTGGTACAGCAACACGCGCGGCGCCTTGTTCGGCAGTTTGCGCTGGATGAGCTTGCCGTTGACACGCACCTGGTCGGTGGGAAGGATGCGCTGCCCGATGTGCGCCGGCAGGCCGTTCACGGAGACGCGCCCTTGCATGATCAGGTCTTCCATGTCACGACGCGAACCCAGGCCCGCATCAGCGAGAATCTTGTGCAGCTTCGGGGCGTCATCCTCGGCGGTGAGCTCGCGCACCTTGGTCTGCTGCGGCGCGCCGCCTGCATCGACCTCGGCGTCATACGCGCCGGAAATCACGTACTGGAAGACGTCCTCACCCTTGCCACCCTTACCACGACTTGGGCCGCCGGCCTTGCCTTGCGCCTTGGCGTTACGGTTCGGGCGGGCGTTCTTGCCCCGGCCACCGCTGCCACCACCCGCGTTAGCGACCGAGCCTTCCACGCGCTCGCCGACCGGCTGGCTTTCAGCCTGACGGCGACGACCCTTGCCGAAACGGCCACGCGGGCCCCGGCGCTCGCCCGAAGCCTCCACCGCGGACGGCGACGCCTCCGCCGATCCGCTCACGGCCTCTGCGGCGACAGCGGCCTCGCCCGTCGCGGCATGCGCCTCTTTCGGCTTGCGATTGCGTGGTGCGCGGGCCTTGCGCGGCGCTTGCGCACCTTGGTCGGCATCCGTCGCACCCTCGCCACCGGACTCGCCTTCGGCGCGGCCCTCGTGTTGCTGCCGCCGAGCGGCAACCAGGTTGCGCAGGCCGCGGCGCAAGCCCTTGCGGCGCGGCGCGGACGATTCCGCACCATCTCCGGCGCCGTCCTGGCGAGGCGCCGCTGCGTCGGCATCAGCCGGCATACGTGTATCCATGGAATCTGGCAGGGTACTCACAGCGTCATTCAAATCAAGGTTCAGGCCATGCGCCGATCGCGCGGCAGGCACAGCCTATGGGTGTTCGTTGCCGGCAGCCGCCTTGCGGCCGCCCTCCGGCTCGGCAGGGGTTTCGACGGCTTCGTCGGCGGTCGCGGGCTCCACCAGATCCAGACCTTCGGCTTGCGGCGCCGGGGGCTTTGCCGTGGCGGCATGGGCAACCGCACGCGGCTCCATCTCGGGCGCCCCGTCATCAGCGACGGCTTGCGCCTGGGCAGGCTCAGCATCCGGCACCACCGGGGATGCCTCAACTTCAGGCACGGCAAGCCCCGCTGGCCCGACGACATCGCCAGCCACCGGCGGGGCAGCCGTTTCCGCAGACGTGACATCGACGCTCGCATCGTTGACCATGGCGGTCAACGCTTCGACGGCGATCGCACCGCCCTCGAATTCAATCGCGCCCTGCTCCAGCAGGCTTGCCTGTGCCTGGGCCCGGGCGTCTTCGAGCGGCGGCAACTCGTCCAGCGAGCGCAGACCCAGATCGTCGAGAAACTGCTTGGTGGTGGCGTACAGCGCCGGACGGCCCGGCACGTCACGATGGCCGATCACCTCCACCCAGCCGCGGTCTTCGATCTGCTTGATGACCTGGGTATTGACCGTCACGCCGCGGATGTCTTCGATGTCGCCACGCGTGACGGGCTGGCGGTACGCAATGATGGCCAGCGTCTCCATCACGGCGCGCGAATATTTGGGCGGCTTTTCCGGATGCAGGCGGTCGAGATAAGCTCGCATTTCCGGCCGGCTCTGCAGGCGCCAGCCCGAGGCCAGCGCCACCAGCTCGACACCGCGATCGAGCCAGTCCTGGCGCAATTCTTCAAGCAGCACACGGATGGTGTCTGCCGAGACATCTTCATCGAACAGCTTGCGCAAGTCGTTGACTCGCAACGGGTCCTGCGCGCAGATCAGCGCGGTCTCGAGGACGATTTTCGCCTCTTGGGTATTCATCGGGTTGAGCGGCTCGTCATTGCTCGCGCGCGGCACGTGCCGTCACGCTTGAAAGTTTCCGTTCCGCCGCGACTACGCGGCATGCTGAATATGTGCTGCTGCCCGCCCGGGCCCGGCGCACGTCGGCCGCTGGGCCTCGCACCGAAACACAGTGTATTGCCCGCTGAAGGGCCGGAGGAGCGAGTTGATCCGGTGCCAGTCGGCACCACAAGGGCAATTTCTACCGTCGCCATGGGGACGGCTGTTGCACCGGACGGCTGCCACAGATGACCGGCGCCCCGCCCGAATCGACAGTCCAGGCGGCCGGGCCGCTGGATGGCTTCGCTTGGCGCCGCGCTTGGGATTTTGATCTGCGCGACCGGTGGCGAGTCGAATTGCGGTTGATTGTAGGCCATATTCCCGCGCGGCCGCAACCGGGAATATCGCCTAACCGCAAGGCCCATGGCAGCGCGGCCTTCACACGCCGACACAAACATCAAAGAACCAGACAGAATCCATGTGCGTTGAGCATCTCGGGCAACCACGCCGCGCATACAAGTCCCCAGATACCGAATGCGGCGATCCCCGCACCCACAATGCCGCGCGCCCAGCGCATCCGCGACACGCCACGCAACCACCCCGCCAGGCCCGACATCATCAACAGGTTCGGCAGCGTACCCGCGCCGAATACCAGCATGACCACCGCGCCCGACGCCGCGTTGCCCGCCAACAACGCGACGGCCAGCGCACCATAGACCATACCGCACGGCACCAGGCCCCAGGCCAGTCCGGTCAGATACCGGCCCGCCAGTGGGGAACGCGCACGCAGCGACATCGCGCCCGAACGCGAGACGACAGCCCCGAGCCCGGCCGACAAGCGCACGAGCACACGCTCAAGCCCGACGACGCGCCAGGCATCGGCCGCCGTGCGCGACAGCAGAAGCAGCCCGTAGACGAGCAGCAGCGCGCTCGCCAGCGCAAACAGACCTCGCTGGATGGGCAGCCATTGCTGCCGCCACACCGTCGCGCCGAGCGCACCCATCGCCGCCCCAAGCACCGCGTAAGTGGAGAGACGCCCCAGGTGCATCACCATCTGCTCGCACCCCAGCCGACGGCGCGAGACGATGCGCACGGAGGGCTGCGCGCGCTCCGCTGCAAGTGCGATCCCGCTGCACATGGCAAGACAATGCACCCCGCCGAGCAACGCAATCAGGAAAACACTCAATAACGCTGCCGCACTCATGGGCCCAACCTCGCTGGAACCGACGCAAATCGTGAGGGATTGCTATCGCTGGTCAAATGAATTTCTCTTAAAACTGAGCATCGGAAGCCACCGATAATTGCAAGGTCACCGTTATAATGCGGCTGCGGTTGCTCACAGATTTTCGATCACACTTTCCTCGGAATTTCTTCGCCCCCGTGCTCACACGAATCGCACTCACCGATCAAACCTCCCGTTGCTCCACCTGCGTGCTCGGACAAATCTGTCTGCCGGTAGGCATGAACGCGGACGACGTGCGCAAGATGGACGATCTGGTCACCGAACGCATCCGCATCAAGAAGGGCCAAGCCCTCTATGCATTGGGCGAACCGCTCGAGGCTGTCTACGGCATCCGCTTCGGCACCCTGAAAACCCATCTGACGCTGGAAGACGGCCGCCACCAGATCACCGGCTTCCATCTGCCCGGCGAGATCGTCGGGCTCGACGGCATCGGCGAGATGCGCCACGTATCGGATGCCACCGCGCTGGAGGACACCGA
This sequence comes from Ralstonia solanacearum K60, assembly GCF_002251695.1. Taxonomy (NCBI): domain Bacteria; kingdom Pseudomonadati; phylum Pseudomonadota; class Betaproteobacteria; order Burkholderiales; family Burkholderiaceae; genus Ralstonia; species Ralstonia solanacearum. The sequence continues at coordinate 400,588 of NZ_NCTK01000001.1, forward strand.
GGTGTGCGTGGTGCGCTATGCCGAACTGCAGCAGTTGTCGCGGCGACTGCCATCGCTGCAGCACCAGTTCCTGCGCATCATGAGCAAGGAGATTTCGCAGGATCACCTGATGCTGCTGACGCTCGGCTCGATGCGCGCGGAAGAACGCCTTGCGGCCTTCCTGCTGAACCTGTCGCGCCGCTCGTCCGAACGCGGTTACTCTTCGACCGAATTCGTTCTGCGCATGAGCCGTGAAGAACTCGGCAGCTATCTGGGGCTGAAGCTGGAGACCGTCAGCCGCCTGTTCTCGCGCTTCGCCGAAGCCGGCCTTATCCAGATCCGCCAGCGCCACGTCAAGCTGATCGACATGGCCGGCCTGCGCCAAGTGATGACCGGCCAGGCCAGCTGACCGCCCGCCGCGGCATCCGCTCAGATGAGCGGATGCTCGTCCGCCTCCAGCTCGCTGATCCCCGGCGACACATAGAGCGTCAACGCGCTCGACAGCCCACAGATCACCCAGAACGCAAAGAACGATACGGTGTAGACCGCTTCGGAAGACACCGCGACCTGATGGCCGAAAAAGCGCAGGTCTGCTGGGTCCACCATGGAGAAGACCACCAGCTCGGCCAGCGCCGCGGCCAGGAATGCCGGCCACAGGATCCACATCAGCAGGCGACGATTCATCGCACTGCTCCGTGAACAGCGTGAGCCGGCACGGGAACGGCCCTCTCCACCACCAGACCGCGCCGCACGACATTGTCCTGGACCATGGGATCGGGATGGGTCGCGGCCAGCCAGATCGTTACGCCGCAGCCGATCATGGCCACGAACGGGCCGGCCATCAGCAGCCACGGCCAAGGCTCGCGCCACCACGGCCGCGCCTGCGCTGCGGAAGGTTGGATTGCTTGCATCTGGATGCCTCCTGGTCGGAACACCGCGCTAGCGCGGCACGATGAAGCTGGACGGTTCGTGCAGCACAAGGCTGCCGCCGTCCCGCTCTGCCTGGATCACGAAACGGATCTTGTGCGAGCCGGGCTGGATATCGTCCGCGGGACGGCGCACGCGGATCGGCACGAGACGGTTGGCCGCGGCGGCCAATTCGAGCGTGGTTGATTCACCCCGACCGCCCTGCACCTCAAGCTGTGGCAGGCCTTCGGCGGTGATGGTCACGCGCATGGGGTGCTCGGATGCGTTCATCAATTGCAGCCGGTAGACATTCTCGATCTTGCCGCCATCCACTTCGCGCGCCAATGCGCCCCGATCACGGATCACGTCGACCTTCAGCGGCTCGCGCAACGCCAGTGCCACAACCAGGCCTGCCGCCAGGGTCGCCAGAATCCCGCCGTAGATCAGCACGCGCGGACGCAACAGATGCCGGCGTGCCTCGCCCGGGGTCAGCCGGTCGCGCATGGCGCGCTCGGAGGTGTAGCGGATCAGGCCGCGCGGATAGCGCATCTTGTCCATCACCTGATCGCAGGCGTCGATGCAAGCGCCACAGCCAATGCACTCGTATTGCAGGCCCTGGCGGATATCGATGCCGGTCGGACACACCTGCACGCAGATGCTGCAGTCGACGCAGGCGCCGAGCCCCCTGGCGGCGAAATCTTCGCTGCGCGAGCGGCTGCCGCGTGGCTCACCACGCTGTGCGTCGTAGGTGACCACGTAGGTATCGCGATCGACCATCACACTCTGGAAACGCGCATACGGGCACATGTAGCGGCAAACCTGCTCGCGCATGAAGCCCGCGTTGCCCCAGGTCGCGAAGGCATAGAACAGCATCCAGAAGGTCTGCCACGGCCCGAGCGACAACGTCCAGACTTCCGCGCCGAGCGTGCGGATCGGCGTAAAAAAACCGACGAAGGTGAAGCCGGTCCACAGTGCGATCAGGATCCAGGCGCTGTGCTTGGCTGCCTTCAGGCGCAGCTTGCGTCCGCTCCAGCGCTCGCCGTCGAGGCGGATGCGCGCGAAGCGATCGCCTTCGATATGCCGCTCGATCCACATGAAGATTTCGGCGTAGACCGTTTGCGGACAGGCGTAGCCGCAGAACAGCCGCCCCGCCACCGCCGTGAACAGGAACAGCGAGAGCGCCGACAGCACCAGCAGCACCGTCAGGTAGATCACATCCTGGGGCCAAAGCACCAGACCGAACAGGAAGAACTTGCGCGCCCCCAGGTCGAACAGGACAGCCTGGCGGCCATGCCATTGCAGCCACGGCAGTCCATAGAACACCGCCTGCGTAGCGAGCACCAGCCAGACACGCCAGCGCGCGAACGCGCCGCTGACGGCGCGCGGATAGATCTTGCGCCGTACCTCGTACAGCATCTGCTCGGTGGGCGCATCCTGCCCGCCCGCCACTGCGTTGGCAGGCGACATGGGCCGCCAGGCAGGCTCGTTCTCACTCATTGCGATGTGCCCGTTTGTGTATCACGACCCACGGTGCTGCTGTTCGACAATCCCCACACGTAGGCTGCGAGCAACCGGATCTTCTCCGGCGACAACAGGTTTTCGTGCGCCGGCATCGTGTTGTCGCGCCCCTTCAGGATGGTCTCGACGATAGTGGCCTCCGAGCTGCCATACAGCCACGTGCGATCGGTCAGGTTGGGGGCGCCGAGCGCCTGGTTGCCCTTGCCCGTGGCCATGTGGCACGCTGCACAGACCGACTTGAAGGTCGGCTCACCGCGCGCCGCCTTGATCGGGTCATAGGCCAGGCCCGACAACGAACGCACGTAGTGGGCCACGTTGACCGCCTGGTTGCCATCCACCACCGCGGCCAGCGACGGCATCACACCATGGCGGCCCTGGGTGATGGTGGTCAGGATCGTCTCCGGATCGCCGCCATAAAGCCAGTCGTTGTCGGTCAAGTTCGGGAAGCCCTTCGAACCGCCGGCATCGGAGCCGTGGCACTGCGCACAGTTGTTGAGGAACAGGCGCTGCCCGATCTCATGGGCCTGCAGGTCGGCGGCAATCTGCTTGATGTCCATCCCGACATAGCGCGCGTACAGCGGCCGCACGTTGGCCTCGGCGGCGGCACGCTGGGACGCCAGCTCGCTGCGGGTGGAAAAACCCAGCACGCCACCATAGGCTCCCAGCCCCGGATACAGGATCAGGTAGACCACGCCGAACACGCACGACAGCAGGAACATCCACATCCACCAGCGCGGCAGCGGATTGTTCAGCTCGCGCAAATCGTCATCCCACACATGACCGGTGTCGGCGTCGGGCTTCTGCCCGGGCGCGATCGTGATCCGGCGTTGCGAAAACAGCAGCCACGTGCACCACACGATGCCCAGCAGGGCAATGACCGCAATGTAATAGCCCCAGAAATCGGAAATGAAGTCGCTCATGATCTGGCGTCCTTATTGATATGGGCGGGACGCATCCGTGCATCCGGCGGCGACCTCGGCCTCGTCGGGCAGCAGGAACGGCAGCATCGCCGATTCCGCATTGGCATGGCGCCGGTGCGCCGAACAGGCCCACCACGTGATCGCGATGAACAGCACCAGGAACACGGTCGTGGCGATTGCGCTCAGCATGGCCATGGCTTACTCCTTGGCGGCAACGGCGGCGGCAGCCGAGGGGGCCTCGGCCACATCGCGCACGTTGCGCAGTTCCACGCCCAGGCCCTGCAGATAGGCCACCACGGCGTCCTCCTCGGTTTTGCCGGCCAACTGCTCGCGGGCACCGGCGATCTGCGTGTCGGTATACGGCACGCCCAGCTTGCGCAGCACGCGCATCTTCGTTTCGATGTCGCGGTTATCGAGCGGCGTCTTGGACAACCATGCGTAGGACGGCATGTTGGACTCGGGCACCACCTCGCGCGGATCGCGCAGGTGGATGCGGTGCCAGTCGTCCGAATAACGTTGACCGACCCGTGCCAGGTCCGGGCCGGTGCGCTTCGAACCCCACAGGAACGGGTGGTCGAACACCGACTCGCCCGCCATCGAGTAGTGGCCGTAGCGTTCGGTCTCGGCACGCAGCGTGCGCACCTGCTGCGAGTGACAGCCGACGCAGCCTTCGCGGATGTAGATATCGCGCCCGGCCAGCCGCAGCGGCGAATACGGCGCGATGCCCTTGACCGGCTCGGTGGTGGAATGCTGGAAGAACAGCGGCACGATCTGCACCAAGCCGGCAATGCTGACCACGACCAGGGTCAGAATGATCAGCAGGCCGATGTTCTTTTCCAGCGTCTCGTGCGAGAAGAAACGGGAGGGTTGATGGCTCATGTCGGTCTCCTCACTGTGCCGCCGTCAAGGGCATCTGCGCGGGTTGAGGAATCGGCGCGTCCACGACCTGGCTGCCCTGGACAGTCTTGAACACGTTGAAGGCCATCAGCAGCATGCCGCCGAGGAAGCACAGACCGCCCAGCAAACGGATCACGTAGAACGGATACGTCGCCTTCACCGCCTCGACAAAGCTGTAGGTCAGCGTGCCGTCGGGCTCGGTGGCGCGCCACATCAGGCCCTGCATCACGCCAGCGACCCACATGGCGGCGATGTAAAGCACCACGCCGATGGTGGCCACCCAGAAGTGCACCTCGATCAGCCGCATGCTATACATCTTCTGCTGCCCGAACAGGCGCGGGATCATGTAGTACATCGAGCCGATGGTGATCATCGCCACCCAGCCCAGCGCGCCGGAGTGCACGTGGCCGATGGTCCAGTCGGTGTAGTGCGACAGCCCGTTGACGGTCTTGATCGACATCATCGAACCCTCGAAGGTCGCCATGCCGTAGAACGACAGCGCCACCACCAGGAACTTGAGGATCGGGTCGGTGCGCAGCTTGTGCCAGGCTCCGGACATCGTCATGATCCCGTTGATCATGCCGCCCCAGGACGGCGCGAGCAGGATCAGCGAGAACACCATGCCCAGCGACTGCGCCCAGTCCGGCAGCGCCGTGTACTGCAGGTGGTGCGGGCCCGCCCACATATAGGTGAAGTTCAGCGCCCAGAAGTGGACGATCGACAGGCGGTACGAATAGATCGGGCGCTCGGCCTGCTTCGGCACGAAGTAATACATCATGCCGAGGAAGCTGGTGGTCAGGAAAAAGCCCACCGCGTTATGGCCGTACCACCACTGCACCATGGCGTCCTGCACGCCTGCGTAGGCCGAGTACGACTTCCACATCGAGACCGGCAGTTCGGCGTTGTTGACGATGTGCAGCAGCGCGATGGTCAGGATATAGGCACCGAAGAACCAGTTGGCGACGTAGATGTGCCGGGTCTTGCGCTTGAGAATGGTGCCGAAAAAGACGATGGCATACACCACCCACACCACGGTGATCAGGATGTCGATCGGCCATTCCAGTTCGGCGTATTCCTTCGAGCTGGTATAGCCCAGCGGCAGCGTGATAGCCGCCGCCACGATGACCGCCTGCCAGCCCCAGAACGTGAACGCCGCGAGCGTGTCGGAGATCAGCCGCGCCTGGCAGGTGCGCTGGACCACGTAGTACGAGGTGGCAAACAGTGCGCTGCCGCCGAACGCAAAGATCACGGCGTTGGTATGCAGCGGGCGCAGCCGCCCATATGTCAGCCAGGGCACCCCGAAATTCAGTTGCGGCCAGATCAACTGTGCCGCGATCAGCGCGCCGACCGCCATGCCGACGATGCCCCAGACGATCGTCATGATCGAGAACTGGCGGACAACGCGGTAATTGAAGGTCTGGGCGTGCTGCGCCACGCTGGACGAATCCATGCTCGCTCCCCGAGATGGTTGTAGTGATATGCACATCTTAAAAATCAGATGCCTTGCAGGTCTTGATATGCATCAAGGCACCCCGGTCCAACCGGCCGGGTGGGCCGCCCCCAGCTACGAAACGTCGCGCGGTGGCACGGTCGGCGGCAGGTCGCGGTCCAGCAGGATCGATTCGGCCGGCGCCTTCAGGTCGTCGTACTGACCGGAGCCGACGGCCCACCACAGCACACCGACGATCACGGCCACCGCCATCAGCGACAAAGGCACGAGCAGGTAGAGGGTTTCCATGCCGATTCCCTATGCGGCGCGCGACAGCCGCCACGCATTGAGTGCCACCAGCAGCGATGACAGCGACATGCCGATCCCGGCTTCCAGCGGCGACAGCCAGCCCAGTGTCGCCAGCGGGATGCTGACGGCGTTGTAGGCGAAGGCCCAGCCCAGGTTCTGGCGCACCACGCGCAGCGTGCGGCGGCCGATCGATACGGCCTCGCCGATGGCGGGCAGGCGCGATTCCGTGAGGATCGCGTCCGCGCCGGCCTGCGCCAGCGGCGCGCCGGTGCCGATGGCGATCGAGACCTGCGCCTGCGCCAGCAGCGGCGCATCGTTGATACCGTCGCCCACCGCCAGCACGCGGGCGCCGCCGGCCTGCAGTGCGCGCACATAGGCACGTTTGTCTTCGGGACTGGCGCCGCCCTCGGCATGCGCAATGCCCAGGCGCGCGGCCCACCAGCGCACCGTCTCGGAGGCATCGCCGGAGACGAGATGCAGCCGCAAGCCCTGAGCGCGCAGCGCATCGAGACAAGCCGCCGCGTCGGCACGCGGCGTATCGGCGAGGACGAAGCGGGCCAGCGGGCATCCGTCGCGGCCGAGCCAGATGGCGGTGCAGGCAGCGGGCGGCATGCCCTCCGCGGACTCGCCGCTGACATGAACATTGGCACGCGGCAGTTGTCCGCTGAACGCACCGGCCGCAAACGCCTGCGTGCCCAGCCGGATGTCCTGTGCCTGCCACCGGGCGCGTACACCCTGCCCGGGCACATTGAGCACCTCATCCACGGTCATGGACGGCGCCAGCGCGTCCGCGGCGGCGCGCAGCGATTGCGCGATCGGATGGTTCTCCGCTTGCTCGAGCGCGCTGGCAAGCGCAAGACACCGCGGCGCGTCGAGATCATCAAAGGTTTCGATGCTGAGCAGGCGCAGGCGCCCTTGCGTCAGCGTGCCGGTCTTGTCGAGCAGCACATCGGTCACGGCGGCCAGGCTTTCGATGGCGTGTCCGCGCGTGACCAGCACGCCGCGCCTGGCCAGCGCGCCGCTCGCCGCGGCCAGCGCGGACGGTGTCGCCAGCGACAGCGCGCAGGGGCAACTGACCACCAGCACGGCCACCGTCACCGCGAACATGCGGTCCGGATCGATCCACCACCAAGCGAACGCCGTCAGCGCTGCCCAGCCGAGCAGCACCATCACGAAGCGCCCCGCCACGCGATCGGCGAGCTCGGCCATGCGCGGCTTGTCGGTCAGTGCGCGGTCGAGCAGATCGACAATCGCCGCCAGCCGCGTCTGCGCGCCCACGCGATGGACGCGCAGCCGGATCGCGCTGGCCACGTTATAGCTGCCGGCCAGGACCGTCGCACCGACGCCGCGCGGCTGCGGCAAGCTCTCGCCGGACAGCAGGGACTCGTCGACCTCGGTCGTGCCGCGTTCGATCACGCCATCCGCGGGCAGGATCTCGCCGGCGCGGACCTCCACGCAATCGCCGGCCTGCAGCGCCGCGACCGGGATGGTTTGTGTCGACTCGGTGCCGTCGTCGGCGATGCGACGGCAGGTGGCCGGCAACTGCCGCACCAGCGCTTCGGTGCCGGAGGTGGCGCTCTGCCGCGCACGCAGCTCCAGATAGCGCGCCGCCAGCAGGAAGGCGACGAACATCGTCACCGAATCGAAATAGGTTTCGCCGTGGCCGCGCACGGTGGCGGCCACGCTCGCGGTGAACGCCGCACCGATGCCGAGCGCCACCGGCACGTCCATGCCGACATGCGCGTGCCGCACCAGTTGCCAGGCGCTGCGGAAGATGGGACCGGCGGAGAACAGGACGACCGGCGCGGTCAGCGCCAGGCTGGCCCATTGCATCAGCGCGACCTGGTCCGCGGGGATGCTGCCGCCGTGCAGGTACACCGGCCACGCGTACATCATCACCTGCATCATGCCCAGCATGGCGATGCCGAGGCGGATCAGCAGGTGGCGCCGCTCGCGCGCCTCGGCGGTGCGGCGCAGGGAGGGCTGGTCCGGCCACGCCTCATAGCCGACGTCGGCGATGGCGGCGAACAGGTCGGCAAGCCGCACCGCACCGGCATCGGAGACGATGCGCACGCGTTCCGTGGCGTAGTTGACGATGGACTCGCGCACGCCGGGCACACGCGCCAGCGCGCGTTCGATGAGCCACACGCAGGCGGCGCAGCGCATGCCGGCCAGGGTCAACGACACTTCTTCGGCGCCGTCCTCGCGCGTGCGAACGAAGCGTTCGCGCATGACCGGCAGGTCGTAGGTCGCCCATACGGCTTCGGCCTCCGTGCGCGCCTCGCCATCGATGGGCCGGGCGAAGGCGATGGGCCCGTCATAGACGTGGCCCATGCCCGACGCGTGCAGCGTCATGGCGATGGTCTGGCAGCCGGCGCAGCAGAAGTCGCGGGATGCGCCTGCCATCTCGGCGTGCAGTGCGGCGGCGCGATCCAAGGGTGCGCCGCAGTGATAGCAGGCGACGTGTGATGCCCGCGCGTCATCCGTCCGACCGGATGAGATCGAGCCGGCACTGGGCGTATCGGCGAGGATGGGGGCGAGGGTCGTCGTCATTATGGGGACATGCTAATCAGCACGCCCCACCCGACCTTTGATGCGCATCAAAGGAAGACTGCACAAAAATCCAAGGGGAGATGCGGCGCCCACCGCACGCCACCCGACCGTCCGCCCTGTCGCAAATGCTTTTGCATCCTATAGTGATAGCTCGACTGGGCAACCAGGAGGACCGACCCCGTGGCAACCGAATTCAGCCTGTACAACGTCCATTGCGAATGGGGCGAGCACGGTGCCTCCGCGCTGGCGCCGCATTGTGACGTGGTGATCGTGGTGGACGTGCTGTCCTTCTGCACGTGCGTGGACATTGCGGTGGGGCGCGGTGCGCGCATCTACCCCTATCCGTGGCGCGACAGCAGCGCCGAGATCTTCGCCCGCCGCGCGGGTGCCATGCTGGCCGGCGCCAACCGCAACCAGCCGGGCTATACGCTATCGCCGGCATCGCTGCACAACCTGCCGATGGGCAGCAGCTTGGTGCTGCCTTCGCCCAACGGGGCGACGCTGGCCCTGGCGACCGGCTCGACGCCGACGTTCGCAGGGTGTCTGCGCAATGCGCGCGCCGTGGCGGAAGCCGCCTCGCGGCACGGACGGCGCATCGCTGTGGTGGCCTCTGGTGAACGCTGGACCGACGGCAGCCTGCGGCCCGCGCTGGAAGACTGGCTGGCGGCAGGCGCCATCGTGCATCACTTGTCGGAAACCGTCGCGGGCTTCCTCCCGCACGCGCTATCGCCCGAGGCGCTGGCGGCCCGCGCGGTCTATCGCGAGGCGTCCCAGACCGGCATGATGAAAGCCTGGCTGCTCGATTCCGTCTCGGGCCGCGAACTGTGCGAACGCGGCTTCGCGGAAGACGTGGCGATCGCCGCGCAGGCCGACGTCAGCACGGTCGCGCCGATGCTGGTGGAAGGCGCATTCCGCAACGCCGCGCACAAGCCGGAAGGTGCCCTGTCACCGGACCTGCTGGGCACCGCCGGGCTGCGTGCCGCGCGCCCGACGCCGTCATCGCATCGCAACCCGATGCCGCGCTGAAGCGGCATCGGCGGCATCAGGTCAGTGTCGTGTCGACCGCGCGGCGCGGCGCTTCGAGGTATTCGCGCGACTGCATCTCGACGATGCGCGACACCGTGCGGTGAAATTCACTGGCCATCTGGCCTTCGGTGTAGAGCTCGTCCGCCGGCACCTCGGCCGACATCAGCAGCTTGACCTTGTGGTCGTACAGCACGTCGATCAGCCACGTGAAGCGGCGTGCCTCGGAGGCCATGCGCGGCGTCATCTTCGGCACATCGGCGAGGACGACCGTGTGGAAGCGCGAGGCGATCTCCAGGTAATCGTTCTGCGAACGCGGGCCGCCGCACAGGGTGGCGAAGTCGAACCACACCACGCCGCCGGCCTTGCGCTGCGCGCGGATCTCGCGGTGCTCGATATGCAGCACGGGCGATTCGTCCGGCGCCTCGGCCACCGCGACAAACGCGTCGCGCAGCGCCGAGTTGGCCTTGGCGCCCAGCGGCGTATGGTAGGCCTGCACCTGCTCCATGGCGCGCTTGCGGTAGTCGATGCCGGCATCGACGTTCAGGACGTCGAGCTTCTCCTGCAGCAGCGCAATGGCGGGCAGCACGCGGTCACGATGCAGGCCGTCCGGGTACAGCAAATCCGGGCGGTAGTTGGAAGTCATCACGAACTGCACGCCGTTGACGAAGAGCTGGTCGAGCAGGCGGTGCAGGATCATCGCATCGGCGACATCGCTGACGTGGAATTCGTCGAAGCAGATCAGCCGGAAGCGCTTGGCGATGCGGCGCGCCAGCTCGTCGAGCGGATCGGCGCGGCCACGCAGCTCTTCCAGCTGGCGGTGCACCTCGCGCATGAACTCGTGGAAATGCAGGCGCGTCTTGCGCACCACCGGCACGCAACTGTAGAAGGCATCCATCAGGAACGACTTGCCGCGCCCCACCCCGCCCCACATGTAGACACCGCGCGGCAACTCCGGACGCACCAGCAGCTTGCGCAGGGCTGTCGAACGCCTGGCTTTGTAGGCTACCCATTCGTCGTAGCACAGCTGCAGGCGGTCGACCGCGCGCTGCTGCGCCTCGTCGGGCTGGTAGCCGCGCGCCTTCAGTTCCTTCAGGTAGGTTTGCTGGACGTTCATCTGCGTGGGGCCTGCCGTGCGGTGGCCCAAATGGACCGATGCCCGGCATCTTGTGGATGGCCGGGCACCGTGCTCGCCTGATGGCGTGCGATTACATGTTCAGCTGCCGCTTATCGACAGCCAGCGCGGCTTCGCGCATCACTTCGGACATCGACGGGTGCGGGTGGCAGATGCGGCCGATGTCTTCCGCCGCGGCCTTGAACTCCATCGCCACCACGGCTTCGGCGATCAGGTCCGACGCGTTGGCGGCCACCACGTGCACGCCGAGGATCTCGTCGGTCTTCGCATCGGCGATGACCTTGACGAAGCCGTCGGATGCGCCCATGCCCAGCGCACGGCCGTTGGCCATGAACGGGAACTGGCCGGCCTTGATCTCGCGGCCTTCGGCCTTGAGCTGCTGCTCGGTCTTGCCGACCCATGCGATTTCCGGGAAGGTGTAGATCACCCACGGAATACAGTTGTAGTCGATGTGCGGCTTCTGGCCGACGATGCGCTCGGCCACGGCCACGCCTTCGTCTTCCGCCTTGTGCGCCAGCATCGGGCCACGCACCACGTCACCGATCGCCCACAGGTTCGGCAGCTTGGTCGCGCAGTGGTCGTCCACCTCGATGAAGCCGCGCGGGTCCGTCGCCAGACCGACTGCGTCCAGCCCCAGGTTGTCGGTGTTCGGCACGCGGCCGATCGAGACGATCAGCTTGTCGCACTCCAGCACTTGGGGCACGCCGGCGGCGTCGGTGTAGTTCACCTTCACGCCCTTGGCCGACGATTCGATCTCGCCGACCTTCACGCCCACCTTGATATTCAGGCCCTGCTTGGTCAGCAGCTTGTTGGCTTCCTTGGCGACCGACTCGTCGGCGGCGCCGAGGAAGCTCGGCAGCGCTTCGAGAATCGTCACTTCCGAACCCAGGCGGCGCCACACCGAACCCAGCTCCAGGCCGATCACGCCGGCGCCGATCACGCCCAGCTTCTTCGGCACTTCGCCGAACTTCAACGCGCCTTCGTTATCGGCGATGGTCACGTTATCGACCGGCACGCCCGGCAGGTGGCGGGCCTTCGAGCCGGTGGCGATGATCACGTGCTTGGCGGTCACGACTTCCGCGCCGGCCTTGCCATTGATCTCAATCTGGTAGCCAGCCTCGGTCTTGCCGACGAACTTGCCGTGACCCTTGAGCAGCGTGACCTTGTTCTTGCGGAACAGGAACTCGATGCCCTTGGTCATCTTGCCAACGATATCGTCCTTGCGCTTGAGCATCTTGGCGACGTCGACCTTCGCGCCTTCCACCGTGATGCCGTGGTCGGCCAGGTGGTGGTTCACGTTCTCGAACTCTTCCGACGAGGCCAGCAGCGCCTTGGACGGGATGCAGCCGACGTTCAGGCAGGTGCCGCCCAGGCGCGGCTCGCCCTTCGGATCGTCGTAGGCGTTGTCTTCGCAGCAGGCCACGTTCAGGCCCAACTGGCCGGCGCGGATCGCGGCGATATAGCCGCCGGGGCCGGCGCCGATCACCAGCACGTCAAATTGTTTGCTCATGGAGAAATCCTCGTGTCAGGCGCCGCCTGCATGCAGGCAAGCGGCGTCTCGATCAATGTTGGAAGCGGTCGATTACAGGTCGAGCAGCAGGCGGGCCGGATCTTCCAGCGCTTCCTTCATCGCCACCAGGCCCAGCACGGCTTCACGGCCGTCGATGATGCGGTGGTCGTAGGACATGGCCAGGTAGTTCATCGGGCGAACGACGACTTGGCCGTTTTCCACCACGGCGCGGTCCTTGGTCGCGTGCACGCCCAGGATGGCCGATTGCGGCGGGTTGATGATCGGGGTCGACAGCATCGAGCCGAACGTGCCGCCGTTGGAGATCGAGAACGTGCCGCCGGTCAGGTCGTCCAGCGTCAGCTTGCCGTCCTTGGCCTTCTGGCCGAACTCGGCGATCTTCTTCTCGATGTCGGCCAGGCTCATCTGGTCGGCGTTGCGCAGGATCGGCACCACCAGGCCGCGCGGCGAGCCGACGGCGATGCCGATGTCGAAGTAGCCGTGATAGACGATGTCGTTGCCGTCGACCGAGGCGTTGATCACCGGGTACTTCTTCAGCGCGTGGACAGCGGCCTTCACGAAGAACGACATGAAGCCCAGCTTCACGCCGTGGGTCTTCTCGAACTGGTCCTTGAACTTGGCACGCAGGTCCATCACCGGCTTCATGTTGACTTCATTGAAGGTGGTGAGAATGGCGTTGGTCGATTGCGACTGCACCAGGCGCTCGGCGATACGGGCGCGCAGGCGGCTCATCGGCACGCGCTCTTCCGGACGGTCGCCCAGGGCGGCGAAGTCCACCGGTGCGGCGACTTGCTGCAGGGCCGGACGCGCAGCCTGCGGAGCGGCAACAGCCGAGGCCGGCTTGGCGCCGCCAGCGACGGCACCCAGCACGTCGCCCTTGGTGATGCGGCCATCGCGGCCCGTGCCGGCCACTTGGCTGGCCGACAGGTTGGCTTCAGCCATCAGCTTGGCTGCCGAAGGCATGGCCACGCCACCGGTGGCGGCAGCAGCGGCCGGGGCAGCGGCAGCCGGTGCGGGGGCGGCAGCGGCCGGTGCCGGTGCTGCGGCAGCCGGGGCAGCAGCGCCGGCCTTGCCTTCGGTGTCGATCTTCGCCAGCAGTTGCTCCGACGTGACGGTCGCGCCGTCCGCCACCAGCACTTCGGCCAGCACGCCGGCGGCCGGTGCCGGCACTTCCAGCACGACCTTGTCGGTCTCGACTTCGATCAGGATCTCGTCCACGGCGACGGCTTCACCCGGCTTTTTCTTCCAGGAGATCAGCGTGCCCTCTTCAACGGACTCGGAAAACTGCGGGACCTTGACTTCAACGATAGCCATTTCGATGGTTCCTTGGATTCATGTGTGCGTGCCCCTTCTGGCGGAACGACGCTTCGATTCGATATGCGGTGGAATGCGGTCGCGAAGATGTGCCAAGGCGGCGGCCGCAATCGCAGCCTTGCCGCCCCGGAACCGATCTCGCTTACTTGCTCAGTACGAAGCCCTTGAGCTTGCCGAAGGCTGCATCGATCAGCGCCTTCTGCTGCTCGTTGTGCTTGGCGTAGTAGCCCACGGCCGGCGACGCCGAGGCCGGACGGCCCGCGTAGCCCAGCTTCTGGCCTTCGCTCATGTTTTCCATGATGAAGTGCTGCACGAAGAACCAGGCACCCTGGTTCTGCGGCTCGTCCTGGCACCACACCACTTCGGCGAGGTTCGGGTACTTCTTCAGCTCGGCCGCGAACGCCTTGTGCGGGAACGGATACAGTTGCTCCACACGGATGATGGCGGTGTCGGTCAGGCCGCGCTCCTTGCGAGCGTTGACCAGATCATAGTAGACCTTGCCCGAGCAGGCCACGACGCGCTTGACCTTGGCGGCGTTCAGCTCTTCGTGATCGGCGATGACCGTCTCGAAATGACCCTTGGCCAGATCGGTCAGCGGCGACACGGCGTCCTTGCTGCGCAGCAGCGACTTCGGCGTCAGGATGATCAGCGGCTTGCGGAACATGCGGATCATCTGGCGGCGCAGCAGGTGGAAGATCTGAGCCGGCGTGGTCGGCTGCACCACTTGCATGTTGTGGTCGGCACACAGCTGCAGGTAGCGCTCCAGGCGCGCCGAGCTGTGCTCCGGACCCTGGCCTTCGTAGCCGTGCGGCAGCATCAGCGTCAGGCCCGAGGCGCGGCCCCACTTCACTTCACCCGACGAGATGAACTGGTCGATCACGACCTGGGCGCCGTTGGCGAAGTCACCGAACTGGGCTTCCCAGATCACCAGGGTGTTCGGCTCGGCCGACGAATAGCCGTACTCGAAGCCCATCACGGCCTCTTCGGACAGCACCGAGTCGATGACCGTGAACGGTGCCTGGCTCTCCGACACGTTCTGCAGCGGGATGTAGGAACCGGCATCCCAGCGCTCGCGGTTCTGGTCGTGCAGCACGGCGTGGCGGTGCGTGAACGTACCGCGACCGGCGTCCTGACCAGTGATGCGCACCGGGTAGCCCGAGGCCACCAGCGAGGCGAAGGCCAGGTGCTCACCCATGCCCCAGTCCAGCGACAGATCGCCCGCGCCCATCTTGGCGCGGTTGTTGACAACGTTCTCGACCAGCGGGTGCAGCTTGAAGTGCTCAGGGATGGCGGTGATGCGCTCGGCCAGACGCTTGAGTTCGGCCATCGGCACGGCGGTGTCGGCGGCGTCCGTCCACTTGCGGTTCAGGAACGGCAGCCAGTCCACCGCGAACTTGTTCTTGAAGTTCGACAGCACCGGGTCGACCGTGTGCTTGCCGGCGTCCATGGCGGCGCGGAATTCCTGCACCAGGCCATCCGGCTCTTCGGTCTTCAGCGTGTTCTGCGTGACGAGCTTGTCCGCGTACAGCCTGCGCGTACCGGGGTGCGTGCCGATCTTCTTGTACATCAGCGGCTGCGTCATCGCCGGCGTGTCCTGCTCGTTGTGGCCGAGCTTGCGGAAGCAGATGATGTCGACCGCGATGTCCTTCTTGAACTCCGTGCGGAAGTCGATGGCCAGTTGCATGGCCAGCACGACGGCTTCCGGATCGTCGCCGTTCACGTGCAGCACCGGCGCCTCGATCATCTTGACCACGTCCGTGCAATACAGCGTGGAACGCGAGTCGCGCGGGTCGGAGGTGGTGAAGCCGATCTGGTTGTTGATGACGATGTGGATGGTGCCGCCCGTACCGTAGCCGCGCGTCTGCGCGAGGTTCAGCGTTTCCATCACGACGCCCTGGCCGGCGAAGGCTGCGTCACCGTGCACCTGCACGGCCAGCACTTGCGCGCCGGTCTTGTCGCCGCGGCGCTCCTGGCGCGCCTTGACCGAGCCTTCCACCACCGGGTTGACGATTTCCAGGTGCGACGGGTTGAACGCCAGCGACAGATGGACCGGGCCGCCCGGGGTCGTGACGTCGCTCGAGAAGCCCTTGTGGTACTTCACGTCGCCGGCGGGCAGGTCATCCACGTGCTTGCCTTCGAATTCGGCAAACAGGTCCGCCGGCATCTTGCCCAGCGTGTTGACCAGCACGTTCAGGCGGCCGCGGTGGGCCATGCCGATCACGATTTCCTGCACGCCCTTCTCGCCGGCGTGCTGGATCAGTTCGTCCATCGCCGCGATGAAGCTCTCGCCGCCTTCCAGCGAGAAGCGCTTCTGGCCGACGTACTTGGTGTGGAGGAAGCGCTCCAGGCCTTCGGCAGCCGTCAGGCGTTCCAGGATGTGCTTCTTCTTGTCAGCGGAGAAGGCGGGCTTGGAGCGGATGCTCTCCAGGCGCTCCTGCCACCAGCGCTTCTGCGCCTGGTCGCTGATGTACATGAATTCGGCGCCGATCGAGCCGCAGTACGTTTCGCGCAGGTTGTTGAGCAGCTCGCGCAGGCTCATCGTTTCCTTGCCGAAGTACGTGTTGCTGGCGTTGAAGACGATGTCCTGATCGGCTTCGGTGAACCCGTAGAAGGCCGGGTCCAGGTCCGGCACCGGCGGGCGCTCCTGGCGCTTGAGCGGGTCCAGATCGGCCCAGCGCAGGCCCACGTTGCGGTAGGCGGCGACCAGTTGCGTCGCGGCAACGCGCTTGCGGCCCATGTCCGAGTCGGCGGAGGCGACGATCGTCTTGATCGGGCCCTGCTTGGCGCGCTCGGCAAACGACGTGACAATGGGGGCGTGGGGGATATCCCGGGCGTTCGAACCGTCGACGGCGGGGATGTTCTGCAGCGCATCGAAATACGCGCGCAGGGCCTCGCTGACGGACGTGGGATCCTGGAGATAGGCTTCGTACTGGTCTTCAACGTATGCGGCATTGCCGCCGGACAGGTACGAAGTGTCCAGATACTGCTTGTACAGCTCAGTCATGGGGCGCTCACCTTCTCCGGGTCTGCCGGAGTTCAGCGGGTTCATCAACCTTCCGCGACACGGCTTGACCGGTTAGCGGATCGCAAACTTTAAGTCGCCTGAAATCACCTGGTCGGACCGCATCGCGCGTGGCGGGGTGAGGCACCGAAACAGCTTTTACAGACAAGTTGTGCGGGAAGGACCTAAGTCTTCGCGGCGAAAAGCATAGCACGTTTATATCCAATATTCTGATTCCTTGGCACAACAATAAAACGTTGCGTTGGCGCATCAGAAATCGGCACCGTCACGTGCCGGACGGCGCGATGCGATCCACCCAATCGGTGATCAGGCTGTCCACTCCGGCGCCCCACAGCAGGCGGGCGCGCTCCACGTCGTTGACGGTGTAGCAACAGACGCGGAAGCCCGCCGCATGAGCGGCGGCGATCACCTCCGATGTCAGGGCGTGATGGTTGGCGTCGAGCGCCACGCAGTCCAGCGCGCGCAGGCGATCCAGCCAGTCCGCCGGCAGGGTGTCCAGCAGCAGCGCGCGCGACAGCTCCGGTGCGGTCGCGCGCGCGGCGGCCAGCGCCTCCTCCGAGAACGACGACAGCAGCGGCGGCACACCGGCGCCGGTCCACAGGGAGCGAACATCCAGCGCGACTGCCGCGCCGGTCCGCCATTCCGCGCCGGGCACCGGCTTGATCTCAATGTTGGCCAGGCAGCCGTTGGCGCACAGGTAGCGGGCAATGGCCGCCAGCGTCGGCACCGGCTCGCCGGCAAAGGCCGGGCTGTGCCAACTGCCGGCGTCCAGCTGCGCGATCTGGCTGAGCGACAGCGCGTCGATGCGACCGTGACCGCTGGTGGTGCGCTCCAGCGTGGCGTCGTGCAGCAGCACGGCCACGCCGTCGCCCGACAGCTTCACATCGAACTCGAACATGCGATAACCGAACGAGGCGCCGTGGCGGAACGCAGCGAGCGTGTTCTCGGGTGCGAGCTTGCCCGCGCCCCGGTGGGCGATGGCGCACGGATACGGCCAAGCCGGCATTGCACGTGCTTCGCTCATACCAGGGCCTCGATGCGGCGGGTGGTCTGCGGGTCGAACCAGTGCAAGTGATCGGCCGAAGCGGTGACGGGCAGACGGTCGCCGGCTTTGACGCTGGCGTGCGGATCGAGCCGGACGACGATCGGATGGCCGGCCAGCGCGCCATACGCAAACGCGTCGGCGCCGAGTGCCTCGACCAGCCGCACCTCGACAAAGGCGATGGCCTGGTCGGCGGCGCACGGCTCGATATGCTCGGGGCGCAGGCCCATCAGTGCGTGCGCGGGCAGGTGCAAGCCCATCGGCAGGTGGCCGAGTGTAGCGGGCACATCGCCCGCCTGGGCACCGTCGACGCGGATCTGGGCGCCCTCGCCCGCGTGGCGCGACACCGGCACGAGGTTCATCGGCGGCGAGCCGATGAAGCCGGCGACGAAGGTGCTGGCCGGGCGCGCGTAGACCTCCAGCGGCGTGCCGATCTGCTCGACGCGGCCGCCGTTGAGCACCATCATGCGGTCGGCCAGCGTCATCGCCTCGACCTGGTCGTGCGTCACGTACAGGCTGGTGGTGCGCAGGCGGCGGTGCAGCTCCTTGAGCTCCAGGCGCATCTGCACGCGCAGCTTGGCATCGAGGTTGGACAACGGCTCGTCGAACAGGAACACCGCCGGCTCGCGCACGATGGCGCGCCCCATCGCAACCCGCTGGCGCTGCCCGCCCGAGAGCTGGCGCGGCTTGCGGTCGAGCAGCTTGCCGAGCTCGAGGATGCCGGCGGCCTGCTGCACGCGCGCCTGGATCTCGCTCTTGGGCAGTCCGCGGATCTTCAGGCCGTAGGCCATGTTGTCGAACACGGTCATGTGCGGATACAGCGCGTAGTTCTGGAACACCATGGCGATGTCGCGCTCGGCCGGTTCCAGCTCGTTGACGACGCGATCGCCGATCCAGACCTCGCCGCCGGTGATCGCCTCCAGGCCGGCCACCATGCGCAGCAGCGTGGACTTGCCGCAGCCCGACGGCCCGACGATGACGATGAACTCCCCGTCGCCGATCTCCATGTCGATGCCGTGCACGACCTGGAGGCTGGCGTAGTGCTTCTGGACGTTGCGTAAAGACAGTTTTGCCATGTGCGGGTCGTCTTCCCTTTCGACTGCTTGCTGCGTTCTATTTTTCGGTTTCCACCAGGCCCTTCACGAACCACCGCTGCATGCCGATCACCACCAGCGCGGGTGGCACCATGGCCAACATCACGGTGGCCATCAGCAGGTTCCAGTCGGTGGCGGAATCGCCGGAGCGCGAGATCATCTGCGTGACGCCCAGCACGATCGGCGTCATGTTCTTCTCGGTGGTGATCAGCAGCGGCCACAGGTACTGGTTCCAGCCGTAGATGAACTGGATCACGAACAGCGCCGCGATGCTGGTGCGCGACAGCGGCAGCACCACGTCCCAGAAGAATTTGAGCGGCCCGGCGCCGTCGATGCGCGCGGCCTCGGCCAGCTCGTCGGGGATCGTCAGAAAGAACTGGCGGAACAGGAACGTGGCCGTGGCCGAGGCGATGATCGGAACGGTCAGGCCGAAGTAGCTGTTGAGCATGCCGAGGTCCGACACCACCTTGTAGGTCGGCAGGATACGCACCTCCACCGGCAGCATCAGCGTGACGAAGATCAGCCAGAAGAACGTCTTGCGCAGCGGAAAGCGGAAGTAGACGATGGCGAAGGCCGAGAGGATGGAGATCGCGATCTTGCCCAGCGAAATGCCGAGCGCCATGATCAGGCTGTTCATCAGCATGGTGCCGACCGGCGTGGCGGAATTGCCCATGCCGTGCGCGAGCACCTCGCGGTAGTTGTCGATCAGGTGCGGGCCGGGGATCAGCGTCATCGGCGCCTGCAGCACGTCTTCGGCCGTCAGCGAGGACGCGACGAAGACCACGTAGACCGGAAAGGCGACGATCACCACGCCCAGGATCAGCGCGAGGTGGGTCAGGAAGTCCAGCAGCGGACGGCGTTCGATCATGGTCGTGCTCCTCTCCTCAGTACTGGACCTTGCGCTCGACGTAGCGGAACTGCACGATCGTCAGCACGATCACCAGCGCCATCAGGATCACCGACTGCGCCGCCGAGCCGCCGATGTCGAGCCCGCGCACGCCGTCCTGGTACACCTTGAACACCAGTGTCTCGGTGGCCTTGAACGGCCCGCCCTGCGTGACCGAATCGATGATGGCGAAGGTGTCGAAGAAGGCGTACACCACGTTCACCACCATCAGGAAGAACGTCGTGGGCGACAGCAGCGGGAAGACGATCGACCAGAAGCGCTTCCACGGCCCCGCGCCGTCGATGGCCGCCGCCTCGATCAGCGACCTGGGGATGCTCTGCAGACCCGCGAGGAAGAACAGAAAGTTGTAGCTGATCTGCTTCCAGGCGGCGATGACGACGACCAGGAACATCGCCTGCTCGCCGTTGAGCACGTAGTTCCAGTCCACGCCCATCTTGCGGATCACGAACGACACGATGCCCAGCGACGGGTTGAACAGGAAGCTCCACAGCACGCCCGCCACGGCCGGCGCGATCGCATACGGCCAGATCAGCAGCGTCTTGTAGAAGGTGGCGCCGCGCAGCGCGCGGTCGGCGAAGTACGCCAGCGCCAGCGACGTGGACAGCCCCACGAAGGTCACACCGATGGCGAACACCGCCGTGGTCTTGAACGACCCGAGGTAGTTCGGATCGGCGAACAGGTCGGCGAAGTTCTCCAGCCCGACGAAGTCGAGATTCATGCCGAAGGCGTCCTGCCGCAGCAGCGACTGGTACAGCGCCTGCCCCGCCGGCCAGAAGAAGAACACCAGGGTGACGGCGATCTGTGGAGCCACCAGCACGTACGGCAGCCAGCGCGACCGGAATACGACGCGTTTGTCCATTGGGGAATCCCGAAACGCACCGCCGGCCCCTGCGCGCACACCGGGCCGGCGGCTGACAGCACACGCGAAAGCGCTTATTCCTTGACGGTCTTCTCGAAGCGGGCCAGCAGATCGTTGCCGCGCGCCACGGCGCTGTCCAGCGCTTCCTTCGGCGACTTCTTGCCCGCCCACACGGCTTCGAGTTCTTCGTCGATCACCGAGCGGATCTGCGGGAAATTGCCCAGGCGAATGCCGCGCGACTTGTCGGTCGTCTTGACGATCATCTGCTTGACGGCCACGTCGGCGCCCGGGTTCTTGTCATAGAAGCCCGACTTCCGGGTCAACTCGTATGCTTCCATCGTCACGGGCAGGTAGCCGGTCGACTGGTGCCAGTCGGCCTGGATCTCGGGACGCGACAGGAAGGAGAAGAACCGCGCGACGCCCTTGTACTCCTCGGGCTTGTGGCCGCCCATCACCCACAGCGAAGCGCCGCCGATGATGGTGTTCTGCGGCGCGCCCGGCACACCCGCTTCATACGGCAGCGGTGCCGGACTGAAGCTGAACTTGGCGTTCTTGCGGATGTTGGCCAGTGCCGCCGACGAGCCGGTGTGCATGGCGCACTCGCCCGCGATGAATTTCGCCTTGGGCTCGTCCTTGCGGCCGGCGTAGGTGAAGTAGCCCTTCTTCTCCATATCGAGCAGATGCTCGATGTGCTGCACCTGCACCGGGCCGTTGAAGGCCAGGCGCGCCTTCGCGCCGCCGAAGCCGTTGTTCTCGGTCGCAAACAGCACGTTGTGCCATGCCGAGAAGCTCTCCAGGTGCACCCACGACTGCCAGTCGGTGGTGTAGCCGCACGCGACGCCGGCCGCCTTGAGCTTGGCCGCGTCGATGGCGACCTCCTGCCACGTCGCGGGCGGCTTGTTCGAGTCGAGGCCGGCCTTCTTGAAGGCGTCCTTGTTGTAGTAGAGGATCGTCGTCGAACTGTTGAACGGGAACGACAGCATCTCGCCCTTGTTCGACGTGTAGTAGCCCGCCACCGCCGGCACGTAGGCCTTGGGGTCGAACTTCTCGCCGGCGTCCTTCATCACCTTGGCGACCGACACGATGGCGCCGCGGGCATTCATCATGGTCGCGGTGCCTACTTCGAAGACCTGCAGGATGGCCGGCGCGTTGCCGGCACGGAAGGCCGCGATGCCGGCCGCCAGCGACTCGTCGTACTGGCCCTTGTAGACCGGCACGACCTTGTAGTCGGACTGGCTGGCATTGAACTTGTTGGCAAGCTCGTTCACCTTCTCGTTCAGGGCGCCCTCCATCGAGTGCCACCACTGAATTTCGGTCACGGCGTGCGCTGCCTGCGCAAATGTGCAGGCCGCCAGCACGACCACTGCCCCCGCAATCTTCTGGATCGTCATTGTTTCTCCTCGGTGATGACTTCCCGGCGGGCCTTGTACCGGCCCACGGCGCGCCGACTCTATCCGGACGGTCGGGCATTTTTGTGACAGCGGCATGTTACTTGCCTTTCTGTCATACCGACATCGGGAATTTCCTCCACGGCCGGCCGGCAAAGCACCGTTAGAATGAATTGAAGCCGACCCCTTTCGCAGCCGCAGCATGCTCGCTCCGACCACCACGCCCGCTACACCCGCCGCTTCCCCCGAAACCGCGCCCGCCATCGCCGCGCGCCGCATCCCGCTGGCGCTGCACCAACTCTCCGATGATGCGCTGCGGCATGTCACCGGCGTGTTCACCGATGTCGACGGCACGCTGACCACGCGCGGCAAGCTGCCGGCCCAGGCCTACACGGCGCTGGAGCGCCTGCACCGGGCCGGCGTCAAGGTCGTGCCGGTGACGGGGCGGTCGATTGCGTGGTGCGAAGTCATCGCGCGGCTGTGGCCGGTCGATGCGGTGATCGGCGAGAACGGCGCCTTTGCCATGCGCATCGATGCGCTCGGCCACCTGGCCTCCGATTTCGTCGACGATGCGCAGACCCGCCTGCGCAATCTCGAGCGCATCCGCGAGATCGGCGTGGAGATCCTGCACGCGGTGCCCGGCGCGGCGCTGGCCACCGACCAGGCATGGCATGCGGCCGACCTGGCCATCGATCACGCCGAACAGGTGCCCCCGCTGCCGCAGGTCGCGATCCGGCACATCGTCGACATCATGCGCACGCACGGCATGCACGCGACGGTCAGTTCGATCCACGTCAACGGCTGGTTCGGCCGGCACGACAAGCTGAGCGCCAGCGTCGCACTGGCCCGGCGCGCGTTCGCCATGGACCTGCACGCCGAGCGCGAGCATTGGCTGTTCGTCGGCGACTCGGCCAACGATGCGGCCATGTTCGAGTTCTTCCCGCTGTCGGTGGGCGTGGCCAATGTGCTGGATGTGATCGATGCGCTGCCGGTGCCGCCGGCCTATCTCACCACGGGCGAAGGCGGCGCGGGCTTTGCCGAAGTGGCCGAGCGCATTCTTGGGGCACGCGCGCCCGCGCTGCCGGCCCCGCACCCATAAGCGGCGCATCCGGGACAGCCGCCCGGGCGTCCCGCCCGCTTTCCGGTGTACCGGCTCCGGCACGCGGCACGTTGCTTGCGCCAGTCTTGGGCGCTGCACCGTTTCGCGCCACGCATGCGCCTCATTGTGGTGCGCCCGCAGCGTTCCTTTCCCATCCGACAGGAGCCTCTGATGCAAACCCAGAAACTACGCCAGCGTTTCGAGCACGCCGAACACACCATCGCTGAGCTCACCCACACCTGCGCCACGCACGAGAATGTGCCGGATGTGCTGAAGCAGTCGATCCAGCAGTTGGACGAGCAAGCCCGCCAATGTCACGCACGGCTGGAGGGCGCCAATGACGAGCAGACCTTCGTCGAAGCGATCGACAAGCTGGAAGCCGCATCGGACCGCGCCAAGATGGCCTGCCAGCAGGCGGGCAAGATCGACCACACGGTCCAGACCGCCGTCATGCGCACCCATGCGGAGTTGTCGCAGCTCAAGCATCGCCTGCACTGAGCGGTTCAGGTCCACGTAAAAAAGAGGCGGATTCCCTTTCGGAAATCCGCCCAATCCCAATCGCCAAGCTCGACGATATCCGGTTGGACCGGCTTCGCTGCGGTGTCAGTCGAAGCCGAGTTCCTGCAATTTGCGGGTGATGGTGTTGCGGCCGATGCCCAGGCGCGTGGCCGCCTCGACCCGGCGCCCACGCGTGACGCCAAGAGCCGCTTCAAGGATGGCCCGTTCGAAGCGGCGGGTCAGCGCATCCATGACGTCGGGCTGGCCGGCCTCGAGCATCGCCTTGGCCTCGCCGGCCAGCGTGCGCTCCCAGCCGGCCGTGGCGGAGGCACCCGCCGCGCTCGCTGCCACCGGGACCTCGGCGCCGACGGCATAGGCTTCGCCGCCTCCATGAGACGGCTCGCTCACCACGGCCGGGCGCCCCGCCGCCAGCTCGGCCGTGACCGGCAGCATCTGGCTGGTGCCGCGCACGAGGTCGTGCGGCAGGTCCTTGACCTCGATGGTCTGCGCCGGCGCCATCACGGTCAGCCAGTTGCAAAGGTTCTCGAGCTGGCGCACGTTGCCCGGGAACGGTAGCGTGGCGATATGCGCCAGCGCCTCGTCCGACATGCGTTTGGGCTCGACGCCGAGCTCCTTCGCGCTCTTCTGCAGGAAGTGGCGCGCCAGCAGCGTGATGTCCTCCGGCCGCTCGCGCAGCGCCGGCAAGCGCAGGCGGATCACGTTGAGGCGGTGGAACAGATCCTCGCGGAACAGGCCGTCCTTGACGCGCGTTTCCAGGTTCTGGTGCGTGGCCGCGATGACGCGCACATTGGCCTTGAGCGGGTTGTGGCCGCCCACCCGGTAGAAGTGCCCGTCCGACAGCACGCGCAGCAGGCGCGTCTGCAGATCGAACGGCATGTCGCCGATTTCGTCGAGGAACAGCGTGCCGCCCTCGGCCTGCTCGAAGCGGCCGCGGCGCATGGTCTGCGCGCCGGTGAAGGCGCCGCGCTCATGGCCGAACAGCTCGGACTCCAGCAGGTCCTTGGGGATCGCCGCGGTATTGAGCGCGATGAACGGACCGCTCGCCCGCGGGCTGTGCTTGTGCAGCGCGCGCGCCACCAGCTCCTTGCCGGTGCCGGATTCGCCGGTGATCAGCACCGTCACGTTCGACTGCGACAGCCGGCCGATGGCGCGGAACACATCCTGCATGGCCGGCGCCTGGCCGAGAATCTCGGGCGCGTCGCCCAGGCGGTCGTCGATCTCTTCCTCGCGCAGGCTCTCTTCCAGCGCGCGGCGGATCAGCTCGACCGCGCGGTCCACATCGAACGGCTTGGCGAGGTATTCGAAGGCACCGCCCTGGAACGCCGCAACGGCGCTGTCCAGGTCGGAATACGCCGTCATGATGATGACCGGCAGGCCCGGATGCCGACTCTTGATGGCCTGCAGCAGGTCCAGCCCCGAGCCGCCCGGCATGCGGACGTCGGAGATCAGCACCTGCGGGGTTTCTTCGTCGAGCGCGTTGAGCGCGTCGCGGGCATTGGTGAAGCTGCGCGACAGCAGGCTCTCCCGCGCCAGCGCTTTCTCGAGGACCCAGCGGATGGATTGATCGTCGTCGACTATCCAGATTGGCTTCATGTGTTGTGTGTCAGCTTGACTTCAGATCGCCTGGGCCACCGATGCCGCCGCTGTCAATGCAGCGGCACCAGGATACGGAAATCGGTCAGGCCCGGCCTGCTGTCGCATTCGATCAGGCCATCGTGCTGCTGCACGAAGGTCTGCGCCAGCGTCAGGCCCAGCCCGCTCCCCCCTTCCCGCCCGGACACCAGCGGAAAGAAGATGCGCTCGCGGATGTCGTCCGGGATACCAGGACCGTTGTCCACCACATGCAATTCCAATGCCAGCTTGTAGAGGCGCTTGGCGATCGTGACCTTGCGCGCCACCCGCGTGCGCAGAATGATTTCGGCATCGCCCAGCGCGATGCGCGGCCCTAGCGCGTGCGCCGCGTTATGAACGATGTTCAGCACGGCCTGGATCAACTGTTCTTTATCGCCACGGAACTCGGGCAGGCTGGCGTCGTAGTCGCGCACGATACGCAGGCCCTGCGGAAACTCCGCCAGCACCACCGAGCGCACGCGCTCGAGCACCTCGTGGATGTTCACATCGCCGACGATGTGCGGATGCCGGTGCGGCTCCAGCAGGCGGTCCACCAGCGTCTGCAGCCGGTCGGACTCCTTGATGATGACCTGGGTGTACTCGCGCAGCGCGCGCTCGGGCAACTCGAACTCCAGCAGTTGCGCCGCGCCGCGGATGCCGCCCAGCGGGTTCTTGATCTCGTGCGCCAGGTTGCGGATCAGCTCCTTGTTGGCGGAGGTGAGGTCCAGCAGGCGCTCTTCCCGCTCGCTGCGGATCTTCTGCTCGTTGGGCAGCAGCTCCAGCAGCGCGCAGCCCGGCTCGAAATCGATGGCGCCGACCACTGCGTGCACGTGCAGCGCCTCATGGCCCGGCCGCTCGAGCGACAGGTCGCGTCGCTTGGCGTCGAACTGGCGGCCGGCCACCGTGCGGATCATCTCCACCAGTTCCAACGGATCGACGAACAGGTCGTGCAGCGACATCCCCACCAGTTGACGGCGCGACACGGCCAGCGTGGCTTCGGCGGCGGGGTTGGCGTAGAAGATCGTCAGCGACGGATGGCGGACGAAGAGGACGGGGTTGGGCACGGCATCGAGCCCGGGATACGACGGCGGCGCGCCGTGCGAGAACGGCAGGGGTGGCATCGCCGACGAGGCGGCACGCCCGCCGGCCGGAACCTCCGGGGCGGCGGCGGACGGCGCGGGTGGCGTCGCCTGTTCCTGGTCATCGCGGTGGGCCGCTTTGGGGATCAGTCGACGCATCACTGTGCTACTCCTTCAGGTTGGACAGCTCCCGCCGCAGAGAATCGACGTTGGCCTGGCCACGCTCGATGTCGCTCTTCAGTTGCGCGGTGCGGTCGAGATATTTCTGATAGTTACGTTCGTTGCCCTGGCGCTCGGGCTGGCCGTTGTTGTATTCGGCCTGCAACGCCTGGAGCTTGCGCTCCTCTTCCGACAGTTCGGCTTCCAGCACGCGGCGGCGCTCGCCGTCACGGCTCTTCTGCGTCGCGCTGTCGACACGCGGGAAGCCGCCGCTCGACTCGGCCGGCGCCGCCCCTCCACTGCGCGGGCTGCGCGTGCCCGGCACCGTCACCACGTCGGGCAGCGACAGCTTCTTGCAGCCCTTGATGTTGCCGCTGTTGCGGTACTCCGGTACGCCGTTCGGGCCGGTGCACAGATAGACATCATCCGCATACGCGGGAACCTGCACGGACAGCGCAGCAAGCGCCGCGGTGGCGGCAAGCAGTCCGGATGCGATGCGGGAGGAAGGACGGAACATGAGTGGAACCTGGCTGAAGCGTCGATTGGGCGCCGGAATCCGGCGGTCGCCCATTCTAGCCACAAACCTCCGCTTCACAAAAAGGAAGGGCGACCTGCGCCGCCCCTGCCCTTCAACACTGTCGCATCCGCGCCCCGTTGCTGCATTGCACGGGGCACCCCGCCTGTTACAGCGAGTAGTACATCTCGAACTCGATCGGGTGCGTGGTCATGCGGAAGCGGGTGACTTCTTCCATCTTCAGCTCGATGTAGGCGTCGATCATCGAGTTGGTGAACACGCCACCGCGGGTCAGGAACTCGCGATCCTTGTCCAGGTACTCCAGGGCCTGGTCGAGGCTCGAGCACACGGTCGGGATCTTTGCATCCTCTTCCGGCGGCAGGTCGTACAGGTTCTTGTCGGCGGCTTCGCCCGGGTGGATCTTGTTCTGCACGCCGTCCAGGCCAGCCATCAGCAGCGCCGAGAAGGCCAGGTACGGGTTGGCCAGCGGATCCGGGAAGCGCGTCTCGATGCGGCGGCCCTTCGGGTTGGCGACGTACGGAATGCGGATCGACGCCGAACGGTTGCGGGCCGAGTAGGCCAGCTTGACCGGCGCTTCGAAGCCCGGCACCAGGCGCTTGTACGAGTTCGTGCCCGGGTTGGTGATGGCGTTCAGCGCGCGGGCGTGCTTGATGATGCCGCCGATGTAGTACAGCGCGAATTCCGACAGACCGGCGTAGCCGTTGCCCGCGAACAGGTTCTGGCCGTCCTTCCACACGGACTGGTGCACGTGCATGCCCGAGCCGTTGTCGCCCACGACCGGCTTCGGCATGAACGTGGCGGTCTTGCCGTAGGTGTGCGCGACGTTCTGGATCACGTACTTCTGCAGTTGGGTCCAGTCGGCGCGTTGCACCAGCGTGCTGAACTTCGTGCCGATTTCGTTCTGGCCCTGGCCAGCCACTTCATGGTGGTGCACTTCAACCGGAATGCCCAGCGATTCGAGAATCAGGCACATTTCCGAGCGGATGTCCTGGAACGTGTCGATCGGGGCAACCGGGAAGTAGCCGCCCTTCTTGCCCGGGCGGTGGCCGGTGTTGCCGTGCTCGAATTCCTTGCCCGACGACCACGGCGCTTCTTCGGAATGGATCTTCACGAAGGAGCCTTGCATGTCGACGTTCCAGGTCACGCCGTCGAAGATGAAGAATTCGGGTTCCGGACCGAAGTAGGCGGTGTCGCCCAGGCCGGTGCTCTTCAGGTAGGCCTCGGCGCGCTTGGCGATCGAGCGCGGATCGCGGTCGTAACCCTTGCCGTCCGACGGTTCGATCACGTCGCAGGTCATGACCAGGGTCGGCTCTTCGTAGAACGGGTCGATGTGGGCGGTGTTGGCGTCCGGCATCAGCAGCATGTCCGAAGCTTCGATGCCCTTCCAGCCGGCGATCGACGAGCCATCGAACGCGTGGCCGCTTTCGAACTTGTCTTCGCCGAAATGCGACACGGGAACCGAGACGTGCTGCTCCTTACCCTTGGTATCGGTGAAGCGGAAATCGACGAACTTGACGTCGTTTTCCTTCACGAGCTTCATCACGTCTGCAATGCTTTGGGACATGCCATTCTCCTGGTAGCGCTATATCGCAACATTGTGAGCCGGCTGTGTGACGAATCGTAGCGACCCCCCTCCACCTACCGGAACATCTTCTTCCTAGCAGGGCCGTCCGACATGGCTGGACGGGACGCCCCTGAAAAAGACCGCGAGAACTTTAGCAGAAACTGTGCCAATTGCTGCCCCATGACGCGCACGGCCTCCCGCAAATAGTGCAAGACGGCGTGAGACCATGACTGGCACGGTGCGGCCGGCTACCGGATTCCGCTTCGCCGGGTAGTCTAGTCTGCAGGCGTCGCGGCCGGAAGCTGCCCAGGCCACCCAACCAACGCACCATCATAGTGCACATCGAATCAATAGGCACTGAGTTTGTGCAACACCCTCTTTTCGCACCACATAGGGGAACCCATGCCGCGCGGCGCAGGGCCGGCATTAAACTGAGACTTTTCCACCCCGCCGATTGCCATGACCGCTACCGCGCCCCCCCGTGAATCCCTGCTCGATGCCGCCGCCGCGCGCCGCGAGGCCGGCCAGTTGCCGTACTTCGGTGCATTGACGCCGGAAGAGACCGCCGCGCTGCTCGCCGCCGATCCGCAGGCGCGCCTGGTGGACGTGCGCACCCGCGCCGAGCTCGACTGGGTCGGCGCGCCGCAATTGCTGCCCGGCCAGTTCGTGCATGTGGAGTGGAACCAGTATCCGGGCGGCGTGCGCAATCCGGATTTCCTGGCCGCACTGGAAGCCGCCGTGCCGAAGGATGTGCCGGTGCTGTTCCTGTGCCGCAGCGCCGCGCGCTCCAAGCACGCGGCCACCGCCGCGACGCAGGCCGGCTATGCGCTGGCGATGGATGTGCTGGAAGGCTTCGAAGGCGCCAAGGATGCCGCGGGCCATCGCAAGACCGTGGAAGGCTGGTGCTTCCGCGGCCTCCCCTGGCAAGGCGCCTGACGAAAACCCATCCGGTCTGCCGCGCGCCTCTCGCGGCTTTGCGATGCTCGCCGCACCCCGCGCGGCCCCGTCCCCGGTGCCTGTTCGCCCGAAGCTCCGCCCGGTCAGGGCGCCGCGGCAGCGTCCGCCTCCAGAATCTCGCCGCCGAGCGCCGCGGTACCTTCACGCAGCACCGCATAGGCGCGCGCCACCGCTTCGGGCGGCCCCTTCACACCGAGGTCGATATGGCTGCGCGCATAGCGCTCGCCGCGCGCCGCGTCGCCCACACTGGGCAAGCTGAACACCTTGACGCCGTCGAACTCGGCCTCGATGCGCTCCATCAGCGGCGTCAGCCGCGACTCCGGCAGGCCGAACACCACGAACGAGCGCTCTTCGCGCGGGGCGCGGTGGAACAGGTCGACGTAATAGGTGTCGAGCACCCACTCCATCATCGGCCACGCCATCACGGGGAAGCCCGGCATGAAATGGTGGTCGCCCACGGAGAAGCCGGGAATGCGGTTGTAGACGTTGGGAATGATGCGCGCGCCTTGCGGAAACTCGCCCATCTTGAAGCGGTGCCGGTTCTCGGGCGTCGACAGGTCGGCCTTGACCGGGTCGCCGGCGGCCGTCTCGGCGATGCGCAGCGCGATCTGCTCGCGCGCCTCGGGATGCAGCACCAGCGGCACGCCCAGCGCGGCGGCGGCGCATTGGCGCGTGTGGTCGTCGGGCGTGGCGCCGATGCCGCCGGTGCAGAACATCACATCGCCGCCGGCGAAGGTGCGCTTGAGCACCGCGGTGATGCGCGCAGGCTGGTCGCCGACGTATTCGGCCCATTCGAGCGACAGGCCGCGCGTGCCCAGCACCTCGATCAGCTTGCGCAGATGCTGGTCTTCGCGGCGGCCGGAAAGGATCTCGTCGCCGATGATGATCATGCCGAAAGCCATGGGGGTCGGCTCCTGTCTTATTCGAGCGGGCGTTCGATGACGGCGACGTCGATCACGGTCGACTCGATCACGCGGGTGGGCGGCGGCGCCTCGGCGCGCAGCCGGGTCAGCGCGCGCAGGCAGAAGTGGCCGAACCACAATGCGGAGAAGATGAAGATCAGCACGTACAGCCAGATCACCGCGATGGCGATGATCGGGAACAGCACGATGGTCACCACCGACGACACCCACAGCAGCGTCGGCGCCGAGCCCAGCATGCCGACGGCGACACCGATGCCCAGCAGCGGCAGCCGGTAGCGCTGCATGATGATGCGGCGCTCGTCGGCCGACGCATGGTCGGCCAGGGCGTCGTAGGTCATCACGCGGTAGGTCAGCCAGCCCCACAGCAGCGGCGGGATCAGTGCGAAGAATGGAGGAATCAGCCACAGCGGCAGCGTGACGACGGCCACCACGGCAAACACCAGCGTGCAACCCAGCGAATGCAGCAGGCTGCCGGCCACCGAGCCGCCCCGGCGGCGCTCCAGTTGCGGGTAGTTGCGGTCGAGAAAGCGCATCACCGCCGGCACCGAGGCCGCGCCGACGAACACCAGGATCGTCACCACGATCACCGGCACCAGCGCTGCGATCACCACCAGCGGCGCGATCACCGCACGGAAGCCGGTCATGCCGAGTGCGTCGAGCCCGCTGTAGATCCAGTGCGTGAGGGTCCAGCCCTCCAGCACGCCGCGCGCCGTTTCCATCACCGGGTTCCAGCCGAAATAGAGGATCGGCCCCCACACCACCAGTGCCGCGATGAACGGCAGCACCGTCATGAACAGCATGCGCGGATGCAGCTGCGACAGCAGCGCGCGGCCAAACGAGCGGACGAGGTCGTTCATGCGGGAGTCGGGAGTTCTGGATGCGGACAGCCTAGCACAGCGGCACGGGGCGCACCGCGCCCTCGCTCAGGCCCGGCCGAACAGGCGCTTGACGCCCAGCCACTGCTGGCGCAGCACGCCGCGCCCGTAATCGCGCGAGCGGCCCTGCGGCACGGGCAGTTGGTCGCGGATGCCGGTGGCGTGGTATTCGGACGAGAAGATGGCGGTGCCGAACAGCATGTCCCACCACGGGAACAGCACGCCGAAGTTGCAGCCGCCCAGCACGCCCGGCTTGCCCGGCTTGCCCGGCTTGCCCGGCTTGCCCGGCACCTCGTGCCCGAGGCCGATGGCGTGGTGCAGCCGATGGAAGCGCGGCGAGATCAGCAGCCGCTCGCCCAGCCAGCCGAAATGCAGCCGCACGTTGGCGTGCTGCAGGCTCTGCAGCAGTTGCGAGATGGCGACCAGCAGCACGTATTGCGACGGCTCCACGCCGATCACCAGCGCCGCGATGGCGAACACCGCGCCGTGCAGCACGTCGTCGAAGATGTGATTGCGGTCGTCGGACCACAGCGTCATCTGCCGCTGGCTGTGGTGCAGCGCGTGCAGGTTCCACCACCAGTGGAACGTGTGCGACAGGCGGTGATACCAATAGTCGAGCAGGTCGAACAGCACCAGGTAGACCAGAAAGCTGACGACGGGGACGGAGGTCACGCCCGGCCACCAGTCCTCCACGTTCGCGTGGGCCCAGCCCCAGAAGCGCAGCTTGCCGTCGAGCGCGTCGATCAGCGGCTGCAGCGTGAAGAACAGCAGCAGCGGAAACAGGCCGAGCCGGTGGAACAGCGTGTAGACGACGTCCGCGCGCACGGCCCCGCGGTCCTGCAACGGCTCGACCGGGCGCCAGCGCTCCAGCGGCCGCAGCACCAGCAGCATCACGGTGATCTGCACCAAGCCCATCAGCAGCCATTCCGTACCCGGATAGGCATCTTCCACGTAGCCGCCCATGCCGATGGCATAGGTGAGCGGCATCACGACATGCTGGAACAGCAGGTCCTGCGCTTGGGTGAAGGTGTCGGCGATCCAGTCGAGCATGTCAGCGGGCCGGCGGGTGCGCGGCGAACCAGGCCTTGTACTGCGGATGGTCGCGCAGCGTGGCGAAGCAGAAGCCCTTGCGCTCCAGGCCGGTGATCAGCGGCTCCAGGTCGGCCGGCGCCCAGGGGTCCTTGCGCGACCAGATGCCCAGGTGCGCCATGGTGATGTCGCCATCGCGCAGGCTGGCCAGCGCCTTGTCGAGCAGCATGGCGTTCGGGTAGCGCTCGGAGGGCAGCTCGTCGCCGAGGAAACCGGCCGGGGCCCACGCCACGTGCGCGAAGCCGCACCGCTTGGCCCAGCCCTCGGTGACGGCCGACAGGTGGCCGCCCGGCGCGCGCCACAGCGGGTCGATCGGCTGGCCGGTCATGGCACGGAAACGGTCGGCGCTGCGCTTGAGCTCGGCGCAGAATTCCGGCGCGCCCCAGACGACGTTGCGGCCGCCCTGCTCGCCGAACTGCGGGCGGAAGCGGACCCTGCCCGGACCGGCCTCGCCCTTGTAGTAGACGTGATCGAAGGTATGCGTGCCGAAGGCGTGGCCGTCGGCGGCCAGCGACTTCCAGTACGGCGCCCAGCCATCGTCGAGCGTGCTGTCGCCGTGGATGGTCTTTTCGTTGGCGAGGAAGAAGGTGGCCTGGATGCGGTGGCGGCGCAGCGTATCGGCGATCAGCTGGGCCTGGCTCATGCTGCCGGTGTCGAACGTCAGGTAGACCGTGCCCTTGCACGCCCCCGCGTTAACGCCGCCCGGCGCAGCCATGGCGAAGGCGCACGCCCCCAGGGCCGCGGCGGCGGCCACCGAGCGCAGCATCGTCAGAACGGACTGCATGGTCTTCACGTCAGATCAGCGGCGCGCGCGTGCGGAAATAGATGCCGTGCGGCGAGCGGCCCACCTTGATCTCTTCCACCACCTTGCGGCTGGCCACGTCGACGATCGCCACGCGCTTGGCCCAGCGGCAGGTCACCCACAGTTGCTTGCCGTCGGCGGTCAGTTCCATGTCGTCCGGGCCGGGCGGCAGGCCGGTGATGTCGCCCACCTTGGTCAGCGTCTGCTCGTCGATGATGCTGATGGTGCCCGAGACGCGGTTGGACAGGAACAGGTGCCGCTTGTCGCCCAGCGCGCGGAAGTTGTGGGCGCCCTTGCCGGTGGGAATGCGCTTGACGCTGGTGCGGTTGCGCCAGTCGATGACCTCGACGAAGTCCGCGCCGGTCATGCCGACCAGCAGGTATTTCTGGTCGGTGGTCACCCACACGCCGGCGGGCGCGGCGCCGGAGGTCATGCGCCACATCACGGTCTGCGTGGGCAGATCGATGGCGACCACTTCATTGGAGTCCTGCAGCGTCACGAACGCGACCTTGCTGTCGGCGGTGAAGGCGATGTGGCTGGGCGTCTTGGCCAGCGGCAGCTGCTTGGCGATGCTCAGGGCGTGGCCATCCCAGCGGTAGATGTCGACGCGGTCCAGGCGGTTGCCGGTGGTCAGGAACCACTTCTGGTCGGGTGAGAAGCCGATCTGGTACGGATCGTCGATGTGCGGCACGCGCTGTTGGATCTTGCCGGTGACCGGGTCGAGGAACACCAGTTCATTGCCGACCGCGTTGGCGACGATCAGCGATTTTTCGTCCGGTGTGACGATCAGGTGGTGCGGCTCCTTGCCGATCGGGAAGGTCTCCAGCGCCTTGCGCGAATCCTTGTCGATCAGGGTGACGCTGGCGTCGCCCGAATTGAGCACGGTCACGACTTCCGCATGCGCGGCAAGCGGCGCCAGCGCGGCGGCGGCCAGAGACAATAGCGAAACCCAACGGGAAACAGACGAAATGCGCGAGGCAGACATATTGAGGAGATTCAGCGACTTAGCCCGCCATTTTAACGGCTGGCTCCGTGGTGCCGATGACGCAAATTCAAAAAGAAAAACAAAGAAATGCGGGAACTTTTTGCCCTTGCGCAAGGCGATGTGCAGCGCGACCCGCTATCGCTGCATCGACTCCCACACCTTCTGCAACCGCTTCACCGACATCGGCACCGGCGTGCGCAGCTCCTGCGCGAACAGTGCGATGCGCAGCTCTTCCAGCATCCAGCGGAACTCCTCCATGCGCGGATCGGTGCCGCCCTGCCCTTGCACGCGCAGTTGCTTCTCGGCGCGCTGGTATTGCTGGAGCAGCGGTGCCATCTCCTGCATGCGCTGGGCGTCGCGCGTCGGGTCGGCCTTGAGCTTGTCGATGCGCAGGGCGATGCCCTTCAGGTAGCGCGGGAAGTGCGCGAGCTGCGCGTACGGCGTGGCCTCGATGAAGCGCTTGTGCATCAGCGCCTTCAACTGCGCATCGATGTCGGCATGCGCGGCGCCGAACGGCTTGGCGATCTGCAGCTTGCGCGGCAACTGCGCGTACTCTGCCAGGATCGCGCCGGCCAGCCGGGCGATCTCCTGCGCCAGCAGCGTCAGGCGCACGCGGCTTTCGTCCTTGCGGGCGCCGAACGTGGCGTCGTCGGTGGGCAGCGGGTCCTGCAGGCAGGCACGCTCCAGCGTGGCGTCCAGGATCTGGTTGCGCAGGTCGTCCTGCGTCCCCAGGTTCATGAACTGAATCGCCATCTGCGACAGGCCGGGAATATTCTTTTCCAGGTACTTCAGCGGCTCGCGCAACTGCAGCGCAAACAGACGGCGCAAACCCAGGCGGTGGATGCGCGCGGCCTCGGCCGGATCGTCGAAGACCTCCACGTCGCAGTGGTCGCCGCTGTCGACGAGCGCCGGGTAGCCGAACAGCGTCTGGCTGCCCTTGCGGACTTCCAGCAGCTCGGGCAGTGCGCCGAAGTTCCAGGTGGTCAGGCCCGCGTACAGCGCGGGGGTGGCCGGGGCATCCGGCTTGCCGGCCTTGCCCGGCTTGGTGCCAGTGCCAACGCCATCACCCTGCGCGCCGGCCACCGCCGCGTCCTGGGCGGCGATCGACTGGAAGGTCTGCTGCGCGCGTCCACCCAGTTCGGCGCGCAGTTGGGCCAGGTTGCGGCCCATGTCGAGCTGGCGGCCGTGCTCGTCGATCACCTTGAAGTTCATGAAGTGATGGGCGGGCAGCGTTTCCAGCTTGAAGTCGGCGCGCTTGAGCGGCGTGCCGGTCTGCTCGCGCACATCGGCGATCAGGCGGTCGAGCAGATCGCCGTCGCCGAGCCTCGCGCGCGAGACGAAGCCGGCCGCATAGTCCGGCAGCGGCACGCAGTGGCGGCGCAGCTTCTGCGGCAGGCTCTTGAGCAGCAGGTGCACCTTCTCCTTGAGCATGCCGGGCACCAGCCATTCGGCGCGCTGCGCGGGCACCTGGTTCAGTGCGTAGAGCGGCACCGTCAGCGTCACGCCGTCGCGCGGGCTGCCGGGCTCGAAGTGATACGTCAGGCCCATGTCGATGCCGGCGATCGGCAGCGTCTTGGGGAACAGGTCGGTGGTGATGCCTGCTGCCTCGTGGCGCATCAGGTCGTCGCGGTTCAGGTACAGCAGCTTCTGGCTGGCCTTGGCGGCCTCGGCGTACCAGCGCTCGAAGGCGACGGCGTTATGGATGTCGGCCGGGAGCTGGCTGTCGTAGAACGCGTGGATCAGTTCGTCGTCGACCAGCACGTCCTGGCGGCGGGACTTGTGCTCGAGGTTCTCGATCTCGCGCACCAGGCGCTGGTTGTGCGCGAAGAACGGCAGGCGCGTCTCGAATTCGCCGTCGACCAGCGCGCGGCGGATGAACAGCTCGCGCGCCTCCTTGGGCTGCATCGGGCCGAAATGCACGCGGCGCTGCTGGTAGACCGGCAGGCCGTAGAGCGTGCCACGCTCGAAGGCCATGACCTGGCCGGCCTTCTTTTCCCAGTGCGGGTCGCTCCACGACACCTTCAGCAGGTGCGCGCCGACCTTCTCCACCCACTCCGGCTCGATGCGCGCCAGCGTGCGGCCGAACAGGCGGCTGGTCTCGATCAGCTCGCCGCCCACGACCCACTTGCCGGCCTTGCGCGCGATGACCGAGCCTGGCCACAGGAAGAACTTGATGCCGCGTGCACCGAGGTACTCGCGGCCCTTGCCATCGGCTTCTTCGATGCGCACGCCGATGTTGCCGAGCAGGCCCGTCAGCAGCGCCAGATGCAACTGTTCGTAGGTCGGATCGGACTCGTTGAGCTTCCAGCCCTGCTCCGCCACCGTGGTGTGCAGTTGCGAATGCACGTCGCGCCACTCGCGCAGCCGCAGGTGCGACAGGAAGTGCGCGCGGCACTGGTCCTGCAACTGCTTGTTCGATTTCTTGTGCGCGACCGCCTCTTCGAACCACTTCCACAGCTTGACCCAGCCGAGGAATTCGGACTTCTCGTCGGCGAACTGGCGGTGCGCCTGGTCGGCCTGCTGCTGCAGCTCCTGCGGGCGCTCGCGCGGGTCCTGCACCGACAGGGCGCTGGCGATGATCAGCATCTCGCGCAGGCACTGGTGGTCGCGGCCGGCCAGGATCATGCGCGCCACGCGCGGATCCAGCGGCAGGCGGGCGACCTGCTTGCCCAGGGGGGTCAGCGCATTCTCGTCGTCGACCGCGCCCAGCTCTTGCAGGAGCTGGTAGCCGTCGGCAATCGCGCGGCCCAGCGGCGGCTCGATGAAGGGGAACTGCTCGACGTCGGTCAGCCGCAACGCCTTCATGCGCAGAATGACCGCGGCCAGCGACGAGCGCAGGATTTCCGGATCGGTAAAGCGCGGCCGCGCGATGAAATCCGCCTCGTCATACAGGCGGATGCACACGCCGTCGGCCACCCGGCCGCAGCGGCCCGCGCGCTGGTTGGCGGCGGCCTGCGAGACCGGCTCGATCTGCAACTGCTCGACCTTGTTGCGGTACGAATAGCGCTTGACGCGCGCCAGCCCCGTGTCGACCACGTAGCGGATGCCCGGCACCGTCAGCGAGGTCTCGGCCACGTTGGTGGCCAGCACGATGCGGCGCGCGTTGGAGGGGCGGAACACCCGCTCCTGCTCCTGCACCGAGAGCCGCGCGAACAGCGGCAGGATCTCGGTGTGCGCCGGATGATGCTTGCGCAGCGCCTCGGCCGCCTCGCGGATCTCGCGCTCGCCCGGCAGGAAGATCAGCACATCGCCGGCGCCTTCGCGTGCCAGCTCGTCGACCGCATCGACGATGCCGTCGTAGAGGTCGCGCTCCTTGTCCTTCTCGTCGCGCTGGACGGGGCGATAGCGCACCTCGACCGGGTATAGGCGGCCACTCACCTCGATGACCGGCGCGGGCCCCTTGGGCCCGGCGAAGTGCTCGGCAAAGCGCTGCGCGTCGATGGTGGCCGAGGTGATGATGACCTTCAGGTCGGGCCGGCGCGGCAGCAACTGCTTGAGGTAGCCGATCAGGAAATCGATGTTGAGGCTGCGCTCGTGCGCCTCGTCGATGATGATCGTGTCGTAGGCGCGCAGCAGCGGATCGTTCTGCGTCTCGGCCAGCAGGATGCCGTCGGTCATCAGCTTGACCGAGGCGCCGGCCGACAGCGTGTCGTTGAAGCGCACCTGGTAGCCGACGTGCTCGCCCAGCGGCGAGCCGATCTCCTGGGCGATGCGCTTGGCGGTGGAGGTGGCGGCGATGCGCCGCGGCTGCGTGTGGCCGATCAGCCCGGTGCCGCCCGCGCCGATGCCCCGCCCGATCGACAGGCAGATCTTGGGCAACTGCGTGGTCTTGCCCGAGCCGGTCTCGCCGCTGACGATCACCACCTGGTGCGCGGCGATGGCCTGGGCAATCTCGTCGCGCCGGGCCGAGACCGGCAGCGCTTCGGGAAAGGCGATCGGCGGCACCGCGTTGGCGCGCGCGCGGCGGGCCTCCAGCGCGGCGGCGAGCGCTTCCGGCGTCGGCTTCTGCCGGCGCGGGCGACGGCCGCCGGCGTCCGCCGGGCCCGGTTGGCGCGCGGGCCGGCTGGCGTCGTTCGGGGAGGGTCGGGAGGGTGCCGCAGACGGCGGCGAGACGTGGGAATCTGACATCGGGCGGGATTATAATCCGCGCATCTTTTCATCGCCGGCCCGCGCGCCCCACCACGCCCGCTGGCACACCCCATTCCGCCCGTGACCGCTCGTTCTTCCGCCCCCGCTTCCGGCGTCTCGCTGGTGGCGCACACGCCCGCCGCCGTCGACGTCGCCCCGATCCCGCCCACGCCCGAGCAGCAGCAGTTCGTGGACTGGCTGCGCGCGGTGGCACCCTATATCCACGCCTTCCGCGACAAGACCTTCGTGATCGGCTTCGGCGGCGAACTGGTCAAGGCCGGCATGCTGGGGGCGCTGGTCAACGATATCGCGCTGCTGCACGCCATGGGCATGCACATCGTGCTGGTGCACGGCTCGCGGCCGCAGGTGGAAGAACAACTGGCGCTGCGCCACGTGCAGACGCAGTTCGTCGACGGTATCCGCGTGACCGATAACGCGGCGCTGGAATCGGCCAAGGAGGCCTCGGGCGAACTGCGGCTCGATATCGAGGCCACCTTCAGCCAGGCGCTGCCCAATACGCCGATGGCGGGTGCGCGCATCTCGGTGGTGTCGGGCAACTTCGTGACGGCGCGGCCGGTGGGCATTGTCAACGGGGTCGATTTCCAGCACACGGGGCTGGTGCGCAAGATCGATGCGGAATCGATCCAGCATTCGCTGTCCAACCGCAAGATCGTACTGCTGTCGCCGCTGGGCTTCTCGCCCACGGGGCAGGCGTTCAACCTGTCGATGGAAGACGTCGCCACCAACACGGCGACGGCGCTCAAGGCCGACAAGCTGATCTTCATCACCGAGGTGCCGGGCATCATGGACCGGGTCGGCAAGCTGCAGCAGGAGTTGTCGATGGAGTCGGCCATCGAGCGCCTGCGCGAGGGGCGGCTGTCGTCCGACACCGCGTACTACCTGCAGCACATCGTCAAAGCCATGCGCGGCGGCGTGCGCCGGGCGCACCTGATCCCGTTCGCGCTGGACGGCAGCATCCTGCTGGAGCTGTTCCTGCACGACGGCGTCGGCACCATGGTGTCGCACACCGACCTGGAATACCTGCGCGAGGCTACGCTGGACGACGTGGGCGGCATTGTCCAGCTGATCGAGCCGCTGGAAGCCGACGGCACGCTGGTGCCGCGCGAGCGCCGGCTGCTGGAGCGCGACATCGCCAACTTCTCGGTCATCGAGCACGACGGCATCATCTTCGGCTGCGCGGCGCTCTACCCGTACCCCAAGGAAGGCGTGGGCGAGATGGCCTGCCTGACGGTGGCGCCCGATACGCAGGGCACCGGCGACGGCGAACGCCTGCTCAAGCACGTCGAGGCGCGCGCCCGGGCCGTGGGCCTGAAGCGCCTGTTCGTGCTCACCACGCGCACCGAGCACTGGTTCCTCAAGCGCGGCTTCGTGCACGCCACGGTGGACGATCTGCCGGAAGACCGCCGCAAGCTGTACAACTGGCAGCGGCGGTCGATGGTGCTGATGAAGAGGCTATAAGGCGAGCGCGCTCGCCTGCACCGTTTCCACGGCCTCGTCCAGCTCCACCACCCGGCCCTCCCGCCACGAACGCGCGGCGGCTTCGGCCAGCTCCAGCGCGCGCACGCCGTCGTCCACGCCGGGCGCGGGCGCGCGCTGCGTGTCGAGCGCCTCGAAGAAGCGCGTCAGTTCCAGGCGGTACGCCTCAGCATAGCGTTCCAGGAAGAAATACGGCGGCTTGTCGCCCGTCACGCCGGCCACGGTGGAGGCGCGCACCTGCGTGGGTGGCGGATTGTCCGCCTGCAGCATGCCGGCGCTGCCGAGCACTTCGATGCGCTGATCGTAGCCGTACACGGCGCGGCGCGAGGCGTTGATCACGCACAGGCGGCCGCGCCGGGTGCGGATCAGTACGGCGGCGGTGTCGATGTCGCCGGCCCGGCCGATGGCGGGGTCGACCAGGCAACTGCCGGTGGCGACCACGCTGGCGGCTTCGTCGTCGAGCAGGAAGCGGAACATGTCGAAGTCGTGGATCAGCATGTCGCGGAAGATGCCGCCGGAGCGGTCGATATACGACACCGGCGGCGGGGCCGGGTCACGGCTGGTGATGACCAGCGTTTCCGGGTTGCCGATCTCGCCGTCCTGCAGCCGGCGCTTGAGCGCGGCGAAGCTCGGGTCGAAGCGGCGGTTGAAGCCGATCATGCAGGGCCGCCCGCTGGCCGCCACCTCGCGGGCACAGGCGCGGGCGCGCTCCAGGCTCAGGTCCACCGGCTTCTCGCAGAACACCGCCTTGCCCTGCCGCACGGCGCGCTCGATCAGGTCGGCGTGGGTGTCGGTGTTGGTGCAGATCAGCACCGCGTCGATGGCCGGGTCGGCCAGGATGGCGTCGATCTGCGCCACCCGCGCGCCCGTACTCGCAGCCAGCTCCGCGGCCGCCCGCGCATCCACGTCGGCGACGTAGCGCAACTGCGCCCGCCCGAGCCGGGCCAGGCTGGCGGCATGCACCTTGCCGATGCGGCCGGCACCCAACAACGCCACTTGATACATAGGGGTCTCTCCTCTCGCTGGTGATCGGATCTCGGTCTCTGGGGGTCACGCCGGCAGGCCGGCAGGCTGCGGATGGGCGCGCCGCAGCCGGGCCGCGGACTGCGCCAGGAAACCTTCCAGCTCGGCCACGTAATCGCCCGCCTTGACGGCCGTGAACGGGTCCGGCCCGCTGGCGGTGGCTTCGACGATGACGGGCCCGGCATAGCCGATGCCGGTCAGCGCCTCGAACAGCGCATCGAAGCGCGTATGGCCCAGGCCCACGCCGCGCCGGTTGGAATCAGCCACGTGGAACAGCCCGAGGCGCGCGCCGGCCAGCCGGATGGCGGCGGCGGGATCGGCCTCTTCGATGTTCATGTGGTAAGCGTCGAGCAGTACGCGCAGGTTGGGCTGCCCCACCGCGTCGAGCAGATCGAGCGCCTGCGCGGCGGTGTTGACCAGGTGCGATTCGTAGCGGTTGAGCACCTCGAACACCAGCGGCACGCCGCTTGCGCTGGCGTGCGCGCACAAGGCCCGCCCCCCCTCGACCAGCCAGTCCCATTCCTTCGCGTAAGCGGCCAGCGGGCGCACCCGGCCCACGTCGCCGTGGCAGGACACCATCGGCGCGCCCAGCGCGGCGGCGAAGTCGATCAGGCGGCGGTAGTAGTCCAGCGCACCAGCACGCACGCCGGCATCCGGGTGGGCGAGATCGACGTTGTCGGGCGTGAGCGAGAACACCTCCAGCCCGTGGTCGGCCAGCACCTCGGCGACGAAGGCGGGCTTGAAGGCATGCAGATCGCCATGCAGCTCGATGCCGTCGAAGCCGAGCGCGCGCACGCGGCGGGCGATCTCGTCGAGGGGCATCGGCCCGAAGGTCCAGGTACAGACACCGGTCTTCCAACGCATCGCGCTTGCCTCCGATCAGGGCTGGGCGACGATCCACGCGTGCGCGGGATCGTTGCGGAAGGCCCACTTGCGCTGCGGGCCGGCCATGGTGTTCAGGTAGTACAGGTCGTAGCCGTGCGGTGCCACGCAGGGGTGATAGCCGCGCGGCACCAGCACGGTGTCGCCGTCTTCCACCGCCATCGACTCGTCGAGGCTGCGGTCGTCGGTGTAGACGCGCTGGAAGGCGAAGCCCTGCGGCGGGTTGAGCCGGTGGTAGTAGGTCTCTTCCAGCACGGTCTCCGACGGACCGGCGGTGTCGTGCTTGTGCGGCGGGTAGCTCGACGCATGGCCGCCGGGCGTCACCACCTCCACCACCAGCAGGCCCTCGGCGGGCTCGGTCTCGGGCAGGATGTCGCAGACGTAGCGCGTATTGCTGCCGGTGCCGCGCACGCTGCGCGTCATGGTGCCGGGCTCGATGACGCGCGCGGGGTACTTGCCCTCGGCCGGCGCGGAACTGATCGCCACCTCGGCGGCCCGCGTCGCCTCGATGCGCACGGACTGCCCCGGCGGCACGTAGACCGCCACCGGCGATTGCGGATCGAACACCGACGCCCGGCTGCCCAGCGCCGTATGGCGCGCACCGCCGACGGTCACATCCACTTGGCCCGCCAGCACCACGATGCAGGCTTCGCGGCGGCCGGTATCGAAACCCTCCGCCTCGCCCGCCGCCAGCCGCACCGCGCGAAAGCCGACATAGCGCCAGCCGGCCCGCTCGGGCGTGACCTCGACGATGGTGCGGGCCGTGCGGTCGGCCCTCATCAGCAGGCTCATGCGGCCTCCTCGGCGGCGGCCTCGATGCGGCGCACGATGCCGGCCAGCGTGTCGTAGCCCTTCTTGGCGTAGACGTACGGCGGGGCCACGGCCGGGTCCTGTTCGGCCTCCACCACCAGCCAGCCTGCGTAGCCGGCGTCGTGCAGCACGCGCAGCACGGCCTCGAAATCGATGCAGCCGTCGCCCGGCACCGTGAACGCGCCGGCCAGCACCGCGTTCAGGAACGACCAGCCGTCGTTGCAGGCGGCGCCGATCAGCGGCGCGCGCACGTCCTTGCAATGCACGTGCACCACGCGATGCACGTGCCGGCTGAGCTGCGCCACCGGGTCGGCCGGCGCGCCGTTGCGCGTGGCGCCAAAGTAGGCGTGCCCGGTATCGAACAGCAGGCCGACGTTGTCGGTGGTCTGCGCCATCAGACGGTCCACGTCTTCCGGCGATTCGACATAGGCGCCCATGTGGTGGTGATAGGCCAGGCGCAGTCCGTAGGTCTGCCGCAGGTGCGCGCCGAAGGCGTCCAGCCGCCGGGCGTAGCCCTGCCATTGCGCATCGGAGACAAAGCGCGGACGCTTGCCCAGCGGCATGTCGATGCGGCCCTGGATGGAGCCGGCCACCTCGCCGTAGACCACCACGCCGCAGCCCTGCGCCTGGAGCTTGCGCATGTGGGCGTCGCAGCGCTTGAGCTCGTCGTCCAGCGTGCCTTCGGCCAGTTGCCCCGAATACCAGCCCGAGACGCACGCCACGCCGAACTCCGCCAGCTTGGCGCGCAGCGCCTGCGGCTCGCGCGGGAACTTGTTGCCCAGCTCGAAGCCCTGGTAGCCGATGGCGGCGCCTTCGCGCAGCGCGGTTTCCAGCGGGGTGTCGCCGCCCAGGGACGGCAGGTCGTCGTTGCTCCAGGAGATCGGGTTGATGCCGATGCGCACAGGCCAGCGGCCGGTGGGATGGGGGGTCTGGGTCATCTCATACTCGCT
The DNA here is from genome assembly GCF_002251695.1 of Ralstonia solanacearum K60. NCBI lineage: Bacteria > Pseudomonadati > Pseudomonadota > Betaproteobacteria > Burkholderiales > Burkholderiaceae > Ralstonia > Ralstonia solanacearum. The sequence continues at coordinate 443,898 of NZ_NCTK01000001.1, forward strand.
GCAGGGTTTTGTTCTGGCGATACGCCTGGTAGGCCGCGCCCACGTCGGCGCGCGGCGACACTTCGGGCACCGCGACCTCCCACCACCAGCCGCCGTCGGGCGTGGTCTGCTCGGGCGTGGTGTCGATCACGATCACGCTGGTGCGGCGGCCGGCCCGCGCGCGCAGCATCGCGGCGCGCAGGCCGTTGAGGCCATCCACGTGCACGGCGTCGGCGCCCAGGCTGGCGGCGTGCGCGGCGAAGTCGATGCGCACCGGCTCGCCGCCCTCGGGCACGCAGTGCTCCAGCAGGTTGTTGTAGTTCTCGCCGCCGCAGGCGCGCTGCAGGCGGTTGATGCAGCCGAAGCCGCGGTTGTCGAGCACGACGATGATGAGCTTCTTGCCCAGCATCACCGCGGTGGCGATCTCGGAATTCATCATCAGGTACGAGCCGTCGCCCACCATCACGATGACTTCGCGCTCGGGCCGCGCCAGCTTGACGCCCAGGCCGCCGGCGATCTCGTAGCCCATGCACGAGTAGCCGTAGTCCATGTGGTAGTTGCCGGGCCGGCCACTGCGCCACAGCTTGTGCAGTTCGGCCGGCAGGGTGCCGGCGGCGCAGACGACGATGTCGCCACCGGGCGAATCCGCCGCCGAGTCGCGCACCGCGCCGATCACGTGGGCGTCGTAGGGCAGGCCCTCGGGCGCCGCGGTGGTCAGCGTGTCGACGCGCGCGTTCCAGTCGCGCGCCAGGGCACGGGCCTGGCCGGTCCAGCCTGCGTCGGCGCGCCAATCGGCCAGCGCCGCGCCGAGGCGGTCCAGCGCATCGCGCGCGTCGGCCACCAGCGCCTGCCCGCCGCGCTTGTGCGCATCGAAGGGCTGCACGTTGATGGACAGCAGCCGCGCCTGCCCGAACAGGCTGTGCGAGCCGGTAGTGAAATCCTGCAGCCGCGTGCCGACGCCGATGACCAGATCGGCCTGCGCCGCCGCCGCGTTGGCCGCCGGCGAACCCGTCACGCCGATGGCGCCCAGGTTGAGCGGATGCCGCCACGACAGCGCGCCCTTGCCCGCCTGCGATTCGGCCACCGGCACGCCGTGGCGCTCGGCAAAATCGGCCAGGGTCGGCCCGGCCAGCGAATACAGCACGCCACCGCCGGCGACGATCAGCGGACGGCGCGCGCGGCGCAGCGCATCGATGGCGCGCGCCAGCTCGACCGGGTCCGGCTGCGGGCGGCGGATGCGGATCGGCTCGGGCTGCAGGAAGTCTTCGGGGCAGTCGAAGGCCAGGGTCTGCACGTCCTGCGGCAAGGCCAGCGTGACCGGGCCGCACTGCGCCGGATCGGTCAGCACCTGGATCGCGCGCGGCAGCGCCGTCAGGATCTGCTCGGGCCGCACGATGCGGTCGAAGTAGCGCGACACCGGACGGAAGGCATCGTTGGCGGTCGCGTCGCCCTCGGCGAAGCTCTCCAGTTGCTGCAGCACCGGGTCCGGCGCGCGCGAGGCGAAGGTGTCACCGGGCAGCAGCAGCACCGGCAGGCGGCCGGCATGCGCGAGCGCCGCCGCGGTCACCATGTTGGTCGCGCCCGGCCCGATCGACGAGGTGGCCGCCATGATGCGCCGGCGGAAATGCGCCTTGCCGTAGGCAATGGCGGCATGGGCCATGGCCTGCTCGTTGTGGGCGCGATAGACCGGCAGCGCATCGCGCGTCTGCGCCAGGGCCTCGCCCAGCCCGGCGACATTGCCGTGGCCGAAGATCGCCCACACGCCGCCGACATACGGCACCAGCGTGCCGTCCTCCTCCGCCACGCGCAGCGCGGCCAGGTGCCGCACCAGCGCTTGCGCCATCGTCAGGCGCACGGTTGCCTGCCTGCTCATGTGCCGACCTCCTGGTTCAGCGTCGCATCGGGGTGGGATGGATGCCGGTGCGCGTCGAGCGAGACCGGGCGGGCCGGCGGCTGCCGGGTCGCACGCCAGCCGTCGATCAGCCGGCGGAACCCGTCGGCCACCTGAGCCACCAGCACCGCATCGTCGATCTCGCCGCGCAGCCAGCGCAGGCTGGGCACGGCCCACACCGTGCGGCCGATCATGAAGCCCTTGACCACTTCGGCCCGCGCCTGGGCAAACCCGGCCAGCAACTCGCCTTCCGGCTGGTTCAGGCCGAGGATCACGGCGCCCCGGCAGTACGGATCGCGCTCGGCCACCAGCGCACCCAGCGCCTCCCAGGCCGACGCGCGCATCACGCCCAGCTTCCACCACTCGGGCTTGATGCCGAGGTTGTACAGGCGCTTGATGGTGCGCAGCACGGCGTCTTCCGGGCGGATCTGCACGCCGGCGCGCGCGGGCGAGATCACCTCCAGCAGCAGTTCGTGGCCGCTGGCGCGCGTGGCTTCCCACACGTGCAGCAGGGCCTGCTCCTGCTCCACGCGCAGGGTGCTGTCGTCGTCGGGGTGGTAGTGCACCAGGCATTTGACGACATGCTCCTGCGGCCAGTGCAGCAGGTGCGAGCCCAGCGAGCGCCCCGCGTCGAAGCGCAGCGGACGCGAGCCCGGCAGCTCGATCGGCCGGCCGACCCACCAGCCACGTCCGGTGGCGCGGTGCAGCGCGTCCTCGCCATACACATCGTCGATCAGCACGCCGATGCGGCCCTGCTGCTTCGGGTCCTGCGCGACGCGCTCGACCGCCTGCACGATCAGCGCCTTCAGCGCGGGAATGCGCACCTCCGCCGCACCGGCATCGCGCGCCAGTTGATAGAACTGCGAGCGGTGATCGAACGCCAGCACGTGCAGCGCCTCCCAGCGCGGGCGCGGCGCGGTGACGCGGTGCAGGTGGCTGAGCGTCTCATCGCGGTCGGGACGCGGGCAGCGGTGGCCGGAGAACCAGTGCGCCAGCTCGGCCTGCGTCGGCATGGCCGGCGCGCAACCGTGGCGCGACACCACGATGGCGCCGCAAGCGTTGCCGATGGCGGCCGACGCCTCCAGCGACTCGCCGCGCAACAGGCCCGACATCAGCCCGGCCGCAAACGCATCGCCCGCGCCCAGCACGTTGAGCACCTCGACGCGCTCGCCCGCCACGGTGGGCGCCTCGTCGATGCGCTCGGGAACGGCGTCGCGCACGATGGCGCAGCCCAGCGGCCCGCGCTTGACCACCAGCACCGCCGCCGTCTGCCTGCGCACCTCGCGCAGCGAGGCCGACAGGTCGTCCGGCACGCCGCCGGCGATGCGGAACTCCTCTTCCGTGCCGATGATGAGTTCGAACAGCCCGAGCTGTTCCTGCAACTGGCGCGTGACGCCGGCATCGGCCACGAAGCGGCGCTCGCCCTCGCCGCGCCCGGTCAGGCCCCACAGTACAGGGCGATAGTCGATATCGAGCACGCGCACCGCGCCGTGCTCGCCGGCCAGCGCCAGTGCGCGCAGCGAGGCGCGGCGCACCTGCGGCGTGCTCAGGTGCGTGCCGGTGACGAGCAGCGCGCGGCACTGGGCGATGAAGCCGGCGTCGATCCGGTCGGCGTCGATGGCCATGTCGGCGCAGTTCTCGCGGTAGAACAGCAGCGGGAAGGTGTCGCGATCCTTGATCCCGAGCAGCACCAGCGCGGTCAGACGCTGCGGGTCGATCTGCACCTGGCTGGTATCGCAGCCCTCGTCGGCCAGCGTGCGCAGCAGGAAGCGGCCCATCTGCTCGTTGCCGACGCGCGAGATCATGGCCGCGCGCAGCCCCAGGCGCGCCGCGCCGAAGGCGATGTTGGCCGACGAGCCGCCCAGGTAGCGCGCGAACGAAGTCGCCTCCTCCAGCGCACAGCCGACCTGCTGCGCGTACAGATCCACGGCGAGCCGGCCAAGGCACGCCAGATCGAAGGTCCGGTGTTCGGGAAAGTGCAATGACATAGCTTGGCCCAGGGAAGAGATCGGGGACATCGGCCGGTCAGCCGCGCTTGCGCTTGCGGAAGCGGTCCGCCACCACCGCCACGACGATGATCGCGCCCTTGATGATTTCCTGGATGTACGCGTCCACGCCCAGGAAGGTAAAGCCGCTGCTGATGATGCCGAGGATCAGCGCGCCGATCACCGTACCGGTGACGCGCCCCACCCCGCCCGAAAGCGACGTGCCGCCGATCACCGCCGCCGCGATCGCATCGAGCTCGTACGACATGCCCATGCCCGACTGCCCGGTCTGCGCCCGCGACGACGCGATCACGCCGCCCAGCCCCGCCAGCAGCCCGGCCAGCGTGTACACCATCACCAGCGTGCCGTTGAGGTTGATGCCCGACACGCGTGCCGCCACCGGGTTGCCGCCGATCGCGTAGATGCACTTGCCGAAGCGCGTATAGCGCAGCACCACGTGGAAGACCAGCGCGGCGCCCAGGAACACCACCACGGGCTTGGCGCCGGAACCGAGCCACAGGTAGCTGTCGGTGAGCATGCTGACCGGCTGGCCGTGGGTGTAGAAGCGCGCCAGCCCGCGCGCCGACACCATCATGCCCAGCGTGACGATGAAGGCCGGAATGCCGGTGGTGACAATGAGCGCGCCGTTCACGAGCCCCGCCAGCGCCCCCACGATCAGCCCGGCGGCGATGGGGACCACGGCCGGCAGGTCGGCCAGCGATGGATAGACCGCGTTGGCCACGTCCGACATCTGCGCCAGGCTCGCCGCCACCATGGCCGACAGCGCCACCACCGAGCCGGACGACAGGTCGATGCCGCCTGCGATGATCACCAGCGTCACGCCGATCGCCAGCAGGCCGACCTCCGAGACCTGCAGGATGGTGATCAGCAGCCCCTGTGGGTTGTAGAGGAACGAGCGGTCGCGCACGATCCAGCCCAGCACTTCGAAGCACAGGGCGATACCGATCAGCACCAGCAGGATGCTCAGCTCCTGCGGCAACCGCCGTCTGGGCGCAGGCGCGGCCGCGGGCGTACCGATCGTGGTCTGGAGGGAGGGGGGCATGGCAGTCTCCTGGTATTGGGGTCGGCCGCTCGTTCCGGCGGCTCGCTGTGCCAGCGGGGCCGGCGACATCACAGATCGAAGGTGCGCACGCCCGAGGCCAGCGCCATGATCCGCTCCTGCGAAAAGTCCGGCCGCGCCAGCAGCCCGCCGACGCTGCCCTGGTGCATCACCAGGATGCGGTCGCTCATGCCCATCACCTCGGGCAGTTCGGACGACACCATGACGATCGCCACGCCGGACTGCGCCAGCATGCCGATCAGCCGGTAGATCTCGGCCTTGGCGCCAATGTCGATGCCGCGCGTCGGCTCGTCGAGGATCAGCACGCGCGGATCGTTCAGCAGCCAGCGGGCGATCAGCACCTTCTGCTGGTTGCCGCCCGAGAGGTTCTCGATGGCCTCGTCCAGCGACGGCGTCTTGATGCGCAACTGGCGGCGCATCGCCTCGCACTTGCGTGTCATCTCGTGCTGGCGCACGAAGCCGGCGGTGCAGTGCCGCCCCAGCGCGGAGATCTCCATGTTGCAGCCCACCGACAGCGACAGGAAAGCGCCCGACTTCTTGCGGTCCTCGGTCAGGAACGCCATGCCGCGCGCGATGGCGTCGCCGGGGTGGCGCAGCTGCACGCGCGCGCCGTCCAGGTGGACCTCGCCCGCATCGGCCGGCACGATGCCGAACAGCGATTCCATCACCTCGGTGCGCCCCGAGCCCATCAGCCCGGCCACGCCCAGCACCTCGCCCGCGCGCACCTCGAACGACACGTCGCGGTAGACGCCGCGCCGCGTCAGCCCGCGCACCGCCAGCACCACCTCGCCGGGAGCGACGTCCCCCTTGGGGTAGATCTCCGACAGCTCGCGCCCGACCATCGCGGTGATCAGCGCGGCGTGGTCGAAACCGTTTGCCGGCCCGCCCGCCACATAGCGCCCGTCGCGCAGCACCGAGACGTCGTCGGCGATGCGGAACACCTCGTCCATCTTGTGCGTGATGTAGATGATGGCTTTACCGGCGCGCTTGAGCTCCGCGATGATGCGGAACAGGTGCTCGACCTCGCGGTCGGTGATGGCCGAGGTGGGCTCGTCCATGATGAGCAGGTCGGACTCGCACGACACGGCCTTGGCGATCTCGATCATCTGCCGGCTGGCGATGCTCAGGTCGCCGAGCTCGGTGTCGGGGTCGATGTGGATCTCCAGCCGCGACAGCAACTGCGCGGTGCGCCGGCGCAGTTCGCCGTGGTCCACCAGCCCGAGCGGGTTGCGCGGCTCGCGGCCGATCCAGATGTTCTCCGCCACCGTCATGTCCGGCAGCAGGTTCAGCTCCTGGTGGATCATCGCAATGCCGTGGCGCAACGCATCGCGCGGCGACCTCAGTTGCAGCGGCCGGCCATGCTTGTACAGCGCGCCACGGTCCGCGAGGTAGACGCCGGACAGGATCTTCATCATGGTCGACTTGCCGGCGCCGTTCTCGCCCATCAGCGCGTGCACGCGGCCGGCATGGACGCTCAGGCCCACGTTGTCCAGCGCGGTCACGCCGGCGAAGGCCTTGCACAGGCCGCTCGCGTGGAGCAGCGCGTCGCGGGCGGCGGCGGGCACGGCCGCATCGGGTGGGGACGCGAGCGGGGACAGCGTCATCGGCATGGCGGGGGCTCCGGTGGAATGCAAGGATGCGGGGATGCGCGCGACGGCTCAGCGCTTGGCGAAGGTCTGGTAGTTGTCGGGCGTCACCAGCTCAAAGGGGATCAGCACTTCGGGCGGCACGTCCTTGGCGCCGGCGGCCATCTTGACGGCCGCGTCCACCGCGCCGCGCCCCTGCCCCTTGGCGTCCTGGAACACCGTGGCGACCAGGCCGCCGCGCCGCATCTCGGCCAGCCCATCGGGCGTCGCATCCACGCCGGCCACCAGGATGGCCTTGGGCGAGATGCCCGCCTGGCGCATCGCCAACAGCGCGCCGATCGCCATTTCGTCGTTGTTGGAGGCCACCGCATCGATCCGGGTGCCGGCCGACAGCCAGCGGCTCATCAGGTTGAGCGCTTCGTTGCGCTGCCAGTTGGCGGTCTGCTGCTCCACCACCTTGATGCCGGGGTACTTCTTGACGATGTCCATCACGCCCTGCGTGCGCACGCGCGCGGCATCGGCGGACAGCCCGCCCTGCATGATGGCGAGGTTGCCCTTGCCGCCCATCTGCCTGGCCAGGTATTCCATCTGCAGGTGGCCCGCGACCAGTTCGTCCGAGCCGACGAACACGGCGCCGTTGCCCAGCTTCTCGAACGGCTTGCGGTTGACGTAGACCAGCGGGATGCCGGCCCGGCGCGCGGCCTCGGTCATGCGCGCGGTGGCGGAGGTGTCGACCGGGTTGACGATGATGGCCGACGCCTTCTGCGAGATGAAGGTCTCGACCTGGCTGATCTGGCGGCCCACGTCGGCGCGCGCATCCTCGAACTGCACATCGACGCCCTTGAGCGCCTTGGCGTGCGCCTGCATGGCCTGGCGCATCAGCGTCAGAAAATTGTCATCGAAAGCGGATATCGATACACCGATCTTGGTCTGCGCAAAGACCGCGAGCGGCAGCAGCCAGGCGGCCGCGAATGCCATCCATCGTTTCATGTCGTCTCCTTCCTCGGTGGGTCGGCGCGGCCTGCCGTGTCTGTGTGGTGCCGGCAGTGTCCGCGGGCCTCCGGTCACGCCAGGGCGGCCGGTTGCGTGGAGGCATTCTAGGTCGGGGCACCCTCGAAGGCAAACACAATTCTATTTTTGTTTTTTCAGAAATTTATTTCCACTTTGAGCCTGCGCGCCGTATGCGTGCATCCGGCCCCCCGGGCCTGCTAGACGTTTTCCGGCGTCAGCAACTGGAACGGCAGCGAATGGCGCCGCGTGGGGGCATGGGCGCCATCGGCCTCGAGCGCGTCGAGCATGCTGCCGATCACGATGCGCGCCAGCAGCGGCAGCGGCGTGCTGATCGACAGATCGATCACCCCGTCGATGAGCGCGGCGACCGTGGCGTCGCGGGCGTCATGGCACAGCACCACGGGGCGCCTGGGCGAGGGGGTCTCGCGCAGCGCCCGGATCACGCCGACCGACCCGCCGCCGGCCACGTACAGCCCGGCCAGATCGGGGTGACGCGCCAGCAGCGTGACGGTGGCTTCGTAGGCCACGGCGTCATCGTCCAGGCTCAGTTGCGCTTCGAGCACGTCGAGCGGTTCGGGGCAGGCCCGCAGGTAGGCCCGGAAGCCCATCTCCCAGGCCTCCTGGCAGGCGTAGCGCTGGCTGCCCACCAGCACGCCCACCTTGCCCGGCGCCCGCGCCGGGCGTGCCAGCCGCGCCATCGCCCAGCCGGCGGTGCGGCCCACCTTGCGGCTGTCCAGCCCCACGTAGCCCGCGCATTCCGGCGCGCCGATCTCGGTCAGCAGCGCGAACACCGGGCACGGCCGGCGCGACAGTTCCGCCACCGCGGCGTTCACGTGCGGATGGTCCATCGCCACCACGCCCACCGCATCGGCGCGGCGGCCGGCGTCCATCAGCCGCTGCGCGACCGCCTGCGGGGCGATGTCGCCCACGTAGTCGATCAGCACGGTGCAGTGCGCGCGGGTCTCGGCCTGCGCGGCTTCTTGCAGGCAGCGCGCCATCGCCTGATAGAACGGCTCGGCTTTCTGCAGGCAGAAAGCCAGCGTGTGCGAGCGCTGGCTGGCGGCGATGCGGCGCCGCATCAGTTCGGTGCCGTGCCAGCCCAGCGCCTCGGCCGCGGCCAGCACGCGCGCCGCGGTGGCATCGCGCACCGGCAGGCGGCTGTTGAACACGCGATCAACCGTGGCCACGCTGACCCCGGCGGCCTTGGCGACCGTTCCCAGGGTGGGCCGTCGGGCGGAGGCTTCGAGCATGGCGTCTCCTGCTGGTTTTTGCGAGTTGCACCCGCACATGGCGTGATGGAAATGATTGGTTATTTCATTGCAAATTGCAAAAACATTTCCACATTCCTACGATGGCCGCACCCCCACCCTCACACAGGTGCCCCATGCCACGCTCCCCCCATCCGCACGCCGCCTATCGCTTGATCGGCGGCGCCGGCGACGACGCCGTCGCGCACGGACTCGCCAATGCCGCCTGGTACCAATGCCCGGTGCCCCGGCCCCTGATGAAAGACCTGATGAAGCGGCGGGACGGCCGCGCCATCCTCGATACCATGCTGTGGTTCACCGCGATCGGCGTGGCAGGGGCGCTGGCCGTGTGGGCCTGGACGCTGCAGTCGTGGTGGGCCCTGCCCGCCTTCCTGCTGTATGCCGGGCTCTACGCCGGGCCCGCCGATTCGCGCTGGCACGAATGCGGCCACGGCACGGCGCTCAAGACACGCTGGATGAACGACACGCTGTACCAGGTGGCCGCCTTCATGCTGCTGCGCCAGCCGACCGTCTGGCGCTGGAGCCACGCCCGCCACCACACCGATACGCTGGTCACCGGCCGCGACCCCGAGATCGCCGTGCCGCGCCCGCCCAGCCTGCTGTACCTGGGCCTGGCGCTGTTCAACCTGCGCGGCGGCCTGCGCGAACTGCGCGCCGTGCTGCGGCATGCGCGCGGCGCGGTGGGCGCGGCGGAGGCGACCTTCGTTCCCGCCACCGAACACCGCAAGGTGGTGCGCGAAGCCCGCGCGTGGCTGGCGCTCTATGCGGCCATCGCCGTGGCCTGCGTGGCGACGCGATCGATCCTGCCGGCCCTGCTGGTGGGGCCGGTGCCGGCGCTGGCAGGCGCCTGGCTGTACCTGTTCTTCGGGCTGCCGCAGCACGCCGGGCTGCCGGAGAACGTGCTCGACCACCGGCTCAACTGCCGCACCGTCTACATGAACCCGGTGTTCCGCTTCCTGTACTGGAACATGAACTACCACGTCGAGCACCACATGTTCCCGATGGTGCCGTACCACGCGCTGCCGCGGCTGCACGAGGCCATCCGCGCCGACTGCCCCACCCCGTATCCGAACATGCTGAGCGCCTACCGCGAGATCGTCGCCGCCGTCCTGCGGCAGCGGCGCGACCCCGCGTACTTCGTGCGGCGCGAACTGCCGCCCCAGGCAGGCCCGGCCCGGTTCGCCCCCGTGGCCACGGCCGCCCCGGCCACCCCCGTTCCATCCCAACCAGGAGACAGCGATGCCCCAATGGATTCCGGTCTGCTCGTTCGATGAGATCGACGACGAAGACGTGCTGCGTTTCGACCACGGCGGCCGCACCTACGCGCTCTACCGCTACGACAACCAGGTCTACGCCTCGGCCGGGCTGTGCACGCACGAGCGCGTGCACCTCGCCGACGGCCTGCTGATGGAATACGTGATCGAGTGTCCGAAGCACAACGGCCGCTTCGACATCCGCGACGGCCGCGCGCTGGGCGCGCCGGTGTGCGAGCATCTGCGCACGCACCGGGCACGGGTGGAGGATGGGGTGGTGCAGGTGGAGTTGGACTAAGCAGCCAGGGCGGCGGGCATCCACGAATGCCGCCGCCCTCGTCTTGCCTCGCTGTATCCAATTGGATACGCTGATCCGCTCCGACACGTTCGACCAGTGGCTTGAATAACTGCGCGACAAGCGCGCCAAGGCGCGCATCGTCGCCCGGCTGGTCAGCGCATCGTTCGGGAATTTTGGCGATTGCAAGCCCGTGGGTGAAGGCGTCAGTGAAATGCGGATCGATGTGGGTGCCGGGTATCGCGTCTACTACACGCGACAAGGTACCGTCGTCTATATCCTGCTCACGGGCGGCAGCAAAGCAACCCAAGCCCAGGACATCAAGCAAGCCATCCGGATGGCACGCGGGTTGAAGGAGTCAGGCCATGACTGAGGCCTACGCACCGTTTGACACGGCGGCCTATCTCGATAGCGAAGAGACCATCGCCGAATTTCTGGCCGCCGCCATGGATGATCCGAATCCGGACGTCTTCCTGGCTGCGCTCGGCGCCGTCGCGCGCGCGCGTGGCATTGCCAAGGTGGCCGCGGACGCGGGCCTGGGGCGCGAAAGCCTGTACAAGGCCATCAGCCCGGGCGCACATCCACGCTACGAAACCGTCCGGAAAATCGTGCGCGCATTGGGCGTCAGGTTGAACGTGACGCCCGCCTGACGGTTTTGGGTTTTCTTTCCTACACCGACACCAGCGCCACCTCCCGCCGCAGATAATCCATGCTGTGCCGCAGACGGTGCTCGATGTCTTCGGCCGCGGCGATCTCCTCGGCGAACGGCTCGAACGACACACCGCCGTCGTAGCCGCCGTCGAGCAGCGCCCGCAGTTGCCGCACGTTGCCGAGCCGGTCCGTCTCGCCGATCAGCACGCGGTCGGCGTCCTGCATCTGGCCGGCGCACAGTGCCGGATCCTCGACGCCGGAGATGTGCACGAGACCGGTCCAGCGCGCGAAGAAGCGCCCCTCCCCCGCCACGTGATGGTGGAAGGTGTCGTGGACCAGCCGGAAGCGCCCCTCGCCGCGCGCCGCCTCGATCGCGCGCACCGCTACCGACTTGCGCCGCAGCGCGCACTGACCGAACCCGAGCGGCTCGATCAGTCCCTCCAGGCCATGGTCCTCCAGGATCAGCTTGAGCTCGCGCAGCGCATGCACCAGATCGTGGTGGCGCTCGGCGGAGGAGCGCGCGTCGTCGTGGCTGTTGGTCGGGCACAGCACCAGCGCCTGCGCGCCGCAGGCACGGGCGTAGCGGGCCAGCGTGATGGCCTCGGCGCGGCGCGCATCGTCGAACCGGTCGAAGCGCTGCAGGGCGTTGATCGAGCGGATGGTCAGCCCCGCCGCGCCCACCGCATCGCGCACCTGTTCAGCCGGCGTGCCGTCGGCCATCTCGACGCCGCGCAGGTCGTTGCGCAATTCGACGATGCGCACGTCCAGCCGCCGGCACAGCCGGGCAAACGCCTCCAGCGACAACCGCGGCGCGACGATGCGGTTGAGCGAGAACTGCAGCGCAGACACTTCGGAAAGGCTCATGATGCGATGCCCTGAAAAGCGGGTTGGGAAACCGGCGCGCTGCCGGCGCAGCGCTCCGTCCATGCCTGCCGCAGCCAGCGCGCGCAAGCGATGTTGTTGTCCAGGATCGAGTAGCGCGCCCCGCCGCCGTAGTCGGGAAACGGAATGAACTCGCAACTGACCTGGCCGGGTGCCTCGGGATGCGTCGCGCGCCAGTCGAGCAGGTGGTGCATCGCGGCTTTCCATGGCGCGAGCCGTTCGGGGTGCCAGGCCGCGTGATACGTCCCCGGCGGTGGCGCCACGAAGGGATACTGGATGCCCCGTCCGGGCACGCCCGGCGCCAGCGCCATCCACGGATTGGGCAGGCCATTGGGGCTGGCGCTGCGGGCATGCGCATGGCGCACCCAGCCGCGCTCGAGCCATTGCCTGAAAACCGCCCGCGGCGATGCCGGGTCGAGCACCAGCGCCCCGCAGGCCACGTCGTCGGCCAGCCCCACCGCGGCCAGTTCGGGCGGATTGTCGATCTTGTAGATCAGGTGGGACACGTCCAGCGTCAGCGCCGGCGCGACACCCTCGCGCTCCAATGCATGCGCCACACGGGCGACACGGCGCACATCCTCGCTCCACATGTCGACGTGGACTTCGAGGCAGGGCAGGCACGGAACACCGCCGCGCGCACCCAGCTCAAGCAGCCGCAGGTAGAACGCCACGACCTCCGCATCGGACAGCGCATGCCCGTCCGCATGGCGGGCGAACAGTTGGCAATTGAACGCGCGCGCACCGAACCCGACGGCCTGCGCGATGCCGCGCGCGGCCCGGTCGTCATCGTGTCCGGCGATGAAGCTGCCGCCCATCACGCGCATCGGCAGGCCATGGCGGTCACACAGCGCCCGGTAGGGTGCCAGGTCTTCGCCGGGCTCGGGGTTGCGCTCCACGTAGTCGAACACGCCGGCCTCGGCCACCATGGCGAAGCGCGTGGCCATGTCGGGCGTCGGCAGGCCGTCGTGGACCAGCACGCCATCCAGGTTGATGCCGATCGGCAGGGTGGCGGTCATGGCGCGGCCTCCAGTTCGGTGGCGGGCTGCGGCGCGCGCGACAGCAACGCCTTCAGCTTGCACGCCGGATCGGCCAGCCGCCCGGGATCGGGCCGCGCGCCCTGCTCGATCAGCAGGCGCGCCAGCTTGAGGTCGCGCGCCACGGCTTCGCCCTGGCCGAAACCGCTGGCGCCGACCAGGCGGCCGTCGGCATGCAGATGGAAATCCAGCGTCGCCCCGGCACCCAGCGCGCGGGACACGGTCCGCGCGGCCCATGCCGGCTCGCCGCAGACCTGCAGCGTGTGGTCGTACTGATCGGACCAGAACGACGGCAGCGCATCGAAGCGCAGGCCCGCGCCGAGCATGTTGGCGGCCGCCGTGCGCGCCTGGTCTTCGGCATTGCGCCACGTCTCCTGGCGCATCGACCGCCCCGACAGCACAGCGGGAAATGCGCACACATCGCCTGCCGCATAGATGGCCGCATCCGCGGTGCGCAGGGTCGCGTCGACCACGATGCCATTGTCCACCGCCAGCCCGGCCGCCTGCGCCAGCGCAACGTTCGGCACGATGCCGATGCCGACCACCACGGTGTCGCACGGCAACCGCTCGCCGCCGGCCAGCTCGACCGCGCCGACCGCGTCGGTGCCCGGTACCGCATGCAGCGCGACCGGCGTGGCGGCCAGCCGGATCTCGACGCCGTGCCGCCTGTGCAGCGCGTCGACCCGCTCGGCCAGGGCTGCCGGCACGGCACGTCCGAGCAGCCTCGGGCCGCGCTCCACCACGCACACCGCGCAGCCGAGTGCACGCGCCGAGGCAGCCACCTCCAGCCCGATGAAGCCGCCGCCGATCACCACCACGCGCGCGCCGGGCCGCAGTTGCTCCCGCAGGCGCTGCGCATCGTCGAGCGTGCGCAACGGCTGCACGCCGCGCCACTGCGCACCGGGCATAGCCAGCGCGCGGGCCTGCCCGCCGGTGGCCAGCAACAGCCGCGCATACGCGAGACGGCGGCCATCGGCCAGCACCACGGTATGCGCCGCGCGGTCGATGCGTTCCACGCGGCTGTGCAGCCGTGTGTCGATCGCCTGCGCCGCGTAGATGTCCGGCGGGCCGATCCGGCAGTCGTGCGCCGACTGCGCGCCGGTCAGCACGCCCTTGGAAAGCGGCGGACGCTCGTACGGTGCGTGGGGCTCTTCGCCGATAAGCGCGATGGGCCCTTGCCAGCCGGCCTCGCGCAAGGCCAGTGCCGCGCGGCCGCCCACGTGCCCGGCACCGACGATGACCATCGCCGGCCTGTCTGCTGGGTGCATGCTGTCTCCTGCTGGTGAGGCGCCACTTCTGGGGCGGCGCTAAACCCGGCATGATGGCAACCCTCAGCCGGCCGCTTCATTCTAGGAAGCGGCCCCGCAAACGGCAAATATTTTCTAATTTCTAACATACAGAAATATATTTCCAAATCCAGGCAGGAACGCCTACAATGGCACGACAGCGGAAATCCAAAACCGAACCCTCCACCGACGGCACCATGCCCATCGCCACCGCCACGCCCGCCTCCGAGGTCGACGCCCTGCTCGTGCGCATCCGGCAGACCTTCGACAGCCTGAGCAAGCAGCACAAGGTCATCGCGCGCTATATCGAACAGCACCGCGACCAGCTCGCGCTCGACGGCATCCAGGACGTGGCGCGCAACTGCGATGTGCAGCCCTCGGCGGTGGTGCGCTTCGCCAAGCAGTTCGGCTTCTCCGGCTACAGCGAAATGCAGCGCCTGTTCCGCAACGTGATCGTCCAGCAGATCGCGCCGGCCAAGAACTACCAGGACCGCATCCGCGACGTGATCCAGACCGGCGGCAGCACGCTGTCCTCCGTCGAGATCGCCCAGGAGTTCCTGGCCGGCAGCATCGCCGGCATGCAAGACCTGCAGCGCCACCTGGACGCCGGCGCCTTCGGCCGCGCGATCGATCTGCTGAGCGAGACCGCATCGATCTGGATCGCCGGCGCGCGCCGCTCGTTCTCGGTGGCGGCCTATCTCGACTACGCCCTGCAGCACACCGACAAGCGCGTGCAGCTCGTCAGCGGCCTGGGCGGCATGCAGTCGGGCCACGTGCGCTCGGTGCGCGAGGGCGACGTGCTGGTGGCGATCTCCTTCGCGCCCTATGCGGAAGAGACGCTGTCCGTCGCGCACGCCGCGCGCGAACGCGGCGCCCGCATCATCGCCATCACCGACAGCAGCATGAGCCCGCTGGCCCGGCTGTCGGACGTGGCCCTGCTGGTGCAGGACCACAGCACCTTCGGCTTCCGCGCCCACACCAGCACCATGGGGCTGGCGCAGAGCCTGTTCATCGCGCTGGCGTACCGGCTGGAGCTGGCCTACGAGCCCCTGCACAACACCTCGTGAAGCCACGGACCACAACAACAGACCAAGGAGACACCATGCCGCAAGCACGCACGCCCCTTCGCATCGGCATTGCCGGCCTCGGCCGCCTGGGCCGGCGCCATGCCGAGAACCTCGCCCACCGCACGCCCGGCGCCGTGCTGGCAGCCGCCTGCAGCCCGATCGAGGCCGAACGCGAGCACGCCCGCGCCACGCTGGGCGTGGAGGCCGTGTATGCCGACTACGACGCGCTGCTGGCGCATCCGGGGCTGGACGCCGTGGTGCTGGTCACGCCCACCTCGCTGCACGCCGACCAGGCCATCGCGGCACTGCGCGCCGACAAGCATGTCTTCGTTGAAAAACCGCTCGCGCTGGACGTGGCCGACTGCGAGCGCGTCGAAGCGGTGGCCGCGCGGCATCCGTCGTGCGTGGCAATGGTCGGCTTCGTGCGCCGCTTCGACCCGAGCTACGCCAACGCCTTCGAGGCCATCCGCCGCGGCCAGTTGGGCCGGCCCTTCCTGGTGCGCTCGCAGACCTGCGACGCGCACGATCCCAGCGGCTTCTTCGTGCGCTTCGCGCCCACCTCGGGCGGCATCTTCATGGACTGCAGCGTGCACGACATCGACCTCGCCCGCTGGATGCTGGGCGGCGCGCGGGCCACGCGGGCCTTCGCCACCGGTACCATCGCGCTGCACCCCGACCTGGCCCCGCTGGGCGACGTCGACAACGGCCTGGCCATCGTCGAATTCGAGGGCGGTGCGCGGGCCGTGTTCTACGCGTCGCGCACCTTCGCCCATGGTCACGAACCGCAGACCGAGGTGATCGGCACGCGCGGCAAGCTCATCGTCGGCCAGGGCGCCTGGCGCGACCGCGTCGAACTCAGCGACGCCGACGGCACGCACCGCCACACCGTGGGCGATTTCTTCGAGCGCTTCGAGCAGGCCTTCCAACTGGAGATGGCCGCCTTCGTCGCCGCCTGCCGCGGCGAACGCCCGGCCCCGCTGACGCTGGCCGACGCCACCGAAGCCACCCGCATCGGCCAGGCCATCACCGCCTCCCTGCGCTCGGGGCAGCCGGAGCCGATCGCCGCGCCGGCCGTGGGGCAGCGCACGCCACTTGCCGAACCGGCCTGAAGCAACAAGCCCCTACTGCCGCAACGGCATTCGCAGGCGTGGCTTAAAATGACGGGCTGCCGGACCTGCCACGCGGGTCCCCATTCGTCAAAAGAGAAAAGAGGAATCCCCATGGCCCGCATGGTCCACTGCGTCAAGCTCAACAAGGAAGCCGAAGGTCTCGACTTCCCGCCCCTGCCCGGCGAACTGGGCAAGAAGATCTGGCAAAACGTCTCGAAAGAAGCCTGGGCCGGCTGGCTCAAGCACCAGACCATGCTGATCAACGAAAACCGCCTGAACATGGCGGATACGCGCGCGCGCCAGTACCTGCTCAAGCAGACCGAGAAGTACTTCTTCGGCGAAGGCGCCGACCAGGCCGCGGGCTACGTGCCGCCGCCGTCGGCCTGAGGCCCGAAGCCCGGAGCCCGGAGCGCCCGGCCACCATGGGCCGGGCAAAGAAAAAGCCGTTCAGTTTGCGCTGAACGGCTTTTTCTCTGGTGCGATGCAGCCAGGCCTACACGCCTGCGCCATCCACCCGGAAGATCGCCACCGCGCGGCGCAGCGCATCGGCCTGGTCCGCCATCTGCTGGGCGGCGGCCGAGGCCTCTTCCACCAGCGCGGCATTCTGCTGCGTCACTTCCTCGATCTGGCCGACGGCGATGTTCACCTGCTCGATGCCGGTGCTCTGCTCGGCCGAGGCCGACGAGATTTCCGTCACGATCTGCGTCACGCGCTGCACCGAGGTGACGATCTCGTCGATGATGCCGCCGGCCTCCTGCACCAGCCGCGCGCCGGCTTCCACCCGCTCGCTCGACTGGCCGATCAGGCCCTTGATCTCCTTGGCCGCCGAGGCACTGCGCTGCGCCAGCGTGCGCACCTCGCCCGCCACCACGGCAAACCCGCGCCCCTGCTCGCCGGCCCGGGCGGCTTCGACGGCCGCGTTGAGCGCGAGGATGTTGGTCTGGAACGCAATACTGTCGATCACGCCGATGATCTCGCCCACCTTGGCCGAGCTCTCCGAAATGCCCTGCATGGTCTCGACCACGTCGCTCATCACCTTGCCGCCGCGCGCCGCCGTCTCGGAGGCGTGGCCGGCCAGCGTGGACGCCTGCACCGCGCTCTCGGAATTGCGGCGCACGGTCGTGGTCAGCTCACCCATGTTGGCGGAGGTTTCCTCCAGCGAAGCCGCCTGCTCCTCGGTGCGCGACGACAGGTTCAGGTTGCCCGAGGCAATCTGCGAACTGGCCGAGGCCACGCCTTCGGCATTGCGCCGCACCTCGCCCACCACCTGGGCCAGGCTGTGCTGCATGTCCTTGAGGGCGATCAGCAACTGCGCGATCTCGTCGGAGCCGCGCGCCTCGAACCGGCTCGACAGGTCGCCCTGCGATACCGCGCGCGCCACCTCGACCGCGCGCGACAGCGGCCGCGTGATCGAGCGGCTGAACAGGAACGCGCCGGCCAGCCCCAGCCCGAACGCCGCCAGCATCAGCACCACGCTGATCACCAGCGCCGTATGCGCCCGCTGTGCCACGCCGGTGGACACCGCGACGCTCTCCGCCGCGATCTCGCGCGCCGCCTCATCGAGCAGCCGCACCGGCTCGCGATCCACGCCCGTCACCACCTGGTCGCCCACCGTCGGGTCGAACGCCGCCGCCACGAAGGCCTCGTAGCCCTTGCGGTAGCCCTGCCCCATCGTTGCGTGGGCGGTCGCGAACTGGCTGACCAGCTCGCGGCTCTTGCCCGGCGGCAGCGAGGCTTGCAGCGCGCGGGCCTGCCCGGCCACATCCTGCTCGCGCTGGCCGAAAGCGGCCCAGTGCTTGTCGCGCATGGCTTGGGCCTTGCCGCGCAGCAGGGTGTCTTTCCACTCCTGCACCTGGGTCTTGAAGTTGACCAGCATGGCGGTCACCGCGCGCTCGTCGGCCACGCGTGCCTGGACCGTGGTGTTGTATTCGGTGATCGACCCGTTGAGGGACACAATGCCGTAGATCGCCCCGGCAAACATCAGCAGCAATGCTGCGGCAAAGGCCAGGGGAAGCTTGATCGCAAGTTTCATGGGGATTCTCGTTGAAACGACTGCTGCATCGGCACGCTCCGCCCGCTCCCGCAGCGGGAATGATGGCGGCGCCGCGTACCGGACGACGTCTTGCCGTCGCCGTCACCGCCTTATCGGCCACTTAACGAATCACTGAATCCAACATTCAAAAATATTCATATTGCAAGCATTGAAGCGATTCGATAGTGAAGCTTAAGTCACTTATATAACGACCCCAGACACGATGCCCCCGATTGCATTGCGACACAGCTTGGTCCATGCCACGCCAAGTCGCCCCCCGAACTGGATACCGCCTGCGCATCGACAACCGTAGCCAACCGTAGCCAGAAGAAACCGCTCGCTGGCCGCCACGAGCGCAAGCGGCGTTTCGTTCATCGGGTAATGGCCGGCATGCCATTACCGGCCCTGGGGTCGGCGTCCGCGCCGGACTGCCCCCTTGCGCGGATAGCGATTGAAGTCCCACGCGCCCTGGTCCAGGCGATACGCACGAACGCGCCGGGTCGGGTGTGACGCGACCGGCGTTGACACCGTGCTGCCACGGGATGACGAGGCAATCTCCGGCTGCACCGTGCGGCGAGCAAGCGCGAATCAGACGTTGGCAACGCTCGCGCGTGCGCTGCCGTGCAGCTTCATCCACGCGCTGTAGACGATGGATGCCAGCACCAGCCCGACAAACCACGCATAGGTATAGAGCGCATTGAAGAACGCCGGCACATTCGGAAACGACGCCGGAAACGCGGTATGCAGAAAGCCCGGCAGGTTCGGCAGCACACCCACCGCCAGCGCCGCCACCGCACCGAGGTTCCAGCCGCCGGTGTAGGTGTACGCGCCGCGCTCGTCGAACAGTTCGTGCGCCGCGAGCCGCGTGCCGCGGATGAGGAAGTAATCGACCATCATGATGCCCGCCACCGGCCCCAGCAGCGCCGAATAGCCCACCAGCCACGTGAAGATATAGCCCTGCGTGGTGGCCAGGATCTTCCACGGCATCATCACGATGGCGATGGTCGCGGTGATCAGCCCGCCGGTCTTGTACGAGATGCCCTTCGGCCACAGGCTGGAGAAGTCATAGGCCGGCCCCACCAGGTTGGCGGCCAGGTTGCAGCACATGGTGTCCAGCGTCAGGATCACCAGCGCGATGCCCACGCCGATGCCCGTCATGCGGCTGGTCAGGTCGATCGGGTCCCAGATCGCCTTGCCGTAGATCACCACGGTGGCCGAGGTCACCACCACCGAGATCACCGACAGCAGCGCCATCGGCACCGGCAGCCCGATCGACTGGCCCACCACCTGGTCGCGCTGCGATCTGGCAAAGCGCGTGAAGTCCGGAATGTTCAGCGCCAGCGTCGCCCAGAAGCCGACCATCGCCGTCAGGCTCGGCCAGAAGGTCGCCCAGAACAGCCCCGCCTTCTTGCCGCCCGCCGCGAACTGCGACGGCGCCGACAGCATCGACCCGACGCCGCCCGCCCGGGACGTGGCCCACCACACCAGCGCAATGCACATCACGATCTTGATCGGCGCCGACCAGCTCTCCAGCCAGCGGATCGAATCGGTGCCATGCACGATGAAGTACAACTGCAGCGCCCAGAACAGCAGGAAGCAGGCCAGTTGCCCGATCGAGATGTCGAGCAGCGGCAGCGGCGCGCCCTGCAGCGCATTTCCGGTCAGGATGTTGGCCAGCGTGTAGATGGCGCTGCCGCCCAGCCAGGTCTGGATGCCATACCAGCCGCACGCGACGATGGCGCGCAGCAGCGCCGGCAGCTTCGCCCCCTGCGTGCCGAACGAGGTCCGCACCAGCACCGCATACGGAATGCCGTGCTTGGCCCCGGCGTGGCCAATCAGCAGCATCGGCACCAGCACGATGGCGTTGCCCAGCAGCACCGTCAGCACCGCCTGCCACGGCGACATGCCCTGCTCCGTCAGGCCCGCCGCCAGCATGTACGACGCGATGTTCATCACCATGCCCACCCACAGCGCCACGAAGTGATACCACTTCCAGGTGCGCTGCGCCACGCCGGTCGGCGCCAGATCGTCGTTATAGAGACTGCTGCCGTGTGCCGCCCCCAACTGGGCATCGGCGGCTTGCGCTGTCGGCTTCATTCAAAACCCTCCACGGAATGTTGGGCACGCGCTCTGCGGCATGCGTCGGGCTCCCGTGTAGATAGCAAAAATCACGGGGACCCGTCCATCCGGTCAAGCACGGCATCCGGCACGTCTCGCGCCGCGTGCCGCCCTGGCCGGCGTTACTGCACCGGCTTCGGGCGCGTGCGCACCGATACGCGCCGGGCGGTGCGAATGCGTGGTCCGGTTTGCATGGCCTCCGGCATCCACGCGCGCCATCGCGATGCATTGCGCGAGCGGGCAGACAGGCATGCATCAACTGCACCTGCGCGGGAACACACCTTCAGCGGACGGACCGGGCAGATCGTGCAGCAAGTGCCGCGCGCCTGCGACGCGCTGCGGCCCGGGAGCGGAGGCTGAGCGCCCATGATGTCATTGCCGCAAAAGAAAAATGCCGTTCAGCCTGCGCTGGAACGGCATGTCTGCGGATCGCGCAGCGCGGGAGCGCCGCGGCGCTGATCGTGCGGATCAGACCATCAGAAATCGCGGCGCTGCACGCCCGTCCCGGTCCCCAGCAGCAGCACATTGGCGCCGCGCTTGGCGAACAGGCCCACCGTCACCACGCCGGGAATGTCGTTGATCTGCGCTTCCAGCGTCTTCGGCTCGCCGATCCGCAAGCCGACCACATCCAGGATCACATTGCCGTTGTCGGTCTGGTAGATCTGGCCTTCCTTGGTCATGCGCAGGCGCGGCTGGCCGCCCAGCGCCGCCAGCTGGCGCGCCACGGCGGCGCGTGCCATCGGTACCACTTCCACCGGCAGCGGAAACGCACCGAGCACATCGACCAGCTTGCTGCCATCGGCGATGCAGACGAACTGCCCGGCCACCGAGGCGACGATCTTCTCGCGCGTCAGTGCCCCGCCGCCGCCCTTGATCATGGCACCGGTGTCGTCGATCTCGTCGGCGCCGTCCACGTAGACCGGAATCGTATCGACCTCGTTGAGGTCGAGCACCGCAAAGCCATGGCCCTGCAGGCGGCGCGTCGATGCCTCCGAACTCGATACCGCGCCGGCGAAGCGCGCCTTGTGCGGCGCCATCGCGTCGATGAACAGGTTGGCGGTCGAACCGGTGCCGACCCCCAGCACGGCGCCCTCGGGCACGTTGGCCAATACGTAGTCTGCGGCGGCCTGCGCCACCAGTGCCTTCAGTTCGTCCTGCGTCATCGCGAAAACCCGGTCGGAATCGGAAAACCCGGTAGTGTACCGGATCACCGAGACGGCTCTCCCCCGCCTGGCGGCGCCGGACGCGCGGAGTACAATCGATTCATCCACCCCGCCGGCCCGCGCCACGGACTCGCATTTCGGACCTGCACTTCGGACCCACTCTTCAGACCATGAATCAGCTCGATCAACTCAAGCAGTTCACCACCGTCGTCGCCGACACCGGCGACTTCCAGGCCATGCGCGCCTACGCGCCGCACGACGCGACCACCAACCCGTCGCTGATCCTGAAGGCCGTGCAGAAGGCCGAGTACCGCCCGCTGCTGGAACGGGCCGTGCGCGATGCACGCAGCGACAGCGTGGAGGACATCATCGACGCCGTGCTGGTCGCATTCGGCTGCGAGATCCTGTCGATCATCCCGGGCCGCGTCTCGACCGAGGTGGACGCGCGCCTGTCGTTCGACACCGCGGCCACGGTGGCCAAGGCCAGGCACCTGATCTCGCTGTACGAGGCGCGCGGCGTGCCGCGCGAGCGCGTGCTGATCAAGATCGCGTCCACCTGGGAAGGCATCCGCGCGGCCGACCAGCTGCGCGCCGAAGGCATCCGCTGCAACATGACGCTGCTGTTCTCGCTGATCCAGGCCGTGGCCTGCGCGGAAGCCGGCGTGCAGCTGATCTCGCCCTTCGTCGGCCGCATCTACGACTGGTACAAGAAAGACGCCGGCGCCGCGTGGGATCCGGTCGCGCAAGGCGGCGCCAACGACCCCGGCGTGCAGTCGGTGCTGCGCATCTACAACTACTACAAGCGCTTCGGCTACACCACCGAAGTGATGGGCGCGAGCTTCCGCAACACCTCGCAGATCGTCGAGCTGGCCGGCTGCGACCTGCTGACCATCAGCCCCGAGCTGCTCGCCCAACTGCAGCAGTCCGACACACCGGTCGAGCGCAAGCTGTCGCCGGAGCACGCGCAAGCCACCAACCTCGTCCGCCTGCCCGCCGACGAGGCCGCATTCCGTTGGCACCTGAATGCCGACGCGATGGGCACCGAAAAGCTGGCCGAAGGCATCCGCCTCTTCGCGGCGGATGCGGTCAAGCTGGAAAGGCTGATCGAGCCGCTGCGCGCGGCCGCTTGAAGCCGGCAGCGTAGAACGCTACGCCGCCAGCATGGCGGGCAGGCACACGCCCGCCGGCTGGTGGATGACGAGGTCGGCCGTCTCGTCCAGCACGCTCGGCTCCGGATTGACGACGATGACGCGCGCGCCGTGGTCCTTCGCCAGGCCCGGCAGTCCGGCCGCCGGATACACCATGCCCGAGGTCCCCACCACCAGGCAGACGTCGCACGTGTTGGCCGCCTCTTCCGCGCGGTAGTTCGCCACCACCGGCAGCCGCTCGCCGAACCACACCACGCCCGGCCGCAGCATCGCGCCGCAAGCCGTGCAGCGTGGCGGGCGGCCGGGCTCGGCCGTGGCGACATCGCACTTGCCGCAGCCGCCCAGCCACTTGTCGGCAAATAAATTGCCGTGCAGCTCGATCACCCCCTCGCTGCCGGCCCGCTGGTGCAGACCGTCGACATTCTGCGTAACGAGCATCACCGTCTTGCGCCCGGCCAGCGCGGCAATCGCCAGATGCGCCGGATTCGGCTGCACCTGCGACACCCGCTCGCGGCGCTCCTGGTACCAGTCCCACACCACGGCCGGATGCGCTCGGTACGCGGCTTCGGTCGCCAGGTCTTCAGGATTGAAGCGGGCCCACAGGCCGGTCAGCGCATCGCGGAAGGTCGGCACGCCGGACTCGGCCGACACGCCGGCGCCGGTCAGCACCATGACGCGTCCGGCCGCCTCGAGCCAGGCGCGCGCCTGAGCCAGGGCGGCCGCGTCGGATGCGGCCGTCGGCAACGCGTCCATCACTGGGCAGGCACGGCGGCGCGCTGGCGCACCGCCTCGAACAGGCATACGCCGCTGGCCACCGACACGTTCAGGCTTTCCACGCTGCCCGCCATGGGGATGCTGACCAGCGTGTCGCAGGTCTCGCGCGTCAGACGGCGCATTCCCTCTCCCTCGGCGCCCATCACCAGCGCGATGGGCCCCTTGAAGTCGGCCTGATAGAGATTCTGCTCGGCCTCGTCCGCGGTGCCGATCACCCAGACGCCGCGCTGCTGCAACTCACGCAGCGTGCGCGCCAGGTTGGTCACGGTGATATAGGGCACGGTCTCTGCCGCGCCGCTCGCCACCTTGGCGACGGTGGCATTGATGCCGACGCTGCGGTCCTTCGGCGCGATCACCGCATGCGCGCCGGCCGCATCGGCCACGCGCAGGCAAGCGCCCAGGTTGTGCGGGTCGGTCACGCCGTCGAGCACCAGCAACAGCGGCGGGCCGTCGATACCGTCGAGCAGTTCATCGAGGTTGAGCGCCAGCGACAGCGCCTCGGCCTTGGCCACCACGCCCTGGTGGCGGTCGGTGCCGGCGATGCCGCGCAGCCGCTCGTTGTCGGCCGGGATCAGGCGCACGCCTGCGGCTTCCGCCGCTTTCAGGAAATCCTGCATGCGGCGGTCGCGGCGGTTGGCCTCGAAGTAGATTTCGTCGATCGACTGCGCGTCATGGCGCAGCCGGGCGGTAACGGCATGAAAGCCGATCAGGAGCTTGGACTTGGACATGGCGCGATTGTACCCGCCCCGCCGCTCACCGCCCCTTGCGCGACCGCACGGACTTGCCCGCCGCCTTGCGCGTCACGGTCTTGCCGCCCGTCTTGGGCTTGGTCGTGCGCGCGGCCGGTTTCTTGCGCGACGGCCTGGCATGCGCATGACCCGGCGGCAAGGCGCGCGACCCCGGCTCGAACACCGGCTGCTCTTCGAACACGCGGTCCAGCGTCTCGTCGAACGATTCCTCCGGCTTGGCCGTGCCGCCCAGCAAGGCCGCCAGCTGACGCGGCTTCTTGCGTCCGACCGACGGCGCAGGCGTGGCGACGGCCGGCTGGCGCGCGCCCGCTTCCGCCGGCGCACCGGCCACCTTGGCCGGGCGCAGCGCCTTGACCGACGGCTCCTGGATCAGCCGGAAATCCATCTTGCGCGCATCCAGATCGACGCGCAGCAACTGCACGCGCACACGATCGGTCAGGCGATAACGGATGCCGGTGCGCTCGCCGCGCAGTTCATTGCGGGCCTCGTCGAACTGGAAGTAGTCGCTGCCCAGCTCGGTCACATGCACCAGGCCCTCCACGTACAACTCGTCGAGCTGCACGAAGATACCGAACGAAGTGACCGCGCTGACGGTACCGGAGAACTCGTTGCCCAGCTTGTCACGCATGAAGTAGCACTTGAGCCAGGCCTCCACGTCACGCGAGGCCTCGTCGGCGCGGCGCTCGTTGGCCGAGCAGTGCACACCCAGCTCGTGCCAGATCGCCTCGACCTTGGCCTTGCTGGCAACGGCGGCCGGGGTGCCCTTGTCGGCTTCGGCCTGCATGCGGCGCGCCTTGGGCGACAATGCGCTGTTGAGCTGCACGCCCGACGCCAGCGCCGGCACATAGCGCGAATGCTGCAGGATGGCCTTGATGGAGCGGTGCACCAGCAGGTCCGGATAGCGGCGGATCGGGCTGGTGAAATGCGCGTAGGCTTCGTACGACAAGCCGAAGTGGCCAACGTTGTCGGGGCTGTAGACCGCCTGCTGCATCGAGCGCAGCAGCATGGTCTGCAGCATCGGCGCATCGGGGCGCGCGACGATCTTTTCCATCAGCTCGGCGTAGTCGGCCGCCTGGGGCTTGTCGCCGCCGCCCAGCGTCAGACCGCTGGTCTTGAGGAACGCGCGCAGCGCCTGCAGCTTCTCTTCGGTCGGGCCGGCATGCACGCGATACAGCGCCGGATGCTTGTAGCGCTCCAGCATCTCCGCCGCGCAGACGTTAGCGGTCAGCATGCACTCCTCGATCAGCCGGTGCGCGTCGTTGCGGGTGCGCGGCAGGATCTGTTCGATCTTGCCCTGCGCATTGCAGACGATATAGGTCTCGGTGGTGTCGAAGTCGATGGCGCCCCGCTCGCGGCGCGCCTTCAGCAGAACCTGGAACAGCTCGTACAGATCCTGCAGATGCGGCACCAGCGGCGCCCGCTTGGCCGCCTCCGGCCCCTTCACGTTGGACAGGATCGACCAGACCTCGTTGTAGGTCAGGCGCGCCGCCGAGTGCATCACGGCCGGATAGAACTGATACGCCTTGATCTGCCCCTTGGCCGTGATCACCGCGTCGCAGACCATGCACAGGCGGTCCACCTCCGGATTCAGCGAGCACAGGCCGTTGGACAGCTTCTCCGGCAGCATCGGGATCACGCGCCGCGGGAAGTAGACCGAGGTCGCGCGGTCGATCGCGTCCACGTCGAGCGGCTTGCCCGGCTGCACATAGTGCGACACGTCGGCGATCGCCACGATCAGGCGCCAACCCTTGCTGCGGCCGATCTTGACCGGCTCGCAATAGACCGCGTCGTCGAAGTCGCGCGCATCCTCGCCGTCGATGGTGACCAGCGGAACATCGCGCAGGTCGATCCGGCCGGCCAGGTCGGATTCGCGCACCTCATCGGGCAGCGCCTCCGACTCGCCCAGCGCGGCGTCGGAAAACGCATGCGGCACGCCGTACTTGCGCACCGCGATCTCGATCTCCATGCCGGGGTCATCGATCTCGCCCAGCACCTCGACCACGCGGCCGATCGGCTGCACGTAGCGGTCCGGGTACTCCAGGATCTCCACGCTCACCACCTGACCGACCTTGGCCTTGCCTTGCCCCTTGGGGGCGATCAGGATATCGCGGCCCAGGCGCTTGTCCTCGGGTGCCACCACCAGCGTGCCGCTCTCCGACAGCAGCCGGCCGATCACATAGCGGTTGGCGCGCTCCAGGATCTCGACGATCTGCCCTTCCGAACGCCCGCGGCGGTCATAGCCGATCACGCGCACCAGTGCCCGGTCGCCATGCATGGCCTTCTGCATCTCGCGCTCGGGCAGGAAGATGTCGGGTTCGCCATCGTCGCGGATGAAGAAGCCGTAGCCGTCCCGGTGGCCGACCACGCGGCCTTCGATAAAGTTGGGCTGGTGCGCCAGTTCGTAGCGCCCCTTGCGGTTGAGTTCGAGCTGGCCGTCCCGCTCCATGGCGGTCAGCCGTTTGATGAAGCCGTCATGCTCCTTGCGCGTGACAGACAGCGCCTTTGCGATGTCGGCGGCAGACAGCGGAGACCCCGAAGTGCGCAGCACACCGAGGATTTCCTCGCGGCTCGGGATCGGATAAGTCGGTTGATTCAATTTTTTCTTCTAGAGTGTTGACAAGGTTGCTGGATCCAGCAATAATCACAGCTTCGGTACACGCACACCTGCCCAGGTGGCGGAATTGGTAGACGCACTAGTTTCAGGTACTAGCGGGTAACTCCGTGGAGGTTCGAGTCCTCTCCTGGGCACCAGATGTTTGAAACGGCGCAACGCAAGTTGCGCCGTTTTTCTTTTCCGAGACCAGAAACCGGGGTTGCGACTGACGCTGGGTTCCGCTGTTGACGGCAGGCATTGTGTCTTGGCAATCGCGCCGGAGCCCGCGCCGGCATGCCGGCCCTGCCCCCAGACGCTGGGTGGGTTCGCCGCCCGGCACATCCACCAGGACGCACCGCGCTTCGATCGACCGCGCAGCCGGACCGCAAAGCCAGTCCGCGCGCGGATTTCGGGCTCGTACTGTGACCCGTGGCGTCAGGTTACCGAAGTGGCACGCACGGCGCAAGCCGCTTACGCACCCGCCACACTCATCGACGCCGTCAGCCGGCAGCACCGCCGCCCTGAACATTGCCGCCCATCGGCGCCCGCCCCTTGCCGCGCTTGATCCATGCCGCCAGGTTGTGCGGGCGCAGCGTGTCGTATTCCTCGAACGGCTGGTGGATCCACGGGTTGGTCGGCAGGAACTGCACGGCGTAATCTGGCTGGATCTTCGAGCAGGCCTTATGCCACACCACAGCCGTGCGTACATCGGTCACGGCCGGGTAGCGCTCCTTCAGGTGGCGCCCCACATGCTCCAGCGTGACGCCCGAGTCGACCAGGTCATCGACCAGCAGCACGCGGCCGGACAGATCGCCGCGCGTCATGGTGATGTACTGGGCAATGTCGAGATTGCCCTGCTGCGTGCCCGCGGCCTCGCGGTAGCTGCTGGTGGCCAGGATGGCGAGCGGCAGGTCGTAGATGCGCGACAGCTGGTCGCCGACGCGCAGACCGCCACGCGCCAGGCACAGGATCTTGTCGAACTTCCAGCCCGACTCGTGCACGATCAGCGCCAGGCGCTCGATCAGGCCGTGGTATTCGTCCCAGGACACCCACAGGTGGGCGTCGTCGTTGATCGGCTGATTCATGCTGTTCCTCATCGTCCAGTGCGGCGCGTGCGGCCGCCGTCATGGTCTGCCGAATGCGGCGCCCCATGCGAATTCGCCCGGCGAATCACCGGGCGAGTCGAATACCGCATGGAACCGCAAGCCGCCTTGCGTCAGTCCTTGTACGGATGACGCAGCAGGATGGTCTCGTCGCGATCCGGGCCGGTCGAGATCATGGCGATCGGGATCCCGGCCACTTCTTCCACCCGCTTCAGGTAGACCCGCGCGGTTTCCGGCAGCG
Source organism: Ralstonia solanacearum K60 (assembly GCF_002251695.1). NCBI lineage: Bacteria > Pseudomonadati > Pseudomonadota > Betaproteobacteria > Burkholderiales > Burkholderiaceae > Ralstonia > Ralstonia solanacearum. The sequence goes on from NZ_NCTK01000001.1 coordinate 472,197, forward strand.
CATCCCACTCCTTCAGGCCGAAGGTCGATGTGTTCCAGCCCGGGAATTCCTCGTACACCGGCTGGCAGCGCGCCACGGCATCCGAACCGCGCGGCAGGATGTCGATCGACTTGCCGTCCAGCGTGTAGCCGACGCACAGCTTGATCGTCTCCAGGCCATCAAGCACGTCCAGCTTGGTCATGCACAGGCCCGACACGCCGTTGATCTGGATCGCGCGGCGCAACGCGGCGGCATCCAGCCAACCGGTCCGGCGCGGACGGCCCGTGACCGAACCGAATTCCTTGCCCACATTGGCCAGGCGCACGCCGGTCGGATCCTGGCGCGCGGGATTGTCCGCATCGTACAGCTCGCTCGGGAACGGACCGGAGCCCACGCGCGTGCAGTAGGCCTTGGTGATCCCCAGGATGTAGTGCAGTTGGCCCGGACCCACGCCCGCGCCGGCGGCCGCGTTGCCGGCCACGCAGTTGCTGGAGGTGACAAACGGATAGGTGCCGTGGTCGATATCCAGCAGCGTGCCCTGTGCACCTTCGAACATCAGGTTCTTGCCGGCGGCATTGGCGGCGAACAGCTCGGCCGACACGTCAGTGACCATCGGCGCGAGGCGCTCGCCGTACGGCAGCATCTCCTCCAGCGTCTGCTGGAAGTCCAGCGCCGGATGGTTCAGATACTGCGTCAGCACGAAGTTGTGGAAATCGAGGTTCTCGCGCAGGCGCTCGGCAAAGTAGGCCGGATCGAACAGGTCCTGCACGCGCAGCGCGCGGCGAGCCACCTTGTCTTCGTATGCCGGGCCGATGCCGCGGCCGGTGGTGCCGATCTTGGCGGCGCCGCGCTTGATCTCGCGCGCCTTGTCGATGGCGACGTGGTACGGCAGGATCAGCGTGGTCGCCTCGGAAATGCGCAGGCGGCTCTTGACCTCCACACCGGCCGACTCCAGCTCGTCGATTTCCTTGAACAGCGCCTCGGGCGACAGCACCACACCGTTGCCGATGTAGCACGCCACGCCGTCGCGCATGATGCCCGATGGGATCAGCCGCAGAATGGTCTTCTTGCCGCCAATGATCAGGGTATGCCCAGCGTTGTGTCCGCCCTGGAAGCGAACCACGCCTTGTGCGTGATCGGTCAGCCAATCGACGATTTTCCCTTTACCCTCGTCACCCCATTGGGTGCCGATGACGACGACGTTGCGTCCCTGGCTAACTGCTGGTGCGGACATGTTCAATTTACTGATGGGTTAAAAACGTATTCTACCCTCGTTGCCGGGGCCGTCCCCGAAACGAGCGGAAGTTCGTACAGCGTGCGTGCAACAGGCCTCAGGCCGATGCCTTGCGCGGCTTGACGACCCAGCGCCCGCCCTCTTCCACCAGTTGGCGGTCGTAGGCGAACTCCTCCAGGTCTTCCGGATGACCCGGCAGCGACTGGATCACGATCGCTCCGGTCGCGCGCAGGCCGGCGATCGCCTCGCGCAGGCCGGCATCCGCCGACCACGGCGCGTGGATCGCCGCGGCGCGCGCCTCCATCGGCGAAATGCCCGCAACCTCGCGCAAATCCAGCGAAAAACCCGTCGCCGGGCGCGCCCGACCAAAGGCCTCGCCGATCTTGTCGTAGCGACCACCGCGCGCGACCGCATTGGGCACGCCCGCCACGTACGCGGCGAACATGACACCGCTGTGGTAATGGTAGCCGCGCAGGTCGGCCAGGTCGATATTGACGGCGGCGCCACCGACGTGCTCGGCCAGCGTGGCCAGGTCATCCAGCGCACGGCCGATCGCCGGCAACTGCGGCAGTTGAGCCCGCGCCCGCGCCAACACATCCGCGCCCCCGTACAGCGACGGCAGCAGGTTGATGGCATCGCGCTGCGCAGCCGGCAGGCCGGCGGTCACCGCCTGCAGCGCCGGCACATCCTTGGAGGCCAGCGCCCCGAAAAGCGCATCCTGGACATCCGGCGCGACGGGCGCCTGGTCCAGCAATGCGGCCAGCACGCCAACGTGGCACAGGTCCAGTCGCACATCCGCCAGCCCGGCAGCCGACAGTGCGGCCAGCATCAGGTCCTGGATCTCCAGGTCGGCCTCCAGGCCCGCGTGGCCATAGATCTCGGCCCCGATTTGCAGCGGCTCCCGCGTGACGTGAAAACCGCTCGGCCGCGTGTGCAGCACCGAGCCGGCATAGCAGAGGCGCGTCACGCCGGCGCGGTTCAGCAGGTGGGCGTCGATGCGGGCCACCTGCGGCGTGATATCGGCCCGCAGTCCGATCGTACGGCCGGACAACTGATCGACCAGCTTGAAGGTCTTCAGATCCAGGTCATGGCCGGTGCCGGACAGCAGCGACTCGATGTATTCCAGCATCGGCGGCATCACCAGCTCATAGCCGTAGGTGCGGAACAGGTCGAGCATGCGACGGCGCAGCTCCTCGATCTTGCGCGCCTCGGAAGGCAGCACGTCGGCAATGGATTCAGGCAGCAGCCAGTTCGGCATGGCGGTCTCGCTCAATACGGGAATACAAAAACGGTCGGGCGCTGACAGCGGATCAGCGGTGCAGCAAGCGCAGCAAGATCAACCCCAAGGCCATCGACACCAGGCCGATCACGCGCAGTTTCTCGTCGGGCAGCTCGGTCAAGGCTTGGAAAGCACGCCGCCAGGCCTGCGGCGCGACGAACGGCAGGATGCCCTCGACCACGAGCACCAGTGCACACGCAGCCAGCAGAACGGTAGGGAATGAATCTTCCATGAAGCACGGTTTGCGGACGAACAAAACCCCGGCAAGCCGGGGTCTGTTCGCCGCGAGTCGATCAGCGACGCAATTCTACTAGCGATGGCGCCCCGCCTGGGCGGCCGGTGCCGCGGCCTGGCCGCCACCGTTCGGGCTGCGCATGAACTTGAAGAAATCGCTATTGGGCTGCAGCACCATCACATCCTTGCGGTCGCGGAACGACGCGCGATACGCCTCCATGCTGCGCCAGAACGCGGCAAACTGCGGATCGCGGCCGAATGCATCGGCGTAAATATCGGCGGCGCGGGCATCGCCCTCGCCCTTGAGTTTCTGCGCTTCGCGGTAGGCGTCGGCCAGCACCACCTCGCGCTGGCGATCGGCGTCGGCGCGGATCTTCTCGCCTTCGGCGGCGCCGGTCGAGCGCAGTTCGTTGGCCACGCGCTTGCGCTCGGCCTCCATGCGGCGATAGACCGACTCGGTCACGCTGGCCAGCAGATCGACGCGCTTGAGACGCACGTCGATGATGTCGACGCCAACCGACTTGCCGTATTCCTGCACGCCCTTGAGGATGCTCTGCATCACCGCCTCGCGGTCGGTCGAGACCACGTCGGAGACGGTACGGCGCGCGAATTCGTCGCGGGCGATCGAGTTGATCTTCTGCGTCATGCTGTCCTGCGCGAGACGGTTATCGCCCTTGAAGCTCACGTAGAACAGGCGCGGATCGGCAATCCGCCATTTGACGAACCAATCGACCAGCAGGTTTTTCTTCTCGGCCGTGATGAAGCGGTCGGCGCCGGCCACGTCGATGGTCATCAGGCGCTTGTCCATGAAGATCACGTTCTGCAGCGGCGGCGGCAGCTTGAAGTGCAGCCCCGGCTCCTTGATGACCTGCTTGATCTCACCAAAGGCAAACACCACGGCGTACTGCCGCTGGTCCACCACGAACACCACCGACGACAAGGCCGCCAAGGCGATCACCAGCGCCACGAGGGCGGAAATCAGACGATTCATGTGTGCCCTCTCCTCTTAGCGGGAATCCCGGTCGCGATCGCGGTTGCGCAGCGCCTCGCGAGAACGCGAGTCGGCATCGCCCATCGACGACGGATTGGAGGGCGCCGGCACGTTCTGCGCCGACCCGCTGTCCTGCGGCGACGCACCGGGCGCCTGCTGCGCGCGTGCCGTGTCGCCGGCCAGCGACTGGGCGATCAGCTTGTCGAGCGGCAGGTATAGCAGGTTGCCGTTGCCGTTCTGGTCGACCAGCACCTTGGTCGCGTTGCCGTAGATGTCCTGCATCGTTTCCAGGTAAATGCGGTCACGCGTGACCTGCGGCGCCTTCGCGTATTCGCGCTGCACTGACGCGAAGCGGGCGGCATCGCCTTCCGCGCGGGCGACCACGCGGGCCTTGTAACCCTGAGCCTCCTCCCCCAGGCGCGCGGCCGTACCCTTGGCACGCGGCACCACGTCGTTGGCATAGGCCTGCCCTTCGGAGATCGCGCGCTCGCGATCCTGGCCGGCCTTGGTCACATCATCGAACGCCGCCTGCACCTGCTCGGGCGGCTGCACGCTCTGCACGTTGACGCTCAGGATGCGGATGCCGGTCTTGTACGCCGACAGGATGCGCTGGATCGAATCCGCCAGGTTGCGGCCGACCGCGTCGCGCCCTTCGTACAGCACGGCGTCCATCTTGTTGCGGCCGACGATCTCGCGCACCGACGTCTCCGCCGCCTGCGTCACGAGCTCTTCGTCGCCGCGCTGGTCGGTGCGGTTGTAGAACAGGTACTCGACCGGATCGGCGATGTTGTACTGGACCGAGAAGCGTACGTCGACGATGTTCTCGTCCTGCGTGAGCATCGACGAGTCCTTCAGGTTGGTGTCCTTGATCTGCGTGGTGCGGCCGATCTCCAGCGTACGCACGCCCGACAGGTTGACGATCTCGTGGGATTCGATCGGATACGGCAGGCGCCAGTTGATGCCCGGCGTCGCCAGGTACTTGAAGCGGCCGAACTGCAGGATCACGCCGGTCTGGCCTTCCTGCACGATGAAGAAGCCGCTGGCCAGCCACAGGCCAGCCAGCACCGCCAGCAGCACACCGACACCCAGGCCGGAACCCGCGCGGCCGTTGCCGGGACGCAGCGGCGTCGGACCGTTGCCATTCCCGCCTTCCTTGCGGCCGAACAGGTTGCTCAGACGGCGGTTGAAGTCGCGCCACAGTTCGTCCAGGTCGGGCGGACCATCCTGGGGCGGCTTGCTTTGGCGCTTCGGATCGTCCTGGTCTTCGCGCTCGGCGCTGTTGTCATCGCCACGTCCCCAGCGGGGATCGTTGAGCGAGAGCAGCACGCGTAGGCGGCGCCACAAGCCTCGTGCAGGTGCGGGCAAGGCCAGGGAAGATGACGGGGTCGAAATCTCGGGCATGAGCGGTTGAGCTTGTCCTGATTGTCTGACGGCAAACGATGTAACAGCGGATTCTATCAGTCTCGTCCGCTGCGCTCGGCGGGAAGCGCACTTGCGGGCGGAGTCTGCGACAGTTCGTCACGTTGCGCCGGCGAAGTCTCCCGGCGGGTATCGAAACGCGGATCGAATTCGCCGTCGCGTGGCGGCGGGCGCTCGCGCAGGCGGATCGCGGTCTCGACCAGCGCCCCGCGCAGCAACTCCAGCCCCGCCCCTTCGAGCGCCGACACGAACACGCGGCGTACCGCGCCGGCTTCATCGCGTTCGATGCGCGGCCCCTGCGTGCGCAGTTCCTCGGCCGCATCGATCTTGTTCATCACCAGGATCTGCGGGATGCCACTGGCGTCGATCTCGGCCAGCACCCGGTCGACCTGCTCCATCTGCTCGTGCTTGACCGCGCTCGCGGCATCCACCACGTGCAGCAGCACGTCGGCATGCACGGTCTCTTCCAGCGTGGCACGGAAGGCAGCCACCAACTGGGTCGGCAGATCGCGGATGAAACCGACGGTGTCCGACAGCACCACGTTGCCCAGCCCGTCCAGATAAAGCCGGCGGGACGTCGTGTCCAGGGTGGCGAACAGCTGGTTGGCGGCGTAGGTCCGCGCCTTGGTCAGCGCATTGAACAGCGTCGACTTGCCGGCGTTGGTATAGCCGACCAGCGACACGGAAAACGCATCGTTGCGGCTGCGGGAGCGCCGTTGCGTATCGTGCTGGCGCTGCAGCCTGTCGAGTTCGGCCGACAGCCGCTTGGCGCGCTCGTCCAGCATCCGGCGGTCCAGCTCGAGCTGACGCTCGCCGGGGCCGCCGCGCATGCCGATCCCGCCCTTCTGCCGCTCCAGGTGGCTCCATGCGCGCACCAGGCGCGACGCTTGATAGCGCACGCGCGCGAGCTCCACCTGCACCTTGCCGACATGGCTCTGTGCGCGCTGGCTGAAGATATCGAGGATCAGGCCGGTCCGGTCCACCACATGGCGGCCGAAGAAACGCTCCAGGTTGCGCTGCTGCGCCGGACTCAACGCATGGTTGAAGATGACGATCTCGGCGTCCTCCTCATCCGCAGCGATCTTCACTTCCTCTGCCTTGCCGGCGCCGATGAACAGCGCGGCGTCCGGCCGGGAACGGCGGCCTGTCACGGCGCGCACCGGCTCCGAGCCGGCGGTCGAGGCCAGCAGCGCCAGTTCGCTCAGACTTTCCTGGAAATCGTGTTTGCCGAAATCGACAGCGACCAGAATGGCACGCGTCGGCTCCGTGCTGGAGGTGGGATGGGATGGCAAGCGGGAATGGGGGAAACGGGGGGAAACCGGAGGACAATGCACCCGCCGCGCGAACGGCGGCGGGCGGTCAGGCGACGACTCAGGCGTCGGAGGCCTCATCCACGCGGAAATTCACGGCACGGGCCGGCACCACGGTGGAAATCGCATGCTTGTACACCATCTGCGTGACGGTATTGCGCAGCAGAACGACGTATTGGTCGAACGACTCGATATTGCCTTGCAGCTTGATACCGTTGACGAGATAGATCGACACCGGCACATGCTCCTTACGCAGCGCATTCAGAAACGGGTCTTGTAGCAATTGCCCTTTGTTGCTCATGGCACACTCCAGATTTATAGGTTTAGTGATGGGTTATGGGGGCCGGGGACCCCTGATTCAAGCAGGCGACGCAAAAAAAGTTCGTCAAAAGAGTCGGCCAGATGGTACCAAGCAAACATCGATGGCGCGCAAAACGCCATGTTCCGAGAATTTAGCCGTAGAAATCCAGGAAAGCAAACGGAAAACTCCGGACGGTGCCAGCGGCGTGGTGCCGCCCTGCCCGGTGTCCTGGTGATCCCTCCCGTGCTGTCTTTGCGCCTCCCCGCGCCACACGCTCCCACTGTCGAGCGCTGCCGACGCAGCACTCACTCCTTGGATTGGGCGTACGGGTTTTTGTTCGTACGAAATTCGATCCGCAACGGCGTGCCCTTGAGCTGGAAAGCATCGCGGAACCGACCTTCCAGAAATCGGCGATAAGTCTCGGGAATATTCGACAGCGCATTCCCGTGAATCACCACGATCGGCGGATTGGAACCGCCCTGGTGCGCATAACGCAGCTTCGGGCGCGATACGCCGGCGCGGCGTGGTTGCTGGAACTCGACCGCTTCCTGCAGCACGCGCGTGAGCTTGGGCGTCGGCAGCTTCACCATGGCGGCGGCATAGGCGTCGTCCACCGATTTCATCAACGCGCCGATACCGGTGCGCTGCTTGGCCGAAATGTAGTGCACGTTGGCGAACGACAAGAACTGCAGCTTGCGCTCCAGGTCATGCTTGATGCGATCGCGTGCGTGGCCGTCGAGGCCATCCCACTTGTTGACGCCGATCACCAGGGCCCGCCCCGACTCGACGATAAAGCCGGCGATATGCGCATCCTGGTCGGAAATGTCCTGCTGCGCGTCGAGCAGCAGCACCACCACGTTGGCGTCCGCGATGGACTGCAGCGTCTTGACCACCGAGAACTTCTCGATCGCCTCGAACACCTTGCCGCGCTTGCGCAGGCCGGCCGTGTCGATGAGGGTATACGGCTTGCCGTTGCGCTCGAAGTCGACGTAGATGGCGTCGCGCGTGGTTCCGGGCATGTCGAACGCGATCACGCGCTCCTCGCCGATCAGCGCATTCACCAGGGTCGATTTGCCCACGTTCGGCCGGCCAACGATGGCGATGCGCGTGCCGTGGTCGTGCGCCTGCGCTGCGTCGGCGAGCTCGGGGCGCTCGGAGAATGCCTGATCCAACGCCTCGTCCACGAGATCGCGCACACCGTCGCCGTGGGCGGAGGAAATGGCGCGCGGATCGCCCAGACCCAACTCATAGAAGTCGGTGGCCACGGCGGTGTACTTCATGCCCTCGGCCTTGTTGACGGCCAGCAGGATGCGGCGGCCGGTCTTGCGCAGGTAGTCCGCGATCACGCGGTCCTGCGGCGCCAGCCCGAGACGCCCGTCGACGATGAAGATGACCACGTCGGCCTCGACCACGGCCTGCCGTGTCTGCTTGGCCATCTCGGCAACGATGCCTTCCTTGGCGACAGGCTCGAAGCCGCCGGTATCGATGGCGATGAACGGGCGCTCGCCGACACGGCCCTCGCCGTAGTGGCGGTCGCGTGTCAGGCCCGGCATGTCCGCGACGAGCGCATCACGCGAGCGCGTCAGGCGGTTGAACAAGGTCGATTTGCCGACATTCGGCCGCCCCACGAGGGCGATGACTGGTTTCATGCGTATGCGCCGCGCGCGAATGGCGCCACGGCAGATTCGGGTTGATGCAACTCAACGGGCACCCGCGCGGTCCTCCGCACAGATGCAACGCGCCCGCGAAGGTCGCGGGCGCCGGTATGGGACGGCACCGCCGCTCCGGGAATGAAGCGCTTGCCGTCGCGGCCTCTCGGCACGCGGCAGGCTGTCCTGCGCTTTGCTGCGCTTATTTCGGCACGTAGCCGTAGACGCCACCGCCGCGCGTCTGCACGATCAGCGTCTGGCCCACGACCACCGGCGCGGCGCTGATGGCGCTGCCGTCCGTCTTCACGCGGGCGGCAAACTTGCCATCATCGCGCGACAGGAAGTGCAGCCAGCCCTCGAAGTCGCCGACGATCACCGCGCGGCCGAACGCCAGCGGCGCGCCCAGGTCACGCCACAGCAGCGACTCGTTCTTCCACAGATCCGCGCCGTTCTGCGCGTTGAAGCCGTAGACGATCGACTTGTCGTCCGCCGCGAACAGATTGCCGTCTTCCTGCGTCACGCCGGTCGGCGACGAGAAATCGCGGCCCCAGCGCGGGGCACCGGTCGCGACGTCGAAGCACGCCAGGCGTCCCTGGAAGCTGACGGCACACACCTGCTGACCGTCGACCGACGGAGCGCCGGTCACGTCATTCAGGCGTTCGATCTCCGATACGCCGCGGGGGTACGACACCGTGGCTTCCCACCGCAGTGCGCCGTTGTTGACTGCGATCGCGCCCAGCTTGCCGCCGGCAAAGCCGAGCACGATGTTGTCGCCAGCGAAGACCATCGGCAGGCTGCTGCGCAGGTTCAGCGCGGACGATGAACGCTGGTAGATCCACTTGCGTTCGCCGCTGGCGCCATCCAGGCCCAGGATGCGGCCGTCGGTGGTGCGCACCACCACCAGGCCCTGGCCGACCAGCGGTGCGGTCAGCACTTCACCATTGACCGACGCCTTCCACTTTTGCGTGCCCTTGTCGTCGAAGGCAATGATGCTGCCCTTCTCGCCGGCCACCGCCGTCAGGGTGCCGTCGCTGCCCGGGCCGGAAGTCAGGTCGACACCGGACTTGCCCTGCCAGACCGTGCGACCGCTCGCGCCTTCCAGCGCAGTGACCGTACCGCCGGCCGCCGACACGTAGACGTTGTTGCCGGCCACGGCCGGCTGCATCACGTAGCGGCCGCTCTTGCCGACGCTCACGTTCCACGCCTGGCGAACGGCCAGCACCTGCTGGACATCCTGCAGCTTGGCGGGCTCGTGCTTGTTCTTGCTGCTAAACAGCGAGCAACCACCCAGCGCGGCAGCCGCGGCCAGCACCAACACCGCCACCCGCGCCGCACGTGCGACACCACCCTGCTCAAGTGCGTGAATCATGAAATCGAAATCCTTTGTTATGCGTTGAACCGCGCAGGCCGGACGAAGCGGACGCCGATCAGGCGCCGCCCAGGGCATCCAGCTTGAATTGCACAATCTGGCGCGCCGACGCATCGGCCTGGCCGAACTTCTCCAGCGCCAGCTTGTAGGCGGCACGGGCGTCGTCCTTCTTGCTCTGTGCGGCAAGCAGGTCGCCCCGGCGATCGGCGTACAGCGCGGCGAAGGCCGGCGCCACATCGCCCGAGACGAGCGCGAGGCCTTGGTCGTAGGCCTTCTCATCGAGCAGCAGACCGGCCAAGCGCAGCTTGGCGACCGCTTTGTACTCGTCGTCGCTGGCGTGGTCGATGGTCCATTGCAGTTGCGCCTTGGCGCCGGCTGCGTCGTTGGCTTCGTACAGTGCCTTGGCGGCCGACAGCGCGGTCATCTGCGCGTAGGCGGTGCGGCCGAACTTGTCTTCCATGTCGGCTGCCGCGCGCTGGATCTTTTCGGCGTCCTTCGCGTCGACCGCCTTCTGCACCTGCTCGTACAGCACCGTGGCTTCGCCGGCCTGCTTGCGCTGCCAGTTCTTCCAACCGAGCCAGGCTGCCACGGCCAGCAGCACCACGATGGCGATCCACGTCACCACGTTGCCGTTGTCGCGCCACCAGTGCTTGAGGCTCTCCAGTTGTTCCTGTTCTTCGAGATCGTAGGCCATGCTTGCTAGCTAGATAGGGATAGTCAGTCGCCGAAGTTAGTCACTATTTGCCACCATGGCGTCGATCAGCCGGTCGACCAGTTGGTCGGACGGCACGGTCTGCTGGGTGTCCGCATTCGGTTCGCCGCGCAGCGGCTTGATCTGGGCCACACCGGCCGCGACTTCGTCGTCGCCAATGATAACCGCATAGGATGCCCCGCTCGCGTCGGCGCGCTTGAACTGCGACTTGAAGCTGCCGTTGCGGCCTTCGGGCGAGCAATGGAGGATCACATCGAGGCCGGCGTCGCGCAGCCGTTCGGCCGCCACCAGCGCCTGCACCTGGGCCTGGTCGCCCTGGTGGACGATATAGACATCGCAGCCCTGCGGCTCCGGTGCCAGCTTCTCTTCGCGCAGCAGTTCGATGATGCGCTCCACGCCCATCGCCCAGCCGCAGGCCGGCGCCGGCTTGCCGCCGATCTGTTCGATCAGCGGGTCGTAGCGGCCGCCACCGGCCACCGTGCCCTGTGCGCCGAGCTTGTCGGTCGTCCATTCGAACACGGTCAAGTTGTAGTAATCGAGCCCGCGGACCAGGCGCGGGTTGATCGTGTACGGGATGTTGTTGGCCTTGAGCAGCGCCTGCACGCCTTCAAAGTGCTTGAGCGACACCTCGCCCAGGTAGTCGATCAGCTTGGGCGCGCCGGCCGCCATCTCCTGCAGTGCCGGGTTCTTGGTGTCGAGCACGCGCAGCGGGTTCGTGTACAGGCGCCGCTTGCCGTCTTCGTCCAGGATGTCCTGGAAGCCTTCCAGGTACTTGATGAGGTCCGCCCGGTGCGCGGCGCGCTCCTCCGCCTGGCCGAGCGAGTTCAGTTCCAGCTTCAGGCCCACCAGGCCGAGGTCGTCCCACAGCCGCTGGCACATCAGGATAACTTCCGCATCGATGTCCGGCCCGGCAAAGCCCAGCGCCTCCACGCCGACCTGGTGGAACTGGCGATAGCGCCCGCGCTGCGGACGCTCGTGGCGGAACATCGGGCCGGTGTACCACAGGCGCTTGGGGCCGTCGTACAGCAGGTTGTGCTCGATCACCGCGCGCACGGCGGCAGCGGTACCTTCCGGCCGCAGCGTCAGGTGCTCACCGTTGAGCGAATCGGTGAAGGAGTACATCTCCTTCTCCACGATATCCGTCACTTCGCCGATGCCGCGCACGAACAACTGGGTGTGCTCGACGATCGGGGTACGGATCTGCTGGTAGCCGTAGGCACGCAGCATGCTGCGCACGGCATTGTCGAAATGTTCCCACAGTGGGGCATCGCCGGGCAGCAGATCGTTCATGCCCTTGACGCCCGCGATCTTCTGCACGCGTTGTTTTTGTGTATCGCTCATGATGTCACGTTAAAAGCCGGCCCTTGTCCTGCAGGCCGGCCTGTCGCCCCACGATGCGGGGCCTTATTCTGCCGCCGATGCTTCCGCTTGCGCCGCACCGTAGTGCGTGCGCACGTATTCGTCGACGATGGTCTGGAAATCTTCGGCGATGCGCTCGCCGCGCAGCGTCTTCACCTTGACGCCGTCAACGAACACCGGCGCCGCGGGCGATTCACCCGTGCCCGGCAGCGAAATGCCGATGTTGGCATGCTTGCTCTCGCCCGGGCCATTGACGATGCAGCCCATCACCGCGACGTTCATGTCTTCGACGCCGGGATACTGCGTCTTCCACCCCGGCATCTGCTCGCGCAGATACGACTGGATGCGCGCCGCCAGTTCCTGGAACACCGTGCTGGTAGTGCGGCCGCACCCCGGGCACGCAATGACCATCGGCGTGAAATTGCGCAGGCCCATGGTCTGCAGAATCTCCTGCGCGACGATGACTTCCTTCTCGCGCGGCGCGCCCGGCTCCGGCGTCAGCGAAATGCGGATGGTGTCGCCGATGCCTTCCTGCAGCAGCACCGATAACGCTGCCGTCGACGCCACGATGCCCTTGCTGCCCATGCCCGCCTCGGTCAGGCCCAGATGCAGCGCGTAGTCGCAGCGGCGCGCCAGCTCGCGGTAAACCGCGATCAGGTCCTGCACCGCCGACACCTTGCACGACAGGATGATCTGGCTGCCGGGCAGACCGATCTGCTCGGCCTTGCGCGCCGATTCGATGGCGGACGTAATCAGCGCCTCGATCATCACGGCGCGCGCATCCCATGGCGCGGCGCGCTGCGCGTTCTCATCCATGATGCGCGCGAGCAGATCCTGGTCCAGACTGCCCCAGTTGACGCCGATGCGCACCGGCTTACCGTAGCGGCAAGCGGTCTCGATCATCTGGGCAAACTGCGTGTCGCGCTTGGCGCCCTGCCCCACGTTGCCGGGGTTGATACGGTACTTCGACAGCGCCTCGGCGCACGCGGGATGGTCCTGCAGCAGCTTGTGGCCGTTGTAGTGGAAATCACCGACCAGCGGCACATCGACGCCCATGCGGTCGAGCTGCTCGCGGACGGCCGGCACGGCAGCGGCGGCTTCCGGCGTATTGACCGTAATGCGCACCAGCTCGGAGCCTGCGCGCGCAAGCTCCTTCACCTGGATGGCCGTACCGATGGCATCAGCCGTGTCGGTGTTGGTCATCGATTGCACGCAGACCGGCGCGTCGCCGCCCACGCGGACCAGCCGCTCGCCCCAGCGAACCTCGGCCGCGCGCGAATGCCGGCGCGGGAGCGGACCGGGCAAAGCTGGAGCGCAATCGACGGGCGTAGTCATCTGCATGATCTGGCAAGGCGCCGCGCGGACAACGCGCGGGCGCCGTTCAAAAAACGGTTCAGGGCAGCGTGGCCCGCGCCACACGGTTGCGGGCGTACTTCCGGATATCGACCGGTGCACCGGACACGGTCAGCGACTCGACCGATTCGGCATTGCCGAAAACGACCTTGAACGGCGGCACGCCGGTCAGGTCCCGGGCGTCGCCTTCCCTCGCCAGGCCGCCGGCCAGCGTCCTACCCGACTTGTCCTTGATCTCGTACCACGAGGCCCCCGAGAACCGCACCGACAGTGCGCTGCCGCCTGCATCGCCGATGGCCGGCTTGACGGCTTCCGCCACAGCAACGGGTGCGGCCAAAGCCCCGGTGTCCGAATGCGGCAGCGTCGGCGGCGGGGCCAGCGGCGCCGTCACGGTGCCGGAAGCCGGCTCGGCGGGCGCGGCCGGTGTCAGCGGCGTCGGCATCGATGCGGCAGGCGCCTGCGCCGGGCTCGTCGTGACGGCCGGTGCCGGCGACACCTGCGCACCGGCGGCAGCGGGCCCCGGCTCAGCCTTCGGAGCGGCCTTCGCAGCCTGCTCGGCGGGCGTCTGTGCGGTTTCCGGCACGTGGGAAGCCAGCCATTGCTTGAGCCGATCCATGCCGGCCAACGCACCGCCGATCACCACCACAGCCACCAGCGCGCCAATCAACCAACGGCTGCCACTGCGGCGTGCGGCAAAGCTCGGTTTGTCGGTGAACGATTTCCCAAGACCGCCTTCCGGCCGCAAGCCGATGTTGGCGGCCTGAGCGCGCTCGGCAAGGCGAGCGAGCTGGTCGTCGACATCGACCTGCAGCACACGTGCGTACGTGCGGATCAGGCCCTTGGCAAATGTCATGTCCGGCAGCACGCTGATGTCGCCGGACTCTACCGCCAGCAGCTTGGCCGGCGCCACCTTCAGGCGCGTTGCCAGATCCTCGATCGTCAGGCGTTGTCCCTCACGACCGACACGCAAGCGCTCGGCAATCTGGCGCAACGCGTCGTCACGATCGTGCGACGCCACGAAAGGCTGAGCGGACGCACCACCTGGCGCGAGATCGCCAGTGTTCGCCGCATCGCGTTCAGTCATCCCATGCTCCTCTCTCGAAAGCCGCCTCTTCGGGCGCATTGGGGAAACGGCGCTGCAGTTGGGCGCTCCACGCATTCTGTTGCGAGACATCGCCCAAGCGGCGCGCGATGCGGGCGCCCAGCCACAGGCTCTCGGCCGTCTGATTGCCGCGGCCGTTGACACGCTCGATGAACGACATGGCGTGCACGTAGTCGCGGCGCTTGTAATAGAGCTGTGCCAGCGTCAGATTGGTCAGCGGGTTGTTCGCGTCAATATAAGTGGCACGCGTCAGGCTCTTCTCGGCGCCGTCCAGGTCGCCCTGGCGCATCTGGCAAACACCGAGGTTGGTCCACGGCTTGGCCGGACTGCCGGCGGCAGGCGCACCGATGGCCTGACGCAGCGTCGCCATGCCCTGATCGGGCTTGCCGCCCTGCGAACACAGGAACCAGCCGTAGTTGTTCAGCAGGTCGCCGTCATTCGGCTGAGCCGCCAGGGCGAGCCGGAAACTGTCGTCGGCCAGTTCGTGCTGACCGAGGTTCATGTAGGCCAGCGCGCGGATATGGTAGGCACCCGGCACGGACGGGTCGATGGCAATGGCGTTCTTGATCTCATCGAGCGCCGTGGCGGCTTGTCCGGCCTCCAGGTACTGCGTTGCCAGTTGCAGCCGGAGCGAGGCCCGCCGGCTGATATCGGCCTGATCGGGGAGCGTCCTGACCTCTTGCGTCTGAACCGTCTGAACCGGCGGCGGCGTCAAGGCGCACCCGGCGGCTGCCAGTGTCAAAGTCAGACTGACAGCAATCGACCAACGCTTCATGCGGTACCCATGCGGTGAGTGGAATCGGCCCCGACCACCGGGACCTGCACAATCTTGCCGAATTTGCCGCGCTCGGCCAGGCGCGTACGATCCTTGACCTCGCCGGCCAGTTGGCCGCAGGCTGCGTCAATATCGTCACCGCGCGTCTTGCGGATCGTGGTGACGATGCCCGCGTCCAGCAGCACCTGCGAGAAGCGGCGGATCTGCTCGTTGTTCGAGCGCTTCAAGCCCGATTCGGGGAACGGGTTGAACGGGATCAGGTTGAACTTGCACGGCACGTCGGCCACGACGCGCAGCAGTTCGCGCGCATGCTCGACGGAATCGTTGACACCGTCCAGCATGCAGTATTCAAAGGTGATGAAATCGCGCGGCGCGAACTCGAGATAACGGCGGCAAGCCGCCATCAGTTCAGCCAGCGGATACTTCTTGTTGAGCGGCACCAGCACATCGCGCAGCGCATCGTTGGACGCGTGCAGCGAAACCGCCAGCGCCACCGGCAGGTCATGCGACAGCCGGTCCATCATCGGCACCACGCCGGAAGTGGACAGCGTTACGCGCCGGCGCGACAGCCCGTAGGCGTTGTCGTCCAGCATCAGGCGCATGGCCGGCACCACGGCGTCGTAGTTGAGCAGCGGCTCGCCCATGCCCATCATCACGACGTTGGTGATGACACGGTCGTCCTTCGGGCCTCGGCCAAGCTGCTTGCGCATGGCGAATTCGGCCATCCATAACTGGCCGACGATCTCGCCCGTGCTGAGGTTGCGCGAGAACCCCTGCTTGCCGGTCGAACAGAACCGGCAGTTGACAGCGCATCCCGCCTGCGAAGACACGCACAGCGTACCGCGCGTCTCTTCGGGGATGTACACCGTCTCGACGGCATTGCCGGCTCCCACGTCGACCAGCCACTTGCGCGTGCCGTCCGACGATAGGTGATCAGAGATGACCGCCGGCGCCTGGATGGTGGCGCGGGTCGCAAGCTTCTCGCGCAGCGACTTGGCGAGATCGGTCATCTCGCCAAAATCGGCCGCGCCCGACTGGTGAATCCAGCGCTGCAGCTGCTTGGCGCGAAACGACTTCTCGCCCAGGCTCTCGCAATAAGCGAGCAGGCCCTGTGCGTCGAAATCGAGGAGATTCACCATATCGTTCATGACTTGCTGCCCGGAACCGCCAATGCCAGTCTAGTGTTGACGCTTAGCGGCTGTAAATGTTCAAGCCGGGGAAGAAAAATGCGACTTCCACGGCAGCCGTTTCAGCGGCGTCCGAGCCGTGCACGGCGTTGGCGTCGATGCTGTCGGCGAAATCGGCGCGGATCGTGCCCTTCTCGGCCTTCTTCGGATCGGTTGCGCCCATCAGGTCGCGGTTCTTGGCGATTGCGCTCTCGCCTTCCAGGGCCTGCACCATCACCGGACCGGAGATCATGAAGTCCACCAGATCCTTGAAGAACGGGCGCTCCTTGTGCACGGCGTAGAACTGCTCAGCTTCGGCGCGCGACAGATGGATCATCTTGGCTGCCACGACCTTCAGGCCGGCACCTTCGAAACGGGCGTAGATCTGGCCGATGACATTCTTGGCCACGGCATCCGGTTTGATAATCGACAGAGTGCGTTCGATCGCCATCAAAAACTCCAAAAAATGAAGGTGTTACGTCAAAGATAAACGTTGGATTCTAACACGTACGCCGGCGGGATTGGACGGCACCGGCGCAACCGTCGGCGGCGCGCCCGGCCATCCTCCATGCGCGATGCCGGCATCACTTTGCCGATCCGCGACGACACTGCCCGCCGCACACACTTAAGGTTGCCTTACCAAGGGGCTCCGAAGTCACCTGAATGCATCACCTTGATGTCGGATCAGCACACAGAGGCCGGAACCGCGTGGCATCCTGTCCCTCCAACCAGCACAATGCGCTTGAAAAACCGCGCCACGGATGCCACATCCCGGCTGACTCGCATTGTCTGCAATGTCACCCACCGAAGGAGTTCGCATGGACAACCAACTCAACACGTACGGTTTTGGCGCTTCCGGCACCGCCGGCGCGTTGGCCGTCCGCAACCGCGTGCTGCGCAATACCTATTGGCTGCTCGCACTTTCCATGGTCCCCACCATCCTCGGTGCGTGGATCGGCGTTACCACACGCTTGCATCTGATGGCCGGCCGGCCGCTGATGGGCTTCCTGGTCTTCATGGGCGTGGCCTTCGGCTTCTTCTACGCCATCAAGCGCTTCAAGAACAGCGGTGTGGGCGTCGCCCTGCTGCTCGGCTTCACGTTTTTCATGGGGTTGATGCTGTCGCCGCTGCTCGGGCTGATCCTCGGCTTCTCGAACGGCGCGGCACTGATCATGACGGCGTTTGGCGGCACGGCGACCATCTTCGCGGTAATGGCGACCGTGGCCACCGTCAGCAAGCGCGATTTCTCCGGCCTGGGCAAGTGGCTGTTCATGGGCGTGCTGGTGCTGACCCTCGGCTCCGTGGCCAACATCTGGCTGCAGTTGCCGTCGTTCACGCTGACGCTCTCGGTGCTGACGATCGCCGTCTTCTCGGCCTACATGCTGTATGACGTGCAACGCATCGTGAACGGCGGCGAGACCAACTACGTGACGGCCACGCTGGCGATCTACCTGGACGTCTACATCGTCTTCACGCGCCTGCTGATGATCCTGGGCATCCTTGGCGGCAACCGCGACTGATGTCGCACCGCCTGCGCCGCACCTGGCGCAGCAGACAGAAAACCGGCGCCTGGTGCGCCGGTTTTTCTTTGCCGCGACGCGCGAACACGCGCCTCAGACGCGATCGAACACCGCGATCGATTCGACGTGCGACGTGTGGGGGAACATATTCACCACCCCCGCCCCCGACAGGCGGTAGCCCGCTTCGTGCACCAGCAGGCCCGCATCGCGCGCCAGGGTGGCCGGGTTGCACGACACATAAACGATGCGGCCGGGAAGCAGCGCCGCCGCCTCGCTACCGCGCTGCGACAGCTCGGCCAGCGCCTTGGACACCGCCAGCGCACCCTCGCGCGGCGGATCGACCAGCCAGCGATCGAACCGCCCCAGCGCCGCGATATCGTCCGCGCTCACCTCGAACAGGTTGCGGCACGCAAACGTCGTCTTCGCATCGAGCCCGTTGTGCTGCGCGTTGGCCAACGCCCGGGTCGTCAATGCCTCGCTGCCTTCGATCCCCATCACTTCGCGACCGCGCGTCGCCATCGGCAAGGTGAAGTTGCCGATGCCGCAGAACAGATCGAGCAGACGATCACCCGGCCGGGCATCCAGCAGCTTGAGCACGCGCGACATCAGCACGCGGTTGATCTGGTGGTTGACCTGCGTGAAATCGGTCGGCTTGAACGGCATGGTGATACCGAACTCGGGCAGCGTGTAGGTCAGCGCGCGATCCAGCGGATAGAACGGATAGACCGTGTCCGGCCCTTTCGGCTGCAGCCAGAACTGCACGGCGTGCCGGTCGGCGAACGCACGCAGCTCCGCCTCGTCTGCCGGCGTCAGCGGCTCGAGGATCCGCAGCACCAGCGCGGTCACATCCTGGCCGACCGCCACTTCGACCTGCGGCATGCGCTGGACGATGCTCAGGCGACCGACCAATTCGCGCAGCGGCACCAGCAGCGCCGACACGTGCGGTGGGAGCACCTCACACGAGGTCATATCGGCCACATAGCTGCTCTTGCGCTCGTGGAAGCCCACCAGCACCCCGCCCTTGGCCGCCACATGGCGCACGGTCAGCCTTGCACGGTAGCGATATCCCCAGTCCGGCCCGGCAATGGGACGAAACACGACGTCGGGACGGAGCTTGGCCAAGTGCCACAGATCGTCCTCCAGGACGCGCTGTTTGATAGCGAGCTGCGCGCGCGAGTCCAGATGCTGCATCGAGCAGCCGCCGCACAGGCCGAAGAACTTGCACTGCGGCGTCACACGCGAAGCCGACGGGCGCAGAATATCGACCAGGGTCGCCTGCTCATAGGACGCCTTGGCACGATGGCTGCGATAGGTCACCCGCTCACCCGGCAGCGCGCCCTCCACGAAAACCACCTTGCCGGGCGAGCCATCCTCGTTGGACAGGCGCCCCACGCCGCGCGCTTCGCTATCGAGCGAGACAATTTCCAGCGGCCCCGCCACGGGCACCTCGGGCTTCCTGCGCGATGCGCGTGGCAGCTTGACCGACGCAGGAGATTCGGAAACCGGCGACGGTGGCGAGGCGGAAGGTGCAGCTTGAGACACGAGCGAGCCTGGGCAAATTGGGGACAAGGGCGGCATTGTAAGACACTGGAGGACCGGCATGGGCACCATCATCCTGACATGGAACATCCAGTGGGGTCGCGGCGCGGACGGCCGGGTCGGTCTGCCGCGCATGCTGGCCGAGGCCCACACCATGGGGCCGTTCGACATCCTGTGCCTGCAGGAAGTCACGTCGGGTTTCGGCAATCTGCCCGGCCAGCCGGGCGACGACCAATGGCGTGAACTGGCCGGGACACTCGGGCCCGCATTCACCCTGATCGATGGCATTGCACTGGAGCGACATGAGGGCGCGCGCATCCAGCGCTTCGGCAATGCCATCGCCACACGGCTGCCGGTGCTCCACGTCGCGCGGCATGCCTTGCCTTGTCCGGCCGCCGCCTGCCCGACCATGCCGCGCATGGCCATCGAGGCAATCGTGCAGGCGCCGCTCGGACCACTGCGCGTGATCAGCACGCACCTGGAGTATTACTCGGAAACGCAGCGCATCGCGCAGATCGATGCCCTGCGCGCGCTCCATGTGGAAGGCTGGATGCGCGCGACTCATCCGCCCACACTGGGGCCTGAGCCCGCCGACGGTCCATTCCGCCCGCTCGCGCAGACGCACGCCACCGTCATCTGCGGCGACTTCAACTGCAAGCCGGATTCCACGCCCAAACGGCTCGCCACCGTGCCGTTCTCGCACGAGACAGCCACCTTGTATGACGCCTGGGAAGTTGCGCACGGCCCCGCACCGCAACCGCCGACATTCGGCGTGCACGATCGGGCCGGCTGGACGGAGCCAGCCTACGCCTGTGATTTCATGCTGATCAGCGAACCGCTGAAGACCCGCGTGGCTCGTGTGGAAGTCAACAGCGTGACACAAGCATCAGACCACCAGCCGATGCTGCTGGAGCTGAACAATGCGGGATAGCGATGTGAATTGAGCGAAGATCGGGCCTTACAGCACCGCATCCTTGCGCACGCCCTGCGAGGCGAAATGCCGCTTGAGCTTGACCAGCGCTTCCTGCTGGATCTGGCGCACACGCTCGCGCGTCAGGCCCATCTCGGCCGCCAACTCTTCGAGGGTGGCGGGCTCGATGTGGTTGAGGCCGAAGCGGCGCTCCACCACATAGCGATGCTTATCGGACAGCCGCGCCAGCCAGGATTTCATCAACTGGGACAACTCGCGGTGGGCGACTTCCTGGTCCGGCGAAGCACCGTGCTCGTCCGAGAGGAAATCGAGCAAGCTGGTGCCCGGATCGAGGTCGAACGGCGTATCGAGCGAGGTGGTGTGCTCGTTGAGCGAGAGCACGTCCTGCACCTCCTCGGTGGTCTTGCCGAGCAGGTGGGCGATGTCTTCAATGCTGGCATCGCGGCCGTCGATGCCGCTCTTTTCCAGATGGCGCTTGGCACGCAGCACCTGGTTGAGTTCGCGGATCACGTGCACCGGCAGACGGACGGTGCGCGCCTGATTCATGATGGCCCGCTCGATGCTCTGGCGGATCCACCACGTGGCATAGGTGGAGAAGCGGAAACCGCGCTCCGGATCGAATTTCTCGATCGCGTGCATCAGCCCGAGGTTGCCTTCTTCGATCAGGTCCAGCAGCGGCACGCCGCGATTCAGGTACCCCTTCGCGATGCTGACCACCAGGCGCAGGTTGCGCTCGATCATCACCTGCCGCGCGGCAAACTCGCCAGCCTTGGCCCGCGTGGAGAAGTGCAATTCCTCGGCCGGCGTCAGCAACGGCTTGATGCTGATGCGGTTCAGGTAGTGCTGGACAGTATCGGCGGCAAGCTCGGCCTGCAACACCGTGCGGAAGTCTTCCTCCGGCGCGGCCTCCTCGTCCTCTTCCTCCTCGTCGGGTTCGTCGGCACTGTCGTTGGTGTCCGGAGTATCGACGATGTCGGCGGGCTCGGAAGCGGGCATTTCGTCGGTCAGCGCATCAACGACTTCGATGTCGTCTGAGGCTGCCGACGCCGCGCTGCGCGCACGTCGTCCGCCGCGCCCGTTCGGGGCGTTCGGGCCATCGACTGCGCCGATGGTCTCATCGGTGGGATTAGCGGACGTGGCGGCTTTCTGGCGCGGCATGCATTCCTCTATTGCGGCGGAAGGAAGCGCATCGGATCGACCGGCTTACCGTTGCGGCGCACTTCGAAGTGAAGTTTCACGCGGTCCGCATCGGTACTGCCCATTTCGGCGATCTTTTGCCCTTTCTTGACCGTGGATTGCTCGGTGACCAGAACCTTATCGTTGTTGCCGTAGGCGGTCAGGAACGTATCGTTGTGCTTGATGATGACAAGATTCCCGTACCCACGCAAGGGTCCGACGTGGATCACTTTTCCGTCATCGGCGGCCGAGACCGGATCACCCCGCTTGCCGCCGATGTCGATACCCTTGTTGGCCTTGTCGTCAAAGCGGCCGATCACTTGGCCGTGCGCGGGCCAAGCCAGGGCGATCGCGCCGTCGGTTGCCCCGGCAGAAGCGCCGGAGGCAACGACAGGCGACGTCACGGCCGGCGTGGAATCGATCGGCTGCGACGTGGTGTTGCCCGGGCGGACCGGAGTGACAACAACGCCGTTCGTGTTGGCGTCCGCATTCGGCGGCACCACGCGGATCAGTTGGTCGACCTCAATCTGGTTCGGGTTGGCGATGTTGTTCCACGCCACGAGATCGCGCGGCGCCTGGCCATTGCGCAGGGCGATGCTGTAGAGCGTATCGCCGCGCTTGACCCGATAGTAGCCAGGCGGGGGCGGCTCCTGCGATACGGCGGGCGTGCTGCCCGCATGCGATGTGCGATCGAGGACAGGCGCCTGATTGCCGGAGGATGCGCAAGCCGCCAGCAATGCGGCCGACACCATCGCCACAGCGAGCCGGCCGGCACGTGCGGGGCTTGGAGGGTTCATGGAGCTCCGGAGGGTGAACATGCTAAACAGTTCCTGATTTTAACGGGACAAAGAAAACGCCTTCAAGGGCGGTACTGTGAAACTGGAAGCGACCACGGCGCTCGATCAGCACGAGCTGCTGCGAGGGTCCGCCCGCGCGCTCCGTCGCCACCGGTGCGATCAGCCGGCCGCCGATGGCGAGCTGGTCGAGCAGTGCCTGCGGCACCTCCAGCCCGGCAGCGGCCACGATGATGGCGTCGAACGGCGCAGCCTTGGGCAACCCCAGCATGCCATCGCCGTAGTGCAGCCGGATGTTGGGCACGCGAAGTGGCCGCAAGTTCGCTTTGGCTTTCTCGTGCAGCGGACGGATGCGTTCGATCGAATACACCTCGCCGGCCACCTGCGACAGCACCGCGGCCTGGTAGCCGCAGCCGGTGCCGATCTCGAGCACGCGCGACAACGCTTGCGCGAGCGACTGCGCGTCCCGCGCGGGCGGTTCGGGACGCTCCCGCAGCAACAGCTCGATCATGCGGCCGACGACCGAGGGCTTGGAAATGGTCTGCTGGTGGCCGATCGGCAGCGCGGCATCTTCGTAGGCCTGAGAAGCGAGCCCGGCATCGACGAACAAATGGCGCGGCACCCTGCCGATCGCGGCCAGTACACGCGCATCGGTCACGCCTGCGGCCTGTACACGGGCGACCAGTGCCTGGCGCGCGCGGTCCGAGGCCATGCCGCCGGCGGCCGCGTGCGCGGCCTGCGTGCGTGCCTGCACTGCACTGGCCGCCACCGCGCCGACGGCCGCATCGACGCCGGCCACGCG
The DNA here is from genome assembly GCF_002251695.1 of Ralstonia solanacearum K60. Taxonomy (NCBI): domain Bacteria; kingdom Pseudomonadati; phylum Pseudomonadota; class Betaproteobacteria; order Burkholderiales; family Burkholderiaceae; genus Ralstonia; species Ralstonia solanacearum. The sequence goes on from NZ_NCTK01000001.1 coordinate 495,191, forward strand.
CTGCGGCATGGGGCTCTGCGTGGGTGTCGGCCTGGATACGGCGTTCACGCCGGACGAAATCCGCGTCTCACGCTGACGCTCGGCCGGCTTGCGCTCGACCACCGCATCGAGCGTCAACGGAAAGCGCCGACCGCGTGAACGTTCAGACATGGGCCACCGATGCGGTCATGACGTCTGCCAGCGACGCACGGAGCGCAACTGCGCCGTGTCGGTCAGGTCGAGCTGCAGCGGCGTCAGCGAGACGAAGCTATGCGCCACCGCATGGAAATCGGTGCCTTCGCTCGCGTCCTTGGCATCGCCGGCGGCGCCCACCCAGTAAATCGGCTCGCCGCGCGGATTCTCCTGGCGGATCACCGGCTGCGACTGGTGCCGCTTGCCCAGCCGCGTCGCGCGCCAGCCCGCGAGTTCGGCATAGGGCAGGTTCGGGATATTGACGTTGAGCAGCATGGGGCCGTCCGGCGGATCGGACAGATAGCGCTCCACCACTTCGCGCGCGATGCGCTCGGCGGCGTCCAGGTGGGTCCAGCCCTTGTCGACCTGGGAGAAAGCGATCGCCGGGACGCCGAACAGGTAGCCTTCGATGGCGGCGGCGACGGTGCCGGAATACAGCACGTCTTCGCCCATGTTCTGACCCTGGTTGATGCCGGAGACAACGAGATCGGGCTTCTCCTCGATCATGCCGGTGAGCGCGATATGCACGCAGTCGGTCGGCGTGCCGTTGACGAAGCGGAATCCCTTCTGGGCGCCCTCGGCCGCCTGGAACACCGACAGCGGACGCTGCAGCGTGAGCGAGTTGGAGGCGCCGCTGTGGTTCTGCTCCGGCGCCACCACCGTGATGCGCCCCAGCGGAGCGAGCGCCCGGTGGAGTGCCGCGAGGCCTGGGGCGAGATAACCGTCGTCGTTGGCGAGAAGAATATGCATGGCGCGGATTGTAACCGAGCGCGGTCACAGATTCGCGCTTGCGGGGACGCTGACCGGTGCCGTACAAACGCATCGGCAAGGCAACCGCGCAACCGCACGGGAAACGAATCGAACGACCGTGCTTTTGCTCGGTTACACTGCACGGCATCCGGGGTTCTGTCATCGCACCACACACCTATCAGGAGACAAGATGAAAGCCGTCGTCTGCAAGTGCTGGGGCCCGCCCGAATCGCTGGTGATCGAAACGCTGCCGGACCCTGCGCCCGGAGCCGGCGAAGTCGTCATCGACGTGAAAGCCGCCGGGGTGAATTTTCCCGATGTGCTGATCATCCAGAACAAATACCAGTTCAAGCCCGAGCTGCCCTTCACGCCGGGCTCGGAGGTGGCCGGCGTAGTGCGCGCGGTGGGCGATGGCGTGGCGCACGTGAAAGCGGGCGACCACGTAATCGCGTTCCTCGGCCAGGGCGCGTTCGCCTCGCAGGTGAAGGCGCCGGCCAAGGCGGTGATGCCGATGCCGCCCGGCATGGCGTTCGACACGGCGGCGGCGTTCACCCTCACCTACGGCACGTCGCATCATGCGGTGGTCGACCGCGGGCAGCTGAAAGCGGGCGAAACCATGCTGGTGCTGGGCGCGGCCGGCGGCGTGGGGCTGGCTGCGATCGAAATCGGCAAGGCGATCGGCGCCCGCGTGATCGCGGCGGCGTCGAGCGACGAGAAACTGGCCGTGTGCCAGGCACACGGCGCCGGCGCACTGATCAACTACGCCACGGAAGACCTGCGCGAGCGCATCAAGACACTGACCGACGGCAAGGGCCCGGACGTCATCTACGATCCGGTCGGCGGCATTTACGCGGAGCCGGCTTTCCGCTCGATCGCCTGGCGCGGCCGCTATCTGGTGGTGGGCTTTGCCAACGGTGAGATTCCCAAGATGCCGCTGAACCTGGCGCTGCTCAAAGGTGCGTCGCTGGTCGGGGTGTTCTGGGGCGAATTCGCGCGCCGCGAACCGAAGGCGAACCTCGCCAACATGATGCAGATGCTGGGCTGGATGCAGGAAGGCAAGATCCGCCCGCACATCTCGGCCCGCTATCCGCTGGAGCAGACCGCGCAGGCACTGCTCGACATGGCGGCGCGCAAGGTGACGGGCAAGGTGGTGATCCAGCCGTAAGCGTCGTCAGCATTTGGCAAGAAAAAGCCGCGCGGGCAGTGAGCCGGCGCGGCTTTTTCGTTGGCGCGGCGAGCCGATCAGGCGGCTTCTTCCAGCGTCGGGTAGTCAGTGTAGCCCTTTTCCTGGCCGCCGTAGAAGGTGGCGCGGTCCGGCGCGTTCAGGCCGGCGCCGGCATGGAAGCGTGCCACCAGGTCCGGATTGGCGATGAAGGGGCGGCCGTAGGCGACAGCGTCGGCCAGGCCCGAGACGATCATCTGCTCGCCCTCTTCCGCGGTGTACTGACCGCAGACGATCAACGCGCCCTTGAATGCGTCGCGCAACTGGCGACGGAACGCCTCCGACAGTTCCGGACCGCCGGCCCAGTCCGGCTCGGCGATGTGCAGATAGGCGACGCCGCGCCGGGTCAGCTCACGCGCGAGGTACAGCGCGCTGGCCTCGGCATCGGCATCGGCGATGTCATGCGCGACGAAGTGCGGCGACAGGCGGACGCCCACGCGCTCGGCGCCGATCTCGGCGATGGCCGTGTCGACCACCTCCAGGATCAGCCGCGCCCGGTTCTCCAGCGAGCCGCCGTACTGGTCGGTGCGCTGGTTGCTGTTGGTCGACAGAAACTGGTGCAGCAGGTAACCGTTGGCGGCATGGACTTCGACGAAGTCGAAACCGGCGCGGCGGGCGCGCTGCACGGCCTGGCGGTACTGCGCGATGACGTCGGGGATCTCCTCCGTGGCCAGCGCGCGCGGCTCGCTGGTCGGCGCGTTGGCCGGCGTGCCATCCGGCTGCACAACGAAACTCTGCGCGCCCTGGGCGACGATGGCCGACGGTGCGACCGGTGCCTGGCCGTCCTCCTGCAGCAGCGTGTTCGAGATGCGGCCCACGTGCCACAGTTGCTGCGAAATGCGTCCGCCCTTGGCGTGCACGGCGTCGACCACGGCCTTCCAGCCGGCTTCCTGCGCATCGGTGTACATGCCCGGCGTCCAGGCATAGCCCTGGCCCTGGCGGGAAATCTGCGTGGCCTCGGTCACGATCAGGCCCGCGGTGGCGCGCTGCGCGTAGTAGGTCACGTTGAGTTCGGTCGGCACGTCGCCCGGCTGGCCGGCACGCGAGCGCGTGAGCGGCGCCATCACGACTCGGTTGGCGAGGGCGGTCTGGCCGACCTGGATGGGGGAAAGCAGTTGTTGCGTCATTTCGGCTCCTGGGAAGAGAGACTGGAACTTCAACTAATAGACCGGTCGTCTATGACCAAATCAAAAGAAAGGCGAGGAACGTGCCCCGCCGGGATGGTGTCGGTGTCATGTCCGGTCAATGCTTCGGACGGGCCAGCAACCCTTCGGTCTGGGCAAGGCAGCCCCGGAACGAGGCGGTCGACCGGTGCGCCTTGGCTAGCAGCGCCCCGCCCATCCACATCGCGTAGAGCCCTTCGGCCAGCTCGCGCGGATCGGCCACCGGTGCGAGCGAGCCGTCCGCCACGCCCGCCACCACGGCCGCGGCGATGCGCTCGACCATGCGTGTCATGCCGGCCGACAGCACCTTGCGCATCGGCTCCGACAGATCGGACACCTCGCCCGACAGCTTGACCGCCAGGCAGGTGATCTCACAGGCGCTGCGCTCGTGCAGGTCGATCCACGCGGTGAAATAGCGCAGCAGCCGTTCGCGCGCCGTCATGCGCGTGTCGTTGAACAGGCTGACGACGCCGGCGTCGTACTCCTGGAAATATCGCTCCAGCAGCGCAACGCCGAAATGTTCCTTGGAATCGAAGTAGTAGTAGAACGAGCCCTTGGGCACCTGCGCGCGCCCCAGGATCTCCGCCAGCCCCACCGCAGAGAAGCCCCGTCCGAGGATCAGCTCGGCCCCCGCGTCCAGGATGCGATCCCGGGTGTCGTGCCGGGCTTCGGCGCCTTCGGCGGTGACGGGTTCTGGATGCCTGCTCATGATGGGGTGGATTGTAGTAGACCGACCGTCTAGCTGCATGACCCTGCGGCCGGCAGGGTCGATGTGACTTACAGTTTTTCGGTCTCACCGGTCTTGGGCTGCCAGCGCATCAGCCGCTTTTCCACCAGGCCGACCAGCCAATCCAGCACCAGCGCGAACACCGTCAGCACGACGATGCCGGCGAACACCGTGTTGATGTCGAAAGTGCCCTCGGCCTGCAGGATCAGGTAACCGACGCCGCGCGCGGAGCCCAGGTACTCGCCCACCACGGCGCCGACGAAGGCCAGCCCGACCGAGGTATGCAGCGACGAGAACACCCAACTGGTCGCGCTCGGCAAGTAGACGAAGCGCAGCAGTTGCCGCTGCGAGGCGCCCAGCATGCGCGCGTTGGCCAGCACCACCGGACTGACCTCCTTCACGCCCTGGTAGACGTTGAAGAAGACGATGAAGAACACCAGCGTGACCGCCAGCGCCACCTTGGACCAGATGCCCAGCCCGAACCACACGCCGAAGATCGGCGCCAGGATCACGCGCGGCATCGAGTTGGCGGCCTTGATGTACGGGTCCAGCACGGCCGAGGCGGACGGGCTCAGCGCCAGCCACAGCCCCGCGCCCAGGCCGGTGGCAGTACCGATGCCGAAGGCGAGCACGGTCTCGGCCAGCGTGACGCCGAGATGCTGGTAGATGTCGCCTTCGGTGACGAACCACGACCAGATGCGCTGGGCAACGATCAGTGGCTCCCCGAAGAAGAACGCCACATCCTGCGTGCGCGTGGCAACGTGCCACACGGCCAGGGTGACGACCAGCAGCCCGAGCTGCCAGGCACGCAACGAAAGCGGAGAAATCGGACGATTGGCCATGGGAGAGAACGGTCGGGTTCGGATCAGGCGGCGCGGCGGTGCTGCGCGTAACCCTTGAGCACTTCCTCGCGCAGCACGCCCCAGATGCGCGCATGCAGGTCGACGAAGCCGGCGTGGTCGCGGATCTCGGCCACGTCGCGCGGACGCGGCAGGTCGATCGTGAATTCGCCGATCGGATGGGTGCCGGGGCCGGCGGCGAGCACCACCACGCGATCGCTCATGGCGATCGCCTCGTCCAGGTCGTGGGTGATGAACAGCACGGCCTTGCGCTTGGCGGCCCACAGGTCCAGTACCTCGTTCTCCATCAGTTGGCGGGTCTGGATGTCGAGCGCGGAGAACGGCTCGTCCATCAGGATGATGTCCGGATCCAGCACCAGCGTCTGCGCCAGGCTCACGCGCTTGCGCATGCCGCCGGACAGCTGGTGCGGATAGCGGTCTTCAAACCCGGCCAGGCCGACGCGCGCGAGCCACGAGCGCGCCAGATCCTGCGCCTCCCTGGCCGGCATGCCGCGGAACTCCAGTCCGGCCAGCACGTTGTCGAGCGCGCTGCGCCAGGGCATCAGTGCCTCGGCCTGGAACATGTAGCCGGCGCGGCGGTTGATGCCGGCCAGCGGCTCGCCGAACACGCGCACCTGCCCCGAGGACGACTGCAGCAGCCCCGCCGCCAGGTTCAGCAGCGTGGACTTGCCGCAGCCGGTCGGCCCCACCACCGAGACGAACTCGCCGGCCTGGACATCGAGCGAAGTGCCCCGGACGGCGGTATAGCGCTGGCCGGGGTCATCAGCCGAGATGAAGGTGCAGGTGATCTGGTCGAACGAAAGCGCGGGCGTCGTCATGGGGAATCGTCCAAAGCAAGGCGCCCGGATGGAACCGGGCGCCGATGGGCAATGTGCCGGGCTTACTTGTACTTGGCGTTGGCCTTCTGCACGAAGGCGTTGGTGAAGGTCTGGTCCAGCTTGATCGGCTTGCCCTTGACCTCCGCGTCGAACTCCGACAGCGTGCGCAGCGCGGTGGCCGGGCCGTCGTCCGGCATCACGCCGTCGGGCGAGATGGCCTCGCGCACCTTCTCCCATGCGGCCAAGTACAGTGCGCGATCGCCCAGCAGATAGGACTCCGGCACGGTCTTGACGATGTCCGACGGGCCCGCCTTCTGCAGCCACTTCAGCGCGCGCACCATAGCGTTGGTCAGCGCCTGCGTGGTGTTCGGGTTCTTCTGGATGAACGAGGTGGACGCATACAGGCAACCGGCCGGCATGTTGCCGCCGAATACCGCGCGGGTATCGGCCAGGGTGCGCGTGTCGGAGACGATGCGCACTTCGTTCTTCTGCACCAGCATCGAGGCAACCGGGTCGAGGTTGGCCAGCGCATCGATCTGCCCCGCGCGCACGGCGGCGATCGCACCATTGCTCGGCCCCACACCGATGATCGAAACCTCGTTCGGCTTGATGCCGGCCCGCGCCAGCACGTAGTTGACCATGATGTTGGTCGAGGAGCCCGGCGCGGTGACGCCGATCTTCTTGCCCTTCAGGTCAGCGATCGATTTGTAGTTGGGCATGGTCTTGTTGTTGACCACCAGCACGATCTGCGGGGCGCGGCCCTGCAGCACGAACTCCTGGTAGGCCTGGCCCTTGGCCTGCAGCAGCAGCGTGTGCTCGAAAGCGCCGCTCACCACGTCCGCGCTGCCGCCCACCACGGCCTGCAGGGCCTTGGCGCCGCCGGCGAAGTCGACGATCTCGACATCGAGGCCCTCATCCTTGAAATAGCCCAGACGCTCGGCGATGGTCAGCGGCAGGTAGTAGAACAGCGCCTTGCCGCCCACCGCGATCGTCACCTTGGCCTTCTCGGGCTTGCCCTGGGCCAGCGCGGCAGGGCTGGCCGCCAGCAGGCTTGCCGCGCACAGCGCGGCGCCCATCCACTTGGTCCAGCGCCCGATACCTTGCGTCCTCATGATCCTCATCTCCTGCATTTCAAATGGGTTGACTGCCTAAACAAGTGCCGCGGATGTTACCGCAACGCTGCGCCGGCCAACATGCGGTTTCGTCCTACTCTGCGGCGTCCGCGATCACGCCCTGGGAGGCCAGCGCGTCGATCTGCGCATCGGTCAGGCCGTGCCGGCGCAGGACCTCGCGCGTGTGCTGGCCAAGGCGCGGCGCGCTCGCCTGCACCGCCCCAGGCGTGCCCGACAGCTTGGGCACCACGCCCGGCATCTCCACATCGATGCCCGATTGCGCACGCACGGTCTCGATCACGCCGCGCGCACGGTAATGCGGATCGGCCGCGATATCCGCCACCGTGTAGATGCGCCCGCCCGGCACGTCGGCCTCGTGCAGCGCGGCCAGGACATCGTCGATCGGCAGCGTGCCCGTCCACGCGTTGATGGCGGCGTCGATCTCATCGGCACGCGCGGCACGGCCATCGTTGCGGGCGAGGCCGGGGTCGTCGGCCAGGTCCGGACGGCCCATGCGCAGCATCAGGCGGCGGAAGATGTTGTCGCCGTTGGCCGCGATCAGCACATACTCGCCGCCCGCGCAGCGGTACGCATTGGAGGGTGCGATGCCCGGCAACGCCCCGCCCGCCGGCTGGCGCACCGCGCCGAACACGGCGTATTCGGGCAATAAGCTCTCCGTCAGGTTGAACACCGATTCGTACAGCGCCACGTCGATCACCTGCCCCTTGCCGCCGCGCGCGTCGCGCTCGTACAGCGCAAGCAGCACGCCAAGCGCGCCGTGCAGCCCGGCAATCGTGTCGCCCAGCGACAGGCCGGCGCGGGCCGGCGGCCGGCCCGGCTCTCCCGTCAGGTAGCGCAGGCCGGCCATGGCCTCGGCGATGGCCGCGAAGCCGGGTTCGTCGCGCTTGGGGCCGGTCTGGCCGTAGCCCGACACGCGCAGCATGATCAGCCTCGGGTTGATGGCCGACAGCGCCGCGTACGACAGCCCCCACTTCTCCATCGTGCCGGGCCGGAAATTCTCGATCAGCACATCGGCCTCGGCCGCGAGCCTGCGCACCACATCCTGCCCTTCCGGCACGCGCAGGTCGACACACACCGACTGCTTGTTGCGCGACTGCGCCTCCCACCACACCGAGGTGCCCTCATGCAGCATCCGCCATTTGCGCAGCGGATCGCCCTGCCCCGGCGGCTCGATCTTGATGACCTGCGCGCCGAAATCCGCCAGCGTCTTGGCGGCGAAGGGCCCGGCAATCAGTTGCCCGAGTTCGAGCACGCGAATGTCCTGCAAAACCTGTGTCGGCATGGCGATCAAGCGGAATGGAAGGTTGAGGGAAATCAGTCAGAGCGCGGCGGGGTTGCCGAGCAGATGCGTCATCAGCAGGCGCGCGGAGCTGGTCAGCGCCTCGGGATCGCGCACGCCCACCAGCAGGCGGCGATGCGCCCAGTCGTCGTCCAGGGGCACCAGCGCGAGGCCCGCGCCGGGCAGGCTGGAGACATGCGCCTGCGCAGCGATGCGCGGCAGCACGCCCACCCCCAGCCCCGAGGCCACCATGCGGCACACCGCCTCGAAGCTGCGCACCTGGATGCGCAGGCGCAACGGCTTGCCCAGGCGCAGGCTTTCCTCCAGCAGTTGCGCGGCCAGCGAGGTGCCCGGCGGCAGGCTGACGAAATCGAAATCGATGGCCTCGGCCAAGCGCACCTGCTTGCGGCCTGCCAGCGGATGGCTGCGCGGCGTGACCAGGGCAAGGTCGTCCTCGCGGTAATCGAACGATTGCAGGCCCTCGCACGGCGTGCCGGCGGCGAAGATGCCGAGATCGGCCCGGTTCTCGCGCAGCGCGGCAACGATGTCGCCGCTGTCCTGCTCCTCCAGCGCGATGCGGATGGCCGGATTGGCCAGCATGAAGGCGGCCAGGTCGTCGGCCAGGAACTGCGTGATCGACGAGGTGTTGGCCCACACCCGCACCAGCCCGCGCGTGCCGGCCGCGAAATCGGACAGCGCGCCGGCCATGCGCTCGACGTCCTGCAGGATGCCCACCGCATGGCGGAAGCACGCCTGGCCGGCCTCGGTCAGCTCGACGCCGGCGGCGTGCCGGTACAGCAGCGGCGCGCCCACGGCCGCTTCCAGGTCGGAGATGCGCTTGCTCGCCGCCGCCACCGCCAAGTGCGACTGGCGCGCCCCGGCCGAGATGCTGCCCAGCCGGGCGACCGCCACGAACAGGCCGAGCGTGACGAGATCGAAGCGGGCAAGGTTCATCGTTGGGGCGATCCGGCGAGATTAGGAGAAAAATGCAACAGGGAGGATCCGGTGGGCGCGCTTTCACGGACCGGTCATTGCGACCCGTTTACCATGGCGAAGTTTCTGCCCCGACCGGGCACCCGCCTGGAATTCTACCGGCTGCCCCTGTCACCGAGCCCCATGCCCTTGCCGTTCCCTCGTCAGATCGCCCGATTTTTGCCCCGACAAGCAGAACGCGCCGACGTCCGCCGCCTGCGCCACGCCCTCGCGGCCCTGGTGCTTGGCCTGGGCCTGCAAGGCACGGCGCTGGCCGACACGCCGGCCCCCAAGGAAGCCGATGCCCCGGCCACGCAAGACCTGCCCGAGCCGCAGCGGTGGAATCTGCATGGCCAATTCACCAACGTCACCCAGTGGCACCCCGACTTCAGCGCACGCTACAGCGGCCCCAACAGCCTGACCCCCACCAGCGACAGCCGGGAAACGGTGGACCTGACCCTGTTCCTCGGCGTGCGCCTCTGGAAGGGCGCCGAGCTGTACGCGAACCCGGAGATCGACCAGGGCTTCGGCCTGGACAACACACTGGGCATGGCCGGCTTTCCGAGCGCCGAGGCGTACAAGGTCGGCAAAAACGAGCCGTACCATAAGCTTCCGCGCTTCTTTCTACGGCAGGTCATCGACCTGGGCGGTAAGCAGCAGGCGGTGGAGTCGGCCCCCAACCAACTGGCCGGCGCCCGCTCGGCGGACAACCTCACCATCACCATCGGCAAGTTCTCGGTGGTCGACATCTTCGATACCAATGCCTACGCGCACGATCCGCGCGGGGATTTCCTGAACTGGTCCGTCGTCGATGCCGGTGCGTTCGATTACGCGGCGGACGCCTGGGGCTACACCCGTGGCATGGCGGTGGAATGGACGCAGTCGTGGTGGACAGCCCGCGGCGGCTTCTTCTTGCTGTCGGACGTGCCGAACAGCGTGACGATCGACACGTCGTTCAAGCAATACGCCTGGATCGGCGAACTCGAGGCGCGCCATCAGTGGCTCGGTCGCCCCGGCAAGGTCAAGTTCCTCGCCTTCGCCAACCGCGGCAGGATGGGCGGCTACGGCGATGCGGTAAGCCTCGCCCAGCAGACCGGGAGCACGCCCGATATGTCCCTGGTCCGGCGGCTCGCGTGGCGCCCGGGCGTCGCGCTGAACGTGGAGCAGGAACTGGCGTCCGACCTGGGCTTCTTCGCCCGCGCCAGCATGAACGACGGCAGCAAGGAAACGTACGAGTTCACCGACATCAACCAGTCGGTCTCGGCCGGCTTCTCGCTCAAGGGCGACCGCTGGGGCCGCCACAACGACACGGTCGGCGTAGCGGTCGTGGTCAACGGTCTGTCGCGCGCGGCACGGCAGTATTTCGCGGCCGGCGGCCTGGGCGTGCTGATCGGCGACGGCGCACTGAACTACGGCACCGAGCGCATCGCCGAGGTGTACTACAACTGGGCCGCGATGCCGCACCTCACGCTCGGCTTCAACTACCAGTACGTCGTGCACCCGGCCTACAACCGGGATCGCGGCCCGGTCTCCATCCTGGGCCTGCGGGTCCACGCGGACTTCTGACCGGGGGCATCCGGCGCGGACACCACGCCGGGGGCCGTGCCTCAGAGCTGGCGCCGGTCCAGCACTGCACGGGCGATGGTGCCCGCATCGACATATTCCAGCTCGCCGCCCACCGGCACCCCGCGCGCCAGCCGCGACACCTTGATGCCGCGCGCCTTCAGCATCTCGCCGATGTAGTGCGCGGTGGCCTCGCCTTCGCTGGTGAAATTGGTGGCGAGAATGACCTCGGCGCACGGCCCGCCCAGCGCCGGGTCGGTCGCCCGGGCCAGCAGGCGCTCGAGGTGGATTTCCTTGGGGCCGATGTTGTCCAGCGGCGAGAGCCGCCCCATCAGCACGAAATACTGGCCGCGATAGGTGAGCGTCTGCTCGATCATCATCTGATCGGCGGGCGTTTCCACCACGCACAGCACCGAGGCGTCGCGGCGCGGGTCCAGGCAGGTCTCGCAGACATCCTGCTCGGTGAAGGTGTTGCAGCGGCTGCAATGGCGGATCGACTCGGCCGCCTCGGCCAGCGCTTCGGCCAGCCGCGATGCGCCTTCGCGGTCGTGCTGCAGCAGGTGATAGGCCATGCGCTGCGCAGACTTCGGCCCCACGCCCGGCAACACGCGCAAGGCTTCGACCAGCATCTGCAGCGCCGATGGCGTGCCCGGACCGCCGCGCCTCATGCGTGCTCCAGCACGGGCGTGTGGTGCAGCACGTCCGGCATCGGGTCGTAGAAGTGATGCAGCAGTGCGCGCCAGCGCTGATACGACTCCGACTGGCGGAAGCCGATGGTGTGGTCTTCCAGCGTCCGCCACCGCACCAGCAGCAGGTAGTCGCTGGTCTTTTCCATGCAGCGCGACAGCGACAGCGAAAGAAAGCCCGGCATCGCGCCGATGATGTGGCGCGCTTCGTCGAAGGCCGCCTCGAAAGCGGCCTCCTGGCCAGGCCTGACGTGCAGCAACGCGGATTCCAGCACCATGGCGCGTGTTTCCCGTGCGCCGGATCAGAACGGCAGCTTGAAGCCCGGCGGCAGCATGCCGGCCATGCCGCCCAGGCCGGCCGTGACCGAGCCCATCTTCTCCTGCGTGGTGGCTTCGGCCTTGCGCACGGCGTCGTTGAAGGCCGCGGCAACGAGGTCTTCCAGCAGTTCCTTGTCTTCGCCTTCGGCCAGCAGGCTCGGGTCGATCGAGACGCGCTTCACATCGTTCTTGCAGGTCATCACGACCTTCACGAGGCCGGCGCCGGACACGCCCTCCACCTCGATCTGGCTGAGCTGCTCCTGCATCTTTTTCATGTTTTCCTGCATCTGCTGGGCCTGCTTCATCAGCCCGGCGATCTGGCCTTTCATCATGGTTGTAGCTCCTTGGAATGGGTCATGCGTGGCGCGCCCGATAGCTGGTGCGCCTGTGTTCAGTGTGGAAAACCTCTGGGGGCCGGCCTGTCAGTGCGCGTGCGGCTGGATCGAGCCCGGCACGATCGTCGCGGCAAAGTCGCGGACCAGCGCCTGCACGAACGGGTCGGCGGCGATGGCATCTTCGGCATCGCGCTGGCGCTGAGCGCGCTGCTCGGCGTCGACTGCAGCCGCCGTGGCGCGCGCCGCGCCGATGTCGCAAGCCACGCGGACCGGCACGCCGAAACGCTCCGTCAGCGCCGCCTCCAGCCGCTCGACCACGCCGGCCTCGGTCAGCGCGGGCAGCGGCACGCGCAAGCGCACCGTGGCGCCCTCCACGGCGGTCAGCTCGCTCTGGTGCGCCAGTTGCTGCGCCAGACCGCGCAACGGCAGGTCCGCCGCAAGCGTGGGCCAGTCGCCATCGAAAGCCGTCAGGCCGCTGGCGCTCAGATCCGGGGGCGTGGCGGCGGCCACGGGCTCCGGTGCGGCGGCCTTGGCCGGCGCGGGCGCTGCGACAGGCGGCTCGGCCTGTGCGGGACGCGCGCCGGATGCCTGCGTACCCGGGCGCGCCGTCGGAGCCGTTTCCCAGCCGGCGAACGCCGCATCGATCTGATCGAGAGACGGCGAGGCAAACTCGCCGGGCAGTTCCTCCCAAGGCGGCGGAGCAAAGTCGTCGGCAGGGGCGGATGCGGCGGCCGGCTCACGACGCGGCGACGGCGACGCGGGCGCGGCGGCCGGATTCGGGCGCGGGCCGGCCATTGCCGGACGCGCGGCCGGGGCCGTTGCGGGCGCAGCGGCCGGCGTGGAAGCCGGTGCCGCGGCGCCACCGCGCGCACCCCGGCTCGACGCCTGGCGCGCTGCGGCCAGCGCCTCCAGTGCCGGTGAGCGGCGGGCCGGCGCGCTGGCCGGCACCGGGGCCGGGGCTGCCGAGGCAGGCGCCACAGCCGGTACGGCAGCGGCCGGCGGATCGGCTTGATACGTCGCGCGCGGTTCTTCGACCACCCGTTCCGCACGCGCAGCGGGCACCGCCTGGGCGACCGGCCCGGTAGCAGCGGCCGTGGCCGCCGCTACCGCCGGCCGCGACGATCCGCCCGACGCGCCGGCCGACGACGCGGCACGCTTGCCGCCACCCGACGGCGGCGCGGCATCGCCGCCCGACTGGCCGGGCTGGAACGCCAGCATGCGCAGCAACGTCATCGTGAAGCCGGCGTATTCGTCGGGCGCCAGCGCCAGCTCGTTGCGGCCGAGGTTGGCGAACTGGTAGAACAACTGCACCGACTGCGCATCGAAGCGCTCGGCCAGACGGCGGATGTCGTCGGCCTCGGGCCAGTCGTCCTGCACGGCGGCGGGGACGACCTGCGCCAGCGCGATTTTCTGCAGCAGCGAGGCGAGGTCCTGCAGCGCCCCCGAGAAGCTCAGGCTGCGCCCGGCCATCTCGTCGGCGATCTCGATCAGTGCCGCGCCGTTCTCGTCGGCGAGCGCATCGAGCAGGCGCACCAGGTAGCTCTGGTCGATCGCGCCCAGCATGCCGCGCACGGCCGTCTCGGTCACCTCGCCGGCGCTGTACGCGATGGCCTGGTCGGTCAACGACAGCGCATCGCGCATCGAGCCCTGCGCGGCCGCGGCCAGCAGGCGCAGCGCATTGGATTCATGCGCGATGCCCTCCTCGCCGAGGATGCGGTCCAGGTGGGACACGATGTGTCCCGGCGGCATCTGTTTCAGGTTGAACTGCAGGCAGCGCGACAGCACCGTGACGGGAATCTTCTGCGGATCGGTGGTCGCGAGGATGAACTTGACGTGCTCGGGCGGCTCCTCCAGCGTCTTCAGCATCGCGTTGAAGGCGTGGTTGGTCAGCATGTGCACTTCGTCGATCATGTAGACCTTGAAGCGGCCGGCCGTGGGCGCGTAGACCGCGCGGTCGAGCAGTTGCGCCATCTCGTCGACGCCGCGGTTGGAGGCGGCGTCCATCTCGATGTAGTCGACGAAGCGCCCGGCATCGATCTCGGTGCACGCGCGGCACACGCCGCACGGCTGCGCGGTGATGCCGCCCTGCCCGTCCGTGCCGATGCAATTGAGCGATTTGGCGAGAATGCGCGACAGCGTGGTCTTGCCGACACCGCGCGTACCGGTGAACAGGTAAGCGTGATGCAGGCGCTGCTGTTCGAGCGCATGCGTGAGCGCCTTCACCACGTGTTCCTGGCCGACCAGCGTGGTGAAATCGCGGGGGCGCCACTTGCGGGCGAGCACTTGATAACTCATGCGGCGGATTGTAGCAAAGCGGGGTGGATTTCCGACGCGCTTCCGGCACATGCTGCACCCGGATGTGCCCGAGCGCGCCGAGCGATTTGGAAGGGTATTCAGATGGGGCCGCGCGAGTCGGTTACAATGCCGGTCGGACGGGCCTCCTCGCATGGTGGCGCGGTCAACCTGGTCAGGTCGGGAACGAAGCAGCCACAGCCGTTTTCCGCCAGTGCCGAGGGTCAGGCTCGTCCCCCTTCTCTTTCCCTTCCCGCATCGCCCCCCCCCTGTTTGTCTGTCCCGCTTGCCTGTCCCGCCAGCGTCAGAACAGCGCGCCCTGGGTAGCATCGTGTGACGCCTGAGCCGGCTTGGGCAGCGCGTCCAGATCGATCCACTCGCCCTGCGCGGTCGCCACACCGGCACGCACCGCGCGCCCCGGGTACATCGGTGCGACTGCAGCCACGTAGCCGCGCAGCTGATCGGCATAGGCCACGCGTTCGACCGGCAGCAAGCGCAGCTTGTAGTCGACCACCAGCACCTCGCCGCCCCGCTCGATCAGCCGATCGATGCGCAGCAGCGCGCCGTCCGGGCTGAAGAGCTCGACCTCGTTGTGCGCGACGTCGAAGCGCGCGGCGTCGAACACGTGCGCCAGCGCTTCGGCGGCCAGCATGCGGCGCACGGCCTCGGCCGCGCGCGCGGCGTCCGCATCGGTAATGCCGGTCGCGCCGAACCAGCGCGCGATGGCGGCGGCATCCGGCACCTGCTCCGGCTTGCCGTGGCGCGTCAGCCGCTCCAGGACGGCATGCAGCAGTTCGCCCTGCGCGACGGCGCCCTGATCGAAAATCGCATCGGCGGCGTTCGGTGCATCGGCCACGCGTTCAGCCGTGCCGCCGATCCGCACCGTGACCGTCAATGGCTCGCGAAAGTCGTGGTATGAGACGGCCCGCGGCCCGGCGTGGACCGCATCACCGCCGGCCTCCGCTTGCGCCGCGGGCGCGGGTGTAGCGACGCCGGCCGTCGCCAGCAGCGTGTACCAGCTCGCGCTGCCGTCGACTTCCGGCACATCGCCCTCGTCCACCGCCTGGGCCGCCGCGCCATCGCGCTTGTTGGCGACGCCGGAAACGATCAGCGCCTGCCGCGCGCGCGTCATCGCCACGTAAAGCAGGTTCCAGTTCTCGCGCTCGGCCAGCGCGGCTTCCTGCGTGAACAGCGGATCGCGCGCGCGGCCGCGCTCGGCGGTCTTGCCGAAGGCGGAAAAATGCGCCGGGGCCTCGGCGCCGGGCAGCCAGTCGATCAGAATGCCCGCGGTGTCGGCCCGGGTGTCGCTGTGGTGACTGTCGAGCAGCACGACGAACGGCGCCTCCAGCCCCTTCGACGCGTGCACGGTCAGAATCTGCACGGCGTCCAGGCCCTCGCTGGCGAGTTCGGCATCGATGGCATCCGGCGCTTCGGCCGCATCGCCCTGCACGCCTTCGTCGGGGCTTTCCTCTTCGTCGCCCTGACGGATGGCGCGCAGTTCGGCCATGAATTTCGGCAGGCTCGGGTAGCGGCCGCCGTCCAGATCGAGCGCGAGCTTGAGGAAGGCATCGAGGTTGGCCAGCGCCTGCTCGCGGCTGGCGTCGGGCACGCGCTCGGCGTAGCGGCGCTTCAGTTCGCCGGTGTAGGCGATGTGATCGAGCAGGTCATGCACCGGCAGCGTGGGCGCCACCGCCAGCCAGCGCGACAGCAGCCGGTGCGCGTGGCGCAGCCGCGCGGCGGCGTGCGGCTGGCCGGCGAGCGCCGTCAGCCGCGCCCACCATGTCGGTGCGGACGCGCCTTCGCCGGTCTGCGCCAGCGCGATCAGGTCGTCGTCGGTGGCGGCGAAGATCGGGCTGCGCAGCACATGCGCGAGCGGCAAGTCGGCCTGCGGCGTCATCAGGAAATCGAGCAGCGCGCACAGATCCAGCGCCTCGAGCGTCGCCAGCAGGCCGCCGCGGCGCGGGCTCAGGTACGGCACACCGGCATCGCGCAGGGCCCGCTCGTAATCGGCCAGGTAGCGCTTGCGGCGCACAAGCAGTTGGAAATCGCTCCAGCGCACGGGGCGCTCGTCGCCGTTCTCGCGCACGCGTTCGCCGGCATGCAGCGCACGCAGGCAGGCGGCGACCTGGCGGCCTTCGTCGTAGCGCTGCGAATCGCCAGCCTCCTCGCGCGGCTCGGTCAGCGAATCGCGCGGCGCGGCCTCGTGGGTCTGCGCGGCCCCCGGCACAGGCACGAGCGGCAGCAGCAATGCCTGGCCGGCGGGGGCATCGACGGCGGTGCTCTGCTCGGCGTAGATGGCATAGTCGCCCCGCGCACGCGCCGGCAGGAAGACGGCGTTGACCCACTCCAGCACGGCCGGCGCGTTGCGGCGCGTGCGATTGGTGCGCAGCACGGTGGCGTCGAACCCGGCGACGAGCATGTCGCGCGCAGCGTCGAACAGGCGCGCATCGGCGCGGCGGAAACGGTAGATCGACTGCTTCGGGTCGCCCACCAGGAACACCGTCGGCCGCGTGCCGGTGCCCTCGTAGCCGCGCAGCCACCCTTGCAGGATGCGCCACTGCATCGGGTTGGTGTCCTGGAACTCGTCGAGCAGCAGGTGCTTGTAGCGCGCGTCCAGCCGCACCTGCAGGTAGGCGGCGGTGTCTTCGTCGCGCATCAGGCGGGCGGCTTCCCATTCGAGGTCGGTGAAGTCCATCGCGCGCGCCTGGCGCTTGTAGGCCTGGTAACGCTCGATCAGCGCATCGCCGAGGGTGAACAGCGCGGCGTTGATGGCACGCACGCGGCTCTCGTGGCGGCGCGCGTGGTAAGCGGCCAAGGCCCCGCACAGCGTGCCGTGCAGGTCGACCAGCGCCTGTGCGCTGCCTTCGCCGATGGCCTTGACCAGCGCCTTGGTGGGCTTGCACGCACGCGGCTTGCCGGCCTGCGTATGGAACGCGGTGAACAGCGTCTCGAACGCATCGCGGCGCGCGGCCGCATCCGACAGGTCGAGCGCGCGCGCCGCCGTCGCCGCCGTTTCGATCTGCACGGCGCGCTTGGCCTCCGCCGCGCCGCCCTGCCCCAGCCAACCCGACACGCGCAGCATGTCGGCAAGCAACGCGGCGTCCTGCAGCGCCTCGATCAGCGGATCGGTATGGGCGTCGTCGCCGAGCAGGTCATCAAGCGGGCCCAGCGGGTGGGCGCCCGCCTGCGCCTTGTAGGCCCACCAGTCGCTGCGCTGCGCGAACATCGCGTCGAGCAGGCGGCCGGCCTGGAAATCGCCGACCAGGTCGACGAGCGTGTCGTAGGCGGCACGCAGTTCAACATGTTCTTCGGCCAGCAGGCGGCGCCAGAACGGCGCCCAGGCTTCGCGGCGCAGACGGCCCGCGTCTTCGCGCAGCGAGGCCCCCTGCGGCACGCCCGACGACAGCGGCGCCCCGCGCAACAGGCCGCCGAACCAGCCATGAAAGGTATCGATCGCCATGCGCGACGGCGACTCCAGCACCCGCGCGTACAGCCCGCGCGCCGTGGCAACCAGCCCCGGCGCATCGCGTTCGTCGACGGTGCGGGCAACCAGTTCGCGCACCACTGCCGCGTCGTCGGCATCGGCCAGTTGCGCGAGGATATCGAGCAGGCGCTGGCGCATCTCTTCGGCCGCCTTGCGCGTGAAGGTGATGGCAAGGATGTCCGAGGGCGCCGCCCCCGCCAGCAGCAGCCGCAGCATGCGCGTCACCAGCAGCCAGGTCTTGCCGCTGCCGGCGCAGGCCTCCACCACCACCGAGCGCTGCGGGTCGCATGCGGCACGCGAAAACGCCTCGGGCGAGACCGGTGCGCCGTCGCGCTCATAAGCGTGGTCGCTCACGGCTGCCCCTCCGTTTCCGGCTGCGGTTCGCGCGGTGCGCCGGCGGTCCAGTAGCCCTTGCGGCACAGGCCGCGCGCGGCGCAATAGCGGCACGCGGATTCATCGCCGAATGCCGGCAGCGGCGCGCCGGCGGCCAGCGCGGTCATGTCCTTGCCCATCTGTTCGGTCAGCCAGTCGAGCACCTCGGTGAAATCCGGCAGGCCGGTCTCGCGCTTGTCACCGCGCGCCTCGCCGTCGAGCGAGACCCAGCCGCCCACCGCCGCGCGCGCATCGAGCAGGCCGTAGAACGGGAGTTGGCAATCCTCGAACGGCGTCTTCGCCTTGCGTGCCAGGGCGACCGGCGATTGCGTCTTGTAGTCCAGCACCGCCACGCCGTGTTCGGGGTGCGTGTCGATGCGGTCGATACGTCCGCGCAAACGCAATGCCTGACCACCGGGCAATGCGATCGACGTATCGGCATCGACCTCGCCAGCCTCGAAGCGCCAGCCCTGCGCCTCGCGCGCCGCCTGCCAGGCCAGGTAGGACGGCATCACGTTCTGCCAGCGGCGATAAAAGCGCAGCGCATGCCCGTCCTCGGCCAGCAGCGAGCCGAAGCGCTCGTCGGTGAGCGACTGCAGCAGCGCAAGGCGGTCGGCCGGATCGGCCATCGGTGTGTCGAGCAACCGGCGATGGAAGCGATGCAGGATCGCGTGCAGCAGTTCGCCGACGTCGCGCTTCTCCAGTTCGTCGGACACCTCCCCCAGTTCGCCCAGCCGCAGCATGCGCCCGACGAAGAACTGGTAGGGACAGCGGCGCAGGCTGTTGTAGGCGGCCGCGCTCAGCGTGGCGGGCACCAGCGCGGGCGCGGCCGGTGCGGGCATATCGGTCGGCCGGCTGGCCGTCTGCAGTGCGGGCAGCACGACCGGCGCATCGATGCGCATGCCGGCCACGGCCAGGCGGCGCTGCAGACGCTCGAGCCATCCCGACAGGCGGTTGGGCTCGCCGCGGCCGCCGTGGCGCTGCCAGGTCAGCACGACCTCGGGCTGGTTCAGCAGCACCTCGGCGAGGTCGCGGGCCTGCTGGGCAAAGCGCTGGGCGCGATCGGGCAGGCCCAGCTCGCGGCGGACATCGTTGGAGAAGAACAGCCATTCGGGCTGCGCGGACGGCAGTTGCGCATCGTCACAGCCGACCACCACCACGCCGTCGAAACGGCGCATGCGCGCGCCGTTGAGCGGCAGGATCACGACCCGGCGATCGGCCGGCGGCGCGGGCTCGCTGAAGACAGCCGACTCCAGCAGCATCGACAGCAGCGCGCGCCACTCCTGCAGCGAGAAGCGCGCGCCGGCATCGGCACCGCCGTGCACCGAGACGCGCAGGCGGTCGAGCCAATCGAGCAACTGGCGGCCAGCGTCGTCGTTCTGCAGACCGGCGCGCATGCGCAGGCGGTCCAGGGTACCGGCCAGTAGCGTGACCCACGCTTCCAGCGTGGCATGGCCGGCGCGGCGCCACAGTGCGGCTTCGTCGGCGAGCAGGCCGAGGCGCTCGGCCAGGCGGCCGGCCAACGGCCCGGCATCGGTAGCATCGGATGCATCCGCGCCCTCGGCATCCGTGTCCCGCTGCGCGACCAGGCGACGCAAGCGCCCCCACCCGCCCGACACGTTGCGCCGGCGCACGCGGCGCTCCAGTTCAGCCACCCAGTCCGGCGCGACTGATGACGGCGCATCGGCCTCGCGCAGGCAGAACGGGCTCTTGAGCAGATCGAGCAGCGCGGCCGTATCGCCATCGCCCTGCACCACATCGAGCCAGCGCATCAGCGCGGCGGCGGCGCGGGTGGTGGACAGCTTCCAGCCGGTCTCGTCCCGCACCGGCACGTTCACGCGGGCCAGCAGCGCGCGCACCCGGCGCGCGACGATGCGGTCCTGCGCCACCAGCGCCAGCGAGCGGCGACCGGCGTTGAGCCAGTCGACCAGCGTGTGGGCAGCAAAGGCAGCCTCGTCCTCAAAGCGGGCCGCGCCGGCGATGCGCAGCCCGGGCGGCGGCCGCTCCGCTTCAGCAGATGCCTCCGGTGCCAGTTGGGCGGCCGTGCCGCATTCGGACCAGGCGTGCAGCAGCAGGTTGCGGAACGCGGCGTGCGTCGCGGGCGGGGCCACCTCCGGAGCCGGCTCGCGCGACTGCCAGTCGTAGCCGATGCGCAGCACCGGCACGCGACCGGCCGCGCGCATCAGGAAATCGAGATCGGCCCCTTCGGGATCGGTCGGACTCATCCAGACCAGCGGACCGCGCAGTGCGTCGATCAGGCGCCGCATGGCGCGCAACCGCACCGGGATCGGATCGGATGCGCCCGACAGCAGCCGCCAGAATGTCAGCACGATGCGCGACTCGGTCCCGAGAAAACGCTCGGACAATTGCGCGTAGGTGCGCTCGAGCGCGGCGGACAGTGCCGCCTCCAGCGCGTCGTGCCGCCCGTCGGTCTCGCTGTCGGCGGCATCGAGCGTGAGCCAGCGTTGCGACAGCTCGTCCGAGACCGTCACCAGCACCTGCGCCACGCCCCATAAGGCCGCATCGTCCTGGGCGCCCAGCGCCTCGCGCAGCCATGCCTGCGTCTTCAGCGCCTGCTGCACTGCCAGCAGGCGCGACAGCGGGCTGCGCGCGGCGGGCAGGCCCGGCTCCGGCGGCAGGTCGAGCAACCAGTGCCCCAGCGTCAGGATGCGCGGCAGCAGGCGCGGCACGCCGCCCGCCTGGGCACTGGCATGCAGGGCGCCACGCACGCCGGGAATCTGCGCGGCGGTCGGCACCACGACCACCCCGGTGCCTGGGGCCTGCGCGGCATGGGCGTCGAAGAAGCGCCACGCGGCATCGGCGGCGTGCGACAGGAATGCTGGGCCGGGCGCGAAAGCAAGCGTCTGCATGCAGGCGGGACGGGGAAAAAGGATGCGGCCGGGGCTATCGGCGCGATAGAGAAAATCAACGTTGAAAATGGCAGCGTCGGTACTATATCAGCAGCCTGCGCCGCGGCCGCGCCCCGAGCGCACGCCGTCCGGCGTAATCGTGTAATGTATGGGTTCGGCGCCAGGCGCCAGCTTTTATGAAATAACAGAGGTTCCCGCCATGAGCGAACAGATCAAGTATGTGAGCGACGCGTCCTTCGAAGCCGACGTGCTCAAGTCCGACAAACCCGTGCTCGTCGATTTCTGGGCGGAGTGGTGCGGCCCCTGCAAGATGATCGCCCCGATCCTCGACGAAGTCTCGAAGGACTACGCTGACAAGGTGCAGATCGCCAAGCTCAACGTCGATGAGAACGCAGGCGTTCCGGCCAAGTTCGGCATCCGCGGCATCCCGACGCTGATCCTGTTCAAGAACGGCGCCGTGGCTGCGCAGAAGGTGGGCGCACTGTCCAAGTCGCAGTTGACCGCCTTCCTGGACAGCCACCTCTAAGCCGCATCACCGGGGCGGCGCGGAACCGCTTCCCGCCGCCGGCCGCGCGCGCCGGCGATCTTCCGCCTGGAGGACCGCCGGCGTTGTGCTAAGATTGCAGCCAATCTGTTTCCCCGAGCGTCCGCTCGACCTTCCCCCTCCCCGCTTCATCCCGTATTCGCTGCCCGTCCGGGCTCTTCCCATTCATTCGTCTATGCATCTGACAGAACTGAAATCCCTGCATGTGTCCCAATTGCTGGAAATGGCCGGACAGCTGGAGATCGACAACGCGCAGCGCATGCGCAAACAGGAACTGATGTTTGCCATCCTGAAAAAGAAGGCAAAACAGGGGGAAACGATTTTCGGCGACGGTACGCTGGAAGTGCTCCCCGACGGCTTCGGCTTTCTGCGTTCGCCGGAAACCTCGTACCTGGCGAGCACGGACGACATCTACATCAGCCCGTCGCAGATCCGCCGCTTCAACCTGCATACCGGCGACACCATCGAAGGCGAAGTCCGCACGCCCAAGGACGGCGAGCGCTACTTCGCGCTGGTGAAGGTCGACAAGGTCAACACCCAGCCTCCTGAAGCGGTCAAGAACCGCATCATGTTCGAGAACCTGACGCCGCTGCATCCGAACCGCACGCTCACGCTCGAACGCGACATCAAGGCCGAAGAGAACATCACCGGCCGTATCATCGACATGATCGCCCCAATCGGCCGCGGCCAGCGCGCGCTGCTGGTGGCAAGCCCCAAGTCGGGCAAGACCGTGATGCTGCAGCACATCGCGCATGCCATCACGGCCAACCATCCGGAAGCCGAGCTGTTCGTGCTGCTGATCGACGAGCGTCCGGAAGAAGTGACCGAGATGCAGCGCACCGTGCGCGGCGAAGTGGTGGCCTCCACCTTCGACGAACCGGCCGTGCGCCACGTGCAGGTCGCGGAGATGGTGATCGAGAAAGCCAAGCGCCTGGTCGAACTGAAGAAGGACGTGGTGATCGTGCTGGACTCGATCACGCGCCTGGCCCGCGCCTACAACACCGTGGTACCGACCTCCGGCAAGGTGCTGACCGGCGGCGTGGATGCCAACGCCCTGCAGCGCCCGAAGCGCTTCTTCGGCGCCGCGCGCAACCTGGAGGAAGGCGGCTCGCTGACCATCATCGGCACGGCGCTGATCGAAACCGGCAGCCGCATGGACGACGTGATCTACGAAGAGTTCAAGGGCACCGGCAACATGGAAGTGCACCTGGAGCGCCGCCTGGCCGAGAAGCGCGTCTACCCCGCCATCAATCTGAACAAGTCGGGCACGCGCCGCGAAGAGCTGCTGATCAAGCCGGACATCCTGCAGAAGGTGTGGATCCTGCGCAAGTTCATCCACGACATGGACGAAGTCGAGGCGATGGAATTCCTGCTCGACAAGCTCAAGTCCACGAAGAACAACGCCGAGTTCTTCGACATGATGCGACGTGGCGGCTGAGTCCCTTTCGCCATGCATCGGAAAGCGCACCCCTGGGGTGCGCTTTTTTATTGCCTGTGCAGGAAGCCACTCGTCCAGCGCGGCCTCCTTGGCCACTTCGTGAATCTTGCTAGTTCATTTGCATTACGTGCTGCCTTGGCAACCGTTTGCGCCTCTCGTCCTTAAACGTCATCGCAAAAGCGCAGTGCGGGAACCATACTGCAAGCCTGCTTGAGCCAAGCAGCAGGGAAACCATGAAAAATCGAACGGGGGAAACCATGCGCGAAGAGCCGCTGGAATGTACGGGTGCGTGCCGAACCGTTGTGGTTGCATCGCGCGCCGGCATGGGGGAGATCAGTGAAGCCGTGCTGGGAGCGGATTGGCATGTCCGGCATGTCAGTTCGGTGCGCGAGCTCGGGTGTACCATCCGGGACGGTGTGCCGAAAGCCGGGTTGATCGACTTCGGCAGCGCGTTCTCGTCCGCCGAACTGGATCTGCTGGAACACTGCCTGCAGGTGCCGCACGTGGGCTGGGTGGCTGCCCTGCCGCTTTCCATGCTGAGCCACGAGCGCGTGCGCCAATTGGTACGCGACTATTGTGTCGACTACGTCCAGATGCCGCTGCGCATCGAGGAAGCCGGGTACTCGCTGCGGCATGCGTGGGGCATGGCCGCGCTGGCGCAGGAGGCCCCCACCCCCAAGATCAGCAATGCGCGCATGCTCGGCGAATGCTCGTCCATGCAGAATCTGTTCCGGGCCATCCGCAAGGTCGCACAGAACAGCGCGCCCGCCTTCATCGCCGGCGAATCGGGCACCGGCAAGGAACTGACGGCGCAGGCCATCCACGAGGCCTCGGCGCGCTCGGGCGGGCCTTTCATCGCCATCAACTGCGGCGCCATCCCGCCGCACCTGATCCAGTCCGAACTGTTCGGCTACGAAAAAGGGGCCTTCACCGGCGCGCACCAGCGCCATATCGGCTGGGTCGAGCGCGCCAACGGCGGCACGCTGTTCCTCGATGAGATCGGCGACCTGCCGCTGGAAAGCCAGGTGAGCCTGTTGCGCTTCCTGCAGCAAGGCACCATCACCCGGCTCAGCGGACACCAAGCGATTCCGCTGGACATCCGCATCATCTCGGCCACGCACGTGGACCTGGAGGCCGCGCAGCATCACGGCGGCTTCCGCACTGACCTGTTCCACCGGCTGTGCGTGCTGACGCTATCGGTGCCGCCGCTGCGCGAGCGCGGCAGCGACATCGTGCTGCTCGCCGAGCATATCCTGGCCCAGCACGCCAACGAGGCTTCGCACCGCATCCGCGGCTTCACGCCCTGCGCGCTGCACGCGATGATGCACTACCCGTGGCCGGGCAACGTGCGCGAACTGATCAACCGTGTCCGCCGCGCACTGGTGATGACGGACAACCGCAAGATCTCCGCCGCCGACCTGCACCTGGAAGGCTATGCGTCGATCTCCGGCCAGACGCTGGAAGAAGCGCGCGAAGGCGCGGAGTCCGACGCGATCCGCACCGCCATCGCCCGCAACGGCTTCCACATGGGCATGACGGCGCGCGAGCTGGCGGTGTCCCGCGTGACACTGTACCGGCTGATGCAGAAGCACGGCATCCGCGCCGAACACCCGCTGCATCAACCGATCTCGTAACCGTCGATCCGACGGCAAGCTCGTCGTCAGGGCGCGGCACATACCGCGCCCTTTTCGTTGCGCCATCTCAAGAAAAAAGTGCCCGCCGGGGGACGGAGCACAAAAAACGTTGCGGATCGTCGAGGAGGCGGTCGGCTGACAGCGCTGTCGGCGACAGAAGGGTCGTTGCAATGGCGCCACGCCATGCTCGCCACTCAGCAACACCACCGCACCACCCTGGCGATTTGCCCGCACAACCGACGTCCCCTCAGCCGCCCCACCCGCACCTCGCTTGGTGCCCCACCGCAATAAGATCCCTACTTGCGGGGGGATTGCACCACGCCCACCCGACAAGGGATGGTTAAGGAGCGCATGCAAGCCACTGTGTCCGGGGCCAAACACGAGCAGCACCACCGGACCGGCGGCCCGATCGAATGCACGGGTGAGAGAAGGATTGGCGGGAGTTTGCCCCGGCAGCGCACCGGTCGGAACACCTCGCTGGACGCTGCGCGGCGTGGCACCTTCAGCGTGGGCCAACGCCATCCGATCGATGGCCGCGCAGCATGCCCGCCCTGCTGTCATACTGATCGACCGCCGCCGGAACGGCGAACGTCTAGCACAGTGTTGCGCGAACGTTGTAGGCATGGCTTGCCCCTCCCCGGACGAGACCAGAGCGACATCCATGCCATGGCGGTTAAGGCCTTGTTTTTACGGGAAATTCAGCAAACGAAGCGGCTTGGACGGCAGTCTGCGCGCGTTTTTTTGAGTCACGCCTGAAACGGCGGTGACGAAAACGCGCGCTGCAATACCGGCCGCAGCCGCATGCAAAAACGCACCGCGCACCCCGGGATCGCACAGGGATCGAGGCCGCGGCGCGCTGCACAGCGTTCCGAGGCATGCCGTGGCAACTGTCATTTTCCCGATACGCCACTAAAATGATTCGGAACGGGGGTCTGCTCCGGCCCATGTCTCGCTTGAGGCTTGGGGCGACAGAGGATGTTCGCAAGATCGGTCACAGGTCGAGAACAACGATGAACACTGTTTTGATCGAAGCCCATCCGCTGGTGCGCACGGGCATTGCGCATCTGTTGCGCACGCTCAAGGGCGTCACCGGCGTCACCGTCGTCGAGCCCGACGAGGCCATGTTCGATGCCATCGAGGCCCATGCGGAGGCCGGATTGCTGGTCATCGGCCTGCCGCTGCCGCACCTGGATGAATTGTCCGCCATCGGCGAGATCATGCACCGGCCGCACGCCCGCCACGTGGTGGTGCTGGCCGAATCGGAGTCGCCGGACATCATCCGCACCCTCATGCAGATGGGCCTGTCGGGCTATACGCTCAAGCATTCGCCGGGCGAGGTCATCGCGGCATCGCTGGAACTGGTCCTGGTCGGCGGGCAGTACATCCCCGCCAGCGCGCTGCTGCCCGAATCGCGGCTGGACAGCACGCCCAACCCATCGCTGGCCGGGGATCCGCAGACCGATCCCAAGCTGCTCGGCATCACCCCGCGCCAGTACGAGATCCTGGTGCTGCTCTCGCGCGGGCATCCGGTCAAGACCATCAGCCGCATGCTGAACATCTCCGAGGCCACCGCCAAAGCGCATATCAGCACGCTGTATCGCCGGCTGAAGGTGCGCAGCCGGACCGAGGCAGTCTACGTCGCCAACCAGCGCGGCGCGCGGCTGCTGTCGGTGGCCTGATACCGGCCCGCAGCGAAGGCGGAAACGCGCCCTATATTGGGTGCATGTTTTCGAGACTATCCCAGTGGCTGTCGCAACGAGCACGCACGCGCCGGCTCACCCGCTACGCCATCTCCGACGCGCTATGGACACGCACCCTGTCGGGCCTGCCCTTCCTGCTCGACCGGCCGCCGGCGGAGCTTGCGCGCCTGCGTGAAACCGCCACGCTGTTCATCGCCGAAAAAGAATTCACCACGGCGCACGGCCTGGCGCTCACCGACGAGATGGTGGTCAGCATCGCCGTGCAGGCGAGCGTGCCCATCCTCGCACTGGGGATGGCGTGGTACCGGGGCTGGCGCGGCGTGGTGATCTACCCCGGCGAGTTCCTGATCCGCGGGGAGACGATGGACGAAGACGGCGTCGTGCACGACGTGCGCCAGGAAGCCAGTGGCGAGGCGGCCGCCAACGGCCTGGTCCTGCTGTCGTGGCAGGACATCGAACTGGGCAGCGTGCTGGCCGAGCCCGATATGCAGCCCTACAACGTCGTCCTGCACGAGTTCGCCCACAAGCTCGACATGCTCAACGGCGAAGCGGACGGCATCCCGGCGTTCTCGTCGCGGCTGCATGCGGGACTCGACCGCGAGCAATGGGCCGACGATCTCTACGCCGAATACGATGCCTTCGCCGAGCGCTGCGAACGCATTCCCGAACGGCGCTGGGATGCCGATCCGATCCTGTCGCTGCTCGACCCTTATGGTGCCCAGCATCCGGCGGAGTTCTTCGCGGTGGCCTCCGAAGTGTTCTTCGTCGAGCCGGCAGCCTTGCGGGACACCCTGCCGGCGCTCTACGCGCTCCTGCAGGCGTTCTATCTGCAAGATCCGGCACGGCCGCTGGGGACCGGCCGACACGCTGAACCCTCCCGGCCATGACGAAGCGCAGCGCCTGCCGATCGCCGCGTCGCTGCACCGCCTCCGATGCCGGCACGCCGACCAGGATTGACTCCTGGCAACGCAATCCCGGCACCTCGTTGCGCGCGGGCGACAGCCGGACCATCGACCCGGATGCGCGCGGCACGCTGACCACCCGGCGCCTGGATGTGCCATAAGGCCCGCAACCCATTGCAAGCAGCGTATGGATCACTTATTCGACCCGACCGATCGCGAGCGACAACGCGAGCGCGTTGCCCAAGCCCTTGTTTCTCTGGCATAATCGCCGTTTCTCCACCCGGCAAGTGATTCGACGGCAGCGCACAGCGTTCCTCGCCCCTCGAATTGGCTACCTCAAATCCAGGGCCCATCATGAAAGAAAACACTCACCCGAATTACCGCGAAGTCGTGTTCCAGGACATGTCCAGCGACTTCAGCTTCGTGACCCGCTCGACCATCCAGACCAAGGAAACCATCGTCTGGAAGGACGGCAAGGAATACCCGCTGGCCAAGATCGAAGTCTCGTCCGAATCGCACCCGTTCTACACGGGCACGCAGAAGATCATGGACACGGCCGGCCGCGTCGAAAAATTCCGCCAGAAGTTCGGCAGCAAGGCAGGCAAGGCCGCCAAGTAAAGCCGGCGCCGGAGTCGGCTCACCGCATGAACCGACCCACTGGTCAAGAAAAGGCAGCTCCGGCTGCCTTTTTTGTTTCTTGGCACAATCGCGGACTTCGCGCCATGGCCGCTCCGCAATGCAACCGTGATGCCCTCCCGACGGTCTGACCCCCGATGAATTCCACCCGCGTCTCGCGCGTTCGCCTGACTGCCTCCGCCACCAGCGCCCTGCCGCGCTGGCTGTTGCTCGCCATCTGCGTGATCTACGGCCTGTCCGGCCTGTTCTATCGCGATCCGTGGAAGAACGAAGATGCCGCCGGCTTCGGCGTGATGTGGTCGCTGGCGACCGGCAATGGCCAGGACTGGCTGATGCCCAACATCGTAGGCCGCCCGTTCGTGCAAGCCGGGCCGCTCGTGTTCTGGATCGGCGGCGCGTTCATCCGCGTGTTCGGCCAGTGGATGGGCCCGTCGGACGCCTCGCGCCTGACCACGGCGCTGTTCTTCTTCATTACCTGCGCCTGCATCTGGTACGGCGCCTACCTGCTCGGCCGCCGCGCCGAGGTCCAGCCCTTTGAATTCGTCTTCGGCGGCCAGCCAAGCCCGCTCGACTACGGCCGTACGCTGGCCGACGGCGCGCTGCTGATCTTCCTCGCCTGCGTGGGGCTGGCCCAGCGCGGACACGAAACCACGCCGCTGGTCGGTGCGCTGTGTTTCGTGGCGCTCACGCTGTACGGCCTCATCCGCGCGCTCGACAGGCCGGTGCAGGGCAGCCTGATCTATGGCTTCGGCATCGGTTGCCTGTCGCTGGCGGGCGGACCGATCCTGCCCCTGGTCATCACGCTGTCCGTACTGGTGACAGCGCGCCTGACCCGCACGCTTCCAACCAAGCCACTGCTGACGGTCGCCCTGCCGGTCTCGCTGGTGCTGAGCTGGTCGTGGCCAGCCATGGCCTATCTGCTGGCCGTCAACCCGACCGACGCCGTCACCTTCATCCGCGAATGGGCACGCTTCGACCGGCGCCAGTACACCGGGCCGACCGCCCATTCTCTGGGCTACATCGCGCGCAACCTGCTGCCCTTCGCATGGCCCGTGTGGCCGCTGGCGGCATGGGCCTGGAAAAGCTGGGGCGGCATGCGCACCGCCCCGCATATCGCGCTGCCGCTGGCGATCCTGTTGCCGCAAACGCTGCTGCTGCTCCTGCAACCCCAGCCGGGTGACGATAGCTTCCTGCTGCTGATTCCGCCGATGGCCGTGATGGCGACGTTCGCGCTGCCCACGCTCAAGCGCGCGGCCATCAACGCCATCGACTGGTTTGCGCTGCTGGCCTTCACCCTGCTCGGCGGCTTCGTCTGGCTGGTGTGGATCGCCAAGATGACCGGCTATCCGGCGCAGATCGCGCGCAACGTGTTCCGCCTGCTGCCGGGCTATCGGCCGACATTCAGCTGGACCGCGCTGCTGTGCGCACTGCTCGTGACCGCGGCCTGGGTGCTGATCGTGGTGTGGCGCACCTCGCGCGTGCCCAAGGCGATCTGGCGCGCGGTGGTGATCTCGGCGGCCGGCACCACGCTGCTGTGGGTGCTGATGATGACGCTGTGGCTGCCCACCATCGACTACGCCAAGACCTATCGCGAGGTCGCGCAGTCGGCCGCGCTGGCGCTGCCGCGGACGTATACCTGCGTGCAGCCGATCCGCATCGGCGACGCGCAGCTGGCATCGTTCGCGTACTTCGGCCACATCCGCTTCGGCAATCCGGAAGACAACTGCGACATCCTGCTGCGCCACGACCCGTACGAATACGGCGATCCGTCCAGCATGCCCAACTATGAATGGCGCATCATCTGGGAAGGCCGCCGGCCCGCCGACCGGGACGAGCGCTTCCGCATGTACCGCCTGACCGAAGCCGCCAAGGCCACCCATCCGCCGCCCGTTCCGGCCACCTCGCGCCGGCGCAAGCTGAATGTTCCTGGCTGACCTCCGCAGCATTGCCGCGCTGGCCTGGCCAGTGTTGATCGGCCAGCTCGCCGTGATCGCCTTCGGCGTGCTGGACACCGCGATGGCCGGGCGCGCATCGGCGGCGGACTTGGCCGCAATCGGCCTGGGCGGCTCGATCTACGTGACGGTCTACATCAGCCTGACGGGCGTCTTGCAGGCGCTCTCGCCTGTTGCCGGCCAGCTCTACGGTGCGGGCAGGCATGGCGAGATCGGCGAAGAGGTTCGCCAGGCCGCGTGGCTGGGCCTGACGCTGTCGGCCATCGGCATGCTGCTCCTGTGGTTCCCCGCCCCGTTGCTGCGGCTCGCCGATGCCTCGCCCGAGCTGACCAGCAAGGCAGCCGCCTACCTCCGCTACGAAGCGCTGGCGCTGCCCGCGGCCCTGGGGTTCCGCATCTATTCGGCACTCAACAACGCGCTGTCGCGGCCGGTGATGGTGACAGTGCTGCAATTGGGCGGGCTGGCCTTGAAATTCCCGCTCAATGCGCTGTTCCTGTACGGCGGCCTTGGCCTGCCCGCGATGGGCGGCCCCGGCTGCGCACTGGCGTCGATGATCATCAGCTGGCTGTGGTGTTTCGCGGGTGCGCTCATCCTGATGCGCAACCCGGTCTATCGACCATTCCGGATCTTCACTCAGTTCTCGCCGCCGCATCGCGCCCGATTGTGGGGACTGGTCCGCCTGGGCGTGCCGATGGGCCTGACCTACCTGATCGAGATCACATCGTTCACGCTGATGGCGATCTTCATCGCGCGGATGGGAACCGTGATGCTGGCCGGCCACCAGATCGCAGCCAACCTCGGAGCAGTGGCCTACATGGTGCCGCTGTCCTTGTCGATCGCCACATCGACGCTGGTGGCCCAGATGATCGGCGCGCGCGATCGTATCGGGGCACGGCGGATTGCCTGGAATGGGCTCAAGCTCGCCGCCGCCTGCGCGGTCGCCGTCGGCGGATGCGTCCTGCTGCTGCGTCACGATCTGGCCGGGCTCTATACCCGCGACACTGCCGTGATGGCGATTACGGTGCCGCTGCTGCCGTTCATCGCGTTCTACCAACTGTTCGATGCGCTCCAGGTCATGGCGGCGTTCATTCTGCGCGCCTATAAGATCGCGCTGATTCCGACAGTCATCTACGCGCTGTCGCTGTGGGGGGTGGGATTGGGCGGGGGCTATCTGCTCGGCTTTGGCCACCTGGGGGAATTCGTCGCCGCACTGCGCGGTGCCGCCGGTTTCTGGGCGGCCAATGCGCTCAGCCTGGCGGTGGCCGGTACGCTGCTCGTCAGCTATTTCGACCGTGTCAGCCGCACCGCCGAATAAAGGGATGCCTTGAGGCGCCGGAAAGTCCCTTCTTTTTTTCCCAGCAGAAAAACGGCCTCGCCAAAAGAAAAGCCCGCTGCTTGCAGCGGGCTCAGATTTGGCGGAGTGGACGGGACTCGAACCCGCGACCCCCGGCGTGACAGGCCGGTATTCTAACCGACTGAACTACCACTCCTTGTCGGTCTGCTCAGCCGGCTTACGCCGGCATTTGCAATGCGCTTCTGATGAAGCGCTTATTCTGGCGTCCCCTAGGGGATTCGAACCCCTGTACTCACCGTGAAAGGGTGATGTCCTAGGCCTCTAGACGAAGGGGACAGAAACTGTTTTGCAACGCTTTCTGCCTTGCGCTGCGAAGACCGCCACTACGACGATCCTCTCAGCGCTCCGGAGACTCTTTTCAAGTAACCCTGAACCGAGCCTTCCGGTATTTTGGTGGAGCTAAGCGGGATCGAACCGCTGACCTCTTGCATGCCATGCAAGCGCTCTCCCAGCTGAGCTATAGCCCCGAAATCCGAAGGGGCAGAACTGCCTTTACAACATGTTCTTTCTAACGAAAGAAAAACCCGCTGCAAGCAACGGGTTTTGATTTGGCGGAGTGGACGGGACTCGAACCCGCGACCCCCGGCGTGACAGGCCGGTATTCTAACCGACTGAACTACCACTCCGTGTCGGTTTGCTCGGCCGGCTTGCGCCAGCTTTGCAATGAGCTTCTGGTTAAGCTCTTGTTTTGGCGTCCCCTAGGGGATTCGAACCCCTGTACTCACCGTGAAAGGGTGATGTCCTAGGCCTCTAGACGAAGGGGACAGAAACTTTTTTCAACGCTTCCATCTACGCTGATAAGACCGCGATTATAACGACCTCTTCAGCGTTTTGGAAGTCTCTTTTCAAAACATCTTGAACCGAGCCTTCCGGTATTCTTGGTGGAGCTAAGCGGGATCGAACCGCTGACCTCTTGCATGCCATGCAAGCGCTCTCCCAGCTGAGCTATAGCCCCAAATAACTGCTTTTTACCGCGTTTTCGCTTCGTGTTGCAGCGAAAACAAGAGTATAGGGGAAGTTTTTAGCGGTTGGCAATACCCTTTCGCAAATTTTTTTGTGCCGACGGAATCACGCCGCCAAACGGCGCAGCACAACATCGCGACCGAACAGTTCCAGCACCGCATCGATCGAAGGCGTCTGCAACTGCCCTGCCACCAGCAGGCGCACCGGCATCGCCAGCTTCGGCATTTTCCAGCCATGGGCGCCAAGCACTTCCTTGAAAGCCGCACCGATCGCTTCGCGCTTCCACTCAGGCAGCGTCCCCAGCTTGTCGGCCAGGGCCGCGATGCCGGGGCGCACGTCGTCGGTCAGATGCTGCGCGGCCAGTTCCGGCGCCACAGCGATCTCGGTGCGGTAGAACAGCAGCGCCGTCTCCGCGACTTCACGCAGCGTGTTGGCGCGATCCTTCACCAGGGCAATCACGTCGGCCAGCACGGGGCCGCCATCGACCTTGCCGCCCAGCGCCTCGATGAAGGGCTTCACCAAGCCGGCCAGGCGCTCATTATCGGCCTGCTTGATGTAGTGGTTGTTCAGCCAGGCGAGCTTTTCGGGGTTGTACTGCGCCGGCGACTTGCCCAGGTGTTCCAGATCGAACCACTCGACAAACTGCTCGCGCGAGAAGATTTCCGCGTCGCCGTGCGCCCAGCCCAGGCGGGCCAGATAGTTGACGACGGCCTCGGGCAGATAGCCCGCATCGCGATAGCCGGTCACACTCATGGCACCGTGCCGCTTGCTCATCTTCTCGCCCTGCTCATTGAGCACCGTCGGCAGATGGGCATAGACGGGCGTCGTACCACCCAGCGCGCGCAGGATGTTGATCTGGCGCGGCGTGTTGTTGACGTGGTCATCGCCGCGGATCACGTGGGTGATGCGCATATCCATGTCATCGACGACCACGCAGAAGTTATACGTGGGCGTGCCGTCCGGACGCGCGATGACAAGGTCATCGAGCTCATCGTTGGAGATCTCGATGCGCCCCTTGACCGCATCGTCCCACACCACGCTGCCACCGATCGGGTTCTTGAAACGGATCACCGGCTGCACGCCGGCCGGCGGCGTCGGCAGGATCTTGCCGGGTTCGGGACGCCAGGTGCCGTCGTACCGGGGCTTCTCGCCGCGCACGCGCTGGGCTTCACGCAGGGCATCGAGCTCTTCGGTGCTCATGTAGCACGGGTAGGCCAGGCCTTGCTCGACCATCTGCGCGATGACCTCGCGGTAGCGATCCATGCGCTGCATCTGGTAGAACGGCCCTTCGTCGACATCCAGGCCCAGCCACTCCATCGCTTCCAGGATCACGTCGACGGCCTCCTGGGTCGAGCGTTCCACGTCGGTGTCTTCGATGCGCAGAATGAAGTCGCCCTTCATCTTGCGGGCGAACGCCCACGGATACAGGGCCGAGCGGATGTTGCCGAGGTGGATGAAGCCGGTGGGGCTGGGAGCGAAACGGGTGCGGACGCGCTGAGTCATAGGAATGGCTGAACGAACAAGGCCGCGAAGGCGGCCTCTGTCAAAACGCAAATTATAGCAACCGCGCCCAGCGTGCCCGACCGGTCCGACGCCGAACTTTGGCACAATGGCGACCGGCCTACGCCTGCCAGTAGAGGCTTCGCGCGGCCCACCTCGAACCGCCCCCAATCGTCCATGCAACGCCGTCTCTTCCTGGGTGCCGCCGGCGCCTCCCTGCTTTCCGCCTGTACCGTTACAGGTTTTTCATCGTCGTCGGGCAGCAAAGGCACCCCCACGCCGGCCATGACGGTCGTGCCGCCCGAATCGCAGCCAGCCGCTGCGCCGGTGCGCATCGGCCTGGCTCTAGGCGGCGGCGCGGCGCGCGGCTTCGCGCACATCGGCGTGATCAAGGCACTGGAAGCCCAGGGGATCCAGATCGATTTCATCACGGGCACCAGCGCGGGCAGCGTGGTGGCGGCCCTCTACGCATCGGGCATGTCGGGCATCGAGATGAACCGGCAGGCGCTGAAGATGGACGAAGCGACGATCGCGGACTGGGCCCTGCCGTTCGGCACGCGCTTCGGCGGCTGGCTCAAGGGCGAGGCGCTGGAGAAATACGTCAACCGCCTGGTCAGGCAGAAGGCCATCGAGCAAATGCGCATTCCGCTGGGCATCGTCGCCACGGACCTGGGCAGCGGCAAGCCGATCCTGTTCCGCCGCGGCAATACCGGCCAGGCCGTGCGGGCCTCGTGCAGCATCCCGGGCGTGTTCCAACCGGTGACAATCAGCGGCCACCAGTACGTGGACGGCGGGCTGGTGGCACCGGTGCCCGTCAGCTACGTCAAGCAGATGGGGGCAACCTTCGTGATCGCGGTGAACATCTCGGCGGACCCGTCGGCGCAATCGGTGTCCGGCCAGGCCAGCATGCTGCTGCAGACCACGACCATCATGGGCCAGAGCATCAACAAGACGGAGCTGGCACAGGCGGACGTGGTCATCGCCCCGTCGCTGCCGTTCGTCAAGGGCAGCGACTTCACGGCGCGCAACGAAGCCATCCTCGGTGGCGAACAGGCCGCCCAGGCGGCCATGCCGCTGCTGCGCGAAAAGCTGCGCCTGCCGCAGACAGCCCAGGCTACGCCGCTGCCGCCGCATTGACCGGGGCCTGCCGGGCAACAAAAAAGACCGCCACGGCGGTAATGCAGTTCAGTTAAGCGTGACTTGGCTGGCTCGCAGCAACGCACTGAGTCAACAACAAGGAAAAAGGCCGCCCCGACGTCAATCGGGGCGGCCTTTTTTGCCTTAACTGAACGGCATTACCGCCACGGCGGTCTTCTTTTTTGGGTCCAGGGTACGGACGGTCAGCCGCCGTACAGCGACAGCGACTTGCCGACGGCGTTCGGATCGATCCGTTGCAACTGTTCGACAAAGTTCTCGGCGCCTTCCTTGATCTGGCCGTTGCCATGCCAGTCGATGCGGCGCGCGCCGTTGTAGCGCGACACCCAGTACGACGCGGTCATGTCGTCCACGCGGATTTTGCTGCCGGTCGACGGCGCATGCACCATCTTGTTATCGCCGACGTAGATGGCGACATGCGAGAACGCGTGGTGCATGGTGTTGAAGAACACCAGGTCGCCGGGGCGCAGGTCTTTCATGTCGACACTGGTGCCGACGCGGCTCATCTCCACCGCGCGGCGCGGCAGCAGGAAACCGAAGGTGTCGTGGAAGACATAGCGGACAAAGCCGCTGCAGTCGAGGCCCGATTCCGGCGTATTGCCGCCAAAGCGGTAACGCAGGCCGATCATGCCCAGCGCGTTCATGACGACATCGCCGGTCCGGCTCACCACATCGGAGGTGGCGCCGACCATGGAAGACAGGATCCCGGGCTTGGTTTCCGGCTTGGCATCGGCACGGACTTCCGCGTCCTTGAACACGGTGTCGGCCCGTACTCCATTCGAAACGAGCACGCTGCAGCCGACCACAACCCCTACCGCCAGGCGCGCCATGGAATGAAGTACGAAATGCTGCATTGGTTCTCCTGTTGGGAAGGGCGGAGTGTCAACCGAACCGATACGAACGGAATGCGACCCTCCGAATCCTGCTCAAACAATCTCGCAGGATGATAAAAACAACACCTTGACTTGTCAAAGGACGTTACAAATTTCCAGGAATTGATATACGAATCATGCACTTAGACATGCTTTCGCAAGCACGGCCTCATCTCAAGGTTTGTTAAAAATACTCGACCCAGGCTTTCGCAAGGCTTTCGTGAAGGAAACGTTTCCAGACCAGGTGGCCTCCACGCCGCACGGACGGCATCAGCCCGGCGGCTGAAGTGGCCGCAAGGCCACAGCCGCCATCAGCTTGCGGGTATAGGCGTGCGAAGGCGACGCCAGCACGGCTTCCGTATCGCCCTCCTCCACCACCTTCCCGTCCTTCATCACCATCACGCGGTGCGACATCGCACGGATGACGGCGAGATCGTGGCTGATGAACAGGTACGACAGGTTGTACTTCTTCTGGAGGGCAGACAGCAGCGACAGCACCTGCTGCTGGATGGACACATCGAGTGCCGAAGTCGGTTCATCCAGCACCAGGACCTGGGGCTTGAGGATCAGCACCCGCGCAATGGCGATGCGCTGGCGCTGCCCGCCGGAGAACTCATGCGGATAACGCCCCAGGGCGGTGCGATCCAGGCCGACATCGCGCAGCGCCTCGGTCACGCGATGGCGACGCTCCGTGGCGTTGATGTGCGGCTGGTGCAGCGCCAGCCCCTCTTCGACGATCTGCTCGATGGTCATGCGCGGCGACAGCGAGCCGAACGGGTCCTGGAACACCACCTGCATGCGGGCGCGCACCGCGCGGCGCTCGTCGCGCGTCTGGCGCAGCAGCGACTTGCCGAGGAAGCGCAAATCGCCCGCCTTCGGACGCTGCAGCCCGAGCAGCGTCTGCACCAGCGTGGTCTTGCCCGAACCGGACTCCCCGACGATGCCGAGCGTCTCGCCCTCGCGCAACTGCAGCGAGACCCGGTCGACCGCCGTGAACGGATCGGAGCGGAACCAGCCCGCAAACCCGGGGCGATGCCGGTCGTAGGTCACGCTCAGCCGGTCGGCCTCGAGCAGCACGGGAGCCCGCGGCACCAGCGGCAGCACATCGCGCTGCGGACGGCTTTCCAGCAGGCGCACCGTGTAGGGATGCTGCGGCGCGTTGAAAATGGCCGCGGTGTCGCCGGTCTCCACCAGCACGCCCCGCTCCATCACCCCCACGCGCTCGGCAAAAGCGCGCACCATGTTCAGGTCGTGCGTGATCAGCATCACGGCCATGCCGTACTCGGCCTGCAAGTCGCGCAGCAGTTGCAGGATCTGCATGCGCACGGTCACGTCGAGCGCGGTGGTGGGCTCGTCGGCGAGCAGCAGCTTGGGGCTGCAGGCGAGTGCCATAGCGATCATGGCGCGCTGCCGCTGGCCGCCGGACAACTGATGCGGGAAGGCATCGAAGCGGCGCGGTGCCTCGGCGATGCCGGTATGCTCCAGCAGCGCGATCGCTCGGGCCTTGGCGGCGCGCTTGTCCAGGCCTTCGTGCAGCTCCAGCGTCTCGACGATCTGGTTGCCGATGGTGTACAGCGGGTTGAGCGCCGTCATCGGCTCCTGGAACACCATCGCGACGTCGGCGCCGCGCAGCCCGCGCATCTGGCGCTCGCTCGCGGCCAGCAGGTCGCGCCCTTCGAACAGGATGCGGCCGCTGTAGTGCGCATCGGCCAGCAGGCGCATGATCGACAGCGCGGTGACCGTCTTGCCGGAGCCCGATTCGCCCACCAGCGCAAAGCGCTCGCCAGCGTGCAGGTCGAACGAGACCTGCCTGACGACCTCGGCCCACTCGCCGTGGTCGGCCTCGAAGCGCACGGACAGGTCTTCCAGCCGCAGCAGCGGGCCGTCGTAGCCAGGCTTGGCCGAGCGCAGATCGACGCGGGTCATTTCCCCCCCGCCGGCTTCTGGCGCGCGCGCAGCTGCGCGAACGACAGGCGTGTGTCGAAGGCGTCGCGCAAGGCGTCGCCCATGAAGGTCAGCAGCACCAGGATCAGCACCAGCGTCACGAAAGTCGACAGGGAAATCCACCACGCATCCAGGTTGGCCTTACCCTGCGCCAGCAGTTCGCCGAGGCTGGGCGTGGACGGCGGCACGCCCAGGCCGAGGAAGTCGAGGCTGGTCAGCGTCAGGATGGCCGCGCTCATGCTGAACGGCAGGAAGGTGATGATCGACGTCAGGCTGTTGGGCAGGATGTGGCGCCAGATGATCTGCCAGTCCGACAGACCCATCGCGCGGGCGGATTTCACGTAGTCCAGCGAACGGTTGCGGTAGAACTCGGCGCGCACATAGGCCGACAGGCCCATCCAGCCGAACAGGGACAACAGGACGATCAGCAGCCCCAGGCTCGGCTCGAAGATCGACGCGAAGATGATCAGCAGGTAGAGCTCCGGCATCGAGCCCCAAATTTCGATCAACCGCTGCGACACCAGGTCGAAGCGCCCGCCGAAGAAGCCCATCAGCGCGCCGGTGAGCGTGCCGACCAGCACGCCGATCAGCGTCAGCGCCAGCCCGAACAGCACCGATACGCGAAAGCCGTAGAGCAATCGCGCGAACACATCGCGCCCGCGATCATCCGTGCCGAGCCAGTTCTCGGCCGACGGCGGCGCCGGATTGGGCTCCTTGGCGAAATAGTTGAGCGTCTCGTACGAATACGGATTGGGCGGATAGAGCACGAAGTTGCCCGGCGCCTTGAACTTGTCGCGGATGTACGGATCGAGGTAGTCCGTGGGCGTCGTGAAATCGCCGTCGAAGGTCGTTTCCGGATAGATCTTGACGATCGGGAAATACCA
Organism: Ralstonia solanacearum K60; assembly: GCF_002251695.1. Taxonomy (NCBI): domain Bacteria; kingdom Pseudomonadati; phylum Pseudomonadota; class Betaproteobacteria; order Burkholderiales; family Burkholderiaceae; genus Ralstonia; species Ralstonia solanacearum. The sequence continues at coordinate 533,684 of NZ_NCTK01000001.1, forward strand.
CTGGCCCCGGTACTTGACCACCAGCGGCCGATCGTTGGAGATCGCCTCGCTGAGCAGGCTCAGCACACACAGCGCGACAAAGAGGATCAGGCTCCAATAGCCCAGCCGGTGCTGCTTGAAGCGCTGCCACGCGCGCCTGAGCGGCGACGGCGAATGGCGGATGGCGTGAGGCGCCGCCGTGTTGGAGGCATGGACGGATGCGCGGGAGTACTGGGTCATGGTTGCCTATCGCCCGATCGCGCCGAAATGGATGCGCGGATCGACCAGCACGTAGCAGACGTCGGAAATCAGCCGCGTCGCCAGGCCGATCAGCGTAAAAACATAGAGCGTCCCGAGGACGACCGGGTAGTCGCGCTGCACGACCGCCTCGTAAGACATCAGGCCCATGCCGTCGAGCGAGAACAGTTTTTCGATCAGCAGCGAGCCGGTGAAAAAGGCGCCGATGAAAGCGGCGGGGAATCCCGTCACCAGCGGGATCATGGCGTTGCGGAAGATGTGCTTCCACAGCACGCGCCGCTCCGACAGGCCCTTGCTGCGGGCCGTCAGCACGTACTGCTTGCGGATCTCCTCCAGGAACGCGTTCTTGGTCAGCATGGTGATGACGGCGAAGCCGCCCACCACCGATGCGGTGATCGGGAGCGCGATATGCCACAGGTAATCCGTCACCTTGCCCGCCAGGCTCAACTGGTCCCAGTTGTCGGAGGTCAGCCCCCGGATCGGGAACCACTGGAAGAACGTGCCGCCGCCGAACAGCACCAGCAGCAGCACGCCGAGCACGAATCCCGGGATCGCATAGCCGACCAGCACGATCACGCTGCTCACCAGGTCGAACCGGCTGCCCGCGCGCACCGCCTTGGCGATGCCGAGCGGCACCGATATCAGGTAGGTCAGGAAGAATGTCCACAGCCCGATCGAGATCGACACCGGCAGTTTGGACTTGATCAGCTCCCACACGCTGCGATGCTGGAAATAGCTCTCGCCCAGGTCGAAGCGGGCGAAGCGGCCGAGCATCAGGAAATAGCGCTCGACCGGACCTTTGTCGAAGCCGTACAGCGCGCGGATCTCCTTGAGCTTCTCGGGGTCGACGCCGCGCCGGCCGCGATACTCCATGCCCCCCCGCCGCTGGCCTCGACGTTGCCGCCGCCGCGCCCCTTCATCTCCAGCATCATCTGCTCGACCGGGCCGCCGGGCACGAACTGGATCACCACGAAGGTGAGCGTGATCACACCGATCAGCGTCGGGATCAGCAGCAGCAGGCGTTTGATCAGGTAGGCAAACATGGCGTCAACACAATGCGCTTAGTTCGAGGCCCCGGAGGTGCGCCACCAGGCCGTCAGCACCCAGCCCTCGGCCGAGTAGTAGTACGGCAGGCGATCCGGGTACATCAGGTTCCGGTTGTAGGCCACGCGGTGGGTGGGCGAATACCAGTGCGGGATGACGTAGCAGCCCTGTATCAGCACACGGTCGAGCGCGCGCGATGCCGTCACGAGTTCCTCGCGGTTGCCCGCGCGCAGCACGTCGTCGATCAGCGCATCCACTACCGGCGACTTCAGACCGATCACGTTGTCGGAGCCCGGCTCGTCGGCCGCCGCCGAGCCGAAGCGGTCCTTCAGCTCGTTGCCGGGGCTCGTCGAATCGGGAAAGCGCAGCGAGATCATGTCGAAGTCGAACTCTTCCAGGCGCTTCTGGTACAGCGCGTAATCGGTAATGCGCTGGTTGACGCGGATGCCGAGCTTCTCCAGGTTGCGCACGTAGGCCGCCATCACGCGGCTCATGGCACCGCCGTCGTCGAGCATCTCGAAGGTAAACGGCTCGCCCTTGGCGTTGCGCAGCGCGCCGTTGTCGTAAGTCCAGCCGGCCTGGGCCAGCAGGCGCCGCGCCTGGCGCAGGTTGTCGCGCAGCGAGCCGGGCGGATCGGTCGACGGCGGCGCCAACAGCACGCCGAACACCTCCGGATCGAGCTTGCTGCGCAGCGGCTCCAGCAGGGCGAGTTCACCCTTGCCGGGCATCCCGGTGATGGCGTCGGCTGCCGCCAGCTCGCTGTTGGCGAAATAGCTGTCGAGCCGGCGATAGGCGCCGTAGAAGAGCTGGCGGTTCAGCCACTCGAAGTCGAGCGCCAGCGCCAGGGCACGGCGCACGCGCAGGTCGCGGAAGATCGGCTTGCGCAGGTTCATCACGAAGCCCTGCATGCCGGCGCCGTTGCGGTGCGGGAATTCGCTCTTGACCAGCTCGCCGCTGCGGAACTTCACGCCCACGTAGCTCTTCGCCCAGTTCTTGGCGCGGTACTCGACCATGGCGTCATACTCGCCGGCCTTGAAGGCCTCGAGCCGCGCGGTCTCGTCCTTGTAAAGCTTGTACTGGATGCGCTCGAAGTTGTACGCGCCGCGCCGCACGCTCAGATTGCGGCCCCAGTAGTCGGGATTGCGGCGGAAGGTGATGCCACGCGTGCCGTCGTAGCGCTCGATGAGGTACGGCCCGCTGCCGATCGGTTCCTGGAAGGTGACCTTGTCGAACGGCGTGTCCTTGCCGCCGTCCGGGTCCTCCGGCTTGCCGCTGCCCTTGCCCCACTTGGGCGAGAACACCGGCAGATTGCCGACGGTCAGCGGCAACTCCTTGTTGCGACGCTTGAAGTCATAGCGGATGGTGCGCTCGTCCACCACCGTCACCCTGGTCACGTCCGCCGTCATGCTGCGATAAGCAGGGCTCGCCCCCTTGCCCATCAGCATGTCGTAAGAGTATTTGACGTCGGCGGCGCGCACCGGGTCGCCGTTGGAGAAGCGCGCGAGCGGATTGAGGTGGAACGTGACGGACAGTTCGTCGGGCGCCACGGTCACGTCGTCCGCGAGCAGCCCATAGCCGCTGGCGGTCTCGTCCCAGCTGCCGATCAGCAGACTCTCGAAGACCAGCGCGTTGAGGCCGGGCGCGGCCGTGCCCTTGATGGTGAACGGATTGAACTTGTCGAAGCTGGTGCGGCGGTCGGGATTGCCGAGCGTGAGCGTCCCGCCGATCGGCGCCTTGGGATTCAGATAGGCGAAATGCGTGAAGCCCGCCGGGTATTTGAGGTCGCCGTATTCGGCATAGCCGTGCGCGGCCCACGCAGAGGCCGCGCTCAGGCCGACGGCGAGGCCCCAGGCCATCATGGCAAATCGCTTCGGCGCCGCTCCGAGCACGTTCATCCCGCCCCTTGTCTCGTCCATCCGTTCAACACATCCGGCCGGGCCGGATGCAGGCTATCGGGCATTCTACCGCCCTCGCCGGCCCATGCAGCCAATTTGCGCAAAGAAGCGCTCCCGCGCCGGCCGGGCGACACCGGCCGGCAAAACGGCGGCACCGGCCACGCTTTCCGGTATGATCGCGCCGACCGTATCGCCCCGGCCCGCGCGTGCGCCATTCCGCGCGATGCCCGGACGCGATGCTGCCCCACATTTGTATGGAGAAACCATGGGATTTCTGGCAGGCAAACGCATTCTGATCACCGGCCTTCTGTCCAACCGCTCGATCGCCTACGGCATCGCCAAAGCATGCAAGCGCGAAGGCGCCGAGCTGGCCTTCACTTATGTCGGCGAGCGCTTCAAGGATCGCATCACCGAATTCGCCAACGAGTTCGGCAGCCAGCTGGTGTTCGACTGCGACGTCGGCAGCGATGAACAGATCGCCAAGGTGTTCGCCGATCTCGGCCAGCACTGGGACCACTTCGACGGCCTGGTGCATTCGATCGGCTTCGCGCCGCGCGAGGCGATCGCCGGCGACTTCCTCGAAGGCCTGTCGCGCGAATCGTTCCGCATCGCGCACGACATCTCGGCCTACAGTTTCCCGGCGCTGGCAAAAGCCGCGCTGCCGATGCTCTCGCCGAATGCCGCGCTGCTCGCCCTGACCTACCTGGGCGCCGAGCGCGTGGTCCCGAACTACAACACGATGGGCGTGGCCAAGGCTTCGCTCGAAGCCTGCGTGCGCTATCTGGCGAGCACCCTCGGCCCGAAGGGCATCCGTGCCAACGGCATCTCGGCCGGCCCGATCAAGACCCTGGCCGCCTCGGGCATCAAGGATTTCGGCCGGCTGCTCGGCTACATGGAAGACACTGCGCCGCTGCGCCGTAACGTCACCATCGAAGAAGTCGGCAACGTCGCCGCCTTCCTGCTGTCGGACCTGTCCAGCGGCATGACCGGCGAGATCACCTATGTGGACGCCGGCTTCAACATCACGGCCGGCATCGCGGTGTAACGACAGAAGCGGACGGAAGCGGGCAAGCGCTGCATTCTCACTCGCCCGCCCGCTCTGTCCGCGATTGATCGCGCGCAAAGACAAAGCCCGCATGGCGCAAACCATGCGGGCTTTTTTGACGTGCAGTGCAATGCGAGCCGTCACGTCAGCTCGACTCGCATCCGCCTGTTGGTGCGCTTCCCGCGAGAAGCGCCAAACTGGCGGAGACGGAGGGATTCGAACCCTCGATCCAGGTTTTGGCCCGGATGCTCCCTTAGCAGGGGAGTGCCTTCGACCTCTCGGCCACGTCTCCCAAAACAGCGTCGCAGCGAAGGAGCCCGCTCGACGAAGCGCGTATTCTAGCCACTTCACGTCACCTGGTCAACGACAACCGTGTGACGGCGTGCGGCTCCGGGTCGCCACCCGGAAAACCGGCCAGGCGATCAGGCCTGATCCAGCTCGAACGCCTTGTGGAGCGCGCGCACGGCCAGCTCCATGTACTTCTCGTCGATCAGCACCGAGATCTTGATCTCCGAGGTGGAGATCATCTGGATGTTGATGCCCTCTTCCGACAACGTGCGGAACATCTTGCTAGCGATGCCCACGTGCGAGCGCATGCCCACACCCACCACCGACACCTTCGACACCTTCGGGTCGCCCGCCACGCTCTGCGCGCCGATGTGGCCCTTCACGCTGTCGGTGAGGATGCCCAGTGCGCGCTGGTAGTCGCCGCGCGGCACGGTGAAGGTGAAGTCCGTCTTGCCGTCCATCGACTGGTTCTGGATGATCATGTCGACGTCGATGTTGGCATCGGCGACCGGACCCAGGATCTGGTACGCGATACCGGGCTTGTCCGGCACACCGATCACGGTGATCTTGGCTTCGTCGCGGGCAAAGGCGATGCCGGAAATGGCGGCGGCTTCCATGTTCGAATCTTCCTCAAAAGTAATCAGCGTGCCCGAGTGCATTTCCACCTCGAGCGGCATCAGCGGGTCGGTCAGCGACGACAGCACGCGGGTCTTCACGCGGTACTTGCCGGCGAACTCCACCGAGCGGATCTGCAGCACCTTGGAGCCGAGGCTGGCCATTTCCAGCATCTCTTCGAAGGTGATCCTGTCCAAGCGGCGGGCATCGTCCACCACGCGCGGGTCGGTCGTGTAGACCCCGTCGACGTCGGTGTAGATCAGGCATTCCTCCGCTTCCAGCGCGGCGGCGACCGCCACGGCCGAGGTATCGGAACCGCCGCGGCCGAGCGTGGTGATGTGGCCTTCGCCATCGATGCCCTGGAAGCCTGTGATGACAACCACGCGGCCGGCCTCGAGATCGGCGCGCACGCGCTCGTCGTCGATCGACTGGATGCGGGCCTTGGTGTAAGCGGAATCGGTCTGCACCGGCACTTGCCAGCCGGTATAGCTGATCGCGTCGATGCCTTCGGCATGCAGCGCGATGGCCAGCAGCCCCACGCTCACCTGCTCGCCGGTCGAGGCAATCATGTCGAGTTCACGCGGGTCGGGCTGGGCCGAAATTTCTTTGGCCATGCCCAGCAGGCGGTTGGTTTCGCCGGACATGGCCGACGGCACGACCACGATCTGGTGACCGGCGCGGTGCCACTTGGCGACGCGCTTGGCGACGTTCTTGATGCGTTCAACCGAACCCATCGACGTGCCGCCGTATTTGTGAACGATGAGAGCCATCTTGAAGAAAACGAGAGGAGGCGGGACGGTGCAAAAGTTTTTGAAAATACAGCAATCCGTACCGATCGGCAAGTCATTGCCGATCGACCGACCGGCAACCCGCCGCTCAACTTGCGCCCGGCACGTCCCCGCCCCTCGCCGGCAGCCACGCAATGCACCAGCCGGGGCCCGTAGCGACGGTCGACCGGTCCAGGCCCAGCCCTGCGGCGAAGACCAACCGGTCGCCCGCATACAGCAAGGGCAACCGGGCGCGCGCCCACGCCGGGATGCCGGCTTCCTGATACGCCTGCTTGAGCGCCCGCGACGGCCCGCCCGGCCGCAGCACGATGCGCTCACCGCCGCGCCGGGCGGTCAGTGACAGGCGCGCCCGCAGGATCCGCGCGTCGATGCCGTCCGCCTGGGCCGGAGAGAACAGCAGGGCACCGCCCCACTCCGCCACCTCCACCCGCTGGACCTCGGGCCGGACCGGATCGAACTGCGAGACAGTGATCGAGCAATCCGCGGGCCCGGCCTCGGGCTGCCCGGCCACTTCGATCCACGCCCGCCCACGGTAGCGCCGCACCTGCACGCCCGGCAGGCGAACGCACAGCGCGCCGTCGGTGCGGGCGGTCAGCAACTGCGCGCGCAGATCCTCCAGCCGCCGCGAAGATACTGCGCGCAGCCCGGTCCCGGCCAGCCATGCCCGCAGCACCGCGCGCTGACGCGGCCCGGACAGCGCCGCCAGGTCCGCCAGCGCCAGCGTGCCCGCCGGCGCGATCCGGGCGAGATCGGCCTGCGCGATCTCGTCGATCAGCGCCGCGGCCTCGGCCAGATGCGCCGCGCTGCGCGCCAGCGATGCCCGGTAGGCCGGGAAATGCTCCGCCATGCCGGCCAGCAGTGGCCGCAGCGCATTGCGAGCGTAGCGGGCATCATCATTGGAAGGGTCATCGACCCACGCAAGGGCATGGGTCCGGACATAGGCTTCGATGTCGCTGCGCGGCACGTCCAGCCAGGGGCGCAGCAGCGTCACGCCGCCCAGCCGCTCCATCGGCATGGCCGACAGGCCATCGAGGCCGGCGCCGCGCAGCAACTGCAGCAGCACGGTCTCGGCCTGGTCGTCGAGATGATGGGCGGTCAGCAGGAGGGTGGCGCCAATCTCGGCGCAAAGCGCGTCGAGCGCGGCGTAGCGGGCTTCGCGCGCGGCCTCCTCGACGCCGCGCCCCGCATCGACGGACACGCGCACGCGACGCACATGGCATTCGACATCGACGGCAGCGGCCATCCGTACGCAGGCGGCTTCCCACGCATCCGCATCGGCCTGCAAGCCATGGTGGACGTGCAGCGCGACCAGCCGCACCGGCGCGCCGGCGGCATCGCGCCACGCAGCGGCGGCATGCAGCAGCGCCGCGGAATCGCGTCCGCCCGACAGCGCAACCGCGACCGTCGGCCGCCCGCCAGAAACAACAAAGGCCGCACACGCGGCAACGCGTTGTGCGACCTTGTCGACCAGCAGCACCGAAGGATCAGTTCGCGCCGGCTTCCTTGAACTTGCCATAGGCCATCAGGCGCTCATGACGGCGCGCCTGCAACTCGGACGTCTTCATACCCTGGAACTGGCGCAGCGACTCGGCCAGCGCGCGCTTGAGCATCGTCGCCATGCCCTTCGGATCGCGGTGCGCGCCGCCCAGCGGCTCGTTGACGATCTTGTCGATCAGGCCCAGCGCCTTGAGGCGGTGCGCGGTCAGACCCAGCGCCTCGGCGGCTTCCGGCGCCTTCTCGGCGGTCTTCCACAGGATCGACGCGCAGCCTTCCGGCGAGATCACGGCATACGTGGCGAACTGCAGCATGATCACCGAGTCGCCCATGGCGATCGCCAGCGCGCCGCCCGAACCACCCTCACCGATGATGGTGGCGATCAGGGGCACCTTCAGGCCGGCCATCACGAACAAGTTGTGGCCGATGGCCTCCGACTGGCCGCGCTCTTCGGCGTCGATGCCGGGGAACGCGCCGGGCGTGTCGACGAAGGTGAAGATCGGCAGGCCGAACTTGTCGGCGAGTTCCATCAGGCGCTTGGCCTTGCGGTAGCCCTCGGGCTTGGACATGCCGAAGTTGCGCAGCGCGCGCTCCTTGGTGTCGCGCCCCTTCTGGTGGCCGATCACCATGCACGGCTGGCCGTTGAAGCGCGCCAAGCCGCCGACGATCGACAGGTCGTCCGCGAACGTGCGGTCGCCGTGCAGCTCGTGGAAGTCGGTGAAGATTTCGCGAACGTAGTCCAGCGTGTACGGACGCTGCGGATGCCGTGCGATCTGCGCGACCTGCCAGGGCGACAGGGTGGCGTACAGGTCCTTGGTCAACTGCTGGCTTTTCGCGGCCAGGCGGGAGATTTCTTCGGAAATGTCGACGGCCGAATCGTCCTGCACGAAGCGAAGTTCTTCGATCTTCGCTTCAAGTTCTGCGATCGGCTGCTCGAACTCCAGGAAGGTTGTTTTCATGGATTCCCCGGAAGGCTCTTGAAGGCGCGCATTCTACCGGATTTTGACCGGCCGCAGACGCACCGCGTTTCATTGAAATGGGCAGATCAATAGGTGGTGGCCGTATCGAGGCTGCGCCACATGTACCACGTGGCCACCGTGCGCCACGGCTCCCAGTTGGCGGCGACTTCGCGCGCCTCGCTGCGGGTGACGGGCTCGCCACTGAAATAGTTCTGCGAGATCGCGTTGATCAGGCCGATGTCGTCCAGCGGCAGCACGTTCGGGCGCAGCAGGTTGAACATCAGGAACATTTCCGCCGTCCAGCGGCCGATGCCGCGGATCTGGGTGAGTTCGGCGATCACGTCCTCGTCTTCCATTTCCGCCCACTTGGCCACGTGGACCGTGCCGTTGCGGAAGTGCTCGGCCAGATCGAGGATGTACTCGGCCTTGCGCTTGGACAGCCCGCAGCCCGCCAGCTTCTCGTGGCCGGCGCGCAGGAACTGTGCGGGCACCAGCTTGGGGCACGCCTCGACCAGGCGCTCCCATACGGATTGCGCCGCCTTGACGGAAATCTGCTGGCCCACGATCGAGCGTGCCAGCGTGACAAACGGGTCACCCCGCGACGCCAGGTGCGCCGGACCGAACGCCGGGATGATCTTGCGCAGAATGCGATCGCGCTTCATCAGGTCGGCGCAGGCGTCCTGCCAGTAGGCGGGCGGACCCGACAACGTCACCGCATCCGCCGGGACCGGCAGCGGTTCGCTGGAAGCCGGCGTCGTTTCGGGCAGCGGCACCTTGGACCCCGCGGCAGCGCGCTTGGCCGGCGCCTTGGGCACCTTGGGCGCGTTGCCGCCCGCCTGGATCGCCGCCTCCTTGGCGGCGGCCGTCGTGCTCGCCACGCCGTCGACGCGCTTGGCCACTGCTTTTTTGGCAGCGGGCACCTTTGCCGGCGCCGCCTTTTTGGCAGTCGCCGTGCGCGTTGCGCCGGCTTTCTTGGCCACCGCGTTCATGCGCGTCTCCATTCGGTCACGCCGCCCGGCTTGTCTTCGAGCACGATGCCGGCCGCCAGCAGGTCGGCGCGGATGCCGTCGGCGCGGGCGAAGTCGCGCGCAGCCTTGGCAACGCGGCGGGCTTCGATGCGCGCCTCCACCTCGACCGTATCCAGGCCGTCGGCGGCCGCGCCGACGCCGCCCTGCAGGAAGGCATGCGGATCGCGGCCCAGCAGGCCCATCACGCCCCCGAGCGCCGCCAGCTGGCTGGCCAGTGCCGCCGAGCGCGTCTTGTTCACTTCGCTGGCCAGCTCGAACAGCACCGCCATGGCGACGGGCGTGTTGAAGTCGTCGTTCATCGCTTCGCGGAAACGCTGGCCGTGCGGCTCGCTCCAGTCGGGCTTCGCTCCCACCGCGGCGGGCACATCCTTGAGCGCGGTGTACAGGCGCGTCAGCGCGTGGCGCGCATCGTCCAGGTGCGCATCGCTGTAGTTCAGGTCGCTGCGGTAATGCGAGCGCAGGATGAAGAAACGCACGACTTCCGGGTCGTACACCTTGAGCACTTCGCGGATGGTGAAGAAGTTGCCGAGCGATTTCGACATCTTCTCGTCATTCACGCGCACGAAACCGTTGTGCATCCAGGTATTGACGAAGGTGTTGCCGTTGGCGCCCTCGGCCTGGGCGATCTCGTTCTCGTGGTGCGGGAACTGCAGGTCGGCGCCGCCGCCGTGCAGGTCGAAATGCGTGCCGAGCAGCTCGCAGCTCATCGCCGAGCACTCGATATGCCAGCCCGGACGGCCCTCGCCCCACGGCGAGGGCCAGCGGCTCTCAGCCGGCTCATCGACCTTGGCGGACTTCCACAGCACGAAGTCGAGCGGATCCTGCTTGGCGTCGTTGGCGGCCACGCGCTCGCCGGCGCGCAGGTCTTCGAGCGACTTGCCCGACAGCTTGCCGTAGCCCGCGAACTTGCGCACCGCATAGTTCACGTCGCCGTCGGCCGCCTGGTAGGCCAGGCCGTTGGCCTGCAGCTTGCCGATCATCGACAGCATCTGCGGCACGTATTCGGTGGCGCGCGGCTCGCGGTCGGGACGCTGCACACCGAGCGCATCGGCGTCTTCGTGCATGGCGGCGATGAAGCGGTCGGTGAGCGCGCCGATGGTCTCGCCGTTCTCGACCGCGCGCTTGATGATCTTGTCGTCGATGTCGGTGATGTTGCGCACGTAGGTCACGCCGTAACCCGACGCGCGCAGCCAGCGCTGCACCATGTCGAACACCACCATCACCCGCGCATGCCCGACGTGACAGTAGTCGTACACCGTCATCCCGCACACGTACATACGCACGCGGCCGGACTCGATGGGGACGAACGTCTGTTTCTCACGCGCGAGCGTGTTGTAGATCTTGAGTGATTCCATGCGGTGTAGGGAGAAGCGGCGCGCCGCGCGCGGGGCGCCGTATCGGCCGGCGGGCGTGGTTGCCTGTGCAAGCGCGAAGCAAAATCAGCGGCATATCTTACCGGAACTGCACCGACGGGTCGGCACGGGCCGGGCGCCCGCCCTGCGCACCGTCAAGAACCGTATCCGGCGTGCCTGACCGCTGCTGCGCGCAAAGGCGGTTTGTTAGAATGCGGCGGAGTATAACGGAACCGATTCCCATGAACAGTACGCTGCGATGCTGCACCCTCGCCCTCGGTGCAGCGCTGACCGGCCTCGTTGCAATGACCGCCGCGCCGGCCTTCGCGCAGACCGCCGCCCCCGGCATCGCCCTGCCCGCCGACCTGACGCCCAACACCCCGCAGCCGCCGCAGGTCGCGCGCCAGAAGCGCATCGACGCGTGGCTCGCCGGAAAACAGTACGCACAGGCGCTGGCCGAGCTCGACAAGGATGTCGCCTCGCAGCCGCGCAACGCACAGGCCCGATTCCAGCGCGCCGTGGCCCTGGCCGGCCTGGGCCGCAGCGACGACGCCGTGGTCGCCTTCAGCCAGATGACGCAGGATTTTCCCGAACTGCCCGAGCCGTATATCAACCTGGCCACGCTCTACGCCGAGCGCGGTGAGCTGCAGCGCGCCCGCGAGACCCTGATCATGGCCACCCGTGTCGCGCCGGAAAACGCGCTGGCGCAGAGCAACCTGGGCGATATCTATGTGCGGCTGGCGGCGCAGTCCTATCAGAACGCGCTCAAGCTGAGCCCGAAGAACGCCGCCGCGCGCGCCCGGCTCGATGCCCTGCCCGATCTGCCCGGCGTCCACGCCGCGCCGTCCAAACCCGAGGCCGAACCGTCCGCTGCCAGCAGCGTGAAGGCCAAGCCGGTCAAGCGCTGAACACCGGCGCGCGACCGCTCCCGTTTTTCCCACCCCCAAGCTCCCTCAAGACCATGCTCCGTATCCGCTCCCTCTTTGCCGGGCTCGTGTGTGCGCTGGCCGTTTCCGTCAGCGCGGCCGCCACGCCTGCACCGCGCGTGCAGTTCAAGACGTCGCTGGGCAACTTCACCGTCGAGGTGTACCCGGACAAGGCGCCCAAGACCGTCGCCAACTTCCTGCAGTACGTGAAGGACGGCTTCTACAAGGGCACCATCTTCCACCGCGTGATGGACGGCTTCATGATCCAGGGCGGCGGCTTCACGGCCGACATGAAGCAGAAGGACACGCGGCCGCCCATCGAGATCGAATCGAAGAACGGCCTGAAGAACGACAAGTACACCATCGCCATGGCGCGCACCATGGACCCGAACTCCGCCACCGCGCAGTTCTACGTCAACGTGGTCAATAACGACATGCTGAACTACCCGGGCCAGGACGGTTACGGCTACACCGTGTTCGGCAAGATCGTCGAAGGCACCGACACCATCGACAAGATCAAGGGCGTGGAGACCACCACCAAGCTCCCGCACCAGAATGTGCCCGTCAAGCCGATCGTGATCGAATCGGCCACCCTCGTCACCAAGTAACGCCTGTACGCTTTTCCGTTAAGGAACCCACCATGACCCAAGTCAAGCTGCACACCAACCACGGCGACATCACGCTGGCCCTGGACGCCGAGAAGGCGCCCAAGACCGTCGCCAATTTCGTCCACTACGTCAAGAAGGGCCACTACAACGGCACGGTGTTCCACCGCGTCATCAAGGGCTTCATGATCCAGGGCGGCGGCTTCGAGCCGGGCGCCGACATGAACCAGAAGCCGACCGACGCACCGATCGACAACGAGGCCAACAACGGCCTGAAGAACGAACGCGGCTCGATTGCCATGGCCCGCACCAACGACCCGCACTCGGCCACGGCCCAGTTCTTCATCAACACGGTTGACAACGACTTCCTCAACCACACCTCGCCGACGCCGCAGGGCTGGGGCTATGCCGTGTTCGGCAAGGTGACCGAGGGCCTGGACGTGGTCGACAAGATCCGTGCCGTGCGCACCGGCAACCGCGGCTACCACCAGGACGTGCCGCTGGACGACGTGGTGATCGAACGCGCCGAAGTGATCGAATGAACGATGCGGCAACGGCGTCCGCATTGAAGACACCGGTCCGGGTTTCGGGGCCGGTGTTTTTCATTTCGGACCTGCACCTGAGCGCCGGCATGCCCGCCACGGCTGCCGCGTTCGAGCGCTTCGTGCGCACGCGGGCGCGCGAGGCCCGCACGCTCGTGATCCTGGGCGATTTCTTCGAATACTGGGTCGGCGATGAAGAACTCGCCGATCCGTTCCACCGGCACGTCGCCACGCTGCTCGCCGAACTGGCGCAGGCCGGCACGCGCGTGCTGCTCATGCACGGCAACCGCGACTTCCTGCTGGGCCAGCGCTTCCTGGCGACCGCGCAGGCGACGCTGCTGCCCGATCCGAGCGTGCTGGAAGCGGATGGCCGGCGCATCGTGCTGGCGCACGGCGATGCGCTGTGCACGCGCGATGCGGCCTACATGCGGTTCCGCCGCTGGACCCGCAGACGCTGGGTGCAGCAGCTCTTCCTGGCAATGCCGCTGCGCTGGCGGCTGCGGATCGCGCAGAAGATGCGCGCCGACAGCGAAGCCGGCCGCGCGCTGTCGGCCAACGTGGCGGGCGAACCGCGCGCGGCGGCGGTGATGGGCGACGTGGCGCCCGAAGCGGTGGACGCGTTGTTCAAGTCCGCCGGCATCCCGCTCCTGATCCACGGCCACACGCACCGCCCGCGGCTGCACCACGAGCCCGGCGGCGAGCGCTGGGTCCTCTCCGACTGGGATTTCGATCACGCGCAGCCGCGCGGCAGCTTCCTCAAGCTGCAGGACGGCGTGCTGACGGTCGAGCCGGTAACGGCGTGATCCGCCGTCACCGCCCCGCCCTCACTTCAGCATCCGCTTGAGTTCGCTTGCATCGAACGGATCGTTGGGCGAGTTCTCGAGGTGGGCGCCCAGGCGGTCCAGCGCGGTCAGGATGGACTCGATGCGCTCCTGCTGGAGCGCGCTATGGTCGATCAGCCGCTTGAGCGCGAGCGAGACCGGGTCGTCCGCATCCGGCGTGATGCCGTAGGCCGAGAACTCCTGCTTGAGCGCCGGCTGGGCCACCTCCGGCGCGTCGCGCTCGATGATGCGGGCGGGAATGCCGACCGCCGTGGCCCCCGCCGGCACCGGCTTGAGCACCACCGCGTTGGAGCCGACCCGCGCGCCATCGCCGATCACAAACCCGCCGAGCACCTTGGCGCCCGCGCTGACCACGACCCCCTTGCCCAGCGTCGGATGCCGCTTGGCGCCCTTGTAGAGCGAAGTGCCGCCCAGCGTCACGCCCTGGTAAATCGTGCAGTCGTCGCCAATCTCGGCGGTCTCGCCGATCACGACGCCCATGCCGTGGTCGATGAACACGCGCCGGCCGACCTGCGCACCGGGGTGGATCTCGATACCGGTCAGGAAGCGGCCCAGGTGCGAGAACCACCGGCCCAGCCACCTGAAGCCCGCGCCCCAACACGCATGCGCGACCCGATGGACGATGATGGCGTGCAGGCCCGGGTAGCAGGTCAGCACTTCCCAGCGGCTGCGCGCGGCCGGGTCTCGCTCCATGATGGCGCGGATATCTTCGCGAATGCGTGTGAACATCTTGGTCTGTGAAAAAACGTGATATCGATCTGCGCGATGCGCTGGGGGCAGTGTAAGGCATTCCGTTGCCGTGTTACGGCAAGGGTCTTGGCCGGACAGGTGCGAAGGAAGCCGCCGGGAACGCGGCTTCGCGGGGATCACCGACAGTCGTCGGCGGCGCCGGTGGGCGGCGTGGCGTCGTCGGCCCGACGGCCGAGCATGCGCTTGGCAATGCCGCGCAGGATGTTGACCTCCTCGGCCTCCAGTTGCGTGCGGGCGAACAGGCGGCGCAGGCGCGGCATCAGCTTCTTCGGCTGGGCCGGATCGAGAAAGCCGATCTCGACCAGGCCCCGCTCCAGATGCGCGAACATGCCGTCGATCTGCTCGGCGGTGGCCGGCTCGCCGACGAAACCAACGCCATCGATACGGGTATCGCCCGTGCCGGTGTCGGCCAGCAGCGCCATGCGCACTTCGTAGGCGATCAGTTGCACCGCCTGCGACAGGTTGAGCGACGCATACGCCGGATTGGCGGGGATATGCGTGACGACATGGCAGCGCTCCACCACGTCATTGGGCAGGCCGTAGCGCTCGTTGCCGAAGACAAAGGCGACCGTTGCATCCGGCGAGGCCAGCAAGGCCGCCACCTCCTCCGCCGCCACGCGCGGGCCGATGCGGCGCGGGCCGAACTCGCGCGGACGTGCCGTCAGCGCGATGGTGAGCGAAGCCCCGGCCAGCGCCTCGCCGATATCGTCGACGACGCGGGCGCCGGCGAGCACGTCATCGGCGCCGCTTGCCATGGCAATGGCATCGGGATGCGACTGCGCATCGGGCTCGCGCGGACGCACCAGCACATAGCCGCCGGGCTCACCGAAGCCCATGGTTTTCAGCGCGCGTGCCGTCGAACCGACATTGCCGGGATGGCTCGTCTCCACCAGCACGAAGCGGCAGCGGGCGGCGCGTTGCCGCAAGACGTTATTGTCGCGGGACGGGGCGGTTTCCGAGGCGCGGGAGGCGGGGTTCATATACAATACGGCCACTCTTTTGGCGGCGGGATCGTGCCCGCCGTTCGTTCTTCCACAATTCGCTGTGTTGTTCGCCTGACGCGTGATTCGCGCCAGGCGCGGAGATCCGTCATGCATCCGATGCTCAATATCGCCGTCAAGGCTGCCCGCAAGGCCGGGACCATCATCAATCGCGCCACGCTTCAGGGCGATTCCCGGCAAATCGAGCGCAAACAACACAACGATTTCGTCACCGATGTCGATCGCGCGGCGGAAGCCACGATCATCGAGATCATCAAGACAGCGTATCCGGATCACGCGATTCTAGCGGAAGAGTCCGGTCAGTCCTGGGCCGACGGCGAAACCTCCAGCGAAAACGTCTGGGTGATCGACCCACTGGACGGCACCACCAACTTCATCCACGGCTTCCCGCAGTACGCGGTGTCGATCGCGCTGATGCAGCGCAATGTCGTCACGCAGGCGGTGGTCTATGACCCGACCCGCGACGAGCTCTTCACCGCCTCCAAGGGCGCCGGCGCCTTCCTCAACAACCGCCGCATCCGCGTCACGCGCCGCGACAAGCTGGCCGACTGCCTGATCGGCACCGGCTTCCCATACCGCGACATGGAAGGCCTGTACGACTACACCCGCCTGTTCGCCACCATGACCGAGAGCTGCGCCGGCCTGCGCCGCCCGGGCGCCGCCGCGCTGGACCTGGCCTATGTGGCCTGCGGCCGCCTCGACGGCTTCTTCGAGCAGGGCCTCAACGCGTGGGACATGGCGGCGGGCTCGCTGCTGATCACCGAGGCCGGCGGCCTGGTGGGCAACTACTGCGGCGAAGCCGGCTACCTGGACCAGGGCGAGATCCTGGCCGGCAACCCGAAGGCCTTCGTGCAGATGATCAAGCTGACCACGCCGTTCTCGCGATCGCAGGCGGTGGCCTGATCGCGCATCGGCTGATCGATCAAGCCCGCTGGAAAGCGGGCTCAGATTGCTGACGAACCCCACATTTTTCGGAGTGTGGGGTTTTGTCTTTTATGCGAAGCGGATTTTGGGTCGGCGGCAGCCGAATCGACCCGAAGGGGTCGAGAAGTGGGCGACGAGCCGGCGCATAGGTGCGCGAGGGCTGCAGAAGTGGCGTAAAAGCGCCCGCATGCGCGCCAGCAGCAGCGCGATCTTCTTGATGTTCTGTGCCGCAGCCGCCAGCAGGCACTGCTCGGCCACGCGGCGCAGCCCCCGCATGCGCGCGTAGCGATGTCCGTGCAATTGCTTGGCATCGGCGAAGCTGCGCTCCACCGTCTCTTTGCGCCGGGCATACAGGCGCTTGCCCCATTCGGTCAGCCGCCTGGCGTCAACCCGCTCCTTGGCCCACTCCCAAACGTGGCGCGTCACCACCTTCACCGCGTTGGCGCTGTTCGTGCACTGCGTGCGCATCGCACAGCTCCGGCAGATGCTGGGGTCGGACTTGTATTCGCGATAGCCGCTGCGGTTGGTCGTGCTGTACGGCAGCGCCTGGCCGGCCGGGCAGACATACTCGTCGCGATAGCGGTCGTACTCGTATTGCCGTTTGTAGAACGTGCCCGGCTTGTGATTCGGCGTGCGGTAGCCCATCACCCCGGCAATCTGGCGATCCTCCAGCCCCTTGCAGACAGCGGGAATGAAGTATCCGGCATCCAGCCCCACCGCCTGCACCGCAAAGCCGAAACACTCGCGCTGGCGGTCCAGCCGCTCCAGATACGGTTGGCTGTCGTGCACCGAGGCCGGGGTGACGTGCGTGTCGGTGATGATCGCGTGCTTGGCATCGACCGTGCGGTGGTCCAGGTAGAAGAACCCACGGGGCTTGTCGTCGCGCACCATGTAGCCACTGTCCGGGTCGGTGCGGCTGCGCTTGATGTCCTTCTCCTCGGGCTTGCCGCCGGGCGCCCCGCCGTCACCGTCATCGCGCGGCAGCGGCTTCTTGCCGTGCGCGACCCGGTCCGCATCGACCGCCGCATCCAGTTCGGCCAGGTAGGCAGAAGGCGTCTGCTCCACCTTCACCACGTCGTACTTGTTCTTGTTGGCGTTGGCTTTGAGGTGCGTGCTGTCGGTATAGAGCACCCGGCCGTCGACCATGCCGTGCCCCATCGCCTGGCGCACGATCTCGTCGAAGATCTCCTGATAGACCGTGGTGTCGGTGTAGCGCCGGCGCCGGTTCTGCGAGAAGGTGGAAGCATCGGGCACGCGGTCGGTCAGGCGGAAGCGGGCGAACCAGCGATAGGCGACGTTGACCTGCACCTCGCGCATGAGCTGGCGCTCGCTGCGCACCCCAAACAGGTAGCCGATGAACAGCAGCTTGAACATCACTACCGGATCGAGTGCCGGGCGGCCGTTGTCGGCGCAGTACAGGTGCGCGACCTTGGCGCGGATGAATTCGAAATCCACCGCCGCGTCGATCTTGCGCAGCAGATGGTCCTTCGGCACAAGCTCCTCGAGCGTCACCATCTCGAGTTCGTGCTGCGCGGGTGTCGGTGTCTTGAGCATCCCGCTATTAAATACAAAGGCCTCGCCGGGGGCGAGGCCTTTGTCAGCAATCTGAGCCCGCTGGAAAGCGGGCTTTTTTATTGCGCGTCGGCCGGCGCGGCGCTCACCACCACCAGCGCCTGCGCCTGTTCCGCCCCCACCGACCGCGTGCGATGCGGAATCCGCGCGTCGAACACCACCGCATCCCCCGCGGCCAGCCGCACGGTTTGGCCGGCAAAGACGATCTCGACCTCGCCGCGATGCACGAACAGCATCTCCTCGCCCTCGTGCTCCTTGAACGGCGAGGCGCTGAAATCGGCCGGCGGGTAGATCATGAACGGCAGCAGCGCCTTGCCGCTGCGCTGGGTCGCGATACCCTCGTAGCGGGGCTGCGCATCGGGCGCGCCCGCGGCGGTACGCTCGCCCGCACGGACCACGGTGATGGCCGAGGCGGCGGCGGGTTCGCCGAACAGGTCTTCGGCGGGCACGCCGAGCGCCCGGGCCAGCTTCATCGCCACGGCGATCGACGGCACGGACAGGCCGCGCTCGACCTTGGACAGGTAGCTCTTGGTCAGGCCGGTGCGTTCGGCCAGCACTTCCAGTGTCCAGCCGCGATCCTTGCGCAGCGGTTTGAGGCGGACGGTCATCGGGCGATCGGTGTCATGGTCATTGCATCGATTGTCACATAGGAAACCTTGTGTCATACAATGCGGACTCCCCACTCTTACCTGCGTCGATCATGAAAACCGCCCTCGCCGTGCGCCATGTCCCGTTCGAGCATCTGGGCGTGCTGGAGCCGCTGCTGCTCGGGCGCGGCTATGCCGTGCGCACGCTCGACGCCGGCGTGCAGCCGCTGCCGGCCGAGGCGCTGGCGACAGCGGATCTCGTGGTCGTGCTCGGCGGCCCCATCGGCGCGTTCGACGACGACCGCTACCCGTTCCTGCGCGCCGAAACCGAGGCCATCGCGCAGCGGCTGGCGGCGCGCAAGCCGCTGCTCGGCATCTGCCTGGGCGCGCAGTTGATGGCGCGGGCACTGGGTGCCGCCGTGGCGCCGATGGGGGTCAAGGAGATCGGCTTCGCACCGCTGACGCTGACGGCCGAGGGCGCGACTTCCCCGCTCGCGCCGCTGGCCGACGGCACGCCCGTGCTGCATTGGCACGGTGACCGGTTTGACCTGCCCGCCGGCGCGACGCGGCTGGCTTCCACGCCGGTGTGCGCGGAACAGGCCTTTGCCGTGGGCGACTACGCGCTCGGCCTGCAATGCCATCTGGAAGCCGATCTGTGCGAACTCGAAGCCTGGCTGATCGGGCATGCGGCCGAACTGGCCGCCGCGGGCATCGACCCGCGCACGCTGCGCGCCCAGGCCCCCGCGCTGGCCGCGC
This sequence comes from Ralstonia solanacearum K60, assembly GCF_002251695.1. NCBI lineage: Bacteria > Pseudomonadati > Pseudomonadota > Betaproteobacteria > Burkholderiales > Burkholderiaceae > Ralstonia > Ralstonia solanacearum. The sequence goes on from NZ_NCTK01000001.1 coordinate 552,934, forward strand.
CCCTGGCGCAGCGGGCCCACGACGTCTTCACCGTGTGGCTGGATCGCGCGGAAGCCCACGCCGCGCGGAGCGCTGCGTGACGCTCCCCGACCCCATCCGCATCGACGCCCTGCTGACCGGCCCGGCCGTCGACTACACCCGCCCCGGCTCGCGCAGCGCCATCGACAAGCAACCGGTGAGCGGCGCCGTGCAGATCGGCCCCAACGGCCTCGCCGGCGACGAGCAAGGCGACCTGCGAGTGCACGGCGGCCCCGACAAGGCGATCCACCATTACCCGTTCGACCACTACCCTGCCTGGCTGGCCGATCTCGGTGCGCACCCGCGGCTGGCGCAACCCGGCGCGTTCGGCGAAAACATCAGCACGCGGGGCCTCACCGAGGCCGACGTCTGCATCGGCGACCGGCTGCGCGCGGGCGACGCGGTGCTGGAGGTCAGCCAGTTGCGCCAGCCGTGCTGGAAGCTCAACGACCGCTTCGCGCTGCGCGACATGGCCCGCCGCGTACAGCAGACCGGGCGCACCGGCTGGTACTACCGCGTCCTGCAAGGCGGCACGCTGCGCGCGGGCGATACGCTGGCATGGATCGAACGCCCGTGGCCGCAGTGGCCGCTGGCGCGCGTGCTGGATGTGCTCTACCGGAACATGCTGGACGCGCAGGCGCTCGGCGAGATGCTGGCGCTGCCGCTCACGCCGTCGTGGCGCAAGCTGGTGGAGCACCGGCTGGCACGCGGCGAAGTGGAAAGCTGGGACAAGCGGATCGAAGGCCCGGCGCGCGATCCCTCGGTCCGCGCGCCGCAGGCCTGAACAGGCGCTCAGAAGGTTTCCCAATCGCCGTCCGAACCGGCGGCAGCGGCCAGCGGCTGGGCCTTGAGCGGCACGGCGGCAGGTGCGGTGGCCGGCTTGGTGACCTGCGCGGCCGGCGCGACGGCCTTGGGCTTGAGCTTGGGTTCACGCTTGCGCACGACCGGGCGCGGCGGTTTGCCGGCCGGCTTCGCTGCGGTGACGGGTGCGGCCTGCACAGGCTTGGGCGCGACCACGGCAACCGCACCGCCCGTCCCGTCCAGCCGGAACTGCGCCACCACCTGCGTCAGGTTCTTCGACTGCTCCTCCAGCGACTGCGCCGCGGCGGCGGCCTGCTCGACCAGCGCCGCGTTCTGCTGCGTCACCTGCTCCATCTCCGACACCGCCTGGCTGATCTGCACGATGCCCTGCGTCTGCTCGGCCGAGGCGGAGGCGATGTCCTCGACGATGTTGGCGACGCGGCGCACCGCGTCCACCGTCTCGGTCATGGTCGACCCGGCCTGCGCCACCAGCGTATTGCCGGCCTGCACGCGATCGACCGAGGCGTCGATCAGGCCCTTGATCTCCTTGGCGGCCGCCGCGCTGCGCTGGGCCAGCGCCCGCACCTCGCCGGCCACCACGGCAAAGCCGCGCCCCTGCTCGCCGGCGCGGGCGGCTTCCACCGCCGCATTGAGCGCCAGGATATTGGTCTGGAAGGCGATGCCGTCGATCACGCCGATGATGTCGGCCATCTTGCGCGAGCTGGCGCTGATCTCGTCCATGGTCGAGACCACGCCCCGCACCACCTCGCCGCCGCGCGAGGCGAGATCCGCCGCGCTGGCCGCGAGCGCGCTGGCCTGGCGGGCGTTCTCGGAATTGTTGGTGACGGTGGAGGTCATCTGCTCCATGCTGGCGGCGGTCTTCTCCAGCGACGCCGACTGCTGCTCGGTCCGCGACGACAGATCGAGGTTGCCGCTGGCGATCTCCTGCGCGCCGGTATTGACCGCGTCCGAACTGCTGCGCACCTGGCGCACCGTCTGCAGCAGGCTCGCCCGCATGCGGGCCACGGCCGACAGCAGCCGGCCCAGTTCATTGCGCCCGCCTTCCTTCACCTGCACCGACAGATCGCCCTCGGCCACGCGCGTCAGCACACCCACCGCGTCGTTGAGGGGCGTCACCACGAACGCCGAAAGCGCGTAATGCACGGCGGCAATCAACGCCAATGCCATGACGATGCCGATACTCACAAACTTGACGATCAGGCCGTAGCGCCCCCGTCCGCCATCGGCCTCGTCCTGCACCAGTTGGCTGCTGAGCTTCTGGAAGCGTTCGATCTCGACCGACCACGCTGCGCCCGATGCGGTGACGTCCTTGGTGTTGATGACGGCGTAACCAGCCGCATCGCTGGCGCGCAGGGCGGCCATGGCGCGCTGCACCGCGTCGGCGTGCGCCTGCGCGGCCTGGCCGATCGCCTGGCGCAGCGCTTCGTCCACGCCCTCGATGGCCGGTGCGTTCTTGAACGTGTCCAGTTGAGCCAGCGATTTCCTGATGCCCGTCTCGGCACTCTCGAGCGCGTTGGACGGCAAGGGCGCGCCGGGATTCTCGCGCAGCATGCCGTAGACGCGCGCCAGCCCGGTGCGGGCGCGCATCATGTCCTTGTAGGCATCGTTGAGCAGCGTGCTGCGCGTTGCGATGGTATGCACGCGTTCGGCCGACACGTTGGCCGTGCGCAGGGCCAGCACGCCCACCGCCGCGCCCACCACGATCATCAATGCAAAGGTCACCAGAATCGCCAGCAGGCCGGTGCGCACGCTGGTGTTTTTCAGGAAGCGGTCCACAGTTGTCTCCGGAGGCCGGCCCGCATTTCCAGGGTGCGGGGCCGGGGTCAGGCAGGCGCGTCGCCGCGCCGGAAAAATCAGAAGGTTTCCCAGTCGGCATCGTCGCCGGCTGCCACCAGCGGCTGGGGCTTGGGCTTGTCGGGCCTGGGCGATTCGGCCGCCACCGGGGCTGGCGCGGCCGCCGGCTTGGCCAGCACCGGCGCCTTGCGCGGCTGCAGCTTCGGCTTGGCGGCTTCCGGGCTGGGCTTGACCGGCTCGCGGCGCGCCGCCTGGGGCGGGATGGCCACCGGCGCAACCGACGCGACCGATGCGGCCTCGACCGCCCTGGTTGCCGGCGCGGCGATCACCGGCTCGGTCCTGGCCACCACGTGGCGCACCGCCGGCACCGTCGGCGCCGTCGGGTCAAGGCGGAATTGGGCCACGACCTGCGTCAGGCTGTCGGCCTGCTCCTGCAACGATTGCGCCGCGGCCGCGGCTTGCTCCACCAGCGCGGCATTCTGCTGGGTGGCATCGTCGAGCTGCGTGACGGCATGGCTCACCTCTTCGATGCCCGAGCGCTGCTCCTGGCTCGCGGCCGTGATCTCGCCGACGATGTCCGTCACGCGCCTGACACTGGCGACAATCTCGCGCATGGTCGTGCCGGCTTCTTCCACCAGGGTGCTGCCGGCATCCACGTTGGTCACGGAATCGTCGATCAGCGCCTTGATCTCCTTGGCCGCGGCGGCACTGCGCTGCGCGAGGCTGCGCACTTCGCCGGCCACCACGGCGAAACCGCGACCCTGCTCGCCCGCGCGCGCCGCTTCCACGGCGGCGTTGAGCGCGAGGATGTTGGTCTGGAACGCGATCCCGTCGATCACGCCGATGATGTCGACGATCTTGCGCGACGACGCGTTGATCGACCCCATCGTGTCGACCACGCGGGACACCACGTCGCCGCCCCGCACCGCCACGTCGGAAGCGGACACGGCCAGCTGGTTGGCCTGGTTGGCGTTGTCGGCGTTCTGCTGCACGGTCGACATCAGCTCTTCCATGGCCGAGGCGGTCTCTTCGAGCGAGCTTGCCTGCTGCTCGGTGCGCGAGGACAGGTCCAGGTTCCCGCTGGCGATCTCGCGGGTCGCGGTGCCGATGGTCTCCGATGCGTCCCGGATACGGCCGATGGTCTGCACCAGCGCGCCGCGCATGCGGCCCATGGCGTAGAGCAGGCTGTCGCGGTCGTCCGGCCGGGTGGCGATCTCGACGCTCAGGTCACCGGCGGCGATGCGGTTGGCGACCTCAGCCGCATAGGCCGGGTCGCCGCCCAGCGCGCGCTGCAGGCCCCGGTTGGCCACGCCGGCCAGCAACACCAGCACCGCGCCCGCCAGCAGCAGCAGGCCGGCGCTCTCGTACAGCGACGTCATGAACGCGGCGTTGATGTCGTCCATGTAGGCACCGGTCGAAAACACCCAGTCCCAGGGCTCATAGCGCAGCGCGTAGGCCGTCTTGGGCACCAGTTCTGTCCCGCCGACGTGCGGCCAGACGTAGCTGGTGAAGCCGCCGTTCGGCTGCCTGGCGGCGCTGGTGAGGTTGACGTAGACGCTGTTGCCCTGCGCGTCCTTGAAGCCTGATTGGTCCTTGCCGATGAATTCGGGCTTGATCGGGTGCATCACCACCACGTTGTCGGAGCGGGTGATGGTGAAGTAGCCGTCCTTGTCGTAGCGCAGCGCGCGGAAGCGTTCCAGCGCCTGCTTCTGGGCCTCCTCCTTGGTCAGGACGCCGCCGCGGACCAGGTCGTCGTACTGCTTGGCCAGGTTGAGCGCCATGCTGGTCACGCTGACCAGGGTGTTCTTGCGCTCCTCGATCCGAATCCCGCGTGCCTGGTAGGCGTAGAACACCGACAGCAGCGTCAGCGCGATCAGGCTGAACGCCAGCGGCAGCCAGAGCTTCTGGCGGAAGCTGAGCTTGCTCATTCCAAGGTCTCCGTACGCGGAAACGCCCCGCGGCATGCACGGGGCGTCCCTCCATGTTTTTCAGGGCTCCGGACTGTCTATCGGCAGCTTGCGTACAGACCTTGAGTTGTCCCCGTCACTCTGGGGGTGCGGTCAATCCCAGTCAGGGGCGATGCCGGACGGGTTGGCGATGCGCTCGCCCCGGTCCAGCGCGGCGATGCGGACCATGTCGGCATCGCTCAGGCGCAGTTCGCGCGCGGCCAGGTTGCTCGCCAGGTTGGCCCGGCGCGTGGAGGACGGGATCACCGAATAGCCCTGCTGCATCGCCCACGCCAGCGCCACCTGGGCCGGGGTCGCGCCGTGCGCCCGGGCAATGTCTGCCACGACAGGATCGCCCAGCACCCGGCCCACGCCGAGCGTCATGTATGACGTGACGTGGATGCCCTGGCTTTGCGCAAACGCCGCCACCTTGCGGTTCTGCAGGTACGGATGCAGTTCGATCTGGTTGGTGGCGATCTGCGCCGCCCCCACCGTACCGATGGCCTCGCGCAGCAACGCCACGCTGAAGTTCGATACGCCCAGCGCCCGCGTCAGCCCTTCGCGCCTGGCCTCGGCCAATGCACCCAGGTATTCGGCCATCGGCACCTCGCCCTTGGGCGACGGCCAGTGGATCAGCGTCAGGTCCACCTGCTCGGTGCGCAGCCTGGCCAGGCTGTCCTTGAGGCTCGGGATCAGCCGGTCGGCGGCAAGGTTGTCGACCCAGATCTTGGTGGTGAGGAACAGGTCGCGCCGCGGCACGCCCGACTCGGCGATCGCCCGGCCGACCTCGGCCTCGTTCCCGTAGATCTGCGCCGTGTCGATGGCGCGGTAGCCCAGCTCCAACGCGGTCTTGACCGAGTCGATCGCGGTCTGGCCGGTCAGACGGAAGGTGCCGAGGCCGAAGGCGGGCATCCTGAAGAGGTCGTTCATTGCGTGTCCTTGCGTTCTGTGTGTTGAATCAATGGCCCACCGGAGCCGGGCCGTCCAAGCGCGGGCCGATGCCGCTGCGGCGGTCCAGCGCCCCGCTCCAGGAGGTCAGGCCCAGCGACACCAGTACCACCAGCGCGCCGATCCAGGGCGTATGCATCAGGCCCAGGTGCGTCACGATCAGCCCGCCGGCCCACGCCGCCCCGGCAATGCCGAGGTTGAAGGCGGCAATGTTCAGGCCCGACGCGACGTCCACGGCCTGCGGCGCGAAGCGCTCCGCCTGCTTGACCACGTAGACCTGCAGCCCCGGCACGTTGCCGAACGCCACCGCGCCCCACAGCATCACCGTCGCCACCGCCATCCACCGATACCGCGCGGTGAACGTGAAGACGAACAGCACCACCGCCAGCAGCGCGAAGATGATCTGCAGCGCCGCGATCGGCCCCTTGCGGTCGGCCAGCCGGCCGCCCCACAGGTTCCCCGCCGCCACTGACACACCATAGACCAGCATCACCCAGCCCACCGCCCCGGCGCTGAAGCCGGCCACGTCCTGCAGGATCGGCGCCAGGAACGTGAAGGGGATGAACGAACCGCCATAGCCGATGGCCGTCTTCGCGTAGACCATCAACAAGCGCGGCTGCGCCAGCACCCGCGCCTGGCTGGCCAGCGACGCCGGCGGCGTGTGCGCAATCCCGCGCGGCACGAACGCCAGGCTGCCGACGAAAGCAATCACGCCGAGCCCGGCCACGGCCAGGAAGGTCTCGCGCCAGCCGAAATGCTGGCCGATGAAGATGCCCAGCGGCACCCCCGTCACCAGCGCCACCGTCAGGCCCGTGAACATGATGGCGATGGCGCTCGCGGCCTTCTCCCTGGGCACCAGCCCGGTGGCGAGCGTCGAGCCGATCGAAAAGAACACGCCGTGCGCCAGCCCCGTCAGCACCCGCGCCAGCACCAGCGACCCGTAACCCGGCGCGCGCCACGCCAGCAGGTTGCCGAGCGTGAACAGCACCATCAGCGACAGCAGCAGCGCCTTGCGCGGCAGCCGCCCGGTCAGCGCCGTCAGCACCGGGGCGCCGACCGCCACGCCCAGCGCATACAAGCTGACCAGCCATCCGGCCGACGGCAGCGTGATGCCGAGATCGGCCGCCACGGTCGGAATCAGGCCCACGATGACGAACTCGGTCGTCCCGATGGCAAACGCGCTCAGCGTGAGCGCGAACAAGGCGATTGGCATGGTGCCCTCCGTTGTGCAGAGGGACGGAGTGTCGGGGCGTGCGCCTTTGCAAAAAACCCCGTGTTGGGCAGAATACTTTTGACTGAAAATTGATAATCAGGCCGATGCCCCGATGAAAACGACGCTCGAAGAACTGCTCGCCTTCCGCACGGTGGTCGACACCGGCTCGGTCACCGCCGCCGCCGAGCAGCTCGGCCAGACCGTTTCGGGCGTCAGCCGCGCGCTGCGCCGGCTGGAAGAGAAGCTGGAGACCACGCTGCTCTCCCGCACCACGCGCCGCCTGGCGCTGACCGACGAGGGCGCGGCCTTCCTGGCGCACGCGCGCGGCATCCTCGCGGCCGTCGACGAGGCCGAAGAGCTGATCGCCCTGCGCCGCCAGCAGCCGGCCGGCCGCCTGCGCGTCAACGCCGCCATGCCGTTCATGCTGCACGTGATCGCACCGCTGGTGGCCGATTTCCGCGCGCAGTATCCGCAGATCGAGTTGGAGCTGAACACCAGCGACCGGATCATCGACCTGCTGGAAGAAGACACCGACGTCGCCATCCGCATCGGCACGCTGCGCGACTCGACGCTGCGGGCACGGCGGCTCGGCACACGGCGGCTGCGCGTGCTGGCCAGTCCCGCCTATCTGAAGGCACATGGCCGCCCGCGCACGGTCGACGACCTGCGGCATCACGCGCTGCTCGGCTTCGTGCAGCCCGAATCGCTCAACCACTGGCCGCTGCGCGGTCCGCACGGCGACCGCCTGCGCATCGTGCCCACGCTCAAGGCCTCCAGCGGCGAAACCCTGCGGCAACTTGCGCTGCAGGGCGCCGGCCTCGTCTGCCTGGCCGATTTCATGACCGCCGCGGATCGCCGCGCGGGCGACCTCGTGCAGGTGCTGCCCGATGCCACCGTCGAGATCCTGCAGCCGATCCACGCGGTCTACTACCGCAACACGCAGTTGGCCTCGCGCATCGCGTGCTTCCTCGATTTTCTCGAAACCCGCCTGGCACAAGCCGAATGAGGGTGAAACCCCATCGCGGCTGTGCAACAATTGCGCGATTCAACCCCTTCCGCGCGCGACCGATCGATCGCGTGCCGCGCACTTGACACCGCATGGCTGAACACTCCGCTCCGGCTCTGGAGATCGACCCGAAATACGGCCCCTTCGACAAGCACACCCCGATGATGCAGCAGTACCTCAAGCTGAAATCGGCGCATCCTCATACGCTTGTCTTCTACCGGATGGGCGACTTCTACGAGCTGTTCTTCGAAGACGCCGAAAAGGCCGCGCGCCTGCTCGACATCACCCTGACCTCGCGCGGCTCCACCAACGGCCAGCCGATCCGCATGGCCGGCGTGCCATTCCACGCGGTCGAGCAATACCTGGCCAAGCTGGTCAAGCTGGGCGAATCGGCCGCTATCTGCGAGCAGATCGGCGACCCGGCCACCACCAAGGGCCCGGTCGAGCGCAAGGTCGTGCGCGTGGTCACGCCCGGCACGCTGACCGATGCGGCGCTGCTGTCCGACAAGGTCAACAACCACCTGCTCGCCATCGCGCAGATTCCGGGCAAGCGCGGCGCCGCGCCGCTGGTCGGCCTGGCATGGCTCAACCTCGTCGGCGGCGAACTGCGGCTGATGGAGTGCGGCGCCGACCAGCTCGAGCGCGAACTCGAGCGCATCCGCCCCGCCGAAGTGCTGTCCGATGACGCCACGCTCAACGCCATCGCCTACGACGTCGCCCGCACGCGCCTGCCCGACTGGCACTTCGACGTGGAAGCCGGCGCGCGCCGCCTGCGCGAGCAGTTGGGCGTGGCCAGCCTGGTGGCCTTCGGCGCCGAGACCCTGACGGCCGCGCTGGCCGCCGCCGGCGCCCTGCTGAACTACGCCGCCGCCACGCAGGGCCAGTCGCTGCGCCACGTGATCGGCCTGACGGTCGAGCACGAAAGCGAATTCATCGGCCTGGACACCGCCACGCGCCGCAACCTGGAGCTGACCGAGACGCTGCGCGGGCAGGAATCGCCGACGCTGTTCTCGCTGCTCGACACCTGCTCCACCAGCATGGGCAGCCGCCTGCTGCGCCACTGGCTGCACCATCCGCTGCGCGACCGCGCGGTGCCGCAGGCGCGCCAGCAGGCCATCGAGGTGCTGATGGCCGGCGACTGGCAGAGCCTGCGCGGCACGCTGCGCACGCTGTCGGACGTGGAACGCATCACCGGCCGGCTTGCGCTGCTGTCGGCCCGTCCGCGCGACCTGTCCTCGCTGCGCGATACGCTGGCGCGCCTGCCCGAAGTGCGCGACCAACTGCCGCAAAGCGATGCCGCCCCGCTGCTGGGCGATCTGCATGCCGCCCTCGCCATCCCCGAAGACGCCCACGCGCTGCTGCAGCACGCGGTGATGGCCGAGCCGGCGGCGATGGTCCGCGACGGCGGCGTCATCGCGCGCGGCTACGACGCGGATCTCGATGAACTGCGCGATATCTCCGAGAACTGCGGCCAGTTCCTGGTCGACCTGGAAGCACGCGAGCGCGAGCGCACCGGCATCGCCAACCTGCGCGTCGAATACAACCGCGTGCACGGCTTCTTCATCGAAGTCACCAACGGCCAGGCCGCCAAGGTGCCCGACGATTACCGCCGCCGCCAGACGCTGAAGAACGCCGAGCGCTACATCACGCCCGAGCTGAAGACGTTCGAAGACAAGGCGCTCTCCGCCCAGGACCGCGCCCTGTCGCGCGAGAAATCCCTGTACGAAGACCTGCTGCAGAAGCTGCTGCCGCACCTGCCCGCCTTCAAGCGCATCGCCGCCGCACTGGCGCAGGCAGACGTGCTCGCAACGCTGGCCGAACGCGCCCACGCGCTGTCGTGGTCGCGCCCGGCGCTGACGGACGCGCCGGGCATCGAACTGATCCGCGCGCGCCACCCCGTGGTCGAGCAGCAGGTCGAACAGTTCGTCGCCAACGACTGCGTGCTGCAGGAAACGCGCAAGCTGCTGCTGATCACCGGCCCGAACATGGGCGGTAAATCGACCTTCATGCGCCAGACCGCGCTGGTCGTCCTGCTCGCCTACGTGGGCGCCTTCGTGCCGGCCGACGCCGCCACCATCGGCCCGATCGACCGCATCTTCACGCGCATCGGCGCCGCGGACGACCTCGCCGGCGGGCGCTCGACCTTCATGGTGGAGATGACCGAAGCCGCCGCCATCCTGCACCGCGCCACCCCCAACAGCCTGGTGCTGATGGACGAGATCGGGCGCGGCACCAGTACCTTCGATGGGCTGGCGCTGGCCTGGGCGATCGCGCGCCACCTGCTGTCGCACAACCACAGCCACACGCTGTTCGCCACCCACTACTTCGAGTTGACACAGTTGCCGCAGGAGTTCGCGCAGGCGTCCAACGTGCACCTGTCGGCGGTCGAGCACGGCGACGGCATCGTCTTCCTGCATGCCGTACAGGAAGGCCCGGCCAGCCAGAGCTACGGCCTGCAGGTGGCGCAGCTTGCCGGCGTGCCGCAGCCGGTGATCCGCGCCGCGCGCAAGCGGCTGGCCTGGCTGGAGCAGCATTCGGCCGACACCGGCGCCACGCCGCAGCTCGACCTGTTCGCGCTGCCCGGCGATGATCCGTCCGATGACGACGATGACGATGCGGCCGCGTCCGCCGCGTCCAGCGCCCTCACCGAGGCGCTCGCCGACATCGACCCGGACGCCATGACGCCGCGCGAGGCGCTCGACGCACTGTACCGGCTCAAGGCGCTGTCGGACGCCTCCGCGTAATGATCCGGCCCGGCGCGGTTTTCCACGTGTTGCGCGGCATCGCCGTCACGCTGGCGATACTGGCCGCCGCGGGGGTGCCCGCGGCGGCCAAGGGACGCGCGGCGGCCGCACCCGCCGTGCCCGCGGGCTTCACCTTCGCCGTGATCGGCAACCTGCCGCAGCGCCCCGAAGACGTCGCGCCCGCCCGCGCGCTGCTCGACGCCATCGACACCGAGCACCCGGCCTTCGTGGTCCACCTCGGCAACCTCAAGGGCCGGGACGAATCCTGCACCGACAGCCTGCTGGAAGAGCGCCACGACCTGCTCGACAGCATGATCACGCCGCTCATCTATCTCCCCGGCGACCACGACTGGAGCGATTGCGGGCGCCCCGCCGCCGGCCGCTTCGACCCCATCGAGCGCCTGTTGCGGCTGCGCGACCTGTTCTACCCCGACGACAATACGCTCGGCCAGCGGACCATGACGGTGATGCGCCAGTCCGACCAGGCCAAGTTCCGCAGCTACCGCGAGAACGCGCGCTGGGAAACCGCCGGCGTCCTGTTCGTTACGCTCAACGTGCCGGGCGACAACAACAACTACAAAACCGCCGGCGGCCGCAACGGCGAGTACGAAGACCGCCTCGAAGCCAACCGGCAGTGGCTCGCGCGCGCGTTCGCCATCGCACGCCAGCGCAAGCTGCCGGGCATGGTGATCATGATGCAGGCCGACCCCCTGTTCGAAGACGGCTGGGAACGCCGCCGCGCGCCCAACCTGCTCGACGGCCTGCTGCGCCGCCGCCCGCACGACGGCTACCTTGCGCTCAAGCGCCAGTTGAGCACCCTCACCCGCGCGTACGACGGCGCCGTGCTGCTGATCCACGGCGCCAGCCAGAGCTTCCTGCTCGACCGCCCGCTCAAGGACGAAAACGGCCGTCCGGATCCGCACGTGATGCGCGCCCGCACGTTCGGTTCACCGACGCTGGACCAGTGGCTGGAGGTCTCCGTCACGCCGGGCACCGCACCGTTGTTCCACGTCCGCGCCCGCCGCCTGGCAAGCGACTCCGCCCCCTCCGTGCCGATGCAATGAGAAACGGGAGCCGAAGCTCCCGTTCCATTGCATGACCTCGTGACACGCCGATCGGTCAGTGCAGCGTGCGCGGCGGCTCCTCATCGTCTTCGTCGGCCACCTCGAGACCGTTCTCGCCGTGCACGTGCCCGTGCTCGATTTCCTCGGCGGTGGCTTCGCGCACGTCGGTCACGCGCAGCTCGAAGCGCAGCGCCATGCCGGCCAGCGGGTGGTTGCCGTCCAGCACGACCTTGTCCTCGGCCACATCGGTGACGGTGTAGATGATGGCATCTTCCTCATCGCCATCCTCCGGCACGCCCTCGAACTGCATGCCGATTTCCAGCGGCTCGGGGAAACGGTCACGCGGCTCGATCTTGATCAGTTCCTGATCGTATTCGCCGAAAGCATCGTCCGGCTCCAGCTGCAGCTTCGTCTCGAAGCCTTGCTCATGGCCGTCCAGCGCTTCCTCGATCTTGGGGAACGTGCCATCATAGCCGCCGTGCAGATACACCATCGGCTCATCGGATTCCTCGATGACGTTGCCCTGTGCGTCGAACAGTTTGTAAGCCACCGACACCACAGTATTCTTCGCGATTTTCAATTGCGCACTCCATGAACGAACTCCCATTATACGCCGCCGACCGCGGTGTCCAACCCGGCTTGGCGGCGGGGCGCCCCGCACAGCTGCTGGGCGGGCTGTCGCCGCGCGATTTCATGCGCACGCACTGGCAGAAGAAACCCCTGCTGATCCGCCAGGCGCTGTCGCCCGAGGAGATGCGCGCGCTGCACTTCCCCCTATCGCCCGATGCGCTGATCAAGCTGGCCAAGCGCGAGGATGTCGAATCCCGCCTGATCGCCCAGACGCGCGGGCGCTGGACCTTCAGCCAAGGCCCGTTCAGCGAGCGTCCGTTTCCCTCGCGCAAGACCCGCAACTGGACGCTGCTGGTGCAGGGGGTCAACCTGGTCGAACCCGCCGTCGAGGCGCTGATGCAGCGTTTCCGCTTCATCCCCGACGCACGCCTGGACGACGTGATGATCAGCTACGCCACCGACGGCGGCGGTGTCGGCCCGCACTTCGATTCGTACGATGTGTTCCTGCTCCAGGCACACGGCCGGCGGCGCTGGCGGATATCGTCGCAGGATGACCTCACCCTGGTGCCCGACCTGCCGCTGAAAATTCTCGCCAACTTCGCGCCCGAGGAAGAGTTCGTCCTGGAGCCGGGCGACATGCTTTACCTGCCGCCGCACTACGCGCACGACGGCGTGGCCGAGGACGATTGCATGACGTACTCGATCGGCTTCCGCTCACCGTCCTACCGCGAACTCGCCGGCCACTTCCTCGGCTTCCTGTCGCAGACGCTCGAAGACAACCCGGACTTCGAAGGCCGCTACACCGACCCGGACCAGCAATCCGTCGAGCGCCCCGGCGAGCTGCCCGTCGCGATGGTGCACGCCCTCGCGCAGAAGCTCAATGCACTGCGCTGGACACCCGAACTGGTCGGCGAATTCCTGGGTGCCTACCTGACCGAGCCCAAGGACCACGTGGAGTTCGTCACGCAGCCGCGCCTGTCGCTGGCCCGTTTCACTGCCCGGGCGCGCAAGGAAGGGATCGTGCTCGATGCGCGCACACAGGCGCTTTATGACTCGCAGCGCTTCTGGATCAACGGCGACACATTCGAACCTCCGGGTACACTGCTTGCGTGGCTGTCTGCACTGTCGGACCAGCGCGGCGCAAGCGCGGAAACCGTGGAGGCTGCAGCCGATCAACCCGACCTGATGGACACGCTGCATGCCTGGTACGAAGAAGGCTGGCTGCGGCTTGCGGGGCCCGGCGCGCACTGAAACACATCGTTACAAAAGCGAATCTATCCAGGCCGCAGCGGCTGGGGCTTTGCTACACAGGGTAGGTAAAGGCCGCTATAATCCGATGCTAGCTTGCAGTGCGAGCAGCCGCCAGCGCGGCTTGGTTGTGAGCATACAAGACGTGTCGTGTTGTAGAGCGATAACTACCGGTAGTTATTCGTCGCCCTTTCTGTTGTTTCGCTTTCCATAGTCAAGGATCGAAAAATGAAAAAGTCTCTCCTGATCGCTTCGCTGATGGCTGCCGTGGCTCTGGCTGCTTGCGGTAAGAAAGAAGAAGCCGCTGCTCCGGCTGCCGCTCCGGAAGCTTCGGCTCCGGCCGCCGCCGCTCCGGCTGCTGCTGCCCCGGCCGCTTCGGAAGCTGCTGCTGCCGCTTCGGCTCCGGCCGCTGCTCCGGCTGCTTCGGACGCTGCCGCTTCGGCTCCGGCTCCGGCTGCTGCCGCTGCTTCGGACGCTGCTGCCGCATCGGCTCCGGCTGCCAAGCAGTAATCGCGTTTCTCGCGAGACAAAAAAGCCGACCTTCGGGTCGGCTTTTTTCATGGGCGAACGGCACGCACACTGCTGATCGATCGCCCGATTGCACGCCAAGTTGTTTCCGAATCTTACAAAGCAGCCCCGCCCTCGCTCAGACAGCGCGCCAGCCGAGCCCGTCTTCCTGATCCGCAATCGGCACATCGCCCGCAGCAATGCCCAGTGCCGACGCAATTGCCGACGCCGCCAGTAGGGGCGTGTTGTTCTGCTGAGAAAGATGCGCGGCCACCACGGTATGCAGGCCATCGTGCCGCACCCGCGCCAGGATCGCCCCGGCAATGTCATTGGCCAGGTGGCCGAAGTCGCCACCGATCCGCTGCTTCAACGACCACGGATACGCTGAGTTGGCCAGCATCTCGCGGTCGTGATTGCACTCGAGCACGAAGGCGTGCAGACCGGTCAGGTGCCCGCACAGGTACTCCGTCGACATGCCGGCATCGGTCAGCACGCCCAGGCGCCGCGCACCATCGTCGAAGATGAACTGCAACGGCTCGCGCGCGTCGTGGGGCACGGTGTATGGCAGGACCCGCAGATCGCCGATGCTGAAGACATCGTCAGCGCGGCAGAACCGGATGGCGGCCCGGTCGGCGCCGCGCAGCGATGCCGTGGCGCGATACGTGCCGTGACTGGTCCAGACGGGGATGTTGTATTTGGCGGCGAACGCATAGGCGCTGCCGACATGATCACCATGCTCGTGCGTGACGAGGATGGCGTCGAGGGACTCCGGCGCGCAACCCAGGCGTTCGAGCCGGCGCACGGTTTCGCGTATACCGAATCCGCAGTCGAGCAGGATGCGCGTGCTCGTCGTTCCATCGCTGGATTCGACGAGCAGCGCGTTGCCCTCGCTGCCGCTGCCGAGACTGGCGAATCTCACTGCCATCGCCCGCCCGGGCAGCCCGCCTGCATGATGCCGCTTACCGCAACTGCTCGTCGAGCAGCGACAGGATGCGCTTGCCGATATCGCCGGTCTGCGCCGAGCCGTCATCGTTCTGCACCAGCACGATCGACGAAGCACCGCCGTCCTTGACCACCACGCGATAGCGCTTGGCGCGCTTGAGGTCTTCCATCTTCGTGCCCGAGAACAGGCGCGAGAAGAAGCCCGGCGCGTTCGCTTCGGCGCGGGTGTCGGCATAGCGGACGAAGTACACGCCTTGCGAGCGATCGCGATCGTCCACGGTGAAGTTCACGCGATCGAGGGCCAGGCCCACCGTCCGCCAAGCGCGGTCGAAGGGCTCCGGCACCTGCAGCGCCGGCTGGCCATTCGCCTGCGTCAGCAGCGACGGGCCGGTACGCGGAGTCGGTTCGGCCTTGGTGCCGTCTTCCACCGGATGCGTGGCCTTGGCCTGCGCCAGCTTCTGCTGGGCGCCTTCCTTGCTCGCGCCCAGTCGCTGCATCAGGCGCGACAGGAATTCAGCCTCAAGCTCCGGATCGGCCGGACGCGGCGTCCACACGGTCTGGTCCTTCGACGAGCCGACCAGTTGCTCCTGCGCGCCGCGGTGCGAGATGTAGACCTCGACCATGCCGTCCGGGCCCTTCTCGATCCGGGTGCGGAACTTGTCGCGCTCCGAGGTCGAATACAGGCCGTCAAACACCTTGCCGACGGTGCGGCGGATGATGTCCTGCGGAATCTTCGCGCGGTTCTCGGCCCAGTCGGTCTCCATGATGCCGGTCTCGGGCGAATCGATCACCAGCAGGAAGCCGAGCTCCTGCCAGAACGTGCGCAGCTGCGGCCATAGCGCATCCGGCGTGGTCTTCACGACCAGCCAGCGCTGGTTGCCGTCGCGCTCGATGCGCATGTCGGACACGGCCGGCAGCACGTTGTCGGCGCCGGCGCCCGGCGCGGTCACCTTGGGCGCGGCCGAAGTGTAGGCCGACAGCGTGGTGGTGCCGGAATCCGGCGCGGCATAGCGGCGGTCGGCCTGGACAGAGGTCAGGTCGGGCGGGACTTCCAGCGTCGGGCCCTTTCTGGCCTGCGACTTGTAATCGATGCGGTCCGGCTGCATCACCTCATTGACGGTATCGCAACCGGAAATCAGGGCAACCGACAACGCGGCCAGCAGCAGTTGAGCGAACGTCGCCACAGCCCCGCGACGGGTTTGGAGCAGTTTCATTGACTTGCGATCCTTCAGATGAGAACGATGGCTTACGAATCAGGAGAGCAGTCCGGCATCCTGCAGGGATGCGCGCACGATCTCGTGATACTGGGGCGCCAGCGGCGTCAACGGCAGGCGGATACCGCCTGCCATCTTGCCCATGGCTTGCAGGGCCCATTTGACGGGAATCGGATTCGATTCGACGAACAAGTTCTTGTGCACCGACAGCAGTTGCATGTGGATGCGGCGGGCCGTCTCCACATCGCCGCGCATGGCAGCGGCGCACAGTTCGTGCATGGCGCGCGGCGCCACGTTGGCCGTCACGGAAATGTTGCCATGGCCGCCCAGCAGCATCAGCGCGATGGCGGTCGGGTCATCCCCGCTGTAGATATTGAAGGAGGCCGGCGCGCTCTTGATCAGTTGGGCGGCGCGGTCGATGTTGCCGGTCGCCTCCTTCACGCCGATCACGCCGGGCACCTGCGCGAGGCGCAGCATCGTGTCGACCGACATGTCGGCGACGGTGCGGCCGGGCACGTTGTACAGGATCACCGGCAGGTCCACCGACTCTGCCACCTTGCGGAAGTGCAGGTACATGCCCTCCTGCGTCGGCTTGTTGTAGTACGGCACGACCTGCAGCGACGCATCGGCGCCCACCGACTTGGCGTAGGCCGTCAGTTCCACGGCTTCGGTGGTGGAATTGCCGCCCGTGCCGGCAATGACGGGAATGCGCTTGTTGACCTGCTCGACCGCCACGCGGATCAGTTCCCGGTGCTCGTCCACCGACACCGTCGGCGATTCACCGCTGGTCCCGACGATGACGATGCCGTCCGTGCCTTCGGCGATATGCCAGTCGATCAGGCTGCGCAACGACGGGAAATCTAGGCTGCCGTCCTCGTGCATGGGCGTGACGATGGCGACGAGACTGCCGGAAATCTGGGTCATGGTTTCGAAAGCAGACAAAAGCGTAAACGTAAATCAGTGGGATTGTACCGGATCGTAAAAACGAATTCGCCACACACGAAGCCCTGCGCAAGGCGGGGACATCACACGGCGCGGCAACTTCAAAGTGCGTAGCGGCGGGCCTGCGCCCCGGCCGGCTCGCGGACCGCGCAGAGGCGCTGGATATACGCCTCCCGGGGTGCCGCGATAAAGCCGTCTTCGTAGCCGATCACGCGCAACTGGCCGCGCACGGCTTCGAGCAGTTCGCCCGGCGCCAGCAGGAATGCCGGGTTGGATGGTTTTCCGACGGTTTCGTTTCCTGCGGCGAACGTTTCGTAGATCAGTCGCCCACCCGGTGCGACGCAGGCCAGCAGGCGCGGCCAGAGCGGACGATGCAGATAGTTGGTGACGACCACGGCGTCGAAGGCGGCCTCGGCGGGCAGCGGCCAGGGCCCGTTCTCGATATCGGCGGCGACCGTGTGGGCGATCTCCGTCAAACCCGCCAGTGCATCGGCATCCCGGTCGAGGCCGGTCACGTGCAGGCCGCGCGCAGCCAGCCAGCGCGCATGCCGGCCGTGCCCGCAGGCGACGTCGAGCACGCGCGCGCCGGCCGGCAGCGGCGCGGCCCAGCGCACCACCCACGGCGATGGCGCGCCAAGCGCATGCGGATCAGGAACGGCTGGACCCATGCATCAATCCATGACTCGGCCGGCTCAGCTGTACGCCAGCCCCATCGCCTCGCGCACCTCGCGCATGGTCTCTTGCGTGACCTTGCGTGCGTTGTCGCAGCCGTCGGCGATGATGGCGCGCAGCAGGGAGGGGTCGTCCATGTACTTCTGCGCGCGTTCGAGCATCGGCTGCTGCTCGCGCAGGATGCCGTCGATGACCGGCTGCTTACACTCCAGGCAGCCGATGCCGGCGCTGCGGCAACCCTTCTGCACCCATTCCTTGGTGTCCGCATCGGAATACACCTGGTGCAGTTGCCAGACCGGGCACTTGCCCGGATCGCCCGGATCAGTGCGGCGCACGCGGGCCGGATCGGTCGGCATGGTGCGGACCTTTTTCTCGACGCTGGCCTTGTCCTCGCGCATGCGGATGGTGTTGTTGTACGACTTGGACATCTTCTGGCCGTCCAGGCCCGGCATGCGCGACGCCTCGGTCAGCAGCACCTGCGGCTCCGGCAGGATGATCTTGCGCGCGCCTTCCAGGTAGCCGAACAAGCGCTCGCGGTCGCCCATCGACAGGCTCTGGGATTCGGCCAGCAGCGCGCGGGCCTGCTCCAGGGCATCGTCCTCGCCGCGCTCCTGGTAGGCCGTGCGCAGTTCCAGGTAGAGCTTGGCACGCTTGCCGCCGAGCTTCTTGGCCGCATCCAGCGCCTTCTGCTCGAAGCCCGGCTCGCGGCCGTACAGGTAGTTGAAGCGGCGCGCCACCTCGCGCGTCATCTCGACGTGCGGCACCTGGTCTTCGCCCACCGGCACGAAACCGGCGCGGTAGATCAGGATGTCGGCGGCCTGCAGCAGCGGATAGCCGAGGAAGCCGTAGGTGGACAGGTCCTTCTCCTTGAGCTTCTCGATCTGGTCCTTGTAGGTCGGCACGCGTTCGAGCCAGCCCAGCGGCGTGCCCATCGACAGCAGCAGGAACAGCTCGGCATGCTCGGGCACGCGGCTCTGGATGAACAGCGTGGCCTGGGTCGGATCGACACCGGCGGCCAGCCAGTCGATCAGCATCTCCCACACCGACTCCTCGATCACCTCGGGCGATTCGTAGTGCGTGGTCAGCGCATGCCAGTCGGCGACGAAGAAAAAGCAGGGGTATTCGGCCTGCAGCCGGACCCAGTTTTTCAGGACGCCGTGGTAGTGACCCAGGTGCAGGGCACCGGTCGGCCGCATGCCGGAAAGAACGCGTTCAGGAAACATGTGGGGAGAGGATTTAGGAGACGAACCAGGAAAGCGCCGCCTGAAGCGGACTGAGGACCATCATCAGCACCTTGGCCAGCAGTGCCATGACCGGGCGCATCCAGACCTGGGTCAGCACGCCCGTCAGGATCAGTGCCATGACGATGTAGAAACCATATTGCTCGACGCGGGCAAAGACCGGCGCCAGGCGCTGCGGCAGCAGTGCCGCCAGCACCCTGCCGCCGTCCAGCGGCGGCACGGGGATCAGGTTGAGCGCGGCCATCGCGAGATTGACGCGGATACCCGCGGCCGCCATGCCCGTCAGGAACCGCTCGTCGACGCCGGCGGCCGCCAGGGAGAGCCCGAGGATACCCCAACCCAGCGCCATCGCGAAATTGCTCTCCGGCCCGGCCAGCGCCACGCGCAGCCCGTGCCAGCGCGGATCGCGCAGCGCGCCGAAATCCACCGGAACCGGCTTGGAGTAACCGAAAACGAACGCGCCACCCGTCGCGAAATACAGCAGCAGCGGCATCGCGATCGTACCGATCGGATCGATGTGCCGCAGCGGATTGAAGCTCAGCCGGCCGGTCAGGAACGCCGTGTTGTCCCCGTAATGCCTGGCGAGATAGCCACGGGCGGCGGCCGGCACGGTGATCGCGAACAGCAAGGGGATCGCGTAGACCGTGAGCGTTTGGATGACAGTGGGATTCATAAGCCGGCTATTGTAGCAAGCGCGCGCGGCCGCCAGCGGCCGCCCGAGCGGCCTTGCCTACAGGCCGACGCGAGCCGGGTCGCCGCGCCCCTGGCGCACCAGCTCCGGCTCGCCGCCGGTCAGGTCGATCACGGTGGTGGGCTCGGCCGGGGCCGGGCCGCCGTCGATCACCAGCTCCAGTTGCCGTTCCAGCCGGGCGCGGATGGTTTCCGCTTCGTTGAGCGGCGCGTCGTCGTCCGGCAGTTGCAGCGTGGCGGACAGTAGCGGCTCACCCAGTTCGGCCATCAGCGCCAGCGGAATCGGGTGCTCGGGCACGCGCAGGCCGATGGTCTTGCGCGACGGATGCGACAGCCGGCGCGGCACTTCCTTGGTCGCCTCCAGCAGGAAGACGAACGGGCCCGGCGTGGCCGCCTTGACCACGCGATACTGCTTGTTGTCGACGCGGGCGAAGGTGGCCAGCTCCGACAGATCGCGGCACATCAACGTCAGATGGTGCTTTTCGTCGATGCCGCGCACGCGGCGCAGGCGCTCGACGGCAGCCTTGTCGTCCAGGTGGCAGGCCAGCGCGTAGCAGGAGTCGGTCGGCAACGCGACCAGGCCGCCGGCGCGGATGATCTCCACTGCCTGGCGGATCAACCGCCCCTGCGGCGTGGTCGGATGGATCTGGAAGAACTGTGACATGCGCGGCCGGCGGGCAAAGGGCTCAGGACAGCCACCGGTTCCACACCGGCGTCAGGTTGTCGGGCAACGGCGGCAACTCGCCCAGCTCGACGCGGCCCTCGCCGGGGCCGTGGAAATCCGAGCCGCGAGAAGCCAGCAGGCCGTAGCGGCGCGCCACGTCGGCGTAGCGGGCATACTGGTCGGGCGTGTGGCTGCCGGTGACCACCTCGACGCCCTCACCGCCCAGGCCCTTGAACTCGTCGAACAACGCCTCGTGCTCGAGCAATGTCAACGTATAGCGGCCCGGGTGCGCCATCACCGCGACGCCGCCCGCGCCGCGGATCCAGCCGATGGCGTCGGCAAGGCGCGCCCACCGGTGCGGCACGAACCCGGGCTTGCCGTCGCCCAGGTAGCGGTCGAACACCTCGGCGATGTCGCGGCAATGGCCGTGCTCGACCAGGAAGCGCGCGAAATGCGTGCGCGAGATCATGTCCGGATTGCCGGCGTACGACAGCGCCCCCTCGTAGGCGCCGTGGATGCCCAGCTTGCCCAGGACCTCCGCCATGTCTTCAGCGCGCGCGCTGCGGCCCGAGCGGGTGCGCTCCAGGCCCTGTACCAGGGCTGCGTCGTCCGGGTCGATGCCGAGGCCGACGATATGCAGCGTGCGGCCGGCCCAGGTGACGGAAATCTCCACGCCCGGCAGATAGTCCATGCCGAGCGATTCGGCCGCCTCGCGCGCGGCGGCCTGGCCGCCGACTTCGTCGTGGTCGGTCAGCGCCCACAGCGTCACGCCATGGGCGGCGGCGCGGGCGGCGACTTCACGGGGAGCGAGCAGGCCGTCCGACACCGTGGAGTGGCAGTGCAGATCGGCGTTGATGGGGGTGGAGGCGGAGCGTTTGAGCATTCCGTCATTTTACTGCCCCGGCGCGGCCACGGGTGACTGCCGTGCCTGCGCCGCCGATGCCCGGGAAGACCCGACTGGCCGTGCTGGCGTTGGCGGCATGGGCGTTGTGGCGCGCTATAGTGCCCGCATTGTTTTGTTTTGTTTCGTTCCCTTCGCATTGCCATGACCGCCGACACCGCCCTCCCCGCCGACACCGTCCAGCCCGTCGAACAGCACATCGATGTGCTCATCGTGGGCGCCGGGCCGGTCGGCTTGTTCGCGGCGTTCGAGGCTGGGGTGCTCGGACTGTCGTGCGTGCTGGTGGATGCGCTGGATCGCCCCGGCGGCCAATGCACCGAGCTGTATCCTGAAAAGCCGATCTACGACATCCCGGCGCTGGTGTCCTGCACAGCACAGGAGCTGGTGGACCGGCTGATGGCGCAGTGCGCACCGTTCGGCTACCCGATCCTGTGCGGCCGCCGCGCCGAAACCGTGGAGACGATCGAAGGTGAGCATGGCCGGCGCTTCCGCGTCAGCACCAGCGCCGGCGACGCGTTCGACTGCGCGGCCGTGCTGATCACCGCGGGCAACGGCGCCTTCGTGCCCCAACGCGTCGCGCTGCCCGAGGCCGCGGCGCTGGAAGGCCGCCATCTGCACTACGCGGTGCGCGACACCGCGCGCTTTGCGGGCAAGCACGTCGTGGTGGCCGGCGGCGGCGATTCCGCGCTGGACTGGGCGCTGGCACTGCGCAAGACCGCCGCGCACGTGACGCTGGTGCACCGGCGCGAGGGCTTCCGCGCGGCCGACGCGTCGGTCGCCGACATGCGCGCCGCCGTGGCCGCCGGTGAAATGGATTTCCAGGTCGGCATGATCGGCCGGCTGGACAGCACGCCCGACGGTACCCTCACCGGCATCGCCCTGCGCCAGCGCGAAGGCGAGACCCGGCTCCCTTGCGATGAACTGGTCGCGCTCTACGGCCTGGTCTCCGAGCCCGGCCCGATCGCCGGCTGGGACGTCGAGATGCGCGCCGGGCGCATCGTCGTCGAGACCACGGCCTACGAAACCTCGCGACCGGGCGTGTTCGCCGCCGGCGATATCGCGCTGTATCCGAACAAGCAGAAGCTGATCCTGTCGGGCTTCCACGAGGTGGCGATGGCGCTGCGGCGCGCCTATCGCTATGTCAATCCCGACAAGACGCTGGTGCACACGCATACCAGCAACGACACGAACCTGCAGTCCAGGCTGCACG
Source organism: Ralstonia solanacearum K60 (assembly GCF_002251695.1). Classification (NCBI taxonomy): domain Bacteria; kingdom Pseudomonadati; phylum Pseudomonadota; class Betaproteobacteria; order Burkholderiales; family Burkholderiaceae; genus Ralstonia; species Ralstonia solanacearum. The sequence goes on from NZ_NCTK01000001.1 coordinate 575,290, forward strand.
TGGCGGCGGAGTGAAGCCCATGCCGACGCATAGCGGCCCCGGCAAACATATCGTGGTGATCGGCGGCTACGGCTTCTTCGGCGGGCGGCTGGTCAGGCGCCTGGCGGCACATGAGGCGCTGACGATCACGGTGGCGGGCCGCTCCCTGGCCCAGGCAACGGCGCTGGTCGAGACGCTGCGGCCGACCGCCCGCGCCCGGCTGCAGACCGCGGCCCTCGACGCCCACGCCGACACGCTGACCCGGCAATTGCGCACGCTGGCGCCCGGCATGCTGATCCATACCAGCGGCCCGTTCCAGGGACAGGACTATCGCGTTGCGCAGGCCTGCATCGCGGCCGGCGTGCACTACATCGACCTGGCGGACGGACGGACCTTCGTGCAGGACATTTCGACGCTGGACGCCGCCGCCCGGCAAGCGGGCGTGCTGGTCGTCAGCGGTGCCAGCTCGGTACCCGCCCTGTCTGGCGCGGCCGCCGACCACCTGGCGCAAGGACTCGCCACGGTGGACGCCATCGACATCGGCATCAGCCCGGGCAACCGGACCGAGCGCGGCCTGTCGACCGTGCAGGCGATCCTGAGCTATTGCGGCAAGCCGCTGCCTTCTGCGCATGAACCGGTGTTCGGCTGGCGCGGCACTTGGCGGCACCGCTATCCCGCGCCCGTCGGCGCGCGGCTGATGTCGCCATGCGATGTGCCCGACCTGACGCTGTTGCCGACGCGCTACCCCGGCACCCCGCGCGTGCGCTTCGGCGCGGGGCTCGAACTGCGTCTGCTGCATCGGGGGATGAATCTGATGTCGGCGCTGGCCAAGGCCGGCCTGGTGCGAGACTGGTCGCGCCACGCGCGCTGGCTCAAGGCGGTATCGGAATGGCTCCTGCCGTTCGGCACGGACGCCGGCGCCATGCATGTCCGCATTGAAGGCCGGGACGGCGGCAACCAGGCGCGGACCCGCCTGTGGCACCTCGTTGCCGCGCGCGGCGATGGCCCATACGTGCCCACACTGGCCGCCGCCGCGCTGGTGCGCCGCTGGCTCGAAGGCACGCTGCCGCAGCGCGGCGCGTTGCCCTGCATCGGCCTGCTGACCCTGGCGGATTTCGCACGCGAAACCGAGGGCCTGGCCATCACCATGCAGGACACGCCCGCATGACCGCCTCGCTCTACGAAACCCTGCTCGGCGCGCGCTACGCCCAGCTTGCCCCGGCCGTACAGGCATTCCACCGGCTCAGCAGCCGTGTCGTGCTGCACGGCGAGGTCGAAACCCGGCCGCCCGCCTCGCGGGCCGCGCGATGGCTGGCCTGGTGCATCCGCACCCCGCGCACGATGACACGCGGGCCGATCCGCTTCACGCTCGAGGCCGCATCCGTGCAGGAAACCTGGACCCGCCAATTTCCGCGCCAGACCATGCGTTCCACCTTGACGCTCAGCGACGGGCACATTGTCGAGCGGCTGGGCGCGGTACGCCTGCTCTTCACGCTGAAGGCGGTCGACCGCACCCTTCACATGCGCCTGCAAGGCGTGCGCTTTCTCGGCATCCCCTGCCCCGGCTGGCTGCGGCCGGGGGTGGTGGCCGAGGAAACCGGCGACGGCGACCGCCTGCACTTCAACGTGCGCGCCAGCGTGCCGCTGCTCGGCGTCGTCGCGGCATATCGCGGGCATCTTGACCTGGCGACGAAGGTCTGCGCATGATCGTCGTCTTCGATGCGCAATGCCTGCTCTGCAGCGGCTTCACGCGGTTCCTGCTGAAGCACGACCGGCATGGCGCGCTGCGCTTCGCGTCGATGCAGGGCGAAACCGGCCGTGCGCTGCTGCATGCGGCGGGCGTGGACCCGGACGATGTCGACACCGTGCTGTTCGTTCGCGATGGCCATGCATGGCGCGAAAGCGCCGCCGTGCTGCGCATCCTGCATGTGCTGGGCTGGCCGTGGCGGCTGGCATGGCTCGGTTGGCTGGTGCCGTGGCCGGCACGCGATGCGTTCTATCGCTGGGTGGCGCGCAACCGCTACCGCTAGTTCGGCCGCTCGGACAGCTGCATCCTGCCGCCGCCCGGCGCGGCGCAGCGGTTCCTCGACTGAGCCGCTACGCTCATCCGGCGCGGCAGAAGTCTTCCACCAGGGCCGCCACCTGCGCCGGCTGGTCGTGGTGCAGCATGTGGCCGGCATCGGCGATCCGCACTTCGCGGAAATCCGGGAACGCGGCAAAGCGCGATTTGAATTCGGGCAGCGGCACATCTCCGGCCAGCGCGATCAGCGTGGGGGAATCGACCGCCTCGACGTGCAGCACGGGTGCGGTCACCCGGTGCCAGATCTCCATCACTTCATCGAGCCGGTACAGCTGCGGGTTGACGATTTTGTGGGCGGGGTCACCAAGGATCTCCCAGCGGCCGTCCGCGTTCTGGCGCGACCAGTGCCGCGCCAGAAAGGCCGCTTTGTCGGCCGGCAGGCGCGGGTTGGTCTTCCGCAGCCGGGCGGCTACGTCATCGAGGGTGGCATAGGTGTTCAGGCGCGGCTTGTCCTTCAGTTCGTCGAGCCAGCGCGCATAGCGGTGCGCGGCTTGCGACGGCTTGGATGCGGGCATGCCGAACCCCTCCAGGTCGACCACGCGGCGCACGCGCTCGGGCCGCACGCCGGCGTAGAGGCACACCACGTTGGCCCCCAGGCTGTGGCCGACCAGGGTGACCCGGCCTTCCGGCTGGTAGTGATCGACGATGACCTCCAGATCGGCCAGGTAGTCGGCGAACCAGTACGAATCGACGCCGGGCGCGCCGGTCGGCCACGCGGTCTGGCCATAGCCGCGCCAGTCCGGGGCGACGATATGCCAGTGCTCGCGCAACGCGTCCACCAGGAACTGGAACGAGGCCGACACATCCATCCACCCGTGGAACAGAAACAGAATGGGCGCGCCCGGCTCGCCCCATTCGCGGATGTGGTAGCACAGGCCGCGCACGGGCAGGTAGGTCGAGCGGGAAGCCAGGCGCGCGGCCGGCAGCGTGGTGGAGTCCATGGTTTCCGTCACCGAACGAATAGAATCGAACGACCGTTCTTTTTCACGGCGATTATACCGGCGCCCCGCCCGGCGCGCGCAGCTTAGAAGCTGGCCTCGAGTGCGGCGATCTCGTCGTCGTCGAAGCCGGCCTGGCGGCGGGCCTCGAGGTTGAACGGGCCGCGCAGGCGCGGGGCGCCATAGTGCTCGGCGAGCCGGCGATAGGTCGGCACCGGGTCCAGTCCGGCGCGTTCGCACAGCCAGCGGTACCAGCGGTTGCCGACCGCCACGTGGCCGATCTCGTCGCGCAGGATGATGTCGAGGATGCCGGCCGCAGCCAAGTCGCCGGCGGCGGCCAGCTTGGCGCGGATCGGCGGCGAGGCGTCCAGCCCGCGGGCCTCCAGCGTGCGCGGCACCAGCGCCATACGGGCGAGCGGGTCAGCGGCGGTCTTCTCGGTCATCTGCCACAGGCCGTCGTGGGCGGGATGATCGCCGTAGCGGCAATCCAGGGTGGCCAGATGGGCGGACAGCAGCGAGAAGTGCGTCGCCTCCTCGGCCGCCACGCGCATCCAGTCCCGGTAGAACGCGACCGGCATGCCGGCAAAGCGCCACACGGCGTCGAGCGCGAGATTGATGGCGTTGAACTCGATGTGCGCCAGCGCATGCAGCAGCACGGCCCGCCCGCGCGGCGTATCGATCGCGCGCCGGCGCGGCACCTCGGCGGGCGGCACCAGTACCGGAGCCGCTGGACGGCCCGGGATGCCCACGGCCGGCACCACGATCGGCTCATCGGCACGCCATGCGGCGGCGTCAGCCGTGCGGGCACGCTCGCCCAGGCGCAACGTGGCGTCGACCTTGCTGGCCGGGTCGGTCAGGCACAGGGCGGCCAGCGCATCGTGGCGCAATGGCGTGGCGGGCGGCTGAAATGAGGTCATGGGCGTACAATCCGGGCTTTCCGGCATTGTAATTCGACGTGTCGAGCCGGCCTCCCGGCCGCGCTTGAAGGCGCGCATTTTTCCCCCATCTATGCCGATTCTGGAGACCGAACGCATGGCCCTCTACCAACTCGGCGACGTCGCCCCGACCATTGACGACGACGCCTATGTGGCGCCGGAGGCCACCGTCATCGGCCGCGTGGAGCTCAAGGCGCGTTCGAGCGTGTGGCCCGGCGCGGTCATCCGCGGCGACAACGAGCCGATCGTGGTGGGCGAGGCCAGCAACGTGCAGGAAGGCGCCGTGCTGCATACCGACCCGGGCTGCCCGCTTAACATCGGCGACCGGGTGACGATCGGCCACCAGGCCATGCTGCACGGCTGCACCGTCGGCGAGGGCTCGCTGATCGGCATCCAGGCGGTGGTGCTCAACCGCGCGGTGATCGGCAAGGATTGCCTGGTGGGCGCCGGCGCGATCGTGACGGAAGGCAAGGTCTTTCCCGACCGGTCGCTGATCCTGGGCGCGCCGGCCAAGGCCGTGCGGGAACTGACGGAAGACGACATCGCCAAGATGCGCCTCAACGCCGAGACGTACGCGGTGCGCCAGGCGATGTACAAGCAGCAATTGAAACGGATCGATGGATGACTGACGAGCTGAAGAAATTCGTATTCGACGCCGCCCCGGTGCGCGGTGAACTGGTGCGGCTGGAGGGAACCTGGCAGGAAGTCCTGCGCCGCCGCCACTACCCGGCGCCGGTGCGCGCATTGCTGGGCGAGATGATGGCCGCCGCCGCGCTGCTGTCGGCCAACCTGAAGTTCAACGGCGCGCTGATCATGCAGCTGCATGGCGACGGACCGCTGCGCATGCTGGTGGTGGAATGCAATTCCGACCTGTCGATGCGCGCCACCGCCAAGCTGGTCGATGGCGCCCAGATCGCGGACGACGCCACGCTGGCGTCGATGGTCAACGTGCACGGCCACGGTCGCTTTGCCATCACGCTGGACCCGCAGGACAAACTGCCCGGCCAGCAGCCCTACCAGGGCATCGTCCCGCTGTCCGACGAACACGGCCCGCTCGCCAGCATGACCGCCGTGCTGGAGCACTACATGCAGACCTCCGAGCAGCTCGATACGCGGCTGTGGCTGGCCGCCGACGACAAGGTCGCCTCGGGCATGCTGCTGCAGCGGCTGCCGTCCTACGGCGGCGCGATGGAAGGCCAGCCGGGCCATGCGCCCGCCGAAGTGGGCGAGACCGGCCAGCCGCTGCGCGAAGACGCGCACGGCCAGGACCTCGACACCTGGGAGCGCGTCTGCCAGCTCGGCGCGACGCTGCGCCAGGATGAACTGCTGCAACAGCCCATCGACACGCTGATCAAGCGGCTCTACTGGGAAGAGATGGAACACGCCGGCATCCGCATGTTCGAGCCGGCCCTGCCGCGCTTCCGCTGCTCGTGCTCGCGGCTGCGGGTGGGCGCCATGCTGCGCACGCTCGGCCAGGAAGAGATCGACGACATCCTGCAGGAGCGCGGCGGCAAGGTGGAAATCGATTGCGAGTTCTGCGGCCAGCACTACGCGTTCGATGCCGTCGATTGTGCACAGCTGTTCGCGCAGGACACCGTGGTGCAAGGCGTCCAGAGCGCCTCGGGCCAGCGCCACTGACCACCGGGCACGCGCCGGCGACATACTATGAAGATGCGTCAGCGGCGGCACTTTCGTGCGCTGCTGCCGCTCCAAGCGTCAATCCGATCCTTGACGCCATTTTGCGAGAGCGCATCATGTCCCAGCCCTTCCTGCCCCGCGCCGCCAAGCTCGCCCTGCCGGCCCTGGCCGCCGCGTTGACCGCCGCCTGCGTTGCCGTCCCGCGCGGCCCCGGTGGCATGCCCTACACCGCCCGCCTGCAATCGGATGGGCCGGCCACGGCCGCCGCACCGGGTGCGCCGGAAGACCGCAAGAAGCTCGACGAGCTGAACGCCAAGGCGCTGCGTGAATCCGACCGCGCCGTCGAGCGCGCGACGCAGGTGCGCGAATACGTGACGACGCCCTACTACGCACCGTATCCCTACTACGGCGGCTATTCAGTCTATTACGGCAGCGGATGGCGCCACCATGGCGGATGGGGGGTCGGCTACGGCGCGCCCGTCTGGGGCTATCCGTACTACTGGTAAGGCGGGGACATCTTCGGAAGACGAACGCGTCGACGGCGCGTTCGCCCGGCACGCTCAGTGCCGATGATTCGGCTGCAGCGCGGCAGGCGGCGGCAGCGGGGTCTCGCTGGTCTTGGGAGCCGGCGCGACGAACTGGACGAAGCCTTCGTCGTCCTTGACCATGCCGAGTTCATAGCGCGCGCGCTCTTCGATGGCGCCCGTGCCTTCCTTCAGGTCCTTCACTTCGCCTTCGAGCTTCACGTTGCGCTGCTTGAGTTCCGCATTGCGCAGGTTCTGCGACGCCACCTGCTTCTGCATGTCCCATACACGCAGCCAGCCGCCCTTGCCCAGCCAGAGCGGATACTGGATGGCAAGCAGCAGCAACAGCAGGAACAGCGTGATCAGGCGCATGGCATCAGGTGTGACAAAGCATCCAGCACCCCAGATACCACGCGACCGCCTGATCGGCGGTCGCACGGTCTGGCGAACTGCGACAGATTATCGCAGGTTATAGAACGCCGACTTGCCCGGGTAGCTGGCGATGTCGCCCAGGTCTTCCTCGATGCGCAGCAGCTGGTTGTACTTGGAGATGCGGTCCGAGCGCGACAGCGAACCGGTCTTGATCTGGCCGGCGTTGGTGCCTACCGCGATGTCGGCGATGGTGCTGTCCTCGGTCTCGCCCGAGCGGTGCGAGATCACGGCGGTGTAGCCGGCGCGCTTGGCCATCTCGATGGCGGCGAAGGTCTCGGTCAGCGTACCGATCTGGTTGATCTTGATGAGGATCGAGTTGGCGATGCCCTTCTCGATGCCTTCCTTCAGGATGCGCGTGTTGGTGACGAACAGGTCATCGCCCACCAGTTGCACACGCTTGCCCAGGCGCTCGGTCAGGACCTTCCAGCCATCCCAGTCGCCTTCGTGCATGCCGTCCTCGATCGAGACGATCGGGAACTTGTCGGCCAGGTTCGCCAGGTAATTGGCGAAATCCACCGACGACAGTTGCAGGCCTTCGCCTTCCAGGTGGTACTTGCCGTCGCGGTAGAACTCGGAGCTGGCGCAGTCCAGCGCCAGCAGCACGTCTTCGCCGGGACGGTAGCCGGCGCGCTCGATCGCCGACAGGACCGTGTTCAGGCACTCTTCGTTGCTGGCGAAGTTCGGCACGAAGCCGCCTTCGTCGCCCACGGCCGTGCTCATGCCCTTGTCGGAAATGATCTTCTTGAGCGCGTGGAAAATCTCGGCGCCGCAGCGCAGGGCCTCGCGGAAGCTCTGCTGGCCGACCGGCATCACCATGAACTCCTGGATGTCCAGGCTGTTGTTGGCGTGCGCGCCACCGTTGACGATGTTCATCATCGGCACCGGCATCTGCATCGCGCCCGAACCGCCGAAGTAGCGGTACAGCGGCAGGCCGGCTTCCTCGGCGGCAGCCTTGGCCACGGCCATCGACACGGCCAGCGTGGCGTTGGCGCCCAGGCGGCCCTTGTTCTCGGTGCCGTCCAGGTCGATCAGGGTGCGATCCAGGAACGCCTGCTCGGAGGCGTCCAGACCCATGATGGCTTCGGAGATCTCGGTATTGATGTGCTCGACGGCCTTCAGCACGCCCTTGCCCAGATAGCGGCTCTTGTCGCCGTCACGCAGTTCGATGGCTTCGCGCGAGCCGGTGGAGGCGCCCGACGGCACCGCTGCGCGGCCCATCACGCCCGATTCCAGCAGCACGTCGCACTCGACGGTGGGATTGCCGCGCGAGTCCAGCACTTCGCGCCCGATGATATCTACGATGGCACTCATGTATTTCCTCTTGGTCTTTTTGAAGCTTTGAAGCAGGTGATGCCGTGGCCGCGCGCTCAGACGCCTTCGACCACAATCATGTTCATGTGGGCGGCCTTGGCACGCGCGTCGCGGGCCGCACGGTATTCCTCGCTGTCGTAGAAGGCCTTGGCGGCATCATAGCTCTTGAACTTGAGCACGACGATGCGCGTCGGGTTCCACTCGCCTTCCAGCCCCTCGGTCTTGCCGCCGCGCACCAGGGCTTCCGCGCCATGGGCCTGCATGGCCCGGGTCGACAGCACCTTGTATTGCTCGTACTGCACGGGATCGGTCACGTCCACGTACGCGAGGATGTAGCCAGCAGCCATGTGTCTTTCTCCGGAAGCGGAAAAGGAAACAACTGAGGCGGCATGGAGCGCCGCCGGTCGGGTGGGATCAATCGAACTGGTTTTCGAGGAAGCCGCTGCGCTTGGTCAGCGCGTCCAGCTCCTTGAGCACCGACAGCAAGTCTTTCATGCGGCGCAGCGGCACGGCATTCGGGCCGTCCGATTTCGCGCATGCGGGGTCGGGGTGCGTTTCCATGAAGACGCCGGCCACGCCGGTGGCGATGGCGGCGCGCGCCAGCACCGGCACGAACTCGCGCTGGCCGCCCGAGCTGGTGCCCTGGCCGCCCGGCAGTTGCACCGAGTGCGTGGCATCGAACACCACCGGCGCGCCGGTCTCGCGCATGATGGCCAGCGAGCGCATGTCCGACACCAGGTTGTTGTAGCCGAACGAGGCGCCGCGTTCGCAGGCCATGAAGCTGTCTTCGGGCAGACCGGCATCGCGGGCGGCGTGGCGCGCCTTGTCGATGACGTTCTTCATGTCGTGCGGCGCGAGGAACTGGCCCTTCTTGATGTTGACGGGCTTGCCGCTCTGCGCGCAGGCGCGGATAAAATCGGTCTGGCGGCACAGGAAGGCGGGCGTCTGCAGCACGTCCACCACCTCGGCCACCGGCTTGATCTCGTCGATCTCGTGCACGTCGGTCAGCACCGGCACGCCCACCTGGCGGCGCACTTCACCGAGGATGCGCAGGCCCGCTTCCATCCCCAGGCCGCGAAACGATGTGTCCGACGAGCGGTTCGCCTTGTCGAACGACGACTTGTAGATGAACGGAATGCCCAGCGCCCCGGTGATCTCCTTGAGCGTGCCGGCGGTATCGATCGCCATCTGCTCGGATTCGATCACGCAGGTGCCGGCAATCAGGAAGAACGGACGGTCGAGGCCGATCTCGAAATCGCAGAGTTTCATCGTGTTTCCCGTGCGCTGCCGCTCAGGCGACCGCGCGTTGCGCCTGGCGCTGGCGATGCGCCAGCGCGGCTTCCACATAGGCCTTGAACAGCGGATGGCCGTCGCGCGGCGTCGAAGTGAATTCCGGGTGGAACTGCACGCCGACGAACCACGGGTGCATCGACACCGGCAGTTCCATCATTTCCGGCAGGTTCTCCGACGGCGTGCGCGCCGAGATGATCATCCCGGCCTTTTCCAGCTGCGGTACGTAGTGGTTGTTCACTTCGTAGCGGTGGCGATGGCGCTCGTTGACTTCCGCGCCGTAGATCGCCGCCGCCTTGGTGCCCGACTGGACGGGCACGCGCTGCGAGCCCAGGCGCATCGTGCCGCCCAGGTCGGAGTCGGCCGAGCGCTTCTCCACGCGGCCATCGCGGTCCAGCCACTCGGTGATGAGGGCCACCACCGGGTGCTCGGTCTCGTCGTTGAATTCGGTGCTGTTGGCGTCCTTCATGCCGGCCAGGTGGCGGGCGAACTCGATCACGGCCAGCTGCATCCCCAGGCAGATGCCCAGGTACGGCACGCCCTTCTCGCGGGCGTACTGGATCGCGCGGATCTTGCCTTCCGTGCCGCGCTTGCCGAAGCCGCCCGGCACCAGGATCGCGTCCAGCGACTCCAGCACCTGCGTATGGCCCGACTCCAGCTCTTCGGAATCGATGTACTCGATGTTGACGCGCGTCGAGGTATGCAGGCCGGCGTGGCGCAGCGCCTCGATCAGCGACTTGTACGACTCGGTCAGGTCGACATACTTGCCGACCATGCCGATGGTGATCTCGTGCTGGGGGTTCTCCAGCGTGTGCACCATGCGCGACCACATCGAGAGGTCGGCCGGCGGCGCGTCGATGCGCAGTTCCTCGCAGATGATGCGGTCGAGGCCCTGCTCGTTGAGCATCTGCGGGATCTTGTAGATGGTGTCGACGTCCCACACCGAGATCACCGCGTCCTGCGGCATGTTGGCGAACAGCGAGATCTTCGCGCGCTCGTCGTCGGGGATGGGACGGTCGGCGCGGCACAGCAGCGCGGTCGGCTGCACACCGATCTCGCGCAGCTTCTGCACCGAATGCTGGGTCGGCTTGGTCTTGAGCTCGCCGGCGCTGGCAATGAACGGCACCAGCGTCAGGTGAATGAACGCCGCCTGGTTGCGGCCCAGGCGCAGGCTCATCTGGCGCGCGGCCTCCAGGAACGGCAGCGATTCGATGTCGCCCACCGTGCCGCCGATCTCGACGATCGCCACGTCGGCGCGGCCGTCGTGCGAAGCCTTGGCGCCGCGCTCGATGAAAGCCTGGATCTCGTTGGTGATGTGCGGAATGACTTGCACCGTCTTACCGAGATACTCGCCGCGACGCTCCTTGCGGATCACGGATTCGTAGATCTGGCCGGTGGTGAAGTTGTTCGACTTGCGCATCTTGGCCGAGACGAAGCGCTCGTAGTGGCCAAGGTCGAGGTCGGTTTCTGCACCGTCCTCCGTCACGAACACCTCGCCGTGCTGGAACGGGCTCATGGTGCCCGGGTCGACGTTGATGTAAGGATCGAGTTTGAGGAGGGTGACTTTGAGGCCGCGCGACTCAAGAATGGCCGCGAGCGAGGCGGCGGCGATGCCCTTGCCGAGCGAGGACACAACGCCACCGGTGACGAATACGAACTTGGTCATAAACCTGGCTTGCCGGGGAAAGCCGGATTATACCAAAGGTGCCCCCTGCGATCCGTGACAGATTGCCGGAAGATTGCCGGAATCCGCCCCGTCAGGCGGCGCGCCGCGCGGCGCCTGCATCGGCGCGCATTCCGCCGATCAGTTCACGGACCAGCGCGGCCGTCTCCAGCGGCTTTTCCATCGAATAGAGGTGGCTGCCCTCGATCCAGCACAGCCGGCGGCCGCCGACGATCCGGCGCGTAGCACCCAGGCCCACCTGGCGGATCTCGCGCGAGCGCGTGCCGGCGACGAAGCCGACGGGGAACGGCGTGCCCGCGGCAACCTTGCGCCCCATGTCGGTCGGCAGCGTGCGGTAGATCCGGTATTCCACGTCGCGCGAGAAGCGCAGCGTGCGCTCGGCCTCGCGGCCGGTCGGCTCGGTGCCGTGCTCGACGTAATCGCGCAGCACCTCTTCGTCCCAGCGGTCGAACTTGCGCTTGGCCTTGAAGTGAGCCCAGACCGAATCGAGGTCCGGCCACAGGTTGCGCCGGTTCTTGGTGAAAGCCGCCGGCGCCTGGCTTGCGTCGATGTCCAGCCATTGCGCCACGCACAGCAGCCTGGCGCGCCAGCCCGCGATGACGGGCGAATCCAGCATCACCACGCCGTGCACACGCTCAGGCCGGCGCAGCGCCGCCATCAGGCTGAGCAAGCCGCCCAGCGAATGGCCCACCAGCCAGACCGGCTCGGCCTGCGCGTCGATCTCGGCCAGCAGTTCCTTGACCGGCCCCGGCCAGGCCCGCGTCACGGGAAAGTGCGGATCGTGGCCGAAACGCTCGACCGCGTGGATGTCGAAGGCATCCGACAGCGCGTCCAGCATCTTCCGGTAGGTACCGACGGGAAAGCCGTTGGCATGCGAAAAAAGCATCGCGTCACGCATCGGCCGGCACCTCCGCCGTGGGTTCAGTGTGGTTCGTGCGGTCCGCCGGCCACGCGCTGCGCCGTGCCGACCTGTTCGAACACCGGCCCCGGCGCGCGCTGCGGTACGGCAGCGCCGTCCGCGGCGGGCGGTGCGGCCGGCGGCGCGATGCGGACCGGTTCGACTTCGGCGGTGGGATGGCCTTCCCGGCGCAGCGGATGCGCGGGATGGGTGCCGGCCTGCCAGTCCGGATCCTCGATCTCGGCGAAGACCTGGCGCAGGCGCTTGCCCCACGTGCTGCGGATCATCGCAAAGTACGGGTTCTCTTCGTCGATGGCGACAAAGCGCGTCACGCGCAGCGAGTTGGCCTCGTAGACCAGCAGATCGAGCGGCAACCCCACCGAAATATTCGACTTCAGCGTCGAATCCATCGAGATCAGCGCGCATTTTGCGGCCTCGTCCAGCGGCTGCGTCGGACGGATCACACGATCGATGATGGGCTTGCCGTACTTGGCCTCGCCGATCTGGAAGTAGCAGTTCTCGGGCGTGGCCTCGATGAAGTTGCCGGCGGCATAGACGTTGAACAGGCGCGGCCGCTCGCCGCCGATCTGCCCGCCGAAGATGATGCTGACGTTGAAATCGATCTTGGCCTTGGCCAGCGCCGCGGCGTCGCGGTCGTACACTTCGCGCACCGCCTCGCCGACGATGGTGGTGGCCTCGAACATGTCCCGCGCCGTCCACAGCGAGCGCGGCTTGTCGCGGGCCTCGGTCAGCACCTGCCGCACGGCCTGGCTGATGGCGAGGTTGCCGGCGGTCAGCAGCACCATCACGCGGTCGCCCTCGCGCTCGAAGACGGTCATCTTGCGGAACGTGGAGATGGCGTCGACGCCGGCATTGGTGCGGGAATCCGACAGGAAGACCAAGCCAGCGTCCAGGCGCATGGCGACGCAGTAAGTCATGGGGCGAAGGGACCGGCGAATCGAGTGGTTTGGATGCATTCTAGCGCGCCGATCGCAACTGTCCGGCGCGCTTGGAGGGCTTATTCAGGCGGCCTCGGCGGGCAGCGGCTCGATCGAGATGCGCACGTCCAGCGTCTCGGCCCCGCCGCCCTGGCGCACGCCGCGGATCGGCGCGGCGGACTGGTAGTCGCGGCCGACCGCCAGGCGCACGTGCCGGTGGTCCGTAAAGCAGCGGTGGGTCACGTCGATGCTGCACCACAGGTGGGCCTCGGCGTCCAGGCAGATATCGGCCCAGGCGTGGCTGGCCAGGTCTTCCTCGCCCTCGGCGTGGAAGTAACCGCTGACGTAGCGCGCCGGCACGCCCAGCGCCCGGCAGCAGGCCACCATCACCTGCGCCTGGTCCTGGCACACGCCCATCCCCAGGCCGAAGGCCTCGGCGGCGGCGGTGCCGACGTCCGTCGTGTTGGGCTTGTAGCGCACACGCTCGGCGACGGCATGCGCCAGCACCAGCGCCGACTCCGCGTTGCCCGCGACCAGCGCGTGTTCACGCGCGAACGCAGCCATCTCGGGCGGCGCGGACGTCAGCGGCGTCGTGCTCAGGAAGTACAGCGGCGATACGCGGTAGCGGCCCTGGCCCGGTGCATCGGCAAAGCCCCGGCTCGCGGTGGCCACGTCGGCGGGCGCCTCCACCACGCCGCGTGCGTCGATGGTGACGGTGTCCGAGCGGCCGCCCAGGGTGAAGTGATGGACGACGTTGCCGAACCCGTCGGTGGCCCGCGTCAGGTTGCCGGGGGCGTGGATCTGCCAGCTATCCACCTGTTGCAGCGGGCCGCTGCGGGGCGTGAGCCGCAGTTCGTGCACGCTGTGGCGCAACGGCTCGGCGTAGCGGTAGGCCGTCGTATGTTGGATCAGGAATTTCACGGTGGCACGGACGCCACCCGGAAGCGACGTCCTGATAAACACAAAGTGCGCCCGCTGTCACGCCACATCGAGCGGCACCAGGAAATCCTGGCTGATGCCATTGCCCAGATCATTGATCCGCTCCAGGAAATTGGTCAGCCACGGATGCAGGCCGACCGCGAAAATATCCTCGATGCGGGCGTACCGCAGGTCGGCATGCAGTTTACCAGCGCGCCGCTCGGTCTCGGCGCACTGGCCGTTGCGCACGGTGGACAGGATCGCCACCACCTCATCCATGCTGGCCAGCAGTGAGCGCGGCATGTCGCTGCGCAGGATCAGCAGTTCGGCCACGCGCGTCGGCGTGATGACGTTGCGGTAGATCTTGCGATAGACCTCGAAGCCCGACACCGAGCGCAGCACGGCCGCCCAGTGATAGAAATCGGCGTGCTCGGCGGCAAGTTCGGCGGAGGTTGCATCGCGCGTGGGCGTCGACTGAAACTTCACGTCGAGAATCCGCGCGGTGTTGTCGGCGCGTTCCAGGAAGGTGCCCAGGCGCATGAAGTAGAACGCGTCGTCCTTGAGCATGGTGCCGGCCTGCACGCCGCGCGACAGGTGCGAGCGGAACTTGACCCACTCGAAGAACTGCGACGGATCGTCGCGCAGCACGCCGTCGGCGATCATGCGCTGCACGTCCAGCCAGGTGGTGTTGATGGTCTCCCACACCTCGGTGGTCAGGGAGCCGCGTACGGCCCGGGCGTTCTCGCGCGCGCCGCGCAGGCAGCTCATGATCGACGACGGGTTGGTCATGTCGCGCACCATGAAGTCGATCACGTCGTCGCGCGACAGCAGGCCGTAGCGCGTGTCGAAGACCTGCGTGAGCTCGGAGATGTCGAGCATGGCCCACCAGCCCTGCTCCGCCACTTCCGCCGATTGCGGCAGCAGCGAGGTCTGGTAATTGACGTCGAGCATGCGGGCGGTGTTCTCGGCCCGTTCGGTGTAGCGCGCCATCCAGAAGAGATGGTCGGCGGTGCGGCTCAGCATGGTTTCCCCTGTCCTGTTCCGTGTGTCCGTTTTTCTGTCAGTCGGGTGCAATGGCTCGAATGGTGGCCGGTCAGCGCTCCAGGACCCAGGTGTCCTTGGTGCCACCGCCCTGCGACGAATTGACCACCAGCGACCCCTCCCGCAACGCCACGCGCGTCAGGCCGCCGGGCACCATGCGCACGTCCTTGCCGGACAGCACGAAGGGCCGCAGGTCGATGTGACGCGGGGCGATGCCGGCCTCCACGTAGGTCGGACAGGTGGACAGCGCCAGCGTCGGCTGCGCGATGTACTGCTCGGGCCGCGCCTTGACCACCTCGCGGAAGGCGGCGATCTCCTCCCGCGTAGCCGCCGGCCCCACCAGCATGCCGTAGCCGCCCGCGCCGTGCGTCTCCTTGACCACCAGTTCGCCCATGTGGTCGAGCACGTACTGGAGGTCGTCCGGGCGACGGCACATGTAGGTCGGGACGTTGTTGAGGATCGGCTCCTCGCCCAGGTAGAAGCGGATCATCTCCGGCACGTACGGGTAGATCGACTTGTCGTCCGCCACGCCGGTGCCGATGGCGTTGCAGATGGTGACGTTGCCGGCCCGGTAGACCGACAGCAGGCCCGCCGCGCCCAGTTGGGAATCGGGGCGGAACACCAGCGGATCGAGGAAATCGTCGTCGACCCGGCGGTAGATCACGTCGATGCGCTGCGGGCCCTGCGTGGTCCGCATGTAGAGATGGTCGTCCTTGACGAACAGGTCGTGGCCCTCGACCAGCTCAATACCCATCTGCTGCGCCAGGAAGGCATGCTCGAAGTACGCCGAGTTGTACATGCCGGGCGTGAGCACCACCACGGTCGGGTCGGAGATGTTCTGCGGCGATACGCTGCGCAGCGTATCGAGCAGCAGATCGGGGTAATGCGCCACCGGCGCCACGCGGTTGCGCGCGAACAGCTCCGGAAACAGCCGCATCATCATCTTGCGGTTTTCCAGCATGTACGACACGCCCGAGGGCACCCGCAGGTTGTCTTCCAGCACGTAGAACTCGCCCTCGCCGGCGCGCACGATATCGATACCGGCAACGTGCGCGTAGATGTCGCGCGGCACGTCCACGCCGAGCATGTCGGGGCGGTACTGGGCATTGTTGTAGATCTGGTCGGGCGGGATCAGGCCGGCGCGGATGATGTCCTGCGCATGGTAGATGTCGCACAGGAAGCGGTTGAGCGCATCGACGCGCTGGCGCAGGCCGCGCTCGAGCGTCGCCCACTCGCCGGCCGGGAAGATGCGCGGAATGATGTCGAACGGGATGGTGCGCTCGGTGCCGCTGTTCGATTCGTCCTTGTCGCCGTAGACCGCGAAGGTGATGCCGACGCGGCGGAAGATCAGGTCGGCTTCGGCGCGCTTGTTCTCCAGCGTCGCGGCCGACTGGTTGTCCAGCCATTCGGCGAAGCGTCCGTAGTGGCCGCGCACCTCGCCTTGTCGCACGAGCGCCGACGAAGCCGGTTCGGCGGCATGGGGACTGCGCTCGCCATGCCAGTTGAGCATTTCATCGTAGAACCGGACAGGCATGCTGTTCTCCCCTGATGGCGCCACCGCGCGACGCGCGGCATGTGGTTTTTATAGCACAGTGGTTTTGCGCCCCACAATCGGGCAATCCCGCCGTACCACCGTGTCTTACGGCTGCGCGTCGGCGGGCTCCGTGGCATCTGCCAGGGCTGCCACCTCGAGCGCCGAGGACCAGTAGCGCGGCCGCATCGACCGCGCCGTCCGCACCTCCAGCGCATCGCCGCGTGTCTCGATGACGACGGCCCCGGCTGCATCGGTACGCAGCCGCTCGATGCCGCGCGCGCCGTAGCGCTGCCAGACCTGCGGATGCGGATGACCGTACCGGTTGCGGTAGCCGACCTGGAAAATCGCCACCTGCGGAGAAACCGCGTCCAGAAACGCACCGCTGGAGCTCGTCTTGCTGCCGTGATGGGGCACAAGCAAGATATCTGCCATGAGCCGCTCCGGTGCTTCGGCCGCGATCAGCGCCATTTCCTGGGCGCTGCCGATGTCGCCGGCCAGCAAGGCGGCGTGGCGGTCGCCGGCAATGCGCAGCACGCAACTGCGGGCGTTGCTGGACGCCGGCGCCCTATCGGAGGGCGCCTGCACCGGATGCAGGATTTCGAAGGCAACACCATCCCAGGTCCAGCGCTGCCCCGCCAGGCAGCCCGCGGTATCGATACCGTCGGCGCGGGCTCGCTCGCCGAGCCGGTGGCCGGGCGGCAAGGACGCCAGCATGGTGCGCACCGGCACCCCGGCCATCACCGTTTCGGTGCCGCCGGCGTGGTCGCTGTCCTCGTGGCTGACCACCAGCGTATCGATGGCCTGCACGCCGTGTCCGCGCAGATACGGGACAATCACACGGTCGGCGGCATCGGCCAGGTCGCCATAGCGCGGGCCGGTGTCGAACAGCAGCCGGTGGCCGGCGGTCTCGACCAGCGCGGCGGCGCCCTGGCCGATATCGAATGCGACCAGGCGGAACGCGCCCGGCGGCGGTGCCGGCGCACGCGCGAGCACCATCGGCAGCAGCAGAAGCGCGCCCTGCGCCCGCCAGGCCCAGGCGTGATGCCCGCCCGGCGCGAGCAGCAACGGCACGCCGCCGATGGCCAGCAACCACGCCCAGGCGGGCGCGACGGGCGCCGTCCACACCGACCAGGCGGGCGCTGCCAGCCTATCCAGCCACGACACGAGCCACCCGAAGCTGGCCTCGGCCCACGCCAGCACCGACTGCGCCCACGGCTCGGGCAATGCCGCGCCGATCAACGCCAGCGGCGTGGTGACCAGGCTGACCACCGGAATCGCGAGCGCGTTGGCTGCGGCCGACACCACCGAGACCTGCTGGAACAACAGCAGCGTCAACGGCAGCAGGCCGACCGTCACGGCCAGTTGGATGCGCGCGGCGCCGCACAGGCCGCGCCAGGCGCGCCTGAACCACGCGCACGGCCGGGCATCGCCCCCGGCATCGGTGGCCACCATCCGCGTGGCCAGGAAGATGACCGCCACCGCGCCGAACGACAGCCAACATCCCGCCGATATGACCGCCCAAGGATCCACCAGCGCCACCACGGCCGCAGCCCAGCACAGCGACAGGCTCGCCGGCACGCTGCGATCGGTCAGCCGCGCCACGGCGACGGTCGCGAGCATCAGCAGCGTGCGCTGCGCCGGCACGCCCATCCCCGCCAGCAGGCAATAGGCGAACGCCGCCGCCATCGCGGCGATGGCACCGGCGCGCTGGGCCGGCATGCGCAGCGGCAACGGCGTGCGCAACCAGCGGGCCAGGCCGAACGAGTGCCGCCACAGCGCCATCCAGAGCGCGGCGAACAACCCGGCGATCATTGTGATGTGCAGGCCGGAAATACTGACGAGATGACTGATGCCGGTGCGGCGAAAGCGCTCCCAATCCGCTTGCGCAATGCCGCTCTGATCGCCCACCACCAGGGCGACCATCACCGGCCCATGACGCGCATCGGGCAAGGCGGCGAGGATATGCCGCCGCACCGCGGCACGCCAGCGCTCGACCTGAAGACCAAAGCCGGCATCGGCTTGGCCGATCAGCGCATTGCGCGCGCGTTTGCCGGTATGCACAGTGCCCGCGGCGCGGATGTCGTCGGCGAGCATCGCGTATTCGCCGTCGAAGCCGTCGGGATTCATCAGGCTGTGCGGCCGCTTGAGCCGCAGCGTCAGTTGCCAGCGCTGGCCGGGCTGCAGGTCGGGGATGCCGGCACGGCGATCGGTGTCCGCCCCGCGCTCCGGCCTCCGCTCGCCCCAGCTGCGCTTGCCGTACCACGACAGGCGCACGCGCGGCGGCACGGCGTCGCCTGCGTCGCTGGATTCAATGTGGAACAGGAAACGCGTGGCGTCCTCGGTGACCTGCGGCAGTTCGGCCACGACGCCCGTCGCCTGGATGGTCTTGCCTTCCCATTCGGGCGCCAGCACCACGGACAACCGCTGCTGCGCGCGCCAGTCGCTCCAGCCAAAGCCGACGCATGCCGCTGCCAGCATCGCGATCCCGGAGATGAGCACCGGCGAGCGCCCCGCGCGCCGCAGCGCCAGCGCAATCCAGCCGCACACCAACGCCGGCAGCACCGGCTGCCAGACCGGCACCAGCACCGGCTGCATCTGCAACGCCATGCACCCCGCAACGAAACCGATCAGCAGGGCGCGCATCGATACGGGTCAGGACTCAAGCAGCGCCGCCAGACGGGGGATCGCATCGACACTGTTGCGCCGGGCCTGCGCGGCCAGCGTGTCGATGGAGATGCCGCGCAGCGCCGCCAGCGCCGCGGCGATCCCGGCCACCTCGGCCGGCGCATTGCGCGTGCCGACCTGCTCGCTGAACTGGTCGTCGGCCAGCCACGCCGGCGCGAGATCGGGCGCGTCGGTCTCCAGCACGATCGCTTCAAGCGGCATCTGTGCCGCCAGCCGCCGGAGGCGATTGGCGCGCGAGAAGGTGAACACGCCGCCGAAGCCCAGCTTGAAGCCGGTGTCGACGTAATGCCGTGCCTGGTCGTCGCTGCCGTTGAAGGCATGCGCGATGCCGCGCCGCACGCCGGCCCGGGCTGCCGCGCTGCGCACCTGGTCCTGCGATTTGCGCACATGCAGCAGCACCGGCAGATCGAACTCGCGCGCGATCTTCAGTTGCGCCTGGTAGACGGCGTTCTGCCGCTCGACCTGCGGGTCCGGGATGAAGAAGTCGAGCCCGATCTCGCCGATGGCGACGAAGCGGGGATCGTCCATCGACGCGGCCACCTGCCGGCGCAGTTCGATCAGGTCGTCATCGCTGGCCTGCGCGGCGCAGAGCGGGTGAATGCCGAGCGCATAGCTGCAGCCCGGCTGCCGGTGCGCCAGTGCACGCACCACGCCGAAATTCCACCGCGCGATCGCCGGCACCACGATGTGACGGACCCCCGCCGCCCGCGCCTGCGCGACCACCGCATCGCGGTCGGCATCGAATTCGCGCGCGTCGAGGTGGCAGTGGGTGTCGATCCACATGGCGATCGGCGGCGGGCGCTTACGCGGTCGGCCGCTCCAGGTGCAGATGGCCGTCGCGCAGGCGCAGCACACGGTCGCAGCGCGCGGCGAGGTCGATGTCGTGCGTGACGATGACAAAGCTGGTGCCGAGCGTGCGCGCCAGTTCCAGCATCAGGTCGAAGACTTCGCCGGCGGTGTGGTCGTCGAGATTGCCGGTGGGCTCGTCGGCAAACACACAGGCAGGCGACCCCACCAGCGCGCGCGCGATCGCCACCCGCTGGCGCTCGCCGCCGGACAGTTCGCCCGGCCGGTGCGCCGTGCGCTGGCCCAGGCCCACGCGCGCCAGCATGGCCTGCGCGGTATGGCGCGCCTGCGCTTCGTTCTCGCCGCGGATGCGCAGCGGCATAGCGACGTTGTCGAGCGCGGTGAACTCCGGCAGCAAGTGGTGGAACTGATAGACGAAGCCCAGCGCGCGGTTGCGCAGCGTATTGCGCTCGCGCTCGCGCATGGAGGTGAACGGCTTGCCGAGCAGCGACACGCTGCCGGAAGTGGGCTCGTCCAACCCGCCCAGCACATGCAGCAGCGTGCTCTTGCCCGAGCCCGACGCACCGACGATGGCCACCTTCTCGCCCACGCCAATGCGGATGTCGACCCCCTTGAGCACATCGACATTCAGCCCGCCCTGCCTGAACGCCTTGACCAGCCCCTGCGCCTGCAGCACCGGCGCATCGCCCCAGTTGGCGCTGTGCGTGGCCTCGCCGGCCGTCATCACGGTCTCACTCATAGCGCAGCGCCTCCGCCGGGTTCACGCGCGAGGCATGCCAGCTCGGATACAGCGTCGCCACCGAGGCGAGCACGAAGGAGATGATGCCGATGGTTGCGATGTCGTTCACGCGGGGGTCCGAAGGCAGTTCGCTGATGAAATAGATGCTCTGCGGCAGGAACTGCACGCCCAGCACATGCTCGATGGCCGGCACGATCACGTCGATGTTGTACGCGATCAGCGTGCCGAACAGCACCCCCAGCAGGGTACCAATAAAGCCGATCGCCACCCCCTGCACAATAAAAATTTTCATGATGGAGCCCGGCTGCGCGCCCATCGTGCGCAGGATGGCGATGTCGGCCTGCTTGTCGGTCACCGTCATCACCAGCGTGGAGACCAGGTTGAACGCCGCCACCGCGATGATCAGCGTCAGGATGATGAACATCATCTTCTTCTCGGTCTGCACCGCGGCGAACCAGTTCTTGTTCTGGCGCGACCAGTCGCGGATGTACAGCTCGCCGGTGAGCGTGCGCGACAGCGCCTCGGCCACCTGCGGCGCGCGCTGCATGTCGACCAGCTTCAGGCGCACGCCGGTCGGGCCGTCCAGGCGGAACAGCCGCTCGGCGTCGTCGATGTGGATCAGGGCGAGCGAACTGTCGAACTCATAGTGGCCCGACTCGAAGGTGCCGATCACGGTGAACTGCTTCATGCGCGGCAGCACGCCGGCCGGCGTGATGGTCCCCTGCGGCGCCACCAGCGTCACCTTGTCGCCCTGCCGCACGCCCAGGCCACGGGCCAGCTCCGAGCCCAGGGCGATGCCGAACTCGCCCGGCTTGAGGTCGTCGATGCCGCCCGACTTGAAGTCCTTGGCGATGTCAGACACCTTCGGCTCGTCCGCCGGCGACACGCCGCGCAGCAGCACGCCGCGCACCGCATCGTCGCGCGTGATCATGGCCTGCGCGCCCACGTACGGCGCCGCGCCCACGACCTCCTTGTTCTGCAGCGCCTCGTTCGCGGTGCGCTGCCAGTCAGGCAGGCTGCCCGGCGCCATGATCTCGATATGCGAGAGCACCGACAGCATGCGGTCGCGCACCTCTTTCTGGAAGCCGTTCATGACCGACAGCACGACGATCAGCGCGGTCACGCCCAGCGCGATGCCCAGCATGGAGATGAGCGAGATGAAGGAAATGAAGCTGTTGCGGGTGGCACGCTTGCCCGCACGCGTATAGCGCCAGCCGATCTGCCATTCGTATGGAACTTTCAAAGGGGCGTCCCCATGGGATGTGATGTAGCCGGCGCCCTCGCCGGCCAGCCGGAAGTTTACAATCTCGGGGCCATGATTCCCGAACTGACCCTGATTGTCCCGTTTTGCGCGCCGGCGGCCGAGGTGGCGGACGATGCTTACCGTCAATTGACCCTGCCCGGCCTGGAAAGGTTGCTTGCCCGCGCCCGCGAGGCCGCGCGCGAGCGCCACGACGACGCCTACCTGCCCACGCTGCCGCACGAGCGCTGGCTGGCCGAACACGCCGGGCTGCCGGCGGGCACGCTGCCGTCCGCGCCGTACATGCGCCTGGCCGACGGCGCCGCCGCCGACACCCGCACCTGGGCCTGCCTGCAGCCGATCCACATCCACGCCGCACGCGATCACCTGGTGATGCTCGACCCGGCCCACCTGCGGCTGGAAGCGGAAGACGCCGAGGCGCTGCGCCGGACCATCGCCCCGCTCATCGCCGAGTCGGGCCTGACGCTGGAAGCGCCCCACCCCGCCCGCTGGTACCTCGCTGATGCCCCGTTCGGGGAACTGCGCGGCGCCGCCCCGCAGCGCGCCGCCGGCCACAACATCGACATCTGGATGCACCAGGGCGAGCAGGAGCGCGCCTGGCGCAAGTTCCAGAACGAAGTGCAGATGACGTGGTACGACCACCCCGTCAACCGGGCACGGGACGCGCGCGGCCTGCTGCCGGTCAATTCGGTGTGGCTGTTCGGCCAGGGCGCGCTGGTCGACACCCGGCCGATCGCCGAGCGCATGCTCGGCGAGGAACCGTTCTTCGCCGGCCTGTGCCGCGCCGCCGGCGCGACCGAACTGAGCGCCCGCGCGCTTGCCGAGCTGCCCGCCGACGATACCGGTGCCGCCGTGCTGCTCGATGCCGCCGGCACCCCGTTCCTGTCGGCCGACTGGTATGACTGGCTCGAAGCGCTGCGCGCCTATGACCGCGACTGGTTCGTCCCGGCCGCCGACGCGCTGGCCGATGGCCGCATCGACGCCGTCTCGCTGGTGCTGACCGGCGACTCGCACTACGCCCACTACCGCATCACCCGCCGCGAACTGGCCGGCGGACCGCTCGGCTGGCTGCGCCGCCTGGGCCGTCCGCGCACCTTGCGCGATGCGCTGTCCCCCCTTTCCATCCCTGCCTGAATGACCCGCATCGCCATCCGTCCGCATTCCGCCGAGACCGCCAGCCTGCTGGCCGGCCACGGCATCCATCCCGTCCTGGCCCGCATCCTGGCCGCGCGCGGCGTCGCCCGCCCCAGCGAGCTGTCGACCGAGCTGACCGACCTGCTGCCGCCCGCGCAGCTCAAGGGCATCGACGACGCGGCGCGCTACCTGGCCGACGCCATCGCCGCCGGCAAGCGCCTGCTGATCGTCGCCGACTACGACTGCGACGGCGCCACCGCCTGCGCGGTCGGCGTGCGCGGGCTGCGCATGCTGGGCGCGCAGGTCGGCTACATCGTGCCCAACCGCTTCGAATACGGCTACGGCCTGTCGCCCGAGATCGTGGCCCTGGCCGCGCGCGAGCAGCCCGATGTGCTCGTCACCGTCGATAACGGCATCGCCGACGTGGCGGGCGTGGCGGCGGCCAACGCACTGGGCATCGACGTCGTCGTCACCGATCACCACATGCCGGGCGCGCAACTGCCCGAGGCGCGCGTGATCGTCAACCCGAACCAGCCGGGCTGCGGCTTCCCGAGCAAGCACCTGGCGGGCGTGGGCGTGATGTTCTACGTCTTGCTGGCACTGCGGGCCGAGCTGCGCAGCCGCGGCGCCTTCACGCAACAGAACCAGCCGCGCCTCGATGCACTGCTCGATCTGGTGGCGCTCGGCACCGTGGCCGACGTGGTCCGGCTCGATGCCAACAACCGGCTGCTGGTGGCGCAGGGCCTCAAGCGCATGCGCGCGGGCCGGATGTGCGCCGGCGTCGCGGCGCTGTTCCGCGTGTCCGGGCGCGAAGCGCGGCGCGCCTCCACCTTCGACCTCGGCTTTGGCCTGGGCCCGCGCCTGAACGCCGCCGGCCGCCTGGCCGACATGTCGCTCGGCATCGAATGCCTGCTGACCGACGATTTCGACCGCGCCATGGCCATCGCCGCCGAACTCGACGGCATGAACCGCGAGCGCCGCGAGATCGAAGCCGGCATGCAGCAGGAGGCCATGGCGATCCTGTCCTCCGCGCTGGCCAGCATGGACGGCGCCGGCCGCCACACCGTCGCGGTCTACAACGAAACATGGCACCAGGGCGTGATCGGCATCGTCGCCTCGCGCCTCAAGGACAAGTTCCACCGGCCGGTGATCACCTTCGCGCCGGGCGACGACGGCGTCATCAAGGGCTCGGGCCGCTCCATCCCCGGCTTCCACCTGCGCGACGCGCTGGACGCCGTGCACAAGCGCTGCCCCGGGCTGATCGTCAAGTTCGGCGGCCACGCGATGGCGGCCGGGCTGTCGCTGCGCGCGGACGGTTTCGACCGGTTCGTCGAGACCTTCGAGGCGGTCGGCCGCGAATGGCTGAACGAGGCCCTGCTCTCGCGCGTGCTCGAAACCGACGGCGAAGCCGAGCCGGAGTGCTTCACGCCGCAGTTCGTGGAGCTGCTCGAAACCCACGTCTGGGGCCAGGGCTTCCCGGCGCCGAGCTTCTGCGGCGAGTTCGACGTGCTGTCGCAGGCCGTGCTGAAGGACAAGCACCTGAAGCTGCAGCTCGGGCGCGGCAAGCAGCGCTTCGAGGCGATCTGGTTCAACCACGCGGAGCCGCTCGGCGCCTCGGCGTACGTGGCCTACCGGCTGGACAACAACACCTTCAACGGCATCACCCGCGTGCAGATGGTGATCGAACATGCGCAGTAGCGGACCGGCCAAACCTTGAGCCAGCGCATAAACACATGCCAAAACTGTCTGACGGCGCGCGGATGGCGCAGCCGTCGGGCACAGCGGGTGCGCTACAATGCGGGATTACCGGCACGGCCCCCGTCCGTGACCGCGTACCCCACGAATTCCTAGCATTTTCTTCAAGCGAAATGACTCACGTCGTTACCGAAAGCTGTGTCCGCTGCAAGTACACCGATTGCGTGGACGTCTGCCCCGTCGACTGCTTCCGCGAAGGCCCGAACTTCCTGACCATCGATCCGGACGAGTGCATTGACTGCGCGGTGTGCGTGGCCGAATGCCCGGTCAACGCCATCTACGCCGAAGAAGACGTGCCCGCCGACCAGCAGAAGTGGATCGCCATCAATGCCGAGCTCGCACAAGCCGGCTGGCCGTCCATCACCAAGACCAAATCCCCCCTGCCCGAGGCCGACCAATGGAAGGACGTCAAGGACAAGGAACAGTACCTGGAACGGTGATCGGCAACTTTCTTCATCGCCATCGCAAAAAAGTGTTGACGACCAGAAGTTAAACTAGCTACAATTCATTTCTTCGCTGTTCCCCGATAGCTCAGTCGGTAGAGCGCCGGACTGTTAATCCGTAGGTCCCTGGTTCGAGCCCAGGTCGGGGAGCCAAAAAACAAAACGCCTCGCTTCGTGCGAGGCGTTTTCATTTGCGGCGCCGGTGCGCGCATCACCTGCACCGGCCGCCGTGCCCGAGTGGTGAAATTGGTAGACACCGCGGACTTAAAATCCGCTGCGCCCTCACCGGCGCGTGCCGGTTCGATCCCGGCCTCGGGCACCAGCCTCGTCGATCGCCCCCTCCCCCATCATCCCCTTCACTGCTCGCAGCAGGCGTTCGCCTTCGGCGCATCCTCGTATTCGTCGTGACGGCGCACCCATGCCATGGGGCCGGACTCGTTGCGGCCCTTGGGCGCCCGATCGAGGATCAGGAAGGTGCTGATCAGCTCTTCGAGCCCGCGCGCGTAGGTCGAATACGTGTGATACACGTTGCCCGCCTCGTCCTTGCTGAAGGCGCTCATGCCGGGCAGTTCGTCGTTGGCGTCCGCCGATGGGGTGGGCGTGTAGTTGTAGTCCACTGCGCCGCTGGCCAGTTCCTCCGGGGTGAAGCTGACACGGAAATCGTGGTTGAAGGTCGTGCCGAACGACGAGACCCACGGGAACTGCCAGCCCATGCGCTTCTTGTAAGCCTCGATCTCGGGCAGCGGCGCGCGCGACACCGCCATCAGCGTGACGTCGTGATGGTTCAGGTGCGCGAGCGTCCCGCCCAGGTGGTCCGCCACCAGCGAGCAGCCGGTGCAGCCTGCCGCCCAACCGGGGCCGAGCATGAAGTGATAAACCATCAACTGGCTGCGGCCGTCGAACAAGTCAGCCAGCGTTCGCTTGCCCGACGGGGTATCGAAGACATAGAGCGTGTCGACCTTGACCCACGGCAGCGCCTGCCGCTCGGCCGTGATGGCATCGCGCAGGTGGATCGCTTCTTTCTCCCGGGCCAGCAGCGCTCGGCGCTTGACCAGCCATTCCTCTCGCGAAACAACAGGGTGCTGCTGCATGACCGGACCTCCTTGACGTGAGGATGGATGATGCTTGACGAATTACGTTGATATCAATACTAATAAGGCATCCATCAAAGTCAAACCATGTCCAGGTCACCTGCCGCTTCCGTTCCGTTCGAGACCACGCTGCTGATACGCGACACGTGCCTGTGCCTGCATGTGCAGCGCGCGGCGCGCACCCTGGCCCGCCGCTTCGACGAAGCCTTGCGGCCGCTGGACCTGACCAATGGCCAGTTCTCGCTACTGATGTCACTGAACCGCCCGCGGCCCGCGACGATGGGCGAAGTGGCCGATCTGCTGGCCATGGACCGGACCACCCTCACCGCGGCACTCAAGCCGCTGGAGCGCCGGGGCCTGGTGGCGATCGAGGCGAATCCGGCCGACCGCCGCAGCCGGCTGCTGCGCCTGCGCCCGGCGGGCCTGAAGGCACTGACCCGCGCGCTGCCGGTCTGGCAAGCGCTGCACGGTGCGATCGACGGCACCCTCGCGCACGCCGATCCGCAGCGCCTGCGCGACGATCTGCGGATCCTCACAGGCGACACCGGCATCAGCCCGCCAGCCAGCGCACCCCGGCGTTGATCGCCGCGCCGCCCGCAACCAGGCCGACCCACAACACCGCCGCGCACAACAACGGGCGCACACCGGACTTGAGCAGCATCGGCACATGCGTCTGCGTACCGATGGCGAACATCGCACAGGCCAGCATGGCGGTATCGATCGCATCGATCGGCGCGTGCCAGGTGACGGGGATGGCCCCGGCGGAATTCAGCAGCGTCACGCCCAGCAAGCCGACCGCGAACCACGGCATCGCGCGCCATGCATGCCCGGCAGCCCTGCGCAGCGCGCCCTCGCTCGGGGCCGCCCTCGCGACCGCCCCGTCCGCCGACGTGGTGCAGGCGAGCACCACCAGCAACGGCGCCAGCGCCAGCACCCGAACCATCTTGCTGACCACGGCGGCATTGGCTGCATCATCGCCCAGCGGGCGCGCCGCGGCGATCACCTGCGCAACCTCGTGCAGCGTCGAACCGATGTAGACCCCGAAATGCGCGGGCGCCACGGCCACGCCGGCCTGCCCCGCCAGCGCGTACAGCCAGGGGTAGAGGAAGATGCCGGCGGTGCCGAACAGCACCACGCTGGCAATCGCGACCGCCGTCTCGCGCGGCGATGCTTTCACGGCCGGCGCCACGGCCAGCACCGCCGCCGCACCGCACACCGCGCTGCCCGCCGCCACGAGCACTGCCTGCGACCGCGATAGCCCAAAGACACGCGTACCGAGCCATACGCCCGACAGCATGGTCGCCGCCAGCACCAGCAGCGGAATCGCCACACCGCTGGCGCCGAGGCTATGGATCTGCGCCAGCGTGAGCCGCGCGCCATACAGCACCACGCCGGCACGCAGCAGCGTGCGCCGCGCGAACTGGATCACCTCCGGCGCCAGCCGGCGCTGACCGCCCGGCACATGGCCGACCACCATACCCAGCAGAATGGCCAACGTCAGCGCCCCCAGGCCCAGGTGGCCAGCCCATCCCGTCGCACCCAGCGCCATCGCCGCGCCGGCGCAGCCGACCAGGATGCCCGCGCTGACCAGCAAACACCCGTCCCACCGGAGCCCGCTGCCGATCGCCCACTGCTTTCGCATTGCCGTCATCACGCCCGCCTTGCTTATTCGCTATTCGCATAACGATATGCGCGCGGTGATAACATTAAAAACGGGTAATTTTTCTATGAATGACCAATTTTATGGATAACAGAGCACCGCGCGTCACCCTGCGGCAATGGGCTGTCTTCGTGGCCGTGGCGCGCGGCGAGACCACCACGGCCGCCGGCGAGCAACTCAGCCTGTCGCAGTCCGCGGTGAGCGCGGCGCTGGCGGAACTGGAGTCTGCGCTGGCACAACCGCTGTTCGACCGCCACGGCCGCCGCCTGCACCTGAACGCGCTCGGGCGGCAACTGCTGCCGCAAGCCCAGGCGCTGCTCGACCACGCGGATGCGCTGGAGCACGCCACACAGCAGCCCGGCGTGCGCCTCAGGCTCGCGGCCAGCAGCACCATCGGCAACTACGTGCTGCCCGCCCTGCTCGCGCGCTTTCGCCAGCAGATCGCCCCCGACAGTCAGCTCGATGTGCTGATCGGCAATACGCAGGATGTGGTCGACGCCGTGTTGCGCTTCGACGTGGACCTCGGCCTGATCGAAGGCTCATGCCGTGGCGAAGCGCTGGAGATCGAAGCGTGGATGGACGACGAGATGGTGATCGTGGCCGCGCCGGACCATCCCCTCGCGCGCGGTCGCGTCTCGCATGCAGCGTTGCGCGGGGCCGCCTGGCTGATGCGCGAACCCGGCTCCGGCACGCGCGAACTGATCGACAGCCGCATCGCCGCCACGATCGGGCCGTTGCATGTGGCGCTCGAACTCGGGCACTCGGAGGCAATCAAGCGCACGGTAGCGGCGGGCTATGGCATCAGTTGCCTGTCGCGCCACGTGGTGGACGACGCCCTGCACGACGGGCGGTTGGCCATCGTGGACAGCGGCCTGCCGCGCATCGCCCGCCCGCTGCTGATCGTGCGCCACCGCGACAAGCATCCGACCCGCGGACTGACGCAGTTTGTGGAAGCCCTGCACCGCGATGTCGCCGATTCGAAAAAAATCGCACGAAGGACTAGCGCGATCCGAAAAACGTTGTTATAGTCTCATTTCTTCGGGGGCGTTAGCTCAGTTGGTAGAGCAGCGGACTCTTAATCCGTAGGTCGAGTGTTCGAGTCACTCACGCCCCACCAGAATATGAAAGGCTCAGCAGGCAACTGCTGGGCCTTTTTCATTTCTTGCCCTCTCCCGCTGTGCAGGCGCCACGTCGGCATTTGGGATCAGCATTGATCCATGTCCATTGTGAGGGGGTGGGACATCTGGCCCAAAGCAAAAAAGGTCCGAAAAGGCTAAAAAGCCGCGCCGCATAAGGCTTCGCGCGGGATGAAGTCGCCGCAGCAGATTGGCCCAAAATAGGAAAAAGCGGCCCCTTCCTGTCCCCTTTGTGCGCGCAATTTGGCCCACGCCCCTCACATTTCCGCATCAGCGGCGCCCCTCCGCTGATTTCTTTCGGCTCCAAACAGCTCGGTAGAGCTGTTCGACGGCTTCGTCTGTGAGATCGCTCATAGACTCTGCCCCCCATTGCTGACGCATATGGTCTAGCCGCCATTGGTCGCACCTCATTTCGTCGCAAAGGGCGTAGATGGCCTGAACACGTCGTTGGCGCGTCCCGGGCGAACGTCTGGAGCCAGGCATTCCTTCAAGCCTGGCGCGCCAGCAGACAAGGTAGTTCTCGGCTTGAGCGAACCGGTCTGCTGGGATGTCTGCGTAGGATTTAACGCCCATATGGTCCGCCAGGCGCCGCATGATGACTGCAGGTGTAACTTCATGTCCCACCAGGTGCCGAGAGACACCTGCTATGTGGTCGCGCAGTTCCAGCAGCCTTCGCTTTTCGCAGGTATCCACGAGCGCCCGACCCGGAGCGCCCCATGGCTCCTGGGGAACGTTTGCGGCGTTGTACACATTGCCGATGACGACGTCGCCACCAACATGCACCGTGAGTTGTGGCGCACGTGGCCGCCACGTTGGGCGGCTTGCTTGTTTTACTGTTTCGTCTGGCTCGCCGAGCAAGCCGGCAAGGGCGCCTGTGACACGGCGCTTCTTTTCATTGACTACCACCTGCAATCTCCCCGGCCGGTCTAACGTGCGGGGCAATCCACCCGGCCTTTACCATGGAAACCCCACGACACCAAGGGTACCGACGGGGGTATCAGGGGTAAATACCTACACGGGTGGGGAGTGCGTGCTTAGGCAGGCTTCAAGCCGCCGACCGACAGATTAGGCGACTAGACGGAGGATGCGCTCCATCTTGGCGTCGCCTTTGTGGCCTGTATCTACAACGTAGTCGTAGAGGGCGACGACCGCCTCTGCCTTCTTTTTTGCGTCCGGCTTCTTGCCCGCCGCAGCGATGCGCTGCTCCAGCGCCTCGATGACGTACTCAAGCGTTTCCTCGTCCAGCGGACTGGCAGGCCCTTGAGCGCCGGCCACCAAGTCTTTCATGAGCATTGGGCCATCGCCGGTCAGCAGCCAATTGACGTTAAGCCCAAGCAGTGCAAGGCCCCGCAGTGCGCGGGCGCCCGGCATAACGCGGCCTAGTTCGTTGTCCTGAACGCCACGTTTCGTACCACCGACCGCCAAGCCTAGCTTCTCTTGTGCCCACCCGAGGTGCTGGCGGTAGGCACGCAATCTCTCACCAACCTCGACGGTGATTGTGTTCGCACTTTCGTCGGCTTCCACGGTCATGCGCCCTCCCCGAAGTGCGAACACATTGTTCGCACTTTTCTTTGCTGTTCGCACTTCGGTGAATTCTCTTTAGTAATCAATGGCATACGCAATTGCGGGTCTCGTAGCACGCCAACGCGGAAGTGCGAACACGCACATTCACTTGCGAAGGTACGAAAATGCGTGCTATGTTTCGGCCCATGAGCAAGTTAAACACACCGAAAAAACCAGTCGTGCAGGACTGGCATCGGGCTGACATCAAAAGCGCTTTGGAGAAGGCCGGCGTATCGCTGCGCCAGTTGAGCCTCCAGAACGGCTACGCCCCGACGTCGCTCAAGGGCGCACTTTGCGCACCTTGGCCTGCCGCCGAACAAATCATCGCTTCGGCGATCGGCGTGGCACCGGCCTCGATTTGGCCGACGCGCTACGACGAGCACGGCAACCCCCGGAGTGGCCGGAACCAGCGCGGCATTGGGCGTTGGTCTAGCCGTAAGTCTATCAGTCGGTCTCACGCAGGCAACGTTGAAAACGTTGCTGCGGCTTGACCGCGTCAAGTCAAAGGTGCTGCCAATGAAACGACGCGTGAACCAAGCCAAGACCAACGGCCAGCTTGAACTCGACATGTTCGACGTGCCGCCGGCTCCGAAGCCGGAACCCGGTGCTCTGGACATGGGTTTAACCATCCGCGAAGCCCTGGCTGACACCCTGGCCAGTGCATCTATGGCCGGTATGGACCGTCACGACGTGGCCGCGCAGATCTCGCGTCTATCCAGCCACGACATGTCCAAGAACATGCTGGACCAGTATTGCGCGCCCAGCGCCGATAAGCGGTTCCCTGCAGACGCCATTCCGGCGCTGATCGTGGCGACGGGCGACCTGCGCATCCTCGAACGCATCGCTGCAGCCTGCGGCTGCAAGGTCTACCGAGGTGAGGAGGCCTGCATGGCCGAGCTGGGTGTCTTAACCATGCAGGAACGCATGCTCAAGCAGCGCCTGGATACGCTGCGCAAGAACATCCCCGAGGAAATGCTGGATCGGATGTTGTCAGAGCGCAAGACCGGTCGAGGCAAGCAATGAAGGTCGGTCTGGATGTGATCGCCGCCGCCCTGGGCGTGGGAAAGCGCGCGGTGGAACTGCGTGCATCACGCAACGGCTGGGTCTGCGAGAAGACCCCCGTGCGTGGCGGCTACAAGATGGTGTTTGACACGGCAACGCTGCCCGCAGTGGTGCGCACGGCCGTCGAGCGCCAAACCGTGCTGAACGAGCGCGCGAGTGCAGCCAGCGCCGTGGATGTCGCGCTAACGCGCATTCGGGCCAGGGCCGACGCTACGGCCGCGAGCAAGCGCACGCGTGGCGAGGCAAACCTGCAGGCGCTGGTGGTCGACATGCCGGCAGGCGTCAAAAGCCGGTTGGATGCTCGGTTTGGCGTGGTGCGCGCCTGGGAAACCTGGTTTGCGGCCGTTCAGCCCATGACACGCAGTGCGAGCTGGGACGCCTTCGCAGAGGCATACAACGCAGGCCAGGTCACGGTTGATGCTTCAGTGCGCACAAGGCTGCCGGAAGTGTCGCCACGGTCGATGCGCCGTTGGGTGCTCGATTTTGAGCGCGATGGCATGGCCGGCCTGATCGACCACAAGGACGGCAAGCTGCGCAAGGACGTGAACGTCTTCACGACGCAGCCAGCGCTGGAAAAGACCACGATTGCGCTGCTGATCCAGCGACCGCACCTGGGCGTGCAGAACCTGCTGGACCTGGTCGCAGAGGCTGCCATCGACCGTTCGACCGGCGAGCACCTGTTTAACGTGCCAACGTACCACCAGGCGCATCGGTTTCTGAAGGCCTGGAAGGAAAAGAACGCCGAGCTGCTGACGGCAGCGACCAACCCCGACCAGTGGAAGAACAAGTACATGGTCGCGTTTGGCGATGCGTCGGCCGACGTGGTGAGCCTTAACCAGCGCTGGGAAATGGATGCGACGCCGGCAGATTGGATGCTGACTGACGACGACGGCAGCCAGCGCCGCTACTCGGCATCGGCCGTGGTCGACGTGTATTCGCGCCGCATGCTGTTCGTGCTGTCGCCGACACCCAAGACCGAGACGCACAAGCTCGCGCTGCGCCTGGCGCTGCTGGCCTGGGGCGTGCCGGAAGAGATCGTCACCGACAACGGCCAGGACTACCAGTCGCGCGACTTCCAGGAAACGCTGCGCCAGCTCGGCATCGAACACCACACCACGGCACCGTTCAGCCCTTGGGAGAAGCCGCACGTCGAGCGTGGCATTCAGACGCTGCTGCACTCCAACCTGGAGGCGCTGGACGCTTTTGTGGGGCACAACGTGGCCGAGCGCAGCGCCATCGAGGCACGGCGCACCTTTGCCGAGCGGCTGTTCAAGAAAGACGAGACGGTCACGGTCGCCATGTCCGGGCAAAAGCTGCAGGCGCTGTTCAACGACTGGATCGTGGGCACGTATGAGCACCGCGCGCACGGCGGCCTGAATGAGCGCACGCCGTTCGAGGTGGCCAGCGCATACCGGGGTGAGGTGCGTCGCATCCAGAACGAACGCGCGCTGGACATTCTACTGGCACAGCCGGCTGGCAAGGGCCGATACACGGTCACCAAGAAGGGCCTGACGATCGAAGGTGCCGGGTTCATCGCTGCGGAGCTGGCCCTGTATGTCGGCCAGGATGTGCTTACGCGGCAGTTGCCCGACTACGGCCAGATCGCGGTCTTCCAGGCCGAAACCAACCAGTTCATCTGCGTCGCGGTCTGCCCCGAGCGCACTGGCGTGTCGCGTACGGAAATCGCGGCGCACGCCAAGGTCGTGCAGCGCGAGAACGTTAAGGCTCAGCGGAAGGCCGCCAAGGTGCCGAAGCTGGACCCCGATCAACTGATCCAGTCACACCTGCGCGCGAAGGCCGAGGCAGCCGGGAAGCTGGCCACGTTGCCGCAGCCGGCCGTGGCCTACAGCACGCCGGCGCTGGACGCCGCCGGCCACGCCCATCGCTCCATTGCTGGCAAGCCGGTCGCCAGTGCCATCCCGGCCGACCTGCAGCAGATCCTGGACAAGCGCCAGGCACAGCCCCAACCCGAACAGACCAACGTGCACGCCATGAAAGAAACGCCCCAGCAGCGATTCCGCCGCTGGATGGATTTGGAAGAACTCGTCAAGAACGGAGGCTCTATCGAGGATCGCCAACAGCAGCTTTTCTTCGGCCGTTACCCGGATTCCCCCGAGTACCGCGCCATGAAAAAACGCCACCAGGAGGCTCAACCCCTGGCGGCGTCTGGTGGCAGCAGCGTGTCAGCGCTGAATGCCGCTCGCTAAACCAAGCCGAATCATTATGACCAAGAACACCAACTCACGCAAACCAGCAATGGCAGTGGACAGTGTGGCGCACATCGCAACGCTGGACATGGTCAGCGCCACCCTGGAGCGCCTGGACGCTCGCAGCAACGGCCTGCCGGGCATCGCTGTCCTGTACGGGCCAGCCGGCTGGGGCAAGACCTTCGCGTCCAACACGCTCGCGAACGAGACGCGCGCCTACTACGTGCAGATGCGCAGCGCCTGGCGGTCCAAGACGCTGCTGGAGAAGATTCTGGCAGAGATGGGCATCCGCCACGAACCGACGACTACGGCGCGCCTGCTGGATATGGTGGCCGAGCAGTTGAGCACGTCGCACCGCACACTGATCCTGGATGAGTTCGACTACGCGGCCAAGGACAAGAACGGCACGCTCATTGAGCTGACGCGCGACATCTACGAGGCATCGCAGGGGTCGCTGCTGTTGGTGGGCGAAGAGCTGCTGCCGAAGAAGCTGGAGCGCTGGGAGCGATTCCACTCGCGTGTGTTGACCTGGGCGCCTGCGCAGGCTGTGACGCTGGAAGACGCCATGAAGCTGGCGCCGATCTATGCGTCAACACTGGAGTTCGACGCCGATGTCCTGCAGTACCTGGTCGGCATCGCCCAAGGGTCCGTGCGTCGTGTCTGCGTCAACCTCACGCAACTGCTGGACTACAGCAACACGCATGGCCTGGACCGCATCACGATGCGCCACCTGGCCGAAACGACCGTGTACACCGGCCGCTCGCCGGAACGGAGGTCGTGATGAACGCCGGCACCGTAACCCTCTCGACCTTTGAGGATTGCCGCTACCGCATCGGTCGCGAAGACGCACCGGAACTGAAGGCGCGTGGCGTCATCCAGGTGACTGCCCAGCCCGATACCGACTCGGCCGAGCTGCGCATCGAACTGGTAGGCACGCGCAAGCACCAACGCGTGACCGTCGTTATGCCGCTCAAGGGCGCTGACGTCGATGCTGTGATCCGCCAGATGCAGGCCGCACGCGACATCCTCGCCCATGGGGGTGGCCATGCCGCGTAAGCCCGCCCAGCTCGAACAGAAAGGTGGGAAGTCCCCGCGCCAGCACATCTGGGAAGCGATTCGCACGCACCGAAAGGCGTTCACGCGCGAGCAGCTCGCGGACTACTGCAACGGCAAGGAAAGCATGATCTCCGACTATGTTGCCGCGTTGCTCAAGGCCGAACTCATCGAGGTTATCGCGGAGGAGAAGGTGAACAAGGGCGGCATCCAGCCGCGCCTGACTTACCGTCTCGTCCGGGATAACGGCGTTGAGGCCCCGCGCGTCAACAAGGAAGGCGACATCGTGGTCCAGGGCACCGGCACGGAGTCCATGTGGCGAACGATGCATCGCATGTTCGAGCGCACGCCGTTCACGTTCCGCGAACTGGTGGCCTTCGCCAGCACGAAGGCACATCCGATCAAGGAAGAAACCGCCAAATCGTACATCTCCGCGCTGTACCGCGCGGGCTACCTGAAGCTGGTGGAGAAGGAGAAGCGCGGCAAGACACCCTCGGGTGCCAAGTACGTGCTGATCGCCGCTCGCTACACCGGCCCGCGCGCGCCGATGGTCCAGCGCACACGCACGGTGTACGACCCCAACGAGAACCGCGTGGTGCACGTCGACGTGGAGGCATTCACGAATGCCCTCTAACACGCCGCCGTACATGCAGACCGGGTGGTTTCAAGGGCTGCGCCGTGAGGTGGATGCATCCACGCAAAGCGCAGTGGCGCTTCGCATGGGCATCGCTCGCTCGACCTTGACCGTACTGCTGCGTGGGCTCGGTGAGTACGGCGCGGGGCGCGCGAAGACCGACCGTATTGAGCGCCTTTATCGCCAGACGTTCGAGCGGATCACCTGCCCAGCAACGTGCCAACAAGTCGACATCGAGCACTGCCGCGAGACAGCCCTCGGTGCAGCTCCGACGCACAACCCACGCAAGTTGAACCAATGGAAGGCGTGCCAGCAGTGTGCGTTCAAGCCGTCGCCCCGCAAGACGCAAGACCCGGCTGACGTGCCGATGGCCATCCTGGACACCAAGACCCTGCCGCTGCCTGTCGTGGGCGGCCCGCAAATCGATTTAACCGTTAAGGAGCCTTCGCAATGAAGCCCGTTCGACAAGCTGTTCCCCCGGTGCTGCACGGCAGCCTGGTCGTCACCAAAGGTCCGCAGTTCGACAACCTGGTCGCTGCCGAACTGCGCACTGGCCTCGCCCGTATTCGCGGCGAGATCTCCGCCGCAGCAAAACGCCTGGTCGCCGAATGGGCGCTGATGCGTGAACGCATGGCCATTCAGCGCAAGTTGCGCCGTCAGGCCAAGGATCTGGAGCGTGGCAACCGCGAGGTCGACTGGCTGCGTGAGGAGCTGATGTCGGCCGAGCGTAACCAGTCGGCGCTGGAGCTGCTCTACCGCGTGAACGAAGAGAAGCTGCTGGCACGCCTGGCACAACTGGATGGGGGGCTGTGATGCGCAAGCGCATGACCATCCGCGAGTTTCTGCACACCCGCCTGGGCCTCCTGATCTGGACGCTCGTGGTGGCTCTCCTGGCCTTTAACGCAGGCCAGATCACCAACCCGGCGCAAGGTCAGGCTCAAAGCCGCGCGCGCCTGACTACCTGAAGGAACCGACGCCATGAGCGAAATCAAGAGCAACCGCGTGCAGATCATCGAACTGATCCAGAAGCGCCCAGGCATTCGTACGCCCGAGATCGTGGACGAGCTGCAGATCTCCAATCCGCAGGCCTATATCGCCGGGGAGTTGGACCGTGGGGAAGTGCTGGCCCAAAAGGTGCAGCCCGAACAGGGCGGCAATGCGGTCAATTCGTACCGCATCAACCCGGACAACCCGCCGGATCTCACGCTGAATCCGCGCCAGCGCGTGGTTAAGGCGGTTGGGAAACGCCAGCCCGAAGGCACCACCGCATGCAGCTTCGCCTTGTCGTCTCGCGGCGATCTGACGATCAGCGACGGCCGCAAGGCCATCCAACTGTCCGTCGACGGCACGCAGCAACTGATCGCCTACCTGGACCGCATCAATGTCGACCAGGTCATGAAGGCGGCGGGGGTTGCCTGATGCCGCTGCCGACGTTTTCGTGCCCGGTGTGCCGCTGCTCGATGTCTGCCGAAGTGGTCTTCGCTCACGACGGCATCAACGAAGCGGTCAAGCACTTGTGCGACGCGCATCCCGAGGGCGGAAGGCTGCTTCGGCCGCTGCTCGGGTACGTCGGCATGTTCGCACCGGTCAAGACTG
This sequence comes from Ralstonia solanacearum K60, assembly GCF_002251695.1. Taxonomy (NCBI): domain Bacteria; kingdom Pseudomonadati; phylum Pseudomonadota; class Betaproteobacteria; order Burkholderiales; family Burkholderiaceae; genus Ralstonia; species Ralstonia solanacearum. The sequence goes on from NZ_NCTK01000001.1 coordinate 612,256, forward strand.
AGATGCGGCGAGATCGGGTGGCGGCAATCCTGCGCGAGCTGGTGCCGCTGATCCACGAAGGCACTGTCCGCGACACGCACGGCGTCACCCATGCGGCACCGCTCGACTACTGGCGCCAGGCGTTCGAGGAAATGGCCGGCCGCCGCGACGCCGGCGCGCTGAAGCTGCCGCTCAAATCGCACGGCTACCTGCAGACGGTGGTTGTCGGGCTGGCCAGCAAGTCCGCCGCTTCGGCCGAGCGCAGGACCGAGGCGCAGCGTGCTGGCCATGCAGGGGCCGGCACCGCGCCTGAGCGTCAACAGGCAGTCACGGTGGCAGACGCGAAGCGCCCCATGCCAGCAGACATCCGCAAGACCTTGTTGAGCGCGGCAGGTAGCCGTCGCGCGGAGACCATCGAACACCAAACTACGAGCAACGACTAGACATGACTCAGACCACTACCGACTACATGACCAACGCCCAAGGCCACTTGGTGCCGAAGGAACTGGTTAAGCCCATCGACCTTGCGCGCGACCAGATCGTGCAGGAGCTGTTCAAGATGGCGGCAACTCACCAGGAAGCGTTGCGCCAGTTCAAACACCGCGCCTTCCAGGACATTGAGGCGTTCGTCGATATGTCCGCCGAGCAGTACGACGTGAAGCTCGGGGGCGTTAAGGGAAACGTGACGTTGCCCAGCTTCGATGGCAAGTACAAGGTCCAGCTCTCCCGTGCAGAGAACCTGAAGTTCGACGAACGCCTGCAAGCGGCCAAAGCCATCATCGACGAACTGCTGACCGAGTGGGCTGAGGGATCGCGCCCTGAGATCAAGGCGATCATCCAGCGCGCATTTGATACCGACAAGGAAGGCAACCTGAACACCGGCCGCGTCCTGTCCCTGCGGAACCTAGATATCAAGGATGAGCGCTGGCAGAAGGCAATGGCCGCCATCGGTGACAGCGTCCAGGTCGTTGGTACGAAAAGCTATGTGCGCTTCTACGAGCGCATCGAGGGCAGCGACGAGTACAAGGCCGTGATGCTCGATATCGCGAAGGTGTGACATGACCTGCTCCCAAGAACGATTCGAGCGAGACGTTGCGCAGCACCAGATGACGATCGTCCGCGAAAACGGCGTCGACCGGCACATCAAGTTTCGGAGCCCCGAGGGCAGCTCCTACTGGTTCGAAATCCTGACATGGCCTGGAGCACTCTGCATCCGTGGCGACTGTGGCACTTACGTCTTCTCGCGGCTGACCGACATGTTCGAGTTTTTCCGTACCGACGACCGTGGTGACCCTTCGAGGCTCTACATCAATAGCGGCTACTGGTGCGAAAAGCTCCAGGCAAGTTCATGCGACGGCTACGGCAAGGGCGCAGCAAAGCGTTTTGACGCTGAAGTCTTCGAAAGGACGGTTAAGGAGCATTTCGATGCCGGCTTGGCGGACTGCGATGTAACCGACGAGCGCCGCGAGCAACTCTGGAATGCCATCCAGCAGGAGGTGTTGGACTATGCATGTGACGGCGACAGCAGTACCGCATTCGGCAAGCTCCACGACTTCCACGACGATGAGTTTCCGCGCCTGTTCGAGGACTGCTGGGAGTGGGACTGTGAGGAATACACGTTCCGGTTCATTTGGAACCTGTACGCCATTGCTTGGGCTATCCGCAAATATGACGCTTCCAAACGCGAGTCCAACGTGGAAAGCGCTACTGCCTGATTTTTTTAACCCGCGCCGGGGCGGCTTAACCCGGGAACCCATCCAACAAGGAAATCGAACCATGAACAAGTCCGAACTGATCGCCCACATCGCCACTGAGACCGGCATGACCAAGCAGAGCTGCGCCGAAGCGGTGGACGCAGTCCTGAATGGGATCAAGACCGGCCTGGTGAATGACGGGGCAGTCACCATCGTCGGCTTCGGCACCTTCAGCGTGGGCGAGCGCGCCGCGCGCGTAGGTCGCAACCCGCGCACCGGCGAGGAAGTTGAGATCGCAGCAGCGCGTGTGCCGAAGTTCAAGGCCGGCAGCGATCTGAAGGCTGCGGTGGCCTGACGAACAGCCACATGCGAAACGCCCGCGCGAGCGGGCGTCTGCCGGGCGTGGTGGTCCGGTACTGATGAGCAGCCAAACCAACCATCGAACTCCTGGGGGAGTGATGACAAACGAAGTAATTGTGTTGCTGGCGAACCTCATAGCGCTTGTCGTGATCGGCATCGCCGCTGCGCGCTTTCACCAGTACGACGACGATAAAGACGAGCCCAATGACAGCAATCCTTGACGTAGCCGGATGGGTGCTGATGGGCATCGGCACCATGATGAACATAGCCGCTGTCGTGATCGCCCTGCGCGAGCGCGCCCGCAGCAAACAAGGAGGTTAAACCGTGGCAAAACTGACCCGCGAAGAGATCATCAAGATCGAGTACGAACTGTCCAACCCGTATGGGATGGCCCGGCTGGAGTGCGACGGCTACCGTGTCGATGTGCGCGTGGAGCGCGGCAAGGGTCTGACCTATAGCTTGGTGGTCTACGTCAACGGTAAATGGGATGGCGCCTGGGTCAAGGGCGAGTGCGAAGAGGCCAAGCGCTTTTGCCGCCCCATGTCACGTTCGCTCTTCAGTCCGAAACGTCAGGCTGAAATCATCAAGGAAGTCGGCAAGCGACACGCAAAGAAGTTCATCCCTGAACTGGACAAGAAAATCACCGCGTACATTCCGACCTGGTCTTCCGCCAAGCCAATGCTGCGCCATTTTCTCAAGACCTGTGAGGATGTGCGCCTAGTGCAGTTGGGCTATCCGTTGCACGACGCAAAGGCAGCCTGACATGCTTGATCGCAGCCTGCTCGCCAAGATCCACGTCGCCAAGAAGCAACTGGCGATGGAGGATGACGTTTACCGCGCCATGCTGGAATCAGTGGCCGGCAAGCGCTCGGCCAAGGATCTGACGGTGCGCGAGGCCGAGGCCGTGCTGGCCCACATGCAAAAGTGCGGCTTCCGGCCGACTGCTCCGAAGGCCCGTCGCGCAGCCGCATCTGATCGTGATGCGTTGGTGCGCAAGTTGGGAGCGCAACTCAAGGCCGCTGGCCGTGATTGGCCCTACTTGGAGCGGGCTGGTGAAGGCCGCGTCAGCATGGTGCGCCGCATCTGCGGCGTTGACTCTGTTTCGTTCTGCGACGTCGCCATGCTTCGCAAGCTGGTCGCCGCGCTCGCCTACGATGCCAAACGTCATGCAAAAGCCTGAAACGCTCGCGTTGCTGCCGCCGGTGATCCGGGAGTTGGTTGATCTGATTGGCTTCGAGGCCACGATGGCGCTCGTGCGTGCCTTTGGCGGCTTGGTGATCTGGGTTCCGAAGGGTGTGCAGTCGGTGGGCTCGACCTATGAGGCCATCTCCGAGGTCATCGGCGCCGAGGCGACCGATCTGCTGATTCGGCGGTATGGCGGCGATCGCATCAGCATTGCACGGTGCCAGCAGATGATGACGGTGGAGCGCTGGCGCCGCATCATTGCAGACTTTGAGCGCGGTGACTCTGCGGCAGAGATCGCGCGCCGGCACCGTATTACCGAGCGCGCGGTGTGGATCATCCTCAAGAAGCCCGTTCCCGCGGTCTCGCCGCATCCTGCTCAGGCTTCTCTCTTCTAGTACGTCGAACTCCTGCAGCGCGCCAGCGCTTTGACGTAGTCGCCCTTGGACCAGGTCGCCGGCTTCGTCGTAATAGTTTCGATGCCTCCGACCAGTTCATTGCCAGCGATCATGCATGGCTTGTCAGAAAGGGTACGTTGGTTAGCCCACGCGCGCGTGATAGCGCTGGTTTGCCAATAGAGGCGATCGCTTACCTCTTCAGATGCGCCTTTCGCCAGGGCACGATCCACCTGGGCTTCGATTGTGCGCAGGCGTTTCATCGTCTCGTCGCGCGCAAGGCGCGTTTCAGTCGGGGTCCATTCCCCCTTGATTGACAGTACGTCCTTTGCGATGGCCGGGTGGGCGATGATGCTGGATGCCAGCATCAGGCTGGCAATCATTTTTCTCATGGGTACCTTCTCCTATTACTGGAACCGTGCGCCTGAAACGGCGCAGCGCTCTGAATGATGGCACGCCCATGGGGTCGTACATGAACAGATTCAGGCTGCCGACCATTTCGCTTCATCAGCACACTGGCCACGTGCGCGTATCGGGCTGATCCTTTCCCCGACCTTCTTGGCCATCGTGGTGCGCGCCCGCTGCGGAGCGAACCATGGACAACAAGCTGCTCGTCGCCGAACTGGAGCGCGACGAGGGTCTACGCCTCAAGCCTTACCGTGACACGGTTGGCAAACTCACTGTCGGCGTCGGCCGCAACCTGGACGATGTCGGGTTGAGCCAGGACGAAGCCGAATACCTGCTGCAAAACGACATCAAGCGCGCTTGCGCCGATCTCGATGCCAATCTGCCTTGGTGGCGCGAGCTGGATGACGTTCGCCAGCGTGTCCTGGTGAACATGTGCTTCAACATGGGTATCGGCAGCATCCAGGCGGGTCGAGGCCTGCTGAGCTTTGGCATCACCCTTCTGAAGGTCAAGTCCGGTGACTACGCTGGTGCCGCTGCCGGCATGCTGGCGTCCAAGTGGGCCGGCCAGGTGGGCGGCCGCGCCAAGCGCCTGGCCGACATGATGCGTACGGGGGTGGCGGCATGAAAGGCTTCGGCAACCGAATCGGCCTGATGGCCGCAGCGGCGACGCTGAGCGCCTGCGCAATGGGCGCCATGGACAACGTGGAGATGGCCAAAGCCGTGCCGACCGCGCCGGCCGTATCCGTCGCCAAGCGCAAGCGCCAGCTCCGGGCGTTTGCGGTTAAGCACACCATCGCACAGATCCGTCGCCAAGGCTGGACGGTTGCCCACGGCAAGCGTCTGGCAGCCAAGGCGCGCAATCGTCGACGCAACAAACGCGCGCACGGAGGCTGCTGACATGGGCGCCCTCGACAAGGTTCTGCCCGCGATCGCCAAGCTGGCCCCGATGATCGCCACGGGCCTCGGTGGCCCGTTGGCGGGCGGTGCCGTTGCAGCGCTCGAAAGCGTGTTTGGTATCACGCCCACCGCTGGCCAGAGCGCCGACGATCGCCAGCAGGTGCTGGCAACCGCCATCGCAGGCGCAACGCCGGACCAGTTGCTGGCCATGCGCAAGGCCGACCAGGACTACCAGGCCCGCATGGCAGAAGCCGGCTTCAAAAACCAGGAGACGCTGGCGTCGGTGGCGCTGCAGACTGAACAAGCCTACCTGACCGACACGCAGGATGCCCGCCACGCCAACTCACAGAACGACCGCGTCTTCTGGCTCGGCATCGCCGTCCTGACAATCTTCGCCATCGTCATGTTCGGCGCGCTGTGGGGTTCGTATGCCCTGCTGACCGGCGAGGTGGCCATCAAAGACCCGACGACGGCGAGCATGGTCGCTGGTTTCGTCGGCACCATCATCGGCTACGTGGCGGCCAACGCCCAACAGGTGGTGAGCTTCTTCTTCGGCAGCTCGCGCGGCTCCGAGCGCAAGACCGAGTCCATGGCTTCCGCGTTCTCCGCCGCGTTCAACAAGACGGGTGGGCCTGCCAAGTGACAGCGGACATTTTCGATCGCGCCACCGAGGCGGAAGAGGCACACCGAGAGGCCGCGATCGCCCACGCACGCGCGGCACGCCGCCCGCAACGCGAGAGCCGTACCGAATGCCTGGCCTGTGAGGAGCCGATCCCGGAGGGGCGACGCCTCGCAGTTCCAGGTTGCACTCACTGCATTGACTGCGCCAGCCGTCTCGAAAAACGCCAACACGGAATCCGTTAAATGCCGCTCGACTCCGAAGAACTCCGCATCCTGGGCCGCATCGAGGGAAAGCTCGATGCCCAGGCCGAAAACCTCAAGCAGTGCACAGACGCAGTCAACAACCTGGAAAGCCGGCTCGCCGCGCAAATGGCGGAGATGGACCGTCGCGTGCGCGAGCTGGAGATCGCCAACCCGGCGCAGGCCAACAAGGATCTGGAAGAACATGGCAAGCGCCTGAACGCCCTGGAACGCAGTGCCACCGTAAGCGGTGCGATCGCCGGCGCCGGCGCCAGCATCGGTATGGCCGTGGTGGTGGAGCTGCTCAAGCGCAAGATCGGGATGTAAGCATGGCGCACTCCGATGAAACCCGGGCGCTGCTGCGCAAGCACTATGTGTTTGACCGGCTTACGCTCGAACAAGCTGCGCGTCTGGCCGACGTGCCGTATCGCACCGCCAAGCGGTGGAAAGAGCGCGCGACTGAAGAAGGCGACGATTGGGACGCCGTGCGTACAGCCTCCACGCTCGCCGGCGGCAGCGTCGAGCAGCTCTCGCAGCAAATCCTGACCGAGATGCTGGTGCAGTTCAACGCTGTGCTGGAGATGGTCAAGACCGACGAGAAAATGCCCGCGCAGCAGCGCGTCGAGCTGCTCAGCAGCCTCATGGACAACATCCACAAGAGCCTGGCCGCGCTGCGTCGCTTCATGCCCGAGGTCAATGGCCTGGCGGTCGGCATGCGCATCATGCGCGGCCTGGCCGAGTTCATCCAGGAGCGGTTCCCGCAGCACGGTGCCGCCTTCGTGGAGATCCTGGAGCCGTTCGGCAACGAGCTGCCGAAGCTGGTGGCGGACGTTAAATGAAGAACAAGGAATTCAAGGATCAGATCGCGGCGCTGGCGGAGAACCTGCGCCGCAAGATCGACGCCGAGGTCATGGGCTTTGAGCCCGGCGAAGCGGCGGCGATCGAGCGGCGCGAGCGCGCGCACGACGATCTGGAGTTCTTCGCACGTACCTACTTCCCGCACTACGTCAAGCACGCACCCAGCAAGCTGCACTCCTACCTGTTCAAGCGGCTGGAACAGATCGCCGGCACTGGGGCGCGCGAAGCCATCGCCGCACCGCGCGGTAATGCGAAGTCGACCATCGTCACGCAGATCGCCACGGTCTGGCGGGTGGTGACCGGCCGGGCCTGGTATCCGTGTCTCATCATGGACGCCTTCGAGCAGGCCGCCGAGATGCTGGAGGCGATCAAGGCTGAGCTGGAATTCAACCCGCGCCTGGCGAATGACTTTCCGGCCCATTGCGGTGCCGGCAAGGTCTGGCGTGCCGGCGTGGCCATCACGCCGTCCGGCGTGAAGCTGGAAGCGTTCGGCTCGGGCAAGAAGATCCGGGGCCGCCGGCACGGGCCGTATCGGCCCGACTGGGTCGTGCTCGATGACGTGGAAAACGACGAGAACGTCGAAAGCCCGCAGCAGCGCGACAAGCTGGAGCGCTGGATCGACCGTTCCGTGCTGTCGTTGGGCAGTACCGATGACGTGATGGATGTCGTCTTCGTCGGCACCATCCTGCACTACGACTCCGTGCTGGCCCGCAAGCTGCGCCACCCGTTGTGGAGTCACCGCATCTTCAAGTCGATCCTGGAATGGCCGGCCAACATGGCGCTGTGGGACCAGTGGGAGGAAACCCTGCTAAATGCCCCGACCAAGGATGAAGGCGAGGCGCTGGCGCTGGCCTTCTACCAGGAACGCCAGGCGGAGATGGACGCCGGCGCCGTGGTGCTGTGGCCGGCTGGCCAACCGTTGTACAAGCTGATGATCAAGCGCGCACGCGACGGTCATGACGCTTTCGACAGCGAGCAGCAGAACGATCCGTCGATGGGTGCGGACGCGCCGTTCGCCAACAGCATCCAGTTCTGGGTTAACCGCCTGTCGCAGTGGGTGTTCTACGGCGCCTGCGATCCGTCGCTCGGCAAGGCTGGTGGCAGCCGCGACCCATCAGCCATTGGCGTGGGTGGGTTAAACCGCGAGACGGGGGTGCTCGACGTGGTCGAGGCCCAGATCAAGAAGCGGCTACCGGACCGGATCATCGAAGACATCATCAGCATGCACGAGCAGTACCGCTGCATCGTGTGGTTGATCGAGGCCGTCCAGTTCCAGGAGTTCCTGCGTACCGAGTTGGTTAAACGCAGCGCGGCACGCGGGTGCCCGGTTCCCGCGCGGCCCATCCAGCCTGGCACCGACAAGGTGCTGCGGATCGAATCCTTGCAGCCGCACATGGCCAACGGCTTGATTCGCCTGCATCTGAGCCAGCACACGCTGATCCAGCAGTTCAAGCACTTCCCCAAAGCGGACCACGACGATGGCCCCGACATGGTCCACATGCTCTGGACGGCCGCTCAGTCGGGGTTGTCGCGCATGACCGTGACATCGGCCGGCCGCCGCGCTGTCAGCCGCCGCAGCATGGCCGACTACACCAGCATGTGAGCACGCAATGAGCGAACAAGACACCAACAAACCGCAGCAGCCGATCGTCCATCAGGTGGCGCACGTGGTGCGCGACCCGTTCCAGGCGTTCTATCTGAACCTGATGCGGGCCGACGACTCGACGTTGGCCTCGCGCGGCGGCGGTGCCGGCTTGCGCATCTATGACGAGATCGAGCGCGATTGCCACGCCTACAGCGTGCTGCAGAAGCGGAAGATGGCTGTGGTATCGCGCCCGTGGTTCGTCAAGCCGGCCAGCAACAGTCGCCTGGACCGGAAGGCGGCCGACCTCGTTAAGGCCAACATCGAGGCCATCCAGTTCGATCGCATCTGCGTGGACCTGCTCGACGCGATCCTCAAGGGTTATGCGGTTGGCGAGATCATGTGGGATGTGGAAGGTAATGAGATCCGCGCGACGGACGTGATGGCACGGGAGCAGAAGCGATTCGTCTTCGACGTGGACTACCGGCCGCGGCTGATTACCCTGGAGAACATGCTGGAGGGCGAGCCGCTGCCCGAGCGCAAGTTCGCCATTCACCGTTTCGGCAGCAAGGTCGGCAACCCTTACGGGCTGGGGCTCGGTACGCGCCTGTTCTGGCCAGTCTTCTTCAAGCGCCAGGGCATCCAGTTCTGGCTGACGTTCTGCGACAAGTTCGGCAGCCCCACGGCGGTTGGCAAGTACCCGATCGGCACCAGCGATGCAGATCAGTCGCTCCTGGTCGATTCGATGCGCGCAATTGCGACGGACGCGGCGATCGCCATCCCGGCCGACATGGACGTCAAGCTGCTCGAAGCCGCGCGCAGCGGCTCGATCGACACCTACGAGCGCCTGTGCAAGTACATGGACGGCGAGATCTCCAAAGCGACGCTGGGCGAAACGCTGTCGACCGAGATCAAGGGCGGCGGCAGCCTGGCTGCCTCGCGCACGCACAACGAGGTGCGCCTGGAGCTGGTGCAGGCCGACGCCGATCTCCTGACCGACACGCTGCGCAGCACCCTGGTGCGCTGGCTGGTCGAGTACAACCTGCCAGGCGCAGGTATCCCATCGGTCAATCGCGATGTGCGGCCGGCCGAGGATCTGGCGGTGCGTGCCGAGCGCGACGTGCGCATCCAATCGCTGGGCTTCAGGCCCACGCTGGACTACGTCACAGAGGTGTACGGCGACGGCTGGGAGGACGATCCTGCGGCGCGCCGCGTTGCGGATGCCAGCAACGGGCAACTGGCCGATGGCTCGACGGACTTTGCGGAACCGCACACCTTCGGCGACCAGGCCGCGCTCGATGCCGCCGTGGCGGCATTGCCAGGCGAGCCCGGCGAGACGCTTAAGGCATTACTGGCGCCGGCGTTGAAGGCAATCCAGGAGGCGGCCACCCCGGATGAGGCTATGGACGCGTTGCTGGAGGCGTACCCGAATCTTCAGACCGACCAGCTCGAAGCCATTCTGGCCCGCGCGTTCTTCGTGAGCGACCTGTGGGGCATGCTGTCGAGTCGACAACAGGTGGTGGGCGCATGACGCGCGGCGCCGTTGACCTGGCACACGCCTTCGGACTGGAGCCCGCCGACGCGGTTAAATACTTCCAGGACAAGGGCTACGCTATCACCTGGAACTGGCGCGACCAGTGGCAAGAGGCACATGCCAAGGCATTCACGGTCGCGGGTGTGACCAAGGTCGACGTGCTGCAGGACATCCGCGCGGAGCTGGACAAGGCCATCAAGGGCGGCAGCACCTTCGCAGACTTCCGGGCCAACCTGCAGCCACTGCTGGAACGCAAGGGCTGGTGGGGAAAGTCTGCCCAGATCGACCGGGAAACCGGCGAAGTGACCGGCAAGGGTCTGACGCCGCGCCGCCTGCAGACGATCTTTCAGACGAACGTCCAGACCAGCTACATGGCCGGCCGCTACCGCACGATGATGGCCAACGTCGACCATCGGCCGTTCTGGAAGTATGTCGCCATCCTGGACGGCCGCACGCGGCCGGCGCACCGGCTGCTGCACGGCCGCGTGTTTCGCTTCGATGATCCGTTCTGGGATGCGTTCTACCCGCCCAACGGATTTAACTGCCGCTGTCGCGTTGACGCGCTCGATGCGGGGGACATGGCAGACGGCGACCTGGTGGAGTCCAGCAGCGATGACCGGCTGACGGCGGTCGAGTTGCCCCGCTCGCGGCGCGACCAGACGCCCGTTGAGGTGACGGGCTACCGCGATCCAGTTTCGGGCAAGACGATCGCCCCGGACCCCGGCTGGAGCTACAACGTCGGGAAGAGTTGGGTACAGCCGTTCACGCCCGAGCGCCTGGACGCGCTGCCGACCACCTTCCCGGCGACGGTGCCCAATGCCGAACTGCCGCCGCTGCCGCGTGCGGCCACGGTCGAGGGTGCCAAGCTGCTGCCGGCGGGCGAGCCGCCCCAGGCATACGCCCAGGCGTTTCTGCGCATGTTCGGTGCCGACCTGGACAAGTCCGTGGTCTATAAGGATGTCGCGGGAGACGAGCTGCAGATCAATGCCGATCTGTTCAAGACCGGCGCCGGCCAGTGGAAGGCGGACAACTTCGGCCGTGGCCGGTACATGGAGCTGCTCGCGCAGGCCGTGATCGATCCGAGTGAGATCTGGCTGGACTGGGATGTTCGCGGTGGCGCAACGCGCCTGGTGCGCCGTTATGTGCGCGAGCTGGAAACTGCGGAAGGGGATTGGGGCCTGGCGGTGTTCGAATATGGCAACGCCGGCTGGACCGGTGTGACGATCTTCCCACCCAAGACGGGCAAGAGCGCGGAAGCCAAGGCCGCTTACATTGACGCACAGCGCGGCCGGTTCCTGCGTTACAAGCGCCCATAAAGCAGAAGGCCCCGCCTGTCCGGGGCCTTCCTCGCCGCAGCTCCTTCATCGATCCGGTGGCAGGCCGGGATATACGGCTGCGATGCGAGCCACCATTATAGGTTAGGAGGTGCCACCATGCTCAAGACCACCGTCCGTACCACCGCCCTCGATGACGCTGCGCGTCGCCTGGAACAGGTCGCAGCTGACCATTCGCCCATCACCAGGCAGATCGCAGGCATCATGCATCGCGCGATCGAAGAGAACTTCCAGCAAGGCGGTCGGCCTCGGTGGGCTGGGCTCAAGGCGCCACGCGCCACACCGGAGCGTGTTCGTCGGCACCTGGCGCTCGGCAAGGGCATCCTTAAGAATGGGGCCTGGAGCCTCAAGGTGGCTGGCCGCATTGCCGGTGAGATGAACAGCCACCAGATCCTGCATGACAGCGGACGCCTTGCCAGCTCGATGACGCCGTTTAGCGATGCCAACACGGCGGGCGTGGGCACCAATGTCGTCTACGCGCGCATCCACCAATTCGGTGGCGCCACCAAGGCGCACGAGATCCGGCCCAAGTACAAGAAGGCGCTGGCTTTCAACGGCATCATGCGCAAGGTGGTCAAACACCCGGGCAGCAAGATTCCCGCGCGCCCCTTCATGACGCTGACGGCGGCCGACGACGACAAGATCCTGAGCGCCGTCCACAACTACCTGCTGCAGCTCATCTGACGATTTTGAAAATCGGGCCGTAGCGCGATTTTTTCGGGGTGCGCTGCGGCCGTCCCCCGTCCGAGAGCGACAAGGGCAGTTAAACCTATGTTAAAAACGCCCCAACGCACATTCGAGACTCGGGGGCGAGCATGAAAAACACAATGGAGCGCGATTGGGAGCTGGTCCGGGCCATTTTGGTGAGGCTCGCAGAGCAGCCCGTCGGTGCTGGACTGGGGGTTCCCATTGACGCCTTCGACGGCTACGCCCCTGACATGGTGGGATACCACTATGAAATGATGGCCGAAGCCGGCCTGATCAAAGCGAAGATGCTCCGATCCCACGATGGGGCGAAGATGTACGGCACCGGCTTTGCGAGCCAGCTGACCTGGGAGGGCCAGGAGTTCCTGGCCAAGATTCGCAACGATACCTTCTGGGGCAAGGTCAAGAAGACGCTGGCTGACAAGGGTATGTCGTTGGGCTTCGACGCCATCAAAGCTGCCGCCACCTACCTCATCAAGTCACAGCTTCCCGGCTGAGCCTGACCGAACCCGTTCAGGCTGATTCGATTGGCCGCCAGTTTCGATACTGGCGGCATGAGCAAAGACCTCCTCCACATCTTCAAGCCCGGCACGCACACCTCCATGGAGGGTGCGGCGCTTTCGTTCACCGAGAGCGACCTGGCGGCCTCGGCTGCGGCGTACGACCCCGCCGTGCACGAGGCGCCTATCTGCGTGGGGCACCCCGAGCACAACCTACCGGCCTACGGCTGGATCAAGGGTCTCGTAGCCCAGCCGGATGGCCTGTATGCCGAAGAGCAGCAGGTCGATCCGGCGTTCGCTGAGCTGCGCCAAGCCGGCCGCTTCAAGAAGATCTCTGCCTCGTTTTACGCGCCGGACTCGCCCAGCAACCCGAAACCGGGTGTCTGGTACTTGCGCCATGTCGCTTTCCTTGGCGCTCAGCCGCCGGCTGTTAAGGGTCTGCGTAGCGCGCAGTTCTCCGATGGCGCCCAAGGTGTCGTCACCGTTGACTTTGCCGATTGGGATGGCCTGACCAACGCCGGCCTGTGGCGCCGCATGCGCGACTGGGTCATCGGTCGCTTCGGCCTGGACGAGGCAGACAAGGTCATCCCCGACTACCAGATCGCCGCGCTGGAAGAAGCCACGCGCCGCGAAGACATGGACGACGGCCTCGGCATCCCGCCGTCGTTTTCCGAACCCACCACCCCGACTCAGGAGAACCCCATGAGCCAACCCGATCAGGCCGCCGTGCTGGCGGCCGAGAAGGCAGCCCGAGAGAAAGCCGAGGCCGAGCTGCGCGAGGTCAATGCCAAGCTGGCCGAATTCGCCGAGCAGGCGGCCCGCAGCGCGGCGGCGACGCGCCAGGCCGATGCGATCAGCTTTGCCGAGACGCACGTCAAGGCTGGCCGCTTGCTGCCGGCTGAGAGGAACACCGTGGTCGCGCTGCTGACTGCCGGCCAGCAAGGCACCGAGGCCAGCTTTGGCGAGGGTGACGGTGCGGTCAAGGGCGACACGTCGGCGCTGCTCAAGAAGCTGATCGAAGGGCTGCCGGTGCGTGTGACCTTCGGTGAGGCTGCGCCCGCTACCAACATCGATCCGGTGCCGCCGGCCGCCGGCGTCTCGCTGCCGGCGGGCGCCAACGTCGACCCGGAGCGCCTGGCGCTGCACGCCAAGGCGGTGGCCTATTCCGAGGCCAATGGTGTCGACTACGCCACGGCCGCTTCCATCGTTTCCAACCAGGGCGCATAGCGCACTGACCGGGTGCCGATTTAGCAAATACACCCCCGGCGAGAACTGCCGCGCGACGCCGTAAGCGCGGAGGAAGAGCAACGGGAGCCCCCGGCCTAGCTGGGCTCCCGCGTAGACAGACCGAACAACTTTGGAGGGCCAGACCGTGAGTCAACAAGCCAATGCCATCTTCACCATTACGGTGAAAGCCGCCGCCGCCATTGCGGCCCAGACCTTTGTGTCGCCCGCCGCTGGCGTCGCTGCCGCCGGCGGCAATGCCCTGGGGGTGGCTAAGACCGACGCTGCTGTGGGGGACGCGCTCGCAGTCGATGTGCTCGGTACCGCCGTGGTGGTGGCCGGTGCTGCCATCCCGGCCGGCTCGGCCGTCGAAGCTGATGCTTCCGGCCGGGCGGTACCGCAGAACGCCGGCAAAACGCTGGCGCGCCTCAAGCCGTCGCAGTCGGCCGCCGCACTCGGCGACCTGGTCGAAGTGATCCTGATCCCGAACTGATCCGGCCACCTCATCCCGTTTAACACTCAGGAGCCACATTCATGACGCAGCTTCTCAATCTCGGCCAGGCGCGGGTTGTCGATCCGATCCTGACCACCATCGTGCAGGGCTACACCAACGAAGAGCTGGTGGGCAATCTGCTGTTCCCCGTCGTGCCGGTCGAAGTGGCCGGCGGCAAGGTGATCCAGTTCGGCAAGGAAGCCTTCCAGCTCTACGACAGTCAACGTGCGCCGGGTGCACGGGCAGCGCGTATCAACGCCGGCTACCAGGGCGTGCCGTACGCACTGGAAGGCCACTCGCTGGACGCCCTGGTGCCGGACGAAGTCTCGCGCGAAGCGCAGCGCGTACCGGGCATCGATCTGGCCAAGGTCTACATCAAGGTCGTGCAGGACTCGCTGTCGCTCGGCGTTGAGGTGGCGCAGGCCACGCTGGCGCGCGACGCAACCAAGTACGACGCCAACCACAAGATGGCGCTGGTCGGTGCCGCCAAGTGGTCCGACCCGAGCAGCGATCCGGCCGCCAACGTCAACGCTGCCCGCGAGGCCATTCGCGCAAGCACCGGGCGCTATCCGAACACGCTGTTGCTGTCGGCAGTCGCCTTCACCGCGCTGCGTTTCCACCCGAAGATCCTGGACAAGTTCAAGTACACCAGCTCGGCATCGGTCACGACCGACATGCTGGCGCAGTACTTCAACGTCGAAAAGGTCGTGGTCGGGGCGGCGGTGCGCGCGGACGATCGGGGCAACTTCAGCGACGTGTGGGGCGCCGATGCCGTGCTGGCTTACGTGCCGGTCCGCTCGGGCAACCTGGCAGACGCCACCAAGGTGGGCGCCACGATGCAACAGCCGTCGTATGGCTACACCTACACGCTGCGCGGCCACCCGAACGTCGAGCAGCCATATCGTGACAACTCGGCGCGCAGCTGGGTCTACGGCCTGAACTGGGAGCGTGCGCCGGTGCTGTCGGGCATCACGTCGGGCTTCCTGTTCCAAAACGTCGCGTAAGGGATCGCCATGCCTACCTACCTGGTCATGACCCCCCTTGAGCTGGGCGACGGCGAGCGCGTGGAAGCCGGAGAGACGGTGGATCTGAGGGTGAAGGATGCCCGCGAGCTGCTGGCTATCGGCGCCATCTCCAAGGATCTGCCCGAGCCTGCGTCGGCGGCGGCACTGGCTTCCAAGCCCACGCCCGCACCGGCACCGGATGCCAGCTCGGAATCGACCAGCGGCGCAGGAGGCGAGACGGACGCCTCGCAGAGTGGCACCGAGCAGTCGACCACGCCGCCGGCAGCCTAAGAGGTCGCCATGCCCTACGCCACTGTCGAGGATATGACCCTGGCATTCGGTGAGCGCGAGATGCTTGCGCTCACCGATCGCACCGTGCAGGGCGTGATTGATGCCGTGCTGGCCGCGAGCAAGCTGGCCGAGGCCGAAGCGGAGATCAAAGGCTACCTGGCACGGCGCTACGCGCTGCCGCTGCTGGCCGTCGATCCGATGCTCAAAACCACGGCCTGCGAGATCGCGCGGTACCGGCTGACCGGCGCCGAGACCACCGAGACCCAGCCCGTGCGGGATCGCTACCGCGATGCGCTGCGCTGGCTGGAGCGGGTGGCGACTGGCGAAGTGCTGCTGGTCGATCAGCTCGGCCGCGCGCTGGGCGACCCGGGGCAGTCCGGCATGGGCAGTGTTAAAACCGTGCCAGGCCGCCGCGTCTTTGACGACGGCAGCCTGGCCGACTACCGGTTCTACGGATCATGATCGGCACCGTTGAACAGGCCATCGTCGCTGCCATCAAGGCGGCAACGCTGCCTTACGCCCTCAAGTTCGTCGGAAGCTACGGCGGCGAGTTCGATGACGACATCGGCCTGGTCGTACGGAACTTCCCGGGCGTGTGGGTCACCTTCGGCGGCAGCCAGGACAAGCCGCACGGCGTGTCGAAAGACCGCAACCTGGTGCCTGCCCGGTTCGCCGTGATCGTCGGTGCCCGCAACGTGCGCGGTGAAGAGGCGACGCGGCAGGGCACCACGACAGCGGGTGGCCGCCTGGTCGAGCCTGGCACCTATCGGCTGCTGCAGGACGTACGCGGCGTGCTCTGGGGCCAGGATTTCGGCCTACCCATCGAACCGCTGCATCCACGTGGTGTGAAGACGCTCTACAACACCACGCTCAACGGCCAGGCGCTGTCTGTGTTCGCGCAGGAATACGAGACGTGCTGGATCGAGCGCAAGCCCACCGGCGATCTGCCGCTGCTCAAGGTGGTGGGCATGACCTACGTCGACGCGAATCACCAGTCGGTCGTCATGTCCACCGACACCGTGACACTCAACCCCTGAAGGAATCCATCGTGCTCGTGAAAGCCGCACCGAACATCAAATTCCCGCGCGAAGACAAGCCGCGCAACTACATCGAGCAGGAGCCGGTGGACGTGCCTGAAAGCGCGTACTACCACCGTGCGCTCCTGGACGGCGACCTGGTCCCGGCGGATGCCGTCACTCAGGCTGCACCGGCGCCCACCGCACCGTCCGCACCGAAGCCCAAGGCCGACACGGCCAGCCAGGCGTCGGCCGACTGACCAGTCACGTTTTAACCATCCGGGGCAGAAGCCAATGGACAACCAGCACAAACACATCAAAGGCTATCGGGATCTGTCGCAGACCGAGATCGACCTGATGAATCAGATCAAGGCCAAGGGCGCCGAGCTGCTGCAGCTCCAAGCGCAGTTGGTGGGCCACCTGAGCACTGCCCTCGAAACGAAGGCGCATGCCGCTCGGCTCTCGACGACGCATGAGCCTTGGGATCAGGGCGCGAGCGACGAGTGCATTGAGCTGCGTCGCTTCAAGGCTGCCGAGCCGATGCGCTGGGCGGCGATCGGCAAGACCGACATCGAGACTGGCGTGATGGCGCTCGTGCGCGCTGTTGCCCAGCCGGCCACGCTTTAACAATCTGGAGGCGACGCCATGGCAAGCGCCAATATCAGCTTTGAGCAAATCCCGGCATCGATCCGCAAGCCGGGCGACTATTTCGAGTTCAACACCAAGCTGGCCGTGCGCACGCTGCCGGGCAACCAGCAGCGCCTGGTGCTGATCGGCCAGCGCCTGGCTGCCGGTACCGTCCAGGCGGCCACGCTCACGTCGGTGTTCAGCGACCAGCAGGCGGCCACCTTCTTCGGCTACGGCTCGCAGCTGCACCTGATGGCCCGTGCGGCCATCAAGGCCAATGCATATCTGCAGCTGGATGCGGTCGCTCTGGACGATGCGGCTGGCTCCACGGCTGCCACCGGGTCGTTGGCGCTGGCGGGCGCCGCCACGTCGGCCGGCTCGTTCCAGCTCAAGATCGCCAATTCGGACGCGATCGTTGTGGGTGTCTCGATGGGCGACACGGCTGCCGTAGTCGCGGCCGCCATCAACGCGGCGCTGGGTAACCTGGCTGATCTGCCAGTCACAGCCACGGTGGCAGCCGGTGTTGTGACGCTCACGGCCAAGAACAAGGGCACGCAGGGCAACCAGATCGCCATCACCGTGCTGCAGAACGTGGCAGGCCTGGTGCCGACCGTCACCGCCATGAGCGCTGGCGCGGCCGACCCGGTGCTGACGCCGGCGCTGACCGCCATTTTCCCGGCACGCCACAACCTGGTGTGCTCGGGTCTCAATGACCAGGTCAGCCTTACGGCGCTGCGTACGCACCTGGATGCGGTTGGCAGCCCGCTGGAGCAGCGCGACGCGCTGGGCGTCTATAGCGTGACGGGTACGCTGGGTGCGGCCACAACGCTTGCTGGCCTGATCAATCACGCCTTCACGACGTGCGGCTACATGCGTGGAACCCGCAGCCAGCCTTGCGAGCTGGCGTCGGCCTATGCGGCCGTGATCGCGTCCGAGGAAGACCCGGCGCGACCGCTCAACACGCTGCAGCTCGTCGGCATCGATGTGCCGGACGCCTCGCAGTGGCTGTCGCGTACCGAGCAAGAGAACCTGCTGTACAACGGCGTCACCCCGATGGAGGTGGGCCCTGGGCAGCGCGTGCAGATCGTCCGTGCCATCACGACCTACGTGCTCAACCCGCAGGGCGTGCCGGACATCTCCATGCTCGACATCACCACGCCGCGCACGCTGTTCTACATGCGCAAGGCGTACCGCGAACGTATCGCACTGCGCTTCCCACGCGAGAAGCTGTCGGCACGCACGCCGGCCAAGGTGCGCAGCGAGCTGCTGGACGTGTCCTACAAAGCCGAGGAGCTGGAGCTCATCGAGAACGTCGACCAGTGGAAAGACGGGCTGCTGGTGGAACGTGACCTGCAAGACCCCAACCGCCTGGACGCCAAGATCCCGGTCGACGTGGTCAACGGCCTGCATGTCTTCGCCGGCCGCCTCGACCTGATCCTCTAACAGCGGTTTAACCAAAAGGAGCCAAGATGGCTATTCCGAAGGAGTATCTCGGCGCGATCGTCCTGGAGGTGGACGGTCGCGAGGTCGAGATCGAGAGCTACACGACCAGCGACAAGACCGGCCGCAAGCTGGTCAAGACCATGAACCGCACCGGCCGGCCGTCGGGCTACACGCAAGGCGTGGGCGAATACGGCCTGACCATCACCGCGCCGGTGCCGACCGACCCGACCGAGGAGATCGACTGGGCATCGATCACGTCGGCCAAGCTGACGCACTATCCGAGCACCACGACCGGCCAGCGCGTCAGCTACCTCGGCTGTTTCACCCAGGAGGTGAGCGAGAAGTACGAGGTGGACAACGAGGCCAAGCGCGACATCACCATGTCGGCCATCAAGAAGGTGACCGAATGACGGCCGCAACCATGTCGGTAACGGGCAGACTGGTCGATGGCGTCGTGTACGAGGGGCTGGTGCACGTCGACTTTGAGATCCGCGCGGTGGTGGTGGAGGATCAACTGGCCGCCATCGAGGCGGTGGCGGCAGAGTCCACTGACCTGGACGTCGACAAGGGCGTGCGGGATGCTCGGACCCGGGTCGCCACGCTGGTGGAGCAACTGGTGTTCCTGGGTACGATTCCCCGGGAAGCGCTGACCTATGCCTGGTTGCGCAATGTGCTGTCCCCGGACGACGTCGACATCCTGTTCGAGAAGGCGGAGGAAGCCGCAAAAAAGCGGCGCGCGCTGCAGAAGGCAAACGCGACTACCTGATCGTCTCGGCTGCGTTCTGGCAGCGGGCAGGCATTACAGAAGCCCAACTGCGCACCATGAGCCTGGCCGAGGTGGAAACCCGCGCCAGGCTTTATTTTCCCGATCAGGTACAGCAACAGAAACACGTCAACCAGCGGCTGGCGCGCAAGAAGCGGCAGAAGCGTTAAACCAACGAGACCGCCATGGCAAGCAAGCAACTCGAACTGGCGCTGGTGTTGGCGCTCAAGGACAACGGCACCGGGCGGCTCAGCAAGTCGCTGACGGAGGTCTCCGAGCGCGCCAACAAGCTGGCCAAGGAAGCGGAAGCAGTCGAGAAGAAGTTCGACGGTGTCAGCAAGGCCGTCGAAAATGCGGCGGAGGCCGGCCGCATCCTGGGCAGCCGCCCGATCCCCCAAGGGTTCCTGCAGTACATCCGCCAGGTCACGCGCGAGGCCAACCTTGCTGAGCGCGCAGTCAAAGGCATCGGCAACGGCCTCGGCAAGGGGCTGCAGGTCGGCGGCGCGCTCAAGGCTGGGCAGATGGTGCTGGCCGAGCCTGTCCGCAAGGCGGTGGACTACGACTACACCCTCACGCATATGGCCAACACGGCGTTCTCCGACAAAGGCGAGAACGAACGTATGGCGGGCAAGGCGTTCCTCAACAATGCGGTGATCGCGGCGCTGCGCGTTGGAGGCGGCACGCGGGAAGGTGCCGCAGCGACCATGGATTCGCTGATTGCTCGTGGTGCGATCGGGAACCCTCAGGACGTGGCAAAGCTGATGCCGAGCATCATGGTCGCGGCGACCGCTGGCCAGGCCGACCCGGTCGAGATCGGCAAGATCGTCTCCACGGCGGTTAAAACCGGCGGCATCAAGGTCGATGAGATCCCCGACATCCTGGGCGGCGCGCTCTACGCGGGCCAACAAGGTGGCTTCGAGCTGAAGGACATGGCGAAGTGGCTACCCGAGCAGATGGCGATGGCCAAGAAGGCGGGCCTGACCGGCAAGGGCGGTATGTCGAAGCTGCTCGCACTCAATGAGATGGCGATTGATGCTGCTGGATCGACGGACGCGGCCGGTAACAACGTGCGCGACTTTCTGCACGAGCTGAACGCCACCAACACCGCCAACCACCTCAAGCGGTTCTCGATCGACAGGAAGACCGGCAACATTGTCGAGAAGCACGGCCGCAAACAAGGTGGCGACTACATCGACCTAGGCGCCACACTGGCGTCCAACCAGGAAAAGGGCATCTCGGCTGACGAGACGATGCTGTCGATCGTGCGCAAGATTGCCGAGAGCAGCCCGCAGTTCCAGGCCGTCAAGCAACGCTATCTGAAGGCCAAGGCCGCCGGCGACAAGACTGGCGCGGCTGAGAACTCTGAAGCGGCGTACAACATCCTGCTCGGCGCCGGCGTAGGCAAGATCTTCCATAACCAGCAGGCGCTGCTGGGCGGCATCGGCGCGATCATGGACCCGGAGGCTTATCGCAAGATGACCGATCAGTTCCGTGACAACATGAGTAGCGCGCCGATCGACAAGAACATGGCGACGTTGCGTCAGTCGCCGGGTTTCAAGCTGCAGCAGATGGAGAACGAGCGCCTGTTCTCCCAGCAGGCGACGCTCGACAAGGTCACCCCGGCGCTGGGCGCATTTGCGGACGCATCCACCTCGCTCTATCAGAAATATCCGGGCTTCGGCATGGCCATCGAGGGCAGCACGCTGGCGCTCAAGGCGCTGGCTGCCGCTGCCGGTAGTGCGGCGCTGATCGGCGTGCTCACCGGCCGTATCCCGATCGGTGGCGCGGCTGCGGCGGGCGCGGCTGGTGAAGCGGCTGCCGGCGCCGGCGCCGCTGCCAATGCGGCAGGCGCCGGGAGCATGCTGACCAAGGGCGCGTCTGTGCTGGGCAAGGTGTTTCGGGTCGGGGGCGCTTTCGCTCTGGGCTACCAGGCCGGCGGCTACATCAACGACGGCATCAACTGGGGCATCAGCAAGGCCACGGGCCAGGAGAACACGCTGGGCGGCTGGCTGTATGACGTCACCCACAAGGGCGAAGCCGAGAAGCTGTTGGCGCCGACGCCGATCAGCTCGGCCGCATCGCGCGTGCCGGACACCACGCTGTTCGACGGTATGCGTGCCCAGCAGCAGTCGATGCAGCAGACCACGCAGATGCTCAGCCAGTTGGCCGACCGCCCCATCGTCGTGCAATCCACGCTGATGCTCGATGGCCGCGTGCTGGCCGAGGCGACCAACCAGACCAACAGCCGGGATGCGTCCCGGCACTGACCCCAGCGACTGAACCCGTTCGGCCTGCTGTTAGAGCCTGTTTGGAAATGCGCGGATATCAGCAAGAACAGGTTCCGCAACGACGGGAAAGGTCCGTTCAGGCGCCAAATTTGCTTGCATTTTAGGCAAATCAAGCGCCGATGCGGTAGCTGTGCGTCCCCGTCGGGCAATTTCCAAACGGGCTCTTAGAGAAGGCGGCTGCATACCCTGTCGGTATGCGCCGCCTTTCTCTTTTCTCTCGCTCCTGATATGGCCTGGAAAGACAACCTTCTCCCGGCCAGCTTCCGTGGGGTCGCCTTTGAAGTCATCGAAACGGAAGACGTCCTGCAGCGCGCTGTCGTCGAGCACGAGTACGCCTATGTGGATGGCGCCGACACCGAAGACCTCGGCGAGAAAGCCCGCCCACTGAGCATCCAGGCGATCTTCTGGGGCGACGACTACGAGTTCCGCCTGCGCGACTTCATCAAGGTGCTGCAGGAGCCAGGCGACGGCGAGCTGGTCCACCCGGTCTTCGGTACGCGCCAGGTGCAGTTGATTTCGTCCCGCATCCGGCACACCGCCGAGATGCCGGACGCCGCCACGCTGGTGCTGGAGTTCAAGGAAAGCCGTGTTGGTCAGCCTTTCTTTAACGCCACGATCACTGCAGCCAAGACGGATGCCGTAACCGACTCGGCCGACAATAGCTGGTTGTCGGCGATCAACAACTTTAACCTGCGGCTTCCCACCCTGAGGTCGGTTCTGCCGGGCGTAGCCGATGCGCTGGCGCTGGCCAACGCATTCAGCAGCAAGCTGATGCAGGTGCGCAACATCGTCAGTGGGTACATCAGCTCGGGCCTGAGCGTGCTGGACTACCCGACCGCCTGGATGGGCGACGTGCGCGGGCTGTTCCAGGCGATCGTCGACCCGTTTCGCACCAACGCGCTGACTCGGCTGACGTCAGTATTTGGTGGGTCGACCACCACCACGGCTTCAGGGGCCACGGTACCGGTATCGTCGGCATCGGCCGCTCGGACCTCCGCACCTTCGGCGCTGAGCTACACCGCCGCGCCAGCCCGCATGACGGCCTGGGCGTCGGCGGTCGCCGCCACGTCGACGGCCGTCACCGCCGCCGGCGCCGTACCCCAGATTCCCACCACGATGCGCCTGGCCGCGCAGGCAGCGCTCACAGATGCCACGGCCGTCGCCGACGCACAGATCCGTCTCAGCTCGGCATTGGCCCTGGCGGAGATGGCGGCGGCGATCTTTAGCGCCGAGATCGACGACACGCCCACCCTCAATCCCGACGAGATCGACCAGGTCGCGGCAGACGCGCGCACGGCCATTCAGGTGTCGATCGACGATGCCCGGGCCATCTACGATGTGGAACACGCGCGCTACCTGACGGAGCCGCTGAAGCAAATCGCATTCGATCTGCAGGCGGCCGCGCGCGCGGTGCTCATGCTGCGGCCGCCGCTTATGGTTCGCACGGCTCCGGTGACGGGCAACCTGGCATTGATCGCCTTTGTGCTCTACGGCGATTACACGCGGTGGTACGAGCTGGCGCGGCTGAACCCGCAGATCCGCATGCCGAACTTCATTCGCGCTGGCCAGGCGATCAACGCCTACGCGACATGACGGCATTTAACGAACAGGTCTCGCTGACGGTAGGCGGCAAGCGCCATACCGGCTGGACGTCCTACGAGATCGACAGCGATCTGCTGATCCCGGCTGATGCCTGGCACGTCAAGATCGCCATCCAGGAGGGCAAGCTGCCGGCCGTCGTTCAACGTGGCGCGCTGACCGAGGTGCGCATGCGCGACCAGCTCGTGCTCACCGGCCGCATCGACGATATCGACGATGAAATCAGCAAAGACAGCCACGATGCGACGATCAGCGGCCGGGATGGCGCTGCCATCCTGGTCGACTGCTCCGCGCCGATCTTTGTGAACCGGAAGGCCACCCTCGCGGAGATCATCGAGAAGGTGGTTAAACCGCTCGGGATCACGCGCACTCGCATCGAGGCGCCGAAGGATACGACCTTCGAGAAGATCAACGTGGACCCCGGCGATTCGGCGTGGGAGGTCATTTCGCACGCGGCAGAGGCGGTCGGCCTCTGGCCGTGGTTCGAGCCGGACGGCACCCTGGTCGTGGGTGGCCCGGACTACAGCAAGCCGCCCGTGGCTACGCTGGTCCAGCGATTCTCTGGCAAGGGAAACAACGTCGAGCGCTTGCGCCGCAAGGATGGCATCGCCCGTTGCTATTCCGAGGTCACGGTGATGTCGCAGTCGCACACGACGGAGAGTGCGCGCGCCAAGGCCATCATCAAGGCGACCTACCGCGATCCCTCCGTGCAGTGGTACCGACCGAAGATCGTTATCGACCACGAGGCCGACAGTCAGAAGGCGGCGTCCGCGCGTGCAAAGAAGCTGATGGCGGACAGCCGCTTGAATGCCTTCACGTTGGAGGCCACCGTCGCCGGCCACACGATCAACGCGCCTGGCATGCCTGGCCACGGGCAGCTCTGGACGCCTGGCCAGCGTGTGCACGTCTTCTCCGAGCCACACGGAATCGATGCCGTCTTCTTCCTGATGGCTCGACGGTTCACCGGCGGTCGCACCCGCGCAACACAGACGCGCCTCACATTCAAAGAGGATGGCATGTGGATCGTGGAGGCTCACCCACACAACAAGCGGCATCGCCGTGGCCGGAATGGCATCAGCGGCGGCGAGGCGCAGATCTACGAGGTCGACAACTGATGCAGGTATCCGACGTGCAGCGCATTCTGGATCGCGGGCTGAACCGCATCCGCCACGCGTTCCGGGGCACGCTGACCCGGGTAAACAATGCCCCCGATCTGCAGCTCGTCCAGGGCACCGGCATGGCTGGTGAGGGCATCCAGGACAACGAGCTGTGGCAGCAGTTCGGCTTCTCGTCGAATCCGCCGGCGGGCACGCAGTTCGTGGTCCTGCCGATCGGCGGCAAGACTACCCAGGGCGTGATCCTCGCAACGGAGAACGGCCAGTTTCGTTTCAAGCCGCTGAAGACCGGCGAAGCCGTGGTGTTCAACGCGTTCGGTGACTACGTCGTTCTGCGGGACAGCCGCGTCACCGAGATCAACTGCGACACGCTGCTGGTTAAAGCGGCCACCAAGGTTCGCTTCGAGACGCCGGCTGTCGAGACTCCTGGCACGCTGCACGCCGACGGCAACATCAGCGGGGGCGCCAACGTGACGGCGGCGGCCGACGTTGCGGACCAGGGCGGCACCAAGACCATGGCGAGCATGCGCGTGGCGCACAACACCCATCACCATACCGAGCATGATGGCCCGCAGTGCAGCCTGCCTGATGTTCTGGCCTGACCGAACGGGTTCACGCTGATCGGGCTCACGGCCAGCCGCCAAACTGGCGGCTATGGACAAGGCTCTGGACCCACTCACCGGTGACTACAGCGGCGAGGTGATCGACCACCTCGGCAACGCTGTCTATGTGCGTCTGGAAACGCCGCTGGGCAGCTGGTGGGGAAACCCGAACCTCGGGTCGCGTCTGCATGAGCTGAAGCGGGAAAAGGATGTGCCTCGCATCCGCAAGCTGGCCGTGCAGTACGCCGAAGACGCCCTGAAACCGTTGCTCGACGATGGCCGCGCGTCGTCGATCACCGTTGAAGCCGAGCAGCCGCACGACGGCCGCTGCCTGCTCCAGATCGAGGTCGTGGACGCATCGCGGCGTCGCCGACTCTTCAAACATCCTGTCCAGGTGGGCTGATGCCATTTACCGTACCCACACTCGACCAGATCCGTAGCGACATCCTCCGTGACGCGCAGAATCTCGATGAGACGTTCGACGTCTCCGAAGACAGCGACAACTGGATTCGGGCCACTGCCTTTGCAAGCGCCATCGAGGGACTGTATCAGCACCAACTGTGGGCGGTGCGCCAGATTTTTCCGGACTCCGCCGACCAGGACAACCTGGAGCGGCACGCCAACCTGCACAATGTGCCGGCCTTGAGTGCCACGGTTGCGGGCGGCACCATGGCGGTAACCGGGTCGCCAGGTGCTCCTGTTCCGGCTGGCTCTCAGCTCAAGGCCGATGTTTCCGGTATCAGCCTCAGTGTTTCGGCAGGCGGCGTTGTCGGTGGTGATGGAACCGCACAGGTTGCGATCGTCGCTGCCACGGCCGGCACCAGCGGCAACCTGGCCGCCGGCGCGACGCTGACCTTCACCGCTGCTCCGCCGGGCGTCGCTTCGGTTGCAACGGTTGTCAGCATGGGCGGCGGGACGGACGACGAAACACCGGCGTCGCTTTTGGCGCGACTGCTCGCGGAGTTGCGCGATCCTGACGCCGGCGGCAAAGACAGCGACTACATCAAGTGGGTGAAGTCCGTAGACGGCATCACCAACGGCTACGTGTACTCGCATCGTCGCGGCCCGGGCAAAGTCGACGTCGTCGTGGTCAGCGGCTCCGGTGTTCCAACACCTGCCCAGATTGCGCAGGCGCAGGCTGCTGTGGACGCAAAGCGCCCCAGCGCCTGCCCGGATGCTTTGGTGTTTGCCCCGACCCTCAAGCCCGTTGCCATCGTGGCCCAGGTGAGTCTGTCGGGCGTGTTGTTGGCTGACGTGCAAGCGCAAGCTGAGACCGCCATCCGTGCCTACTTCGACACGCTCAAGCCTGGTGATGCCTGCATCAAGTCCCGCATCGAGGGCATCCTGACTGACCTGTCCGGCGTGACCGATCGCCTGGTCACGTCGCCTGCGGCCAATGTGCCGACGACGGTCAACGCGCTGACGGTCGAGTGGGCGCGCTTCGGCTCGCTGACACTGACGCTGATGCCCTGACATGAAGCACGCGGATCTCCTTGCACTGCTGCTGCCGCCTGTCAGCTATGCGCCGCGCTTGGCCAAGATGGCAGCCACCGTCGTAGCAGAAGGCAATGCGCTCGATCGTGCCTACGCAAGCGCGCTGCAGGTCGCCCTTGCCATCACGCCATATGACGTGCAGCAGCTACTGCCGGACTGGGAGCGTGTGTATGGGCTGCCGGATGCTTGCTGCGGCGCCACTAGTTCGTGGCAGCAGCGGTTTAACGCGCTGATCGGGAAGATCGTCGAGCGCGGTGGTCTTTCCAGTCTGTACTACGTGCAGCGACTTGCTGCTCAAGGGTACGCCATCACGATCAACGAATTCCACGCAGCAACTTGCGTGGACGACTGCGGTGTTGGCCTCTACCAGGACGAGACCGGCTGGCAATACACCTTTGAGGTGGTATCTCAGAACAACGCTGTCCAGGTGACTACGTGCGGTGATACGTGCGGCGACCCGCTGGCCACCTGGGGCAATTCCGCGATCGAGTGCCTGATCAACCGGCTCAAGCCGTCGCACACGATTCCCATTTTTTCCTACGTTTAGAGGCGCTCATGCAACGCATCGCCACAAGCAACGCCGTCGCCGACATGTTCGGTCCTGGCAAGTACGGCTTCGGCGCTGGCAACCCTGCCGCCGGCGTACGGCCGACGTACTTCTCGGCGGACTGGTGCAATCAGGTCCAAGAAGAAATCTGCGCACTGCCCGAAGTGCTCGGTATCGTCATCGACGGCAGCTCCCGCAATATGCTGGCCACAGCGGTCTTGATGCTCGTGCAAGGCATGGCATCGAGCTACGCGGCGGACACTGGAGCCGCGAATTCTTGTGTTGTGACGTTGTCCCCCGGTATTACTGTCCTCACGGACGGAATGGTTATCCGCTTCAAGGCGAAGTCCAACAACACCGGTCCGTCGACACTGACGCTTAACTCACTCGGTGCACAGCCAATTTACGGGCTCAATAGCACCGCACTCCAGGGTGGCGAGATTCGCCAGAACGGCTATTGCACCGTTCTGTGGAATGCATCGATCGGTGGGTTCATTCTGCAAAGCTGCAACGGCGGCGGTCTGCAGATTGGCAACGGTACGCAGTCGCAGCATGGCGCCACGGTGGGCCAAGTGCAAAGCGGTGCGATGATTTACGCGTCGGACGGCGGAGCTGCAAATGCCTACGTGGTGAACTATTCGCCAGGACTCACGGCTCTGACGGATGGCATGGTGCTGTGGTTCAAGGCGAAGGTTGCAAACACTGGGGCGTCCACGCTAACAGTGAACTCGCTTGGAGCACAACCCTTCGTTGGCGCCAG